>MBFK01000142.1 GCA_001704765.1 Sinorhizobium shofinae
AAAATCGCGTGTGTCGCCGCAGCCTGACAGCCGTCCCCGCCAGCTATCGCTGCATCAATCCGCTGATAACTTTACAGTGCCTGTTGTTCCGGCGTGCGCGTCTACTCTTCGTCTCGCTGATCTCGCGGCCCAATCTTGCCAGCCGTCCGGCAAAGACTCCACCTATCGCACTGTTCAGATTTGCGGAGCCGGCTCTCAGATGAAAGTTTCAACAGCGCCTCGACCGCGTCGCGCGTGTAGTCGATCGGCTCGGCGTTGTGCGCTATTCACCATGTGGCCAGCCGGGATCAGATCGAGGTAGGGGTTGCTGCCATGCACTCTTCCGTACGTCAGCTCGTCGTCAGCTCCCTGGCTTAGGCTGCTAACAGGTCTTGAGTAGAACGATATTACAACGGTGCAACCATTTCAATTGGGGAGCGAACCGCATGTATAGCAGTATCACTGGATCAGCCAGCCAATCTACAAGCGCGAGCCAAGCCGATGAATCGGGGCAGGCAGCAGATGACCAGACGTTTACGGAAACGCTCGCAGAGGCGGCGTCTGGTTCGTCGTCGGCGTCGCGGCTGTATTCCCTCACCTCCGAACCTCCTATCTACGAGTTGGACAGAAAGAGGTTCGAAAAAGAACTGAAGAATTTCTATAGTGATGATGTCAAGCACATTGCCGATAATCCATTAGAATACTCGGATTTCGTGTCCAAGAAAGCCGAGCGCACCGCAATGGTCGCTAGAGTTGGTGCGAGCGTAGCTGACAAGCCTGGTGCGCAGTACTTCAGTTACCAGTTGGGCGACAAGAGCGTCGGGCTGCTAAGAGTGGATCCAGGATTCCGCATCAAAGGGAAAGACTGGCAGAAAAAGCACTTTCCGGAGCGAAAAAACATCTCATCGGTTGTGGCTATGCGAGTGACCCATCCGCTCGTTGAGAACGCGGGCGATGTTCTGCTCGAACATCAACTTCGGCTCGACGGCAAGAAGCCCTTAATCATGTCGCGTCCTGCTAACGATGACCCGAGGCCCCGTCTGGAGCAGATGGGCTTTGTTGACGTGGGTGGAAACGAGTTCGTGCTTGATCCTAAACGGCATGGCGATAAGTGGACGCTGAACGGCGACCGTGAATGGCAGCGGGCAGACAAGCCTCGACAGTATCTCCAAGCCGAGAGCGAGGATCCCGTTGAAGGAAGGAGCGACGAAAACGAAGGGTATGTCGAGACAGATTCGTCCAGCGATGACCCTTCTTGGTATTTGGAGCGGGCGTTGAATTTCCGCGGAGGACCGGCCGACTAAGAGGTTCAATAGGGAGCGGCATGAAGACTATCATGTCTCGTGTCCCGCGTGCCGGGAGGGAAGAGATAGCGAAACGGGAGCGCGCTCCTCGGTGCGCCTTTCCGCATATTGCGAAAGCAATCGCTTCGATGACTGTTTCGATGTTCGAGATAAGTGAACGTTGGTGCATAAATCCGTCCGGGGCGTCGCGCCCGGCTGGCGGTGACCTATAGGGGCGGTCGTCTGGCGCCGAGAGCCGTATGGCTTCGATTTCACCGCGTTCGTGGAAGAACACGGCGCGCTTGAGCTTATGTGCAGCTTCGCCCTTGTTGAGACCGGCCTGACAACGCCGGCGCAGCGCCGGACTGGAATACCATTCGATCATGAACAGCGTTCGCTCGATGCGGCCGAGTCCGCGCAGTGCTCTGGCCAGTTCGCTGTATTTCGATGAGGCGGACAACCGCTTGAGGATCGCCGAAGGCGCGACGGTAAGCGTCGTGATTTACGCTGCAAGGCGCAGGAGTTCGTCCCAATGGTCCATAATGAGCGCGGTGTTGATCGGTGCGCCGATATGATTTGCCAGTGTCGGATAGGCATCAGCCTTTTCGAAGGAACGGATTTTTCGCTCCTTGATGTTGCGAAGGCGCGGCGCGAAGCGCTTGCCGACCAGGCAGAACAGCGCAAAAACATGATCGCTCGCGCGCCCGGTATCCGTGAACAGCTCCTCGATCTCCAGAATCGTATCGTGATCAAACAGGCCATCGAGCACATAGACAGCCTCGCTCTCAGTAGGGCTGATCGGCAGGATGCTGTAATAGCTGCGCGGCGACAATCACGGTGAGGTGCGCCAGGCCAAGCTGGCGCGTTCCAGCCGGTGCGAGTCCGGTCCGGGTAAGGGGTAGCGACCGCCCGGTAGCAAGTGTTGCGGCGTGGGAGGTGACGACCACGGCGAAGCGTACGCAGCAATCATGCGGGGTGTGGGAGTGAGCCACGATAGTGATAAGATTGCAGGGGCCGAGACGTTCTCATCCGTCGAAGGCAACATGTGCGGAGCCGATAAGCGAGGCACCGTCGCCCTGCCGGGGTCTAGGGCCGCATCACGCATGAAAGGAACGCGTCGGAACCTGGGAGATCTCTTGTCTGGCCGGGTGGCGTTCGCCATGCCGGTCCGCATCGGGAAGGCGAGGAGCCGTAGCCGATGATGAACGGACAGGAGAAGTCTGACTCCGGCATAGGAGCTGTGAAGCCGACGAACAAAACCGGGCAACCGGTGGCGGAGCCGGTGGAGCCAAGGCCGGCGACCAAGGGGAACGTGGGCCAGCAAAGCACGCACCGGACACAGGACCGGGCTCGCGTGACCCAGGCGCTGGACCGCGTACGGAAAGCCGCAAGGCAAAGGAAGAAGGAACGGTTCACTGCGCTCTTCCACCATATCAATGTCGACACGCTTCGGACGGCGTTCTACGCGCTCAAGCGCAAGGCCGCTCCCGGGGTGGATGGCATGACGTGGCAGGACTACGAGGCAGACCTTGAGCCTCGGCTCAGGGACTTGCACAAACGGGTCCACAGTGGGGCGTACCGACCGCAACCGTCTCGCCGGACGTACATACCGAAGGCGGATGGAAAGCAGCGGCCGCTGGCGATTGCCGCCCTGGAAGACAAGTCGTCCAGGGTGCAACGGTCATGGTGCTCAACGCCATCTATGAAGGTGACTTCTGCGGTTTCTCCTACGGGTTTCGGCCCGGACGAGGACCGCATGATGCGTTGGATGCCCTGTGCGTGGCGATCGATAAGCGGAAGGTGAACTGGATTTTGGACGCCGACATCCAGAACTTTTTCGGGAGCGTCAGCCAGGATTGGCTCGCACGCTTCCTGGAACACAGGATCGGCGACAAGCGCATCATCCGCCTGATCCGGAAATGGCTGAAGGCGGGCATCCTCGAAGACGGGATTGTGACGGTGGATGACAGGGGAACGGGTCAAGGGTCGGTGATTTCGCCGCTTCTGGCCAATATCTACCTGCACTACGTCTTCGACCTGTGGGCGGAGCGCTGGCGACAGCGTGGGGCCACCGGCGATATGATCATCGTGCGTTATGCCGATGATGTGATCATTGGTTTCGAGCACGAGGACGACGTCCGTCGCTTCCTCGATGCGATGCGCGCGAGGCTTGAGGAGTTTGCGCTGTCGCTTCATCCGGACAAGACCCGCCTGATTGAGTTCGGCCGCTTTGCGGCGGTCGACCGCAAGCGACGCGGGCTCGGCAAACCGGAAACCTTTGCATTCCTGGGCTTTACCTTTATCTGCGGGAAATCGCGCAAAGGGCGCTTCCAGCTTAGACGGAAGACCCAAGGCGACCGCATGCGGGTGAAGCTCAAGGACATCAAGGTGGAGCTACGGCGGCGCATGCATTGGCCAGTCCCAAACAGGGGAAATGGCTGGAGCAACTCGTAAAAGGACACTTCGGCTACTTTGCGGTTCCAACGAATATCCGGGCGCTCACGGCGTTCAGGTACCGCGTGATCGACCTCTGGCGACGATCGCTACGGCGGCGTAGCCAGAAGGACGATGCAACGTGGGAACGGGTCGCAGAGCTAGCCGACGACTACCTTCCCAAGCCTTGCAACCTTCATCCATGGCCGAGCGTCCGCTTCGCCGTCAGTCACCCAAGGTAGGAGCCACGTGCGGGAAAGCCGCCCGCGTGGATCTGTGCGGGGTTGCGCCTTGCAAGCGCGTTGAAGTCAGCCGTCTGAGATGACGGCCGCGGCAAAGCCTAGCGAGCAGCCGCGTACCAAGTCTTGCGTGGCGTCCGGTAACGGCCGTTGCGAAGCGTAGACAGGGAGGTTGTAGGCCGGAACAGCAGTGAACGGGAAGATAGCCCCGAAATCGATCGTGATCGGAGTAGCCGACCCCATCCCCGTTGGGGGAAGGCGGAATCGAAGGCCGCGTCTTCGCGAGTGGCCTGAGGTACTCCCGGGGTTCGTACCGCCAGCATACAACCGAAGGCATTGACGTGAACAAGGGAGATCCATCCGGCTCAAGCGTAAACTTGTAGGACCTGACAAGCCGATGAGGTGAGAAGGGACTGATGGTCGGGTGGAAGTCAGACTGACTGATAGTACTCCGAGGTCGGGAGAGCCGGCCACATGGGGAAGCGGTCAGCGGTAGTTGAAGTGTTCTTGGGCAACATGGGCTCCATCCAACGGGAGACGAGGCCTTTCATGTAATGGAAAGATAAAGCTGACCATGGAAACAGAACTTGACCGCATAGAAGCGAAAGCTCGGTGTGAGCCGAAGCTCCGCTTTACGTCGCTTGCCCATCACATCACGCGTGACCGAGTGCAGAGGAATCTTACAAGGGTTCCGAACCGTTCGGCGGTCGGGGTGGATAGGCAGACGGTGGAGGCGGCGAAGGAAAGCTTTGGAGAATGGATCGAGCCGATGCTTCAATCCATTCACCGTCAGGGGTATCGCGCGCCGGCAGTCCGGCGGGTTTATATCCCCAAGCCCGGAAAGACGGAGAAACGCCCGCTCGGGGTGCCAACCGTATCGGACCGGGCGCTCCAGCGTAGCACCGCTGAGGTGCTGTCCGCGATCTACGAGCAGGACTTTCTGCCTTGCTCGTTCGGGGGCAGGCCAGAGCGCAGCGCCCACCATGCTCTGTCGACCCTCAACGAGGTGATCTCCGGTGGTATGACGGGCTGGGTGCTGGAGGCGGACCTGAAGAATTTCTTCGGGAGTTTGTCCCATGAGTGGATGCTCCGGTTTATCGAACATCGAGTCGGGGATCCGCGCCTGATCAGCTTGATCAGACGCTGGTTGAAAGCGGGCGTCCTTGAGGACGGAGCTGTCCACCCGAGTGACGAAGGAACTACACAAGGCGGTTCGATCAGCGTCCTGCTGAGCAACGTTTACCTGCACTATGTCCTGGACCTTTGGTTCGAGCGCGTCGTGAAGACCCGGTTACGGGGCGAGGCTCGGCTGGTGCGCTACATCGACGACTTTGTGATCTGCTTCCAATATCGCTCGGACGCACTTCGCGTCGAGGAGGCCCTGCGCCACAGGCTGGGGAAATTTGGCCTCACGCTTGAGCCGACCAAGACCAAACTGGTCGAGTTTGGCCGGTTCGCACAGCGGCACGCGGGCAAGCACGGCAGAAACCGCCCGGAGACATTCTATTTTCTGGGCATGACGCTGTACTGCACGCGGAACCTGAAGGGTAACTTCAAGGTTGGCATGCGCACGGAGAAGTCGAGACTTCGACGGAGCGTCTCGTCGCTGCAGGCGCTGATGCGGGAAATGCGGCATCATACGATCAGGAAACAGGTCGGCGCGATTAACGCTGTCCTACGCGGCCACTATGCCTATTACGGTGTCGCCGGAAATTACCGGTCGCTCACCAAGGTCTATAGGGCTGGGGAGCGGTACTGGTTGAAGGTGCTGCGCAGCCGCAGCCGTGATGGTGGCCACCTCACCTGGGACGCCTTCCAGCAGATCAAGGAACGGACCCCGCTGCAGCAACCAAAGCTGCGGCTCCCATACCGGGCGCTGCGAGCACTTGCGGTGCTGTGAAACAACTGCCGAAGAGCGTGGTGCGGGAAATCTGCACGCCACGTTCTGTGGGAACCGGAGGTGGGTGACCGCCTCCGGTGACCCGGTGGCGTCCAGTAATGGGCGTCCCTACCGCGAAACGCGTATTGCCTCATCCAAGAGTGTTCCCAGAAAATAATGCCGTTGCCTCACTCGGATGTTCTCGAATGCCTCACGGGGACTCAGCGTCAATCAGGATCGCCGCGCTATAAATAGCCATATTGATCGGAAAGCCCGCTGTAGAATTTGGTACCGGGCTCGCTGCCATAATGGAGGTTGATGTCGCTGCGCCTTGCCGCCCGAGGCGGCGAATCTTCTTGTGGTTCACGACAAGACCCTGCTGCCGCAGGGCCGCACCGACGCGGCGGTAGCCGTAGAACTCGAACTCGTCGCAGATCGCGAACATCGCTTCGACGATCGCGGTGTCGTCGGCCGGCCTTTCTGGGCGGTCATAATAGGTGGAGCGTGCGATTCCCATCAGCCGTCCTTCCGCGACGGAGATGCCGCGGGGCCGGTGATGACGGATGTAGTCCCGTTTTTCGGCCGCGGTCCGTTTTTCATTGCCCCCTTTAGGAACTCCAACTCCAGCGCCTGCTTGCCGACCAGCCGCTCCAGCGCCGCGATCCGGCCCTCGTATTCCTGGATGAGATCGGCCGCCTGCGCATCGTCGTCAAATGCGCCTTGCTCGTACTTGTGAACCCAGATGCGGATAAGGTTGCGCGACACGTCGTGGCGTTTTGCCAGACCATGCAGCGTTTCGCCGGCGAGGAATTCCTGCACGGGCACTGTAAAGTTATCAGCGGATTGATGCAGCGATAGCTGGCGGGGACGGCTGTCAGGCTTGGTTTCCTCTATGGCCGTCCCGGCGAGTGCTGCAATTTTCTGACCTGCGCACCGCGCCTGCCGGAACCCTGAGGAACCGCGGAGCGATCGAAGTGCTCGATGGAACCGGCGCTAGCCACAGGAACGATTGTCCCGCTGCCCTGATGAGGGAGATTGCTCCGTGCCTGGCGATGAAACCCGCTCCGGATGCCATGGAGGACCTGCTGTGCGACGTGGACGACAGGATGCGCAGCGACAATCTTGCGCGCCGCCATCGGCAAAGCTGGAACGCCGAACTCCGCGAAAAAATTGCCGAATCAGATGCGCCCGGCTTCCTCGCCTACCTCGAAGCGAACCTGCCGCCACACTTGGCTGCAATGACGCTTGACCAATGGAGCGCGCTTGAAGGCAACCCGCTTTATCCGACATGGAGAGCTAAGTCCGGTCTGCCGACAGCAGACGTAATCTTCCTCTCTCCCGAGTTCGGCGCGCGAGTGAGCTTGCGTATCGCGGCGCTCCGAAAAGACTGGGTCTATGCGGAGACGATGCCACATGTAGGCAGCTATTCGGAATGGTTTTCCCAGAAGTTCCCTGACCTGTGGCTCGATTGGGTGGAAGGCCGGAAGGCGCGCAACCAGTCGCCTGAGGGCTGGCTTCCTTTCCCCATTCACACCTGGCACGTGAAGAATTTCGTGAGACCGGAATTTGCAGCCGCGATCGCTTCCGGCATTCTCCATCCCGACGGCGCGGAAATCGTGACGCTGCCGTCCATCTCGTTCCGCACGACGGAGCCGAGACCCTTCATCAAGCTGCCCGTCGCGACCTGGATGACGAGCACACAGCGAAACCTCTGGGCAAAGGCGGTCCACATGGGACCTCGCCTCAGCGCGCTGATTTCCGGCATCCTGTCCGAGGAGGATGATCTTCGCGATGGGTTGGAGGTCTTCGTTGACGAGTTGGACGCCATCCTGCACCACCCAGACACGGGCGACGAGCATCCCGGCCGGCTTCTTTCGGTGATTTACCGCAATACCGATCCTCTGGTGCGCCAGGGTGGTCTTCTGGCCCTGACCGTCGCCGCCCTCCTGACGGCAAGCCCGTTTTATGAGCGCCCGCTGATCTGCGAACTCATCGCCAGAAATGGCAATGACAGCGCGGCGGCGGTCGGAACATTCTTTCACGCCTATGCGCGCAGCGTTATCCGCCCGATGCCATGTATCTCCTCTACGGGATTGCTTTCGAAGCGCATCAGCAAAATAGAGTCCTTTTCGATGGTTACGGCATGGCGCGGAAAACTGCTGATCCGTTATTTCATTGACGCGCGCACACTCCCGCCGCTATTCAAGGCGCGCGGTTACGACCTAAAGCCCTTCAGTGCCAGCGAGATTTTGCCGGCCACGTTGAATGACGACATCAGTCTCATGCGTTCCTTCCTGATCCATGCCTGCTTCGTCTGCCACCTTCATGAGGTCGCGCTGTGCCTTCAGGAGCAATATTCGTCGACCGACAACAGCCTGTGGCGCATCCTGCGCGAAAAGGTCAAAGAGGCGTTTGACTTACTGCGGCCGCGTATGCTGTCCGAAGCTTTCTGGGTTGAGGAGCGTAAGGCCTTTCTGGAACGGCCGTGGCCGACCCGCTCGGGAGCGCTTTCGGAATTGCCGGGTCGAACACCAATTGCCCAATCCGCTCGCGGACACGTGATGGCAACTGCTGCTGCCGCTCGTCGTGCTGCGTTTCGCACTGCGGTTCGCTTTGACGGACGTCCAGGAAATAAGCGGCACTTTTTGACCGACCTAGAAAGGTGCTCCTTTGAGGAATCGGCGTCAATTCTGCCCTATGCTCGTCCCGTCGCTGACGATCGCCTTTTGGGCCCGCATGGGCCACATCACGGCAATCGGCTGATGGTGGTGCGTGCATGGGCGGATCACGCGCGCAACTGCTCATTGTTTTTGGTGAGGACGTCTGGACGATCCTCGCGTTGCGCCTGACCAGCCCAAGGCAATTCTGTCATGAACCGCATCGTTCCGATGATCCTTGCCATCGCCCTGTTCATGGAGGAAATGGATTCGACCATCGTTGCGACATCGCTGCCCGCGATCGCCCGCGACATCGGCGTCGGGCCAATTACGCTGAAGCTGGCGCTGACCTCCTATATGGTGGCGCTCGCGATCTTCATTCCCTTGAGCGGCTGGATGGCCGACCGCTTCGGCGCCAAGCGCATCTTCCGGGCGGCGATCCTCGTCTTCATGCTCGGCTCGGTGCTCTGCGCAGGCGCCGACAGCCTCGTTGCACTCGTCCTGTCGCGTTTCCTGCAGGGAATGGGCGGCGCCATGATGACGCCGGTCGCACGTCTCGTGCTCGTCCGCGGCACTCCGCGGAGCGAACTCGTCTCTACCATGGCGATGCTCACGATCCCGGCGCTCGTTGGACCTCTGGCAGGACCGCCGCTCGGTGGCTTCATCACCACGTACTTCTCCTGGCACTGGATCTTCCTGATCAACGTGCCGGTCGGCATCGTCGGTTATGTTCTCTCCGGCGTTTACCTTCCCAAGATGGAACGGCGAAACCCACCGCCGATGGATATCCTCGGCTTCCTGCTCGGAGGCATCGCTGCTGCCGGTGTCGTCTTTGGGTTTTCGGTCATCAGCTTGCCAGCCCTGCCGCCTGCAGTCGGCTTCGCCACGGGGTCAATCGGGATCGCGGCAGCGCTCCTCTACGTCTTCCACGCGCGCCGCCATCCTGCGCCGGTGCTCGACCTTCGCCTCTTCCACGACAGCGCCTTTCGGACCGCCTCGATCGGCGGGACGGTTTTCCGCATCTCCGTCGGCGCCGTGCCGTTCCTGATGCCCCAGATGCTGGAGATCGGCTTCGGGCTCAATCCGTTCCAGTCTGGTCTCATCACCTTCATCGGCGCAGTCGGCGCCATCACCACCAAGTTTGTTGCCCGGCACGTGCTCGCGCTTACCGGCTCCCGCATGACGGTGATCGTCGCCGCCGCGATCGCGTCCGTGGCGACCTTCGCGAATAGTTTCTTCACACCGGCAACGCCCTATCTGGTGATGCTCTGCATCCAGCTCGTCGACGGCTTGGCGCGCTCCTTCTTCTTCACCAGTGTCAATGCGCTCTCTTTTGCCGAAATCGAGGATGCGGACGCGAGCAAGGCGATCTCGATGAGCGCCGTGCTGCAGCAGATCAGTTATGCGCTCGGCGTGGCTGTCGCAGGTGCCATCCTCGAGATTGAGATGGCATTCAACGGCGGGCCGCTCGCTCTTGAGGATTTCCACGTCGCCTTCATGATCATCGCTGTCGGCAACCTGCTGGCGGCGATCCCCTTCGTGACCATGGCGAAGAATGCCGGCGCTTCCGTTTCCGGGCATGGGCCGGCGATGAGGGAAGCGGAAACGACGGGCGACAAGTAGTGCCTATTACGAGGAGCCGCCGATCCAGCGGTTGCACGGCCACACCGAGGCGCCGTGGCGCACGCGAAGGAGGCCAGGCGCTGCGAATCCCCTGCCAGTCTCCGCGCTCAAAGCAGAACTGTTTCCCTTCGCCATCTGGCAGACTTTCCCTGCCGCGGGCTGCTACGGGAACTCCGCCAGTATGGTCGACCTCAGGGTCAACTCCCTTGCGACCCGATGATCGTTGTCATTCCATCATGCTTCCCTCTTCATAAATCGGGTACACGTCGCAAAACCGGATCACTTATGCAGGCTTCAACGGAATGCGCGATTGAAAGTATCTGGCGATCATCCCCATGCCTGCCCTGCACGAGCAGACCAACGGGAAGGTCTCCGGCTTTTTGGCAAGGCACTGTCGCAGCGCAGCAATCAAAGAAATTGGCGATCTCGTTGTTTCGACCGATCATGTACTCGACCCGCTTCGCTTCGTCAGGATTTGTCAAAGCAGCGATGAGAGGTGGTAAAATTGGAACCGTCGGCATCAAAACCGCGTGGAAGCGAGACATGCGCTCGTGCCCCGTTAGAACGCAGGCTTCGCGCACCTTCAGCGCCTCTTTTCTCTCTCTCATAGAAACTGGTTTGCCTGAGAGAATTATGTCCACCGCCGCGGGGTCCATTGTGTGTCCTCGTTCTTCCACAAGCCGTCCATGGCTCGCGTAGACCTCGGTGTGCGAGATTACTGGATAGGCCTCTCGCCATTGTGCTTGGCCGATCTCAGGCCATGAAAATTCTATGACGGTTGCACCCGCGCGTGAAATGGACTGAAGTGAATCTGAGAATGCATCGGCAACCTGTGGGTCCAGTTCATCGAGAACGAGGGTTGTAGGGACGCCGAACACCAGCCCCTTGAGAGGCATGTCCGCCAAAGGTCGCCATTGCTCATCGGCAAGTGCAGAGTCGATGATTGCGCAACATTTGATGGAGCGCGCTATCGGTCCAACCGTGTCAAACGTTTCCGAGAGTGAAACCACACCTCGCGTAGAAATCCGCCCTTCGGAGGATTTGAAGCCAGCGAGGCCGCAAAGGGCGGCTGGTCCTCTAATAGACCCGCCTGTGTCTGTACCAAGCGCCGCTACGGCCGAGCCATCGGCGACGCAAGCGGCGGAACCGGAGGACGATCCCCCGACGAGCCTCAACGGGTCGAGAGGATTCAACGGCGTGCCGAAGCGATGGTTTTCTCCGGTGTTTCTGAAAGCGAACTCGGACATATTTGTTTTGCCAATGATCACTGCGCCAGCTGTGCGCAGCCGCGCAACGCAATCCGCGTCGCGTGCTGCTGGCAACGCGGTCGCCAATGCTTCCGATCCAGCCTGAGTTACGTCCCCGCGTACGTCACAGTTGTCTTTGACTGCAATAGGCAACCCCGCGAGTGGAGATGGC
Source organism: Sinorhizobium shofinae (assembly GCA_001704765.1). Lineage (GTDB taxonomy): Bacteria > Pseudomonadota > Alphaproteobacteria > Rhizobiales > Rhizobiaceae > Sinorhizobium > Sinorhizobium shofinae. The sequence goes on from MBFK01000142.1 coordinate 11,513, forward strand.
GACGGGGCGCGAGCGGCGCTTAATCTGTCTTCCCGTTGGGCCGCGACCTTCGCATCCTCCGGCCAAAGTCGCGTGAACGCGACACTGCCCTGAGTTCGCAGTGACGCCGCGTGGGCAAGCGCGCGCTCAACAACTTCAGATGACGTGATCAGGCCTTCCGAGCGAGCTTTAGCCAATTGCTCTATAGTGTCACTCGCTCTCAACGGAGGTTCATGGTGCATCGCACAGTCTCCAGATTGGGTGGTCTTGTTCGGTGGAGCCGAAAGGCACAAGGCTCAGCTCGAAAAAAGGTGGATCGGCGTATATCCAGATCTGCGATACGAGCGATTTGGGTAGTGCCAAAAGCTAGTAGCTATCCCTCAAAACGCGCCTTAGCAATTTCTTTGCGATGAGCTGTCACTCGTGGACAGATATCGATCGAAGACATCCGCAATTTTGTCGATATCCCTTTCAGACACGGCGGTTGATAGGCAAGCCGTGCCGCCATTAGGCAGAAAAATACCTTGATCCCTGAAGAAAACGCTCATCGCTTTCATCGTTGCCGCTTGGTCAGGCGTAGGATAGGCCTCGCGATAGTCCCGCGGCACAGCTTGTTTTGCGTGGATCCGGAAGAGCGACGCTGCACCGCTGATGATAAAGTGGGCCTTATGTCGGTCGACAGCAGCGGCGAGTGCGCCGCGAAGACGATCTCCCATTTGCTCAAGACGAGCGAATGCCACTTCAGTCATGGCCTCCATACTGACGCGACCAGCGACCATGGAAACGGGATTGGCTGAGAAGGTGCCGCCTTGCGCCAGTTTTGCCCTTCCGGCTGATCCGTCAAAAACGCTCATGACGTGGCGCGATCCACCGATGGCACCAATTGGAAAGCCGCCACCAATAATTTTTCCAGCGGCGATCAGGTCCGGCTGGATACCAAACCGTGCAGAAGCGCCGTGATAGCTTTGGCGCAGATTAAGCACCTCGTCGCAGATAACGAGGATGCCATGTTGGCGTGCAGTTTCGACCACAGCGGCGATGAAGTCAGGGTCAGGTGAAATCAGGCCGATGCGGCTTGGCATGAGATCGAGCAGTACGCAGGCTAGTCGATCCGCTGCAGCCGCGATTTGGCGACGCGCGCCCTCTGCATCATTGAAGCGAAGAATGACCGCCTCTTCGGCGACCGAGATAGGCATCCCTGCATAGGACGGCACAGCAATGGGCGCATCCGGCGATCCCCAGGTTGCAGGCGTACCCACTTGTCCGACCTCGGCCCAATCATAGGAACCGTGATAAGCGCCCTCAATTTTCGCGATGCAGGAGCGACCCGTGAAGGCGCGGGCTGCCTTGATGGCAAACATTACCGCCTCAGTGCCGGTGTTTACGAAGCGGATCTGCTCAATTGCGGGAATCCGATCGACCAGGAGCTCTGCCAAATCGATCTCGTGGACGGTCGGATTGGAAAAGCAAGTACCATCATGAAGCAAACGTGCTACTGCATCCACGACTGGCGCAAAGCCATGTCCGTGGATGAGGGTCGTGAAATTATTGCTGAGATCCAGAAAGCGCTGACCATCGACGTCAATCAAGTAAGCGCCGTCGCCCTTCAGAATGTAGCGCGGAATTGGATCGCGTTCGACCGTGGCACGTGTGGTGCCATCGGGGAATACCTCGCGGCTTCGCAAAAATAACCGACCCGATTCGTGATTAGACAAGGCAACGCTGGGAGCGGATGAACTATGTGGCATGAGGACTCTCTCTCCTGGGATCATGCTATCTAATTATTCGCGGTATGGAACGTAGTCACGTTCTTGACCAAACTTGGAATTTAACTCCGGCAAAGGCCGGATCATGCTAAGCGCGTCCAAAAATGTGACGGGCCGAAGCATAGAAGGAGCTCCTCGTTGAAGAAGGGGATATGGAAACCTCCGAGCTCTCAACGAAAATCATCTAGGGGCCAGATCGGCCTCCGCACATGCTGATAGGGGATCGCAGTGTAATTCACAGTGCAGCTATGTCCGGTGTCGACAAACACAAGCGCATGGGACAGGGGTTCGAGGTCGGCACGAAAATGATTCATGCCTTTGCAGATAACCAGTTCCTGTTTCTCAAATTCAATCCCAAACAGTTTGAATTGCTCGCGTTCCTCAGTCTGGTTGGCAATGGAGGTTAGCACGACATCTACTCCCCCAACCGAGGCGAGAGCGCTCATCCCGAGATTGCCCACCGTGTTGCGAGCATACGGGCCCTTGCGCAAATATTCGCCGCGCGTCAGCGCTTTTACACGGCCCGTGACTACTAACTCACCGGCTTGGCCAAGCTGAAGCGTGACGTCTTGATCAAGACCCGCAGCTTGGCAGGCTTGAACGGCCTCAGGTGCCCAAAGGCTGAAGAAAACGGCAGTCTGGGTGCCGTTAGCAAGGAGCGCCTTCAAAATCGTAACATCATCTCCGGCCGCTCCCCCGCCCGGATTGTCTGCATAATCGACCACTATGATCGGCTTACCGTTGCCTCTCAGACTTTCAGCGATTGCCAATCCCTTTTCAACCGAGTGAAACTCGACTGTGCGCCTGGCTCGTGTCAGCCACATATGTTGTGACAGCGCGTTGCCTTCTTTGTCATACTTATCTGTGTCGCCAAGGCACGTGATGGCAGCGCTGGGTCCAATCTCAAACACGTCACTGTACGAAAAGCCGGCTTGGACGCTGATGTGTTTGATAGACGGATTCCCCTGGGTTAAGCGCTCCGCAAGATCCAAAATCTGAGGCATAGGACCATCTTTGGCAGTTGTCCTTGCACTATCCAACCCGGCCAATAGCGGAGGTTTGATCAGCCTGACCTTGGTGAGCTGTCCGCCGATGAGCATTTCATCCAACAACTGGCATGCGAGCAGCGTTGTACTGACCTGATCAACGTGGGGTGTCGTTCGATAAGCCACGATAGCGTTGGACATATCAGCCATGCGGAAAGTGACGTTGGCATGGGGATCCAAACTGACGACAACAGGAACATTCCAGCCGACCACCTGACGCATCCGCGCTATTATTTCGCCTTCGCAATCTTCGAACGCCTCGGATACCATAGACCCGTGGAGCATCAAAAAGACGCCGTCGCACGGTTCAGTTTTAAGCGGCCTTAGGAGTTGGCCAGCCAACTCTTCGAATGCGTCTTCAGTTATGACGCCACTCGGCCCCGCCTGAGCATGTAGGGGTGTGACAAGTTCCCACCCATGCCGTTCAGCGAAGTCGAACAGAGAACCCCAATCTGTTTCAGTACCGCTAAAGTGGCGGGCGATATCTCCACCGCCCATCAAGCCACAAGCCTTGAACCGGTGAACAGTTGTTGGGTGCGGGTTGAAGGTATTGGTTTCATGCTGCCAAAACGCCGCCACCACTCGCTTCATCATCAAATCTCCCCTGACGCGTAACCCCATAAGTTAGACATTATCCCGCTTATTTGTGATGTCAAGCATGATGATTTGATATATCATCCCAGAAAACTTGGCCTTCTAAAAATCTTTATTGCGAACCTGCACATCGAATTGTATTGAAGGATGAGAAAGCTAGGGGATTTAATTTGAGGAAGCCAAGCTCCGCTGTCTTGAGAGACCAGGTTTACGACGAGTTGGGTGCGTTGATCCGTGGGGGCCAGTTTGTTCCCGGGGAGAAGCTCACCATACGGAACCTGGCTAAAGACTTTTCAATGAGCCCGACCCCCGTTCGTGAGGCCCTCTACCGCTTGGTATCAGAGGGTGTTTTGCAAGGTGAAGCGAACAGGTCTGCCTTCATCCCGCTTCTAACGCCCGAGCAAATCGCCGAACTCAAGGATATCCGTTTGCACATCGAGTGCTTCGCGGCAGGGCGCGCTGCGCTTCGCGGGAGCCCGGAAATCGCAGCAAGGCTACGCAAAACATCGGCAAAGCTCAAAAGGGCTCGCGCCGCCGGCGACCGTCGTTCTGACCTGGCGCTGGTATACACATTCCAGTTTGAACTGTACGCCGCGTGCGATATGCCCAACCTGATTCGGATAATCAATTCACTTTGGCTGAAAACAGGCCCGTACTTAAATTTACTCTTCCCTCATTACATATATGCAGTCTCAACCGACCGCGGCGAGTGGCGTGAAAGAATAGCCGCGGGCGTTGAAAATAAGGATGCCACCGCAGTTGCGGAGGAAGTCAGACAGGACATTGATCAGTCTTTGACCTACATCGCGAATATAATTTCCGCGGCGTCAATGTTAAAGAAAGCGGGCGGAAAGTAGCATTCACGATGTGGTGCCGCCTTGCAGAGAATGCGGTTCAAATCGGGTCACGGATGGCTGGCACCTCATGTCGAACTCAAGCGCGCCACGCGAATCCGCGGCTGAGCGCCAACCCTATAGCGTCGACGTCAGTGATGCCCATTAAGTGTCACATGCAATGGCAAGCCTTGATGGTGCGCTTCCGCCTTGCTCACTAGGAGGCGGCGACGGCATCATTGAGACTGGTAAATCGTGGCGGTGGTTACCGTATTTGATTGCGAATGCTTGCGCAGTCTACTCGAGCATTGCACCCCGGGAATGCGCCTAGATGCGCGCTGTTGAGCGTGGGACCGATCTCCTCGGCAATCCGAACCGTCTCATCCTTGAGGAACGCCCGTGAGGCCGCCATTCATATAGCAAGCAGTCCACGGCGGACTCTTACAAATGTGCACGGTTGTAATTGTTATAGCAGCGTCGCCGTTCAGAAATAGCAAATGGCCCCGATCCAATCCTTGCGTGAGAGAAGCGCCTGACCATTGCGCGGCAGCGTATGGTCCTGAGAAAGCGCCAACCGGTTGGTATTTGTTATATTCCGTAGTTGAATTTGGAATATCATTATGGCATATCATAAATCACAAAAATGGAGTTTACCGGATGACAAAGCATATACCTTTCCCCGAAAAAGGCCTGGAAGAATCGGCAATTTGGCAGGCGATGGATTGCGCGAAGCAAGGCGACGTGGATTGGCGGGGTGGGCGGCTGCCCGGCTTTTACGTCCATTTTGCCAACGACGATGTCGACCGGGTGGGGAAAATAGCCTTTCAAAAATTTCAAGCAACGAATGCATTGGGCCTTGGCGCATTTCCCTCGATCAAGAAATTTGAGTCGGAAGTTGTCGAGTGGGCGCTGTCTCTTTTTCAGGCAAAAGGAGGTGTAGCCAGCATTACTTCGGGGGGCACTGAGAGCATCTTCATCGCGATCAAGACGGCCCGAGAGTGGGCAAAAGCCAATCGTCCAGAGGTCACGCACCCAAAGATGGTGATTTCGCACAGCGCGCACCCGGCGTTTGACAAAGCGGCGAAATATTTAGGACTGGAAGTTGTGAGAGTTGCGCCACGCGCTGATTTCAAGACTGACGTTGACGCACTCAAAGCAGCTCTCGATGACCAAACAATTGTGATCGGTGGTTCAGCTCCCCAGTTTACCATGGGAGTCTTTGACCAGATTGAAGAACTTGCAGCTATAGCTGAGTCTCGGAACATTTGGTTTCATTCAGATGCGTGTGTTGGAGGATTTTTGTCTCCTTTTGCTGAGCAGAATGGTCATGCCATTCCCGCTTGGGATTTCCGGGTGAAAGGAGTGAAGTCCATTTCGGCGGATCTGCACAAATATGGCTTCGCCCCGAAGGGGGCTTCTATCGTCGCGTTTGCTGACGCTGCGCACCAAAAGTTTCAGGTTTTCGACTTCAATAACTGGTCACGAGGGCGTTATGTGACATCAACCTTTGCAGGCACACGCTCTGGTGCCAGCATTGCTGCAGCCTGGGCCGTCATGCGTTTTCTCGGCAATGAGGGATATCGAAAAATCGCAGAACAAATCTGGCAAATACGTGAACGGCTGCTGCAGGAGATTCCAGCAATAGATGGCCTGTTTGTGTGTGGCGACCCTGAGCTTACCGTGATGAGCTATGGTTCGAAATCGCTTGACGTAGGGGATATCGCGGCGGGACTGGCAGCAAAGGGCTGGTACACCGTGGCGCCATCACTAAATCCACCGGCGATCAACTTAGGCATCCTTAGCCTGGCCTTCGGGAAAGTCTTGGATGTCTATTTGGATGACCTACGGGATGTCGTTTCGCAGCTTAAAAAAGGAGAGAATCCCTTCGATCGCTCGCTTATCGGCTCCTATGGGACTCGGTAGGGGACGTGCGTCTGGCGCGTGCGTCCTCAACACCTCGTGGTTCAAAATGAAGCGTGGGCGTGCCCCTAAGGGTCCCGCCACCTTTGTAGCCACGGGACGGTAGCGCGTGGCGCGCTAAGGGGGGCAAAGCATGAGCCGAGCCGGCCTTTGTGACGTCGCATTTGGCGGTCCCTTCGGCCGTGAGCTCCCTCGTATCGAGCGTAGACAGGTGCCTGCGTTGTTGACCTGCTTTAGGACAATAACTTCTGCCCTGCCGGGCATGAAGGTGGCCCCTATGCGCTGGGGATCGCAGCCGCAGATTGGGGTTTGGTGGCTTCAAATATGGCGCATGGCCGTGAAGGCATTCGCTTCGCTATGAGGAGAGGAGATGACCTGACTGAAGGTGGTTTGTATCAATCCCGGGTGATCAAGTGCTGACGGTTCAGCAGAGAACCGCGGCGCGTAGGTAACAGAAGGTGGCGGCGCGATATAGGCCGCTGACGGCGCTTGAGGAGGCTATGCACAAAATCTACAACAGCGCGCCGGCCGCGCCTGAGGATCTCCTGTTCGACGGCATGTTCATTGCCGCAGGCGGTTTCGGCCTTTGCGGCATTCCAGAGCTTTTGATCAACGCAATCCGAGAGGCCGGCACGCAGGACCTGACGATCGCCGCGAACAACTGCGGCGTCGACGACTTCGGTCTCGGCGTGCTCCTGAAGACCAAGCAGATCAGGAGGATGATCTCGTCCTATGTCGGCGAGAATGCCGAATTCATGCGGCAGTATGTGAGTGGCGAACTGGAGCTGGAATTCAACCCGCAAGGCACGCTCGCCGAACGCATGCGGGCAACCGGAGCTGGCATCGCCGGCTTCAACACAAAAACCGGTGTCGGCACTGTCGTGGAAGAGGGCAAGGAACTCAAGACCTCCAACGGCGAGACATATGTTCTTAAGACCGGCATCGTCGCCGACCTCTCTATCGTAAGGCCTGGAAGGCTGATACGACCGGCAACCTGGTGTTCCGCAAGACCGCCCAACTTCAACCCGCCCGCCGCCACCTGCGGCAAGATCTGCGTCGCCGTAGTCGAAGAGATCGTGCCGGCCGGCAGCCTCGATCCCGATCAGATCCACTTGCCAGGGGTCTACGTGCACCGGCTGATCAAGGGTGAGCACGAAAAACGCATGGAACAGCGCACGACGCGCGCGGCGGCGTAAGGGCAGGGGAGACAAGATGGCCTGGGACAGGAAGCAGATGACAGCACGGGCTGCCCGCGAACTTCAAGACGGCACCTACGTCAATCTCGGTATCGGCATTCCGACGCTGGTAGCCAATTACATTCCAGAAGGTGTCCACGTGACGCTGCAGTCGGAAAATGGCCTGCTCGGCATCGGCCCGTTTCCAACTGAGGACGCGATCGACGCCGACCTGATCAGTGCGGGCAAGCAGACGGTAACGGCACTGCCGCATTCTGCCTTCTTCGACTCGGCACAAAGCTTCGCGATGAACCGCGGTAGCAAGATCGCCATGGCCATTCTCGGCGCCATGGAAGTGGCCGAGAACGGTGATCTCGCCAACTGGATGATCCCGGGCAAGCTGGTCAAGGGCATGGGTGGAGCCCTGGATCTTGTTGCGGGCGTCAAGCGCGTGGTCGTGGTCATGGATCACACCAACAAGGCGGGCGAATCCAAGGTACTGAAGACCTGCACCCTGCCGCTCACCGGCAAAGGCGTGATTGACCGGATCATCACCAACCTTGGCGTTCTCAACGTCGCCGAGGGTGGTCTGAGGCTGGTGGAACTCGCTGATGGCGTCACCGACAGCGAATTGCGCGCGGCGACAGACGCCACGATCATCAACTGATCCTGAGCTTGTCGGGCAGAAACCGAACCCGATCGGATCAATTTATACAGCGGAGGAGCTGTTATGAGCACCCTGTCCATCGTCATCACCAGTTCGGCGCGTACGGCGGTTGGTTCCTTCAGCGGCGAGTTCGCCAATACACCGGCGCATGAGCTTGGTGCTGCGGTCATCGGCGTCCGTGAGCGCGCCGGCGTCGATGCCGGCGAGGTCGATAAAGTTGTTCTCGGTCAGGTTCTGCCGGCCGGCGAGGGCCAGAACCCGGCGCGCCAGGCGGCGATCAAAGCGGGCATCCCGCAGGAAGCCACCGCTTGGTTCGTCAATCAGCTCTGCGGGGTCGGACCTGCGTTCGGTTGCGATCGGTATTCAGCAGATTGTCACAGGCGATGCGAGAATCATCGGCGCCGCGGTGATGAAGGGCCTTGCCACGCTCTGCGTCGGCGGCGGTATGGGCACCGCAATGTGCGTGGAAGCCATCTGAGGGCTGTGCCATGACCTGCGCCGAGTTCCGCCTCTGCGATGTCGCACTCGACTGCACGTTCAAAACTCGCGACCAGCGAGTTGAGCGCGAACAGGCGCTAGCGGTTCTCGATCTGCTCGAGACGAGTACCTTCGTGCCCGTGGGTCATGGCGGCGGCCCGTATCGCCTCAAGATCTCGATGGCTGCCGGCCGGTTGGCATTTTATATCGCCGACGATAAGGGAGGGCATGTCGTAAGCCACTATCTCTCGCTCGCGCCTTTCCGCAGGCTGCTCAAGGACTACACCCGAATTTGCGCAAGCTATTACGAGGCCATGCGCCGCTCCGGACCCGAGCGGCTGCAGTCGATCGACATGGGGCGACGTGGCATTCACGATGAGGCTGCCGAGCTACTTAGAGAGCGTCTCTCCGGCAAAGTCGACATCGACAAAGACACAGCGCGTCGGTTGTTCACGCTGATTTACGCGCTGGTCGCACGCAATGCCGGCCATCAGATCCTTTTGAATTGAACAGCCCGCGATCAACGCCCACAAGCGGGGGTTCGGTCAGCGTCCATCAGAAATCCGTAGGAGGAAGCACGACGTGCATGCAATATCACAGCATCCGAGACAGGCTGGCAAAACACGACCGACGCAGCGCTCCTCAAGCGGTTACAGGTGCGTGATGCAAACAAATTCTGATGGCTTTCTTGAAAGCGTGGACCAAAACTTCCGCCATGCCATGTCGTTCCTTGATCTACCGGAGGGGCTGGCAGAACGGATCATCCAGTGCAACTCGACCTACACGGTCCGCTTCGGTGTACGGCTGCGCGGCCGCATGTATAGCTTCATCGGCTGGCGATCGGTCCACAGCGAGCACTGCGAACCAGTGAAGGGCGACATTCGATATGCGTCAAATGCTGACGCAGAGGAGGTCGAGGCGCTTGCCGCACTAATGACGCTCAAATGCTCGCTTGTTGACGTGCCGTTCGGTGGCTCCAAAGGGGCACTCAAGATCGACCCGCGAGAATGGACCCCGCAGGAACTCGAGCACATCACCCGACGCTTTACGCAGGAGATGAACAAGCGCCTCGATCGGGCCAGGCGTCAATGTGCCGGCTCCCGATATCGTCACCGGTGAGCGGGAAATGGCCTGGATGATGGATGAGTTCCGCCGCGCCAATCCTGCCGACGTGGTCAATTCGTGTGCTTGTGTCACCGGTAAGCCGCTGTCGAAAGGCGGGATCGCCGGGCGAGCGGAGGCTACGGGCAGGGGCGTTCAATTCGCGATCCAGAGCTTCCTTCGGGACACCCGCACGCCGGGTTTGGATGGCCGGCGCAATCTCAAAGGCGCCTCCACCGTTATACAGGGGTTTGGCAATGTCGGCTATCACGCCGCCAGGTTTTTGTCCGAAGAGGATGACGCACGCGTGACCGTTCTTGCTGAACGTGACGGGTATGTCGCCAAACCGGAGGGCCTCTTCATTGAGGCCCTCAAGCAACATCAGATCCGAACAGGCAGCATTCTCGGCTTTGATGGAGCCAAGTCCTTTGCCGGCGATATGTACGGCGTCGAACAGCCCTGCGACGTTCTGATTCCAGCGGCGATGGAAAATGCTGTTCATGCTGAAAAGGCGGAGCGCATGAAGGCACATCTCGTCGTCGAAGCCGCCAACGGACCTGTCACCTTCGAAGCGGACAAGATCCTTCGCTCCCGCGGCGTGACCATTCTTCCCGATCTTTATGTTAATGCCGGAGGTGTCGTCGCCAGTTACTTCGAGTGGGTGAAGAACCTCACGCACATTCCCTTCGGGCTCATGGAGCGGCGGCGGCGGGAACGGCGCAACCACACAATCGCTACGGCGCTTGAACGGATGACAGGCAAGGAGTTCCCCGCAGACATGCGCGACGAATTCCTCGAAGGCGGCGCCGAAATCGACCTCGTTCGTTCCGGCCTGGAAGACGTCATGCGCAGCACCTGGACGCGCATTGCCGACCTGATGGAACAGCAACCGGAACTCGGTGACTACAGAACTGCCGCCTATGTCGCGTCTATCCGGCAGGTCGCTGATTTATGAGGCGATTGGGATATGACCGCGTATGGCGAAAACAGCGTGCGGCGCTACCGACTACGCTTACTCTCACGCATGGCTCCACTCCCGGCGATGCATGCCCAAGTGGCGAGTATCATCGGGGGATATCGCACCTTTTCTTCGATGGGGAGCGAACTCTACGGCCATCACAGTCGAGCGCAGAGAACATATGTCTGGAGGCAAAGTGGCTTCAGCGCTACGGCGGGTTCAACAGGGATACCAGCCGCAGGTTGCCCAATGCAAGAAAGGCATCCCGCAGCAGATAGTATCGATCGCAGGTGACCTAGCCCCAATGGATATACTAGTGATTGAAGACGACCCGTTGATGGCCGAAACGATTCGCCTAACATGGCCGGTCGCCTCCGATCGCCTGCGGTTTCTGTCGACCTACAAGCAGGCTGCACACATCGTACACAGCTCTGAGATCGACTACTTTGACGGGATAGTTATCGACGTAAATCTGCCAGATGGTAACGGGATCGAGATATTGCAAGCAATTCGTTGTAACACGAATGTCCCGCTTATTCTAATTTCCGGGGCGGGGAACGGTGACAGTCGTGCCGATGCAATTGACCTCGGAGCAGACGATTACATCATGAAGCCCTTACACATTCGGGAATTGCACGCCCGAATGAGAAGGCTCGTGACGCAAAGGTCTGAACGGGCGGTACAGCAACGAAGGGACTTCGTGTCTTTGGGTCACGTAGTCTGCGACGTCCAAAGAAGAGTGTTGGCATGTAGTGGGAGTGAACTGCGGCTAACGGATGCGGAAGCGCGGATTATTGAAGCGCTTTACAAAAACAGAAGCCGAGTTTGCTCCAAGTCTTTCCTGTACAAAAACGTCTTCTTTCGCCAATTCGATCCCCATGACAAGACTCTTGATGTTTATGTCAGCCGTTTGCGGAAAAAACTAAAGCACCTAAGCGAGGAAAGTGGGGACTGCATTCAAACTGTTCGTGGTTCTGGATACCGTTACACCGAATTGTGACCGTTGCCCTTCCTTCCGGAGCGTCTTCGAACAGTGAGCCTGGGGCGATCGCAATACTGACGGCGGCAGAAAACTGCTCGCCTTAGAACGGCGGCCTCTCTGACAGCGGGACTTTGTCTCACCAAAGAAAAGGGCGAGACCGCGCCGACGGCCCCGCCTCTCAATAGGTCTGTTTGGCTCGCGACGCCTCAGACTTATCGGCCTTGCGGAGTTTTACCAACTCAACAGAGCCTTGGATTTTTCTCCTAAAGGCAGCTTCATCAACCAGTCGCGGGAGTAAGTGCAATGAAAAAGCCCATTGGAACGACGGCTCGCACAGGCGAAATTTGCCCCGAGAGTGGAAATTGGGAGGTCGTCGGCTCGCCGACAACCACCGCTCCTATTGCGAAAGGCAACCGTATGCCGCCCTTCGGCAATAAGGCTGTTACCTGGAAACTCATCAGATATGCCTAATGAGTGAACAGGCCCCTGCGAACACTCCGCAGGGGCCACACCTGACACCGCGCCGGACGAGGCGCACAGGAAAGGTCGATGCAGCTCAAGAAACCCCCGGCTCGACTGTTCTCGGGCGGCCTAAAAACGGTCCCGTATGGCCGGCCGGGAGCTGCATTGGAGGGGCAGACGAGAATCTGCCCGTTCTCTCATGAGACTAGACTAGTTTCCGTCCATAAAGACGCGTATTTTTCTGCGTTTACAATTACTTGTCCTTGGTGCAAGGGTCCTTGAGGGG
>MBFK01000040.1 GCA_001704765.1 Sinorhizobium shofinae
CCACTCCTTCGGCTCGATCTTTTGCCCAGCATCGATCCGTTCCTGGAAGGCACGCTCCTGAGGCTCCATCTCGTCCAGCGATTTGACGCGAGCCGCGTCCGTTTTGACCATCTGTGCGTACATGGCTCGCCTCCTGCTTCGCCTTCGCGGTCGACGGCGCGAATTTATTAACCGACCGATCGGTTATTTAACTAGCATGGCAAATGTCACAAATCAATGTCGATTTTGCATCTTTTTGTGATGTTTCGCCATTCGCGCAAAAAAGCTTAGCACAAATGCGCCGGAACGGGCCGAAAAACGGCTGTCCGAGCTACGTTCTGAGCTTAGGCAGCCTGCGTTTCGAGCATTGAAAGACGCTTCTCGGTGTCCTCAGTCACGGCACTGAGTGGACCGGACCCGCTGATGAATGTGCGTGCGATGTGGTCGTCGGCCGCGGGGGACAAGTGCCGGTAAAGCGCGGCAAAGAGACGCCGTGCCTCGCTGCCAGGCCAATCCTCCGGCAAAGCGGCGGTGGGCAAGCGAGGATCATGCAGCAGGACGCTGCGGAAGCGGTGGATCAGAAGGAGCCGTATCGTCAGGGCGGTGGCCGGCGCAAGGGGGCGCTTCTGTGCAAGACGGGCAACCGGACCGAACTGGTCGAGGAACGTGCGATAGGCGGCGGCGTGCGGCGCGAGATTCCAGTACGCCTTGACGAAAGCGGCGAGCGACTTCGCATCCGGCGAGTCGGCACGGAGGGTCAGGGCGTGGGCCAAGGCCGGTGCCCGTCTTGCCGGCCCGATTGCCAGGCGTGGGTTCAGGCGCGCATAGCCGGTACGCTCAAGGGCCTGCATCCTTTCCTCCGCTTTAGCGCCGGTCAGATGCACGAGCTGCCAGCTGTCCTCCTGGGAACCGCCGAAAATGATGCGTGCCGCGGAAGCAAACTCGCTGCCGGCTGCTCTTGAAAGGCGATAATAGCTGCGTCGACCCTCCCTTTCGCCCAGCAGTTGGCCAGCGGCGACGAGCCTGGAGACGGCAGTCCGCACCAGCGTTTCGCTGATCCCGACAGCAGCGCAGGTCTCGATCAGATTGCCGATCCACACGACGCCGCCCCGGGGTTCCACGACGTCTCCGTAGATCGTCACGATGAATCCGGCGGCCTTCAGGGGAGTCTGAACGAGAATGTTCTCGACGAGTTCCGCAATGCGATTGTCTGCCCCTTTGACTGCTGCCATCACTCGACTCGCCTCCTCTCCGCTTGGGCGCCTCATCACATTTCACGGGCAGCGGCAGAACACAATCAGGATTGGCGCTGAGCAAGCGCGGGGCGCAGCACTTGCGGGGCGCGGAAGGAGCTAGCATCGCAACCGGCTTCGGGCCGGCTGCGATGCATCAGCTGGAGAGGGGTGTTTGACCGTTCAGTAGTCGACGGCGTCCCGCACGATCGGGCAGGTCATGCACCGCCGCGTCCGCGGCCCAGTTCGGCACCCGAAATGGTAAGCACCTCGATGCCTTGCTTGCGCAGCAGCGTATTCGCGTAGGTTGCGGTCATAGGCGAAGACGACTCCCGGCGAGGCGCAGACGAGATTGGCACCGCTGTGCCACTGCGTTCTCTCGCGCATATAGTCGTTTCCTCCCGTCGAGACCACCGGAATTTCCTTAAGTCCAAGGGCGTCGCGAACTGTCCGCGGAAAGGCAGCAAAATCAATGCTCGCCTTCTTCCTCTGCATTCGCGACATCATGAAGCTTCGCCCGCAGCTGGCAGGTGAGCCATAGTGCCCGAAGGGAATGCCTCCCGCGCTCAGACCTCCGGCTTTTCATTGGAGGCCGGCAGCTGGCTCAGCATTTTCGCCCAAAGACTGGTCGTGTTGAACTTCCAGCCCTGCGGTGGTGCGCCTCTTTCCACCGGCATCCGTTGCAGCACTTCGAGAAGTTCAAGCGCATCGGTGCGTTTCTGGTCTACGTACCCGGCGCGCAGCGTAGAGATCAGCGCCGCCGGGTCCGTGCCGGGTGAAAACCTGGCACGGGCAAGGATCGCGGACCAGGTCCGTTCCTTGTAGAACAGGTTTGCCGCCGCATCCTCGATGTCGGCCGCATCGGAAGCGGACAGGATGTCCTGTTCGGTGAGATGACGAACCGTAGCGCGCAGATTGACGAGCGGCACGGTGAGCGCCGTATGGCCGAGCTCCTCCGGCGCATGCAGCAGCGCCACGTCCGAATCATCCGCCGTCTCGCCCGCAATGTATTGGCGAAAGATGTCGCCGATCCCGACCATGCCGAACGGGGCGCATTCAGCCGCCCGCAGGGCTCCCATGCTGGCAGCACCGAGGACCGCGACGCCTTGTGAGAGTGCGAAGAGTATTTCCTTGTGCCAAACCGGGGCGACGTACTCGAAATTGCCATCGATCAGGCCGATGGCCGTGGCACCGTCATATACGGCGCGGCAGATATCGCCCTGTGTGGCGGGAGGGCGGATCGCCAGTGCGTCGCCGGCTATCTTCGCCGCATCGGGGACGGTCGGACCGACGAACACGATTTTCATGCGGACTCCGCAAGGCGAACGTTACATACCGCGTCAACGCGCGCGCCGCTTTATGCGGAAGGGACCGATTGGTCCCTTGCTCTCGAAGCCGACGACCGGGGGCGATAGCCTTCCTAAGGCTCAGCCGTGCAAAGGTTCCGCATGGCGGGCCGCCGACGGCACGGCCGCCTGTTCCGTCTCGCCCGAATGCGCCATGGCAGCAACGAGGGCGATGATCCTTTTCCGCAACACGGGATCGGCAATCTTCAGGAAGGCCCTGTTGAGGGCGATACCCTCCTTCGAGGCGACGAAGGAAGAGATTTCGTGCGACTCATTCACGTCGGCCGCAGTCTCGCGCGACTGGGGCTTGTCGTCCTGCTGGAAGAAAAAGCTCGGATGAACGCCGAGGATATCGGCGATCGCCTGCAACCGGCTCGCGCCGATGCGGTTCGTACCCTTTTCGTATTTCTGCACTTGCTGGAATGTGATGCCGAGGCCGTCTGCAAGTTTTTCCTGGCTCATTCCGACCATTAATCTGCGCATTCGGACGCGTGAACCGACGAAGGTATCGATCGGATTGGGATTCTTCTTCATCTGCTAATCTCCTCGCGATCTTTCGCCATAGTTATATATAAGTTTGCTCGAATACGCGAGCCGATGCAATCACTGCGCGCTAAATTCTATGGTTGAAATGGCGCTTTTGCGGCAGGGCTCGGTGAGGCCCGTGCACAAGCCGCCGAATGAGGTCATTGCTCGGCCAGGCCGGCAGCCGCCGAGGCAAGGGCGGCCAGGCCGAAAGCGATCAGGAGGAGGCCGGAAAGACGCGAGGTCCAGGCGGCAAATCCGTCAGGCAGCCTGGTCTTTGCGAGCGCGACGCCGCCGCTCAAGAAAAACCACCAGCCGAGCGACCCGAGGAAGACGCCGACGACAACGATCGCAGCACTCATTCCATCGCCAACGGCGGCGAGGCCGAAGCCCGCAAAAATTGCGGCGAAGGTCAGGATGGTGGTCGGGTTCGCCATCGTCAGCAGAAAGGTTGCGGTCGTCGTGTGCAACAGATCGCGCGCGCCGATCTCTGCCGCCGCCGCAACCGGCCGCGGACTCAATCCGCGCCAGCCGAGCCACAGCATGAAGGCACCGCCGACGAGGCCGAGGGGAGCCGAAAGCGTCGAGAGAAACGTCGCAAAAGCCGCAAAGCCCGCCGCCGCCATCATCGCGTAGGTCGCATCTGCGAGCGCCGTGCCGAGACCGCCTGCGACGCCGGCCCAGAAACCGCGTTCGAGTGTACGGCTGATGCAGAGCGTGCCGATCGGGCCGAGCGGTGCAGCAATGGCAAGGCCGAGGAGCAGTCCCTTTGCGAAGAGTAATGCGGTCATTATCTCGCTCGCTTCGTTTCGTCCGCCGCGGGCAAGGTGACGGGACGTTCCGCGGCGGTGGAGAGCGCGATGACGGTCTCGCTGCGGGCGAGATAGCGGCGCGCTTTCAGTTCCGCCAGAAACGGCTCGATATCGCCGAGTGTCGGCATGCGCACCTTGGCACAGTAGGACCATGCGCCGGTCACGTGATGGCACTCCGCAACCGCCGGGTGGGAGGCGATGAAGCTGCGGAACTCGCTCTCGTCGGCATCGCTCGCCAGGGCGATCCAGACGAAGGCAAGCACGTCGAAGCCGAGGATCCGATGGTCGACGTCGAGCGTGAAGCGGCGGATGACGCCACTCGTCACCAGACGGCGGATGCGTTCGTTGACCGCCGAGGGTGAGAGGTCCACGGCTGCGCCTATGTCCGTCAGCGACGCGCGGGCGTCTTCGGCAAGGATACCAACGATTTTTCTGTCTGTAGCATTCATTACAGAAAAATACATCGTTGCGGAAGCAATGTACAGTTGATTATTTAAGTCTTGCGTCGCGGCAGGTCGATGTCCTTCAGAGCGTCGAGCGGCCCCGTCAGTGCGGTCCGAGGGGGCACGAGCTCCGGCTCGACCAGATGTATTCGCGGCGCCGCGCGAGGTTGCTCGATCACCTCGAAGGCCTTGGCGATCATCCCCTCGACATTCTGCCGGATCATGATGACGGGGAAGGGGAGGAAGGAGGCGAAGGGGTCGTAGTCGTAGCAGCCGACAACGAGGTCTGTGAAATTGTCGTGGGGATGCTCGGCCATGAAGCGCAATAAACCCTCGAAGTTGATCGAAGAATTCACGAAGAGGCCGCGGGGCAACTTGCCGTGCCGGGCGTAAAAGGCCTCGAAGGCTTTTCGCGCGTTGTTCGGGGCGTAGCCGGTCGGCTGGATGCATTCGTCTGGATCGCCCCCGAGCAGTTCCTTTTTCACGGCCCGGAAGCCGCGGATACGCTCGTGGCTCGCATGGTCGTTGCGTCCGCCGAACAGATAGAGATCGTTCGGCTCGAGCGGCCGCCCGGCAGGGAAATGGCGGATGATCGCCTCTGTCAGCAGCCGGCCGCCTTCGAAATTGTCGCTGATGACAGACGAAACCTTCGTGCCGGGAAGGTCGATATTGATGTGTTTCAGCCCGGCCGCTTCGCAGACCTCGTGAACCCCATCCGGATCCGTCGCGCCGCAGATGAACAACTCGTCGATGGAATAGGAGATCAACGTTTCGGCCGTCTTGCGCTCCTCTTCGGGGTCGCGGCTGGCGCTGACGACGATCGGGCACTGGCCCTTGCTGCGTACATGCGCCTCAAAGGTCTGGGCTAAAGAGGAGAAGTAGCGATTGTCGTGCACGGGCAAGAGCAGCCCGACCAGTCCGGACCGCGAGCTGCGCAATCCGCGTGCCTGGCGGTTCGCCGTATATTGGTGAGTCTCGGCGAGGCTGCGGATGAGCTCGGCGGTGCTTTCCTTGATACGCCGTTTGCGCCAGGTGCCGTTCAGCACCGCACTCACCGTCGAAGGCGAACTGCCCGAGAGCACCGAGAGATCGTAGATCGTCGCCTTTTTCTTGCCGCTGTTCGCCATCTGAGCCTCCTCGAATCTCTTAGAGCCGATTTCCGCTTGACGAAAGATTAAGTCTGCAGGATAGTCATTGCACCATCGATTGTGCAAATAAGAAATATCGATTGTGCAAGTCTTTGGGTCGTCTGAGGAGGCGGCGGTAGCGGCGGGAAACTCACTTCTCGTCAATGGAGGATTGAAACTGGAGGCCGGCGCGACAGCGCCCGGGAGAGTTCCCGTTGCGGGAACCTGTGGAGGAGAGACATGATCAAGAAAATTCTTGCTGCCGCTCTGGCGGCTTCGCTTTCGCTCGCCGGTGCCTTTTCCGTCGCGGCGCAGGAAGCGCCGAAGGTCGGCGTGGTCGTCAAGATCGGCGGCATTCCGTGGTTCAACGCCATGGAAGTGGGCATCAAGGAGCGTGGCCAAAAACTCGGCCTTGACGCCTTCATGGTTGGTCCCACCAGCGCCGACCCGGCACTGCAGGTGCGCGCCATCGAGGATCTGATCGCCCAGGGCGTGAAGGTCATCGGCGTCGTGCCCAACGACGCCAAGGTGCTTGAGCCGGTCCTTACCAAGGCCAAGGAAAAGGGCATCATCGTCATCACGCATGAATCCCCGAGCCAGAAGGGCGCCGACTGGGACTTCGAACTCGCCTCGTCCACCGGGTTCGGTGAGGCGCATGGTAAGTTGCTGGCGGAGAAAATGGGCGGCAAGGGCGAATATGCGGTCTTCGTCGGCTCGCTGACCGTCCCGCTGCACAACGCCTGGGCGGATGCGGCGATCGCCTACATCAAGAAGAACTACCCCGAGATGACCTTGGTCGGCGAACGCTACGGTGTTGCCGAGGACGTCGACAAGAGCCGCTCGACGGCCCTTGACCTGATCTCCGCTCATCCGAACCTGAAAGGCTTCCTGGCCTTCGGCAGCCAAGGCCCGATCGGCGCCGGCCGCGCCATCGAAGAACGCCGCAAGGTGGGCGAGATTTTCGTTCTCGGGCCCTTCTCGCCCGGACAGGGCCAGAAGCTGGTGAAGTCCGACGCGATCTCTGGCGGCTTCATGTGGAATCCGAAGCAGGCCGGCGAAGTCTTTGTGACGATGGCCGATAAGCTCCTCAAGGGCGAGGAGATCAAGGACGGCGACGAGATCGAAGGCCTCGGCGTGGTCCATCCGGATTTCCAGAACCGCAACATCATCGTTGACCAGCTTGTGCCGATCAACAAGGACACGGTCGCCGATCTCGCTGCGATGGGTCTCTAGTCCGCAATGGTTTCAGGCGGGATGCCGCGCCGTGCATCCCGCCCAACGGGTTCTCCCGGCTGCTGGGCCGGCTTCGGCCGGCCTGGCAAGTCTCAAGAAACGAAGTTCGACAGGCGCAGGGTCCATGCATCAGGCAACGAGCGCGACGGTAGGCGAAAAGCCGCTTCTGTCCCTTCGCAACATCAATATGACGTTCGGTGGCGTCAAGGCGCTGAAGAATGTGAGCTTCGAGGTGCGTCCCGGCGAAGTGCATTGCCTCGCGGGCGAGAACGGCTGTGGCAAGAGCACGCTGATCAAGGTGATCACCGGCGTCTATCGACCTGGTGACGGCGCCGTCATCGAATATGACGGCGAGACCTATTCGCATATGTCGCCGGTCACCGCCCAGGACCGCGGCATTCAAGTGATCTGGCAGGATCTGGCGCTTTTCCCGGAAATGAGCGTCGCCGAAAACATCGCCTTCCACGAAGTCGTCGGCCGTCGGCCGCGTCTCGTCGACTATGGCCGGATGCGGCGGATCGCCATCGACGCGCTTGCCCGTCTTGGCATCACTCTCGACGTCGATCTGCCGCTCAAGGAATATGCGATCGCGCAGCGGCAGATCGTGGCGATCGCCCGGGCGCTCGTCGGCGAGGCGAAGCTCGTCTTCATGGATGAGCCGACGGCATCGCTCACACAGTCCGAGACCGATCATCTCCTCAATATCGTCCGCAATCTTTCAGCCTCCGGCGTCGCCGTCGTCTTCGTCAGCCACCGTCTGGCCGAGGTTCTGGAGATCTCAAGTCGCATCACGGTGCTGCGCGACGGCGCGCTGGTCGGGGTTTATCCCGCCGCCGGCATGACGCAGTCGCGCATCACCGAACTGATGACCGGCAAGACCTTCGATCAGCATGTCCGCGCACGCCCGAAGGGCGATCAGCCGGTGGTACTCGAGGTGCGCGGGCTGACCCGACCGGGCCAGTTCGAGGATATTTCGCTCACAGTGCGCCGCGGTGAGACGGTCGGTATCACCGGGCTGTTGGGCGCAGGGCGGACCGAGTTGGCGCTCGCCCTCTTCGGCATGCTGAAGCCCGCCTCGGGCACGATCAGCATCGAGGGCAAGGAAATCCGCTTTGGCTCGAACCGCGACGCGATCAAGGCTGGAGTCGCCTATCTCTCGGAGGACCGGCTGTCTCTCGGGCTCATCCAGCCGCAGCCGATAGCCGACAATCTGGTGATCGCCTCGTTGCGCAAGATCCTCTCCGGAGGTCTGCTCTCCGAGGATCGCAAACGCAGCCTTGTCTCGCGCTGGATCGCCGACCTCGGCGTCCGGATCGGCCGGCAGGCTGATGCAATATCGACGCTGTCCGGCGGCAACCAGCAGCGGGTCGCGATCGCCAAATGGCTCGCCACCGATCCGAAGATCCTGATTCTCGACTGCCCCACCGTTGGCGTCGATGTCGGCGCCCGCGCCGGTATCTTCGACATCGTTGCCAAGCTCGCCGAGAGCGGGCTTGCCATCGTTCTCATCTCAGACGAGGTGCCGGAGGTCTATTTCAACGCCGACCGGGTCCTGCATATGGCGCAGGGCCGCATTGTCGGCACCTATGATCCGCGCCAAACGCGCCTGGAAGAAATCGAGGCGGCCGTCTATGCGTAGCTTGATCCGTACTCACGCGACCGAGTTCTCCTTGCTGGCGGTGATCGTCGTCATCAGCACCGTGCTTTCCTTCGTCACGGCGAACTTCTTCTCGCTCGGCAACGCCTTCGACCTCCTGAACATCAGTGCCGTCAACATCATCTTAGCGGTCGGTCTTCTGGTGGTGCTGATCGCTGGCGGCATCGACATCTCCTTTGCCGTCGCCGCTTCCGTCGTCCAATATTGTACGGCGATCGTGCTCGGCTGGATCGGCGGCGGCGGTTGGGTCTCCGGCCTCGTGATCGCCGGTTCGCTGGGCGTGCTGCTTGGCTGCGTTAATGCTTTCCTGATCCACCGCTTCCGGATCATCTCGATCGTCGCAACGATCTCCACCTTCAACATCTATTTCGGGCTGCTGATGTTTTTCACCAGGGGCGTGTCGATCTACGATCTACCCGATTGGCTGACCGACCGCGTCATTCTATTCGAGCATGAAATGCCGGACGGGACCTGGATCGAAATCACGCTCCCGGTTCTCGTCATGGCCGTCTGCGTCGTTGCGACCTGGATGCTGATCACGCGCACCACGGTCGGCCGCCAGCTTTACGCCTTCGGCGATAATCCGGAAGGGGCGCGCCGCTTCGGCATCAACATCGGCGCCATGCAATTCATCGCTTTCGGCTGGCTCGGCCTGATGGCCGGCGTCGGCGGGCTCATTCAAGCGCATTATGCCCAGGAGGTGGTGCCAAATGCGCTTTATGGCCGCGAGCTCGACGTGCTTGCGGCGGTCGTCTTAGGCGGCGCCCGCCTCGGTGGCGGCAAGGGGTCGGTGCTCGGCTGCGTTCTTGGCGTGCTGCTGATTTCGATCACCCAGAACGGCCTCAACCTGATGGGCGTGTCGCCCTTCGCCTTCAAGATGATCGTCGGCGCCATCATCCTGATCGCCATCACGCTTTCCAATACCCGGATTGAGCGTCTGCTGTCCTTCGTCGGCCAAAAGGGAGGTGGACGATGACCACGATCCTCGAACGCGTCAAAACCACTCTGGGTCCCGAGATGGCCGGCCCCGGTCTCGCATTCGTTGCCGTCGTCCTCGTCTTCGGCATTGCCTCGCCGCAATTCCTGAGTGCGGCGACTTTCGGCTCCGTCGCCTTCCAGCTTCCGGAGCTCGGGCTCTTGACGCTTGCCATGCTGCT
Source organism: Sinorhizobium shofinae (assembly GCA_001704765.1). Lineage (GTDB taxonomy): Bacteria > Pseudomonadota > Alphaproteobacteria > Rhizobiales > Rhizobiaceae > Sinorhizobium > Sinorhizobium shofinae. Next base: position 9,512 of record MBFK01000040.1, read on the forward strand.
GCCAATCCTCACCGGCGGTCTCAATCTGGCGATCACCTTCACGGCGAATGTCGCGGGGCTGACGGTCGCCTGGGTCCTGAAGGCAAATGGCGGTGTCGACGCCGGCGTCGGCATCTTCATTGTCGGCTGCCTGCTGGCGCTGCTGGTCGGCGGGGCAAGCGGCGTGGTGATGGGGCTGGTGATCGCCTTCACCCGCGCCCACCCGATCCTCGTCTCCCTGTCGATGATGATCTTCCTGCGCGGTCTTGGAGAGTTCCTGACGCGCGGCGGCGATATCTCCGGTTTCCCCGCCTTCGTGGGGCCGATCGGCCATGGCTCGATCGCCGGCATTCCCGTGCCGCTGATTGTCTTCATCGTCTGCGTGTTCGCCTGGCACGTGCTGCTCGGCCGCACCAAGCTCGGCTTCAACACCTATATGATCGGCTCCAATCTCGAGGCGACCCGCTATTCCGGCATCAATACCCGCAAGGCGATCGTGCTCGTCTACACGCTCTCTGGCGTCATGTGCGCCATTGCCGGCATCATCATGCTGGCGCGGTTCAATTCCGTGCGCATCGGTCACGGCGAATCCTATCTGCTGATCACCGTGCTTGCCTGCTTCCTCGGTGGCGTCAATCCGTTCGGCGGCTTCGGCCGGGTGATCCCGGTCTTCGTGGCGCTGGTGGTGCTGCAGCTCCTTTCGTCCGGGCTCAATCTCATCGGAGCCAACCAGCATCTCGCGACCGCCGTCTGGGGCATCCTGCTCGTCGGCGTGATGATCCTTCGTTGGGTCGCTTCCAGGATCAAGATTTCAATCGTCAGAAGAGGATCATGACCATGCAGGGTTTTGGCGTCCATACGAGCATGTGGACCATGAACTGGGACCGTCCGGGTGCCGAGCGCGCGGTCGCGGCCGCGATCAAGTACAAGGTGGATTTCATCGAGATCCCGATGCTCAATCCGCCGGCCGTGGATACGGAGCACACCCGCGCGCTGCTGGAAAAAAACGGGCTGCGCGCGCTCTGCTCGCTCGGCCTGCCTGAGCGCGCCTGGGCGTCGGTACGCCCGGATGCGGCGATCGAGCACTTGAAGGTTGCGATCGACAAGACCGCCGATCTCGGCGGCGAGGCGCTTTCCGGCGTCATCTATGGCGGGATCGGAGAGCGGACCGGGGTACCGCCGACCGAGGCGGAATACGACAATATCGCCCGCGCGCTGACGGCAGCCGCCAAGCACGCCAAGTCGCGCGGCATCGAGCTCGGCGTCGAAGCCGTCAACCGCTATGAGAACCACCTGATCAACACCGGCTGGCAGGCTGTCCAAATGATCGAGCGGGTCGGCGCCGACAACATCTTCGTGCATCTCGACACTTACCATATGAACATCGAGGAAAAGGGTGTCGGCAACGGCATCCTCGATGCCCGCGAGCACCTCAAATATATCCATCTATCTGAGAGCGACCGCGGCACCCCCGGATACGGCACCTGTGACTGGGACGAGATCTTCGCGACCCTTGCCGCGATCGGTTTCAAGGGCGGGCTCGCAATGGAAAGCTTCATCAATATGCCGCCGGAAGTGGCCTACGGCCTCGCCGTTTGGCGTCCCGTCGCGAAGGACGAGGAGGAAGTAATGGGCAACGGGCTGCCTTTCTTGCGCAACAAGGCCAAGCAATACGGCCTGATCTGACCGAGAATTGCCCGCGCCGGCGGCTCGACAGGAGTGGAGGTAGTGGTGAGCGACCGAGGAAGCGCAGCGACGATGGTCGCCGTCCTCGACGTTGGCAAGACCAATGTCAAGCTCAGCGCTGCCGAGGCGGACGGTGCGATTGTCGAGACGCTCAGCGTTCCCAACCCCGTTCTGCCGGGTCCGCCCTGGCGCCATCATGACCTGAACACCTTGAGCGAATGGGTCTTCGAGACGCTGGCGACCCTCTCGCGTCGCCATGCCTTCAGCGCTTTCGTCACCTCCGGACACGGCTCCGGCGGCGTCCTGACCGGCGTCGACCCGGATGCCAGCCATGGCGTCGTGCTCCCGATGATCGACTACGAACAGCCGTTGCCGGGCGACATCCGCGAGGGCTATGCGCCGCTGGCCGGCTCGTTTCTCGATCGCGGCAGCGCCACAATGCACGGGGCGACGCATCAGGCCCGCCAGCTCTATTGGATGGAGCAGCAGGAGCCGCGCGCCTTCACGCAGGCCCGCTGGTATCTCGGCCTGCCGCAATATTGGGCCTGGCGGCTGACCGGTGTCGCTGCCTCGGAAACGAGCTTTCTCGGCGCCCAGTCGCATCTCTGGAACGTCGCGGAACGTCGCTGGGCACCGATCGTCAGCGCCCGCGGCTGGCAATCCCTGATGCCGCCCTTCACCATGGCGTGGCAGACCCTGGGGCCGATCCGGCCCGAGCTCGTCCGCCGCTTCGGCCTTCCCGAAGGGTTGGCCGTGCTGACGGGAGGCCACGACAGCAGCCTCAATCATTATCGCTACCACGCCGCGGGGCTGCGGGATTTCACGGTGATCTCCACGGGGACCTGGATCGTCGGCTTCTCAGGCTCGACGCCGATCGAGCGGCTCGACGAGCACCGCGGCATGACCTTGAACAGCGACATCTTCGGCAATCGGCTCGGCGGCATCCTGACCATGGGCGGCCGAGAGTTCTCCCATATCGCGGGCAAGGACCCTCCAGCGGGTGACGTGCCGGTGGAGGTCTTGGCGCGCGTTGTGGGGGAACGGACCTTCGCCATCCCTTCCTTCGGCGACGATGATGGGCTTTTCCCTGGGAGTGCGGGCGCCGGCCGGGTTGTCGGACCGTCCGTTGAGAGCGCGATGGAACGCAAGGCGCTCGCTCTTCTCTATTGTGCGCTGCTGACTGTCGGATGCCTCGAAGCGCTCGGCGACGACCGCCTCGTCGTGCTGGACGGCAGCTTCTCGCGCGATCCTCTCTACGCGCAGTTGGTGGCCGCCTTGCTCCCCGATCGACAGGTGCGGTTCAACCTCGACGCCTATGGTGTTGCGGCCGGCGCGGCGCTGCTTGCCGGTCACGAAACGCGCCGGCACCCCGCGCCGCTTACCCTTGGGGAGCCGGCCGATCTCACGGGATTGAAGCCCGACCTTTGCCGATATGCCGCCGATTGGCGCAGCCTTGCCCGCGCAGCACCGGGCAAGCGAGACGAATTCGAACACACGAAAGGAAGCTTCCATGGCTGAAACCCCGACGATCGACAAGCTGGCGCTTAGGCGCGAGATGGTGGACATCTGCCGGCGGATGAACTCGAGCGGCATCAACCAGGGCACGGCCGGCAATCTCTCCGTCCGGGCCGGCGATGGGTTCCTGATCACCCCCTCTTCCATGTCCTACGACACGATGCAGCCGGAAGACCTGGTCGAGATGGATTTCGATGGGACCTATGTCGGCCATCGGCCGTCGTCCGAATGGCGGTTCCATCGGGATATCCTGCGCGCACGCACCGATATCAACGTCGTGCTGCATTGCCACTCGATCTATGCGACGACGCTCGCCTGCCACCACAAGACCATTCCGAGCTTCCACTACATGACGGGCATTGCCGGCGGTACGACGATCCGCTGCGCCGGATACGCAACCTTCGGCACGCAGGCGCTCTCCGACAACGCGCTCGTCGCGCTCAAGGACCGTACGGCCTGTCTGCTCGGCCAGCACGGCCAGATCTCGCTCGGCAACACGCTCGAGTCGGCGCTCTGGCTTGCGATCGAGGTCGAGACGCTGTCGCGGATCTATGTTCAGGCTCTCACTCTCGGCGAACCGCCGATCCTGCCCGACGACGAGATGGAGCGCGTCATCGCCCAGATGCGGCGCATGAGTTACGGCCAGGCGCCCGATGCGGAGGGCGTAAACGACATCGCACGCCCGCGCGGCTCCGCATGAGTCTTGCCGGAACGCCAGACCTCGTAAGGAGGCTCGGCATGGTGGCGGGAGCCCCCCGGCGGCGGCCAGTTTAACGTCGGAGCCCGTCGGGGACTTCGCCGCCCCCGCGGCATCAAATTATCAATTGCACGATGTGAGAGAAGGGCGTCATCGCCCACTTGCCGCTGTCATCCTTCGTCGTTCTATAGATGATGAAGTCTCGGCCGACGGTGAACTTTCCGTGCATGGTGATCTCATTACCGGTTGAGAGAACTGCTCGAAGTTCGTTTGCATGACGCTGCTCAATTTGGTCACTGATCAAATCGGCCAGGACCTGATCTAGAATTTCCGGTTTTGCATCGGTCATTGGAAGCCACCAACTGTTGCCACAGGCAGGCTGTTGATGGGGCCATAATCCGAGACAGTAGGCAAGGGGGCCCACCGCCGACCTCCGGCATCTGCCGGATGGTTCACGTCGGCGTAAACTAGTCTTAGTCTAAGTCTAGTTCTCCGGAACAATTGCCGGTCTGGCGGGTGGAGCCTGCTCCGCTCCCGGATTGAGTGCTAGGATACTCACCACGAGAGCGATGAGAATGCAAATAAGCGCCAGAAAGGCGATGCCAGCTTTGTCCATTCCTAATCATGTTCAGGTGAAATGTGAGAAATTCGAGGCAACCCCTCGAAAGATGGCGATGGCTCCCATTTCTGTCCCGAACCAGGCAAAGAGCCTGCGCCGATGACCGCCGACGACACGTTTGAGAAAACCGACTACACCCGGCGCTTTGCGGGATCGATCGTCGTCATGGGCGTTTCCGGGAGCGGCAAGTCCTCCGTGGGAGAGGAGATCGCGCGGGCTTATGGGTATCCCTTCATCGAGGGCGACCAGCTGCATCCACCGGAAAACATCAAGAAAATGTCCGAGGGAATCCCGCTCACCGACGATGACCGGTGGCCTTGGCTGGCGGCAATCGGAGAGCGCCTGGCAGCCAGCGCGGCAGCCGCCGTGGTTTCCTGCTCGGCCCTCAAGCGCAGCTATCGTGAGAAGCTGCGCGAAAGCACGCCCGGCGGGCTGGCCTTTGTCTATCTTCACGGCAGCGAGGCGTTGCTTTCTGAGCGCATGCGGCACCGCTCCGGGCATTTCATGCCGACCTCTCTGTTGAGGACGCAGCTCGCGACGTTGGAAGATCCGACGGGCGAGGTGAACACGGTCGCGGTCGATGTCGCCCAGCCGCTGCCGGATATCGTTGGCGAGGCGCTGTCGGGGCTTGCTCGGCTGTAGATTCGGGTTGCCTGCGCCTTTCGGCATTGTTGCGCCGCTTGCGCGCCTCGTTCCTTTGCAAATCGTGCTTGGCCGACGGGCTCTTTGGAAGGAAATTAGCCGGCAGCGATGTTATCGTTCGCGAGAGGGCCGCGCAGCGGTAACATGTGCCGGCGCGCCGCCTGCCCGACGATGAGGAGATCGTCGGCGGGCGTCGGGAGGAGAATGGAATGTTTGAAGGTGGATTGAACTTCGCCCTTGGCGAGGAGATCGATGCGTTGCGGGACAGCGTGCGCCGGTTCGCGTCCGAGCGGATCGCGCCCCTGGCGGACGAAACGGATCGCAGCAATGCCTTCCCGGTCCTGCTCTGGCGGGAGATGGGCGAACTCGGCCTGCTCGGCGTCACCGCCGACGAGGCCTATGGCGGCGCGCAGCTCGGCTATCTCGCCCATTGCGTCGCCATGGAAGAGATCAGCCGCGCTTCGGCGTCGGTCGGCTTGAGCTATGGCGCTCACTCCAACCTCTGCGTCAACCAGATCAACCGCAACGGCAATGCCGCGCAGAAGGCGAAATACCTGCCGAAGCTGATCTCGGGGGAGCATGTCGGGGCGCTTGCCATGTCGGAGCCGGGCGCAGGCTCGGACGTCGTCTCGATGAAGCTCAAGGCCGACAAGCGCGGCGACCGGTACGTCCTGAACGGCAATAAGATGTGGATCACCAACGGCCCCGATGCCGACGTGCTCGTCGTCTATGCCAAGACCGATCCGGCGGCCGGGCCGCGCGGCATCACCGCCTTTCTCGTCGAAAAGACCTTCTCCGGCTTCTCGACCGGCCAGAAGCTCGACAAGCTCGGCATGCGTGGCTCGAACACGTGCGAACTCATCTTCAAGGACTGCGAGGTGCCGGAAGAGAACGTGCTCGGCAAGGTCGGCGAGGGCGTCAAGGTGCTGATGTCGGGTCTCGACTACGAGCGGGTCGTGCTTTCCGCCGGCCCGCTCGGCATCATGGCGGCTTGCCTCGATGTCGTGGTCCCCTATCTCCATGAGCGTAAGCAGTTTGGCCAACCGATCGGCGAATTCCAGTTGATGCAGGGGAAGCTTGCCGACATGTACGTGACGATGAATGCGGCGCGCGCCTATGTCTATGCGGTGGCGGCGGCCTGCGATCGCGGCGAGACCGCGCGCAAGGACGCTGCCGGCTGCATTCTCTATGCGGCCGAGAAGGCAACCACGATGGCGCTCGAGGCGATCCAGGCGCTCGGCGGCAACGGTTACACCAATGACTATCCGGCAGGCCGCCTGTTGCGTGACGCCAAGCTCTACGAGATCGGCGCCGGCACGAGCGAGATACGCCGCATGCTGATCGGGCGCGAACTGTTTGCCGAGACGAAATAGCCGAGGACGAGGCGCACCACTGGAATGAGGAAGGGCAGGGCTGGGGGACAATGACAATATTGCGATCGCACATCTCGCCATCCTCGGATGTGTTCAAGGCAAACCGTGCCGCCATGGCGGAGGCGATCTCGACGATACAGGAAGCGGTGCGGCTGGCGGCTGGCGGCGGCGGAGAAACCGCGCGCGAGCGCCATGTCAGCCGAGGCAAGCTCCTGCCGCGGGACCGGGTTGCCGCCCTCGTCGATCCGGGCACGCCCTTTCTCGAGATTGCCGCGACGGCGGCGCACGGGATGTATAACGGCGACGCACCGGCCGCCGGGCTGATTGCTGGCATTGGGCGGATTTCCGGCCGCGAATGCATGGTCGTCTGCAACGACCCCACCGTCAAAGGCGGCACCTATTATCCCGTGACGGTGAAGAAGCATCTGAGGGCGCAGGAGATCGCCGCCGAGAACCGGCTTCCTTGCGTTTATCTGGTCGATTCCGGCGGCGCGAACCTGCCGAACCAGGACGAGGTCTTTCCGGATCGCGATCACTTCGGCCGCATCTTCTATAATCAGGCCAACATGTCGGCGGCCGGGATCCCGCAGATCGCCGTGGTCATGGGCTCCTGCACGGCAGGCGGCGCCTATGTGCCGGCCATGTCCGACGAGACGATCATCGTCGAAGGCCAGGGGACAATCTTTCTCGCCGGCCCACCGTTGGTGCGCGCGGCGACCGGAGAGGTGGTTTCGGCCGAGGACCTGGGCGGCGCCGACGTGCACACGCGGCTCTCAGGCGTGGCCGATCACCTGGCGCGCGACGACGCGCATGCGCTGGCCCTCGCGCGTCGCGCAGTCGGCGCGCTGAACCGCGAGAAGCCGCAATCCGTGGAGCTTCGCGAGCCGGAACCGCCGCTCTACGATCCGGACGAGATCGCCGGCATCGTGCCCGGCGACTTGAAAACGCCCTATGAAATTCGCGAGGTGATCGCCCGGATCGTCGACGGCTCGCGGTTCGACGAGTTCAAGGCCCGCTACGGCACGACGCTCGTCTGCGGCTTTGCCCATGTCCATGGCATCCCGGTCGGCATCGTCGCCAACAACGGCGTGCTGTTCTCGGAATCGGCACTGAAGGGCGCCCATTTCGTCGAGCTCTGCGCCCAGCGCAGGATCCCGCTCGTCTTCCTGCAGAACATCACCGGTTTCATGGTCGGGCGCAAATACGAGACCGAAGGTATCGCCAAGCACGGCGCCAAGCTAGTGACGGCCGTTGCGACCGTGCAGGTCCCGAAGATCACCATGTTGGTCGGCGGCTCGTTCGGAGCCGGCAATTACGGCATGTGCGGACGAGCGTTCTCGCCGCGCTTCCTCTGGACCTGGCCGAACAGCCGTATCTCGGTGATGGGCGGCGAACAGGCGGCGGGCGTGCTTTCGACGGTGCGCGGCGAGGCACTGCGGCGCGCCGGAACGCCCTGGAACGAAGAAGAGGAGGCACGCTTCCGCCAGCCGGTTCTCGATCTCTTCGAGCGTCAGAGCCATCCGCTCTATGCGTCGGCGCGTCTGTGGGACGATGGCGTCGTCGATCCGCGCAAGAGCAGGGACGTGCTGGCGCTGTCGCTTTCGGCAGCGCTGAACGCGCCAGTCGAGGACACGCGTTTCGGATTGTTCAGGATGTAGGGGGAGGAGCTGGGGATGAAACGCGACAATATCAACGCCATGAGCGCGCCGCAGCCGCGCGGCGGCTATTCGCAGGCCGTGAGCATCGAAAATTTCCGGCGCCTGCTTTTCGTCAGCGGTCAGATCCCGATGACATCCGACGATGTCGTGCCGGAAGGCTTTGAGGCGCAGGCTCGCCAGGTCTGGCATAACGTCGACGCACAGCTGAAAGCCGCCGGTATGTCCAAGGCCGACATCGTCAAGGTTACGACCTATCTTGCCGACAGGCATCATCTCGTCGCGAACCGCGAGATCCGCAACGACTATCTGGGGGCGCTGGCGCCGGCGATGACGGTGGTGATTGCCGGTATCTTCGACTCGGCCTGGCTCCTCGAAGTCGAAGTGGTGGCGGCGCAGTAAAGCAGAAGAGAGGCGCATGTTTTCGAAGCTCTTGATAGCCAATCGTGGTGAAATTGCCTGCCGCGTCCTACGCACCGCCGGCCGGCTCGGCATCAGTACCGTCGCCGTCTATTCCGATGTCGACGACGACGCGCTCCACGTGGCGCTTGCCGACGAAGCGGTAAGGATTGGGCCGGCGCCGGCCTCCGAGAGCTATTTGTCGGTCGAGCGCATCATCGAGGCTGCGAGAAGCGTCGGCGCGGACGCCATTCATCCCGGCTACGGCTTCCTCTCGGAGAATGCCGACTTTGCTGCAGCTGTCGAGGCTGCGGGCATGGTGTTCGTCGGGCCCTCTGCGGACGCGATCCGCGCCATGGGATTGAAGGACGCCGCCAAGGCACTGATGGAGCGAGCTGGCGTTCCGGTCGTGCCCGGCTATCACGGCGAGGTGCAGGACGCGGGCCTCCTTGCCGCGCAGGCGGTCGAGATAGGCTATCCGGTGTTGATCAAGGCCCGCGCCGGCGGCGGCGGAAAGGGCATGCGTCGCGTCGACCGACCGGAGGATTTCGCCTCGGCGCTCGAGGCCGCCCGGCGGGAGGCCGAGGCAGCCTTCGGCGACGGCTCGGTGCTGATCGAAAAGTATCTTACCAGGCCGCGCCACATAGAGGTCCAGGTCTTCGGTGACCGGCACGGCAATATCGTTCATCTATTCGAGCGCGACTGCTCGCTGCAGCGCCGGCACCAAAAGGTGATCGAGGAGGCGCCGGCACCGGGGATGACCGCCGAGGTGCGCCGCGCCATGGGCGATTCAGCGGTGAAGGCGGCGCGGGCGATCGGTTATATCGGCGCCGGGACAGTCGAGTTCATCGCAGACGTCACGAACGGGCTCTGGCCGGATCAGTTCTTTTTCATGGAGATGAACACGAGACTGCAGGTGGAGCACCCGGTGACGGAGGCGATCACTGGCTTCGACCTCGTCGAGTGGCAGCTGCGCGTTGCCGCCGGGGAGCCTTTGCCGAAAAAGCAGTCCGACATCAACATCAATGGCTGGTCGTTCGAGGCACGGATTTATGCGGAGGATCCCGCCAAGGGTTTCTTGCCCGCAATCGGCAGACTGAAGCACTTGCACTTCCCCGACGGCAGTGTGCGGATCGATTCCGGGGTGCGGCAGGGCGACATGGTCACGCCCTACTACGATCCCTTGATCGCCAAGCTGATCGTGCATGGCTCTAACCGGTCGGCAGCCCTTGGCCAATTGCAGGCGGCGCTCAAGGCATGCCGGATCGGCGGGACGGTCACCAATCTCGACTTCCTCATCCGCCTGACGGAAGAGCACGATTTCCGTTCGGGCAGGCCGGACACGGGACTGATCGACCGGGAAATCGAGCGGCTGATGGCGCCGATAGCGCCAGATGACGAGGCGCTGGCGCTGGCAGCAATCGTTGCGACTGGCGTGCTCGATCCCGCCGTGACGAGTGATCCGTGGACGTCCCTCGGCTATTGGCAGATCTGGGGCGACGCGCAGCGGACGATCACGGTCGAGCATGAGGGAGGCCGCGCGGTGGCGACCCTTAAAGCGCGCGGCCGCGACCAGTTCGCGGTGCATGCAGGGTCCAGCACGCTGCCGGTCCTGGTGCTCGAGCGCTTCGTAGACGGCGCGCGGCTGGAGATCGCCGGGCAGAAGCGGGTGCTCCGCTTCAACCGGGACGGTGAGACATTGACCTTGTTCCTCGGCGGCCGCAACCTGGTCTTCCACCTGCCGGATCCGCTATCGGGCGGGCACGGCGGCGAGATCGCCGATGACGAGCTCATCGCGCCGATGCCGGGCCTCATCAAGATGGTGCGCGTCGGCGCCGGCGAGGCGGTCTCCAAGGGCCAGCCGCTCGTCGTCATGGAGGCGATGAAAATGGAGCTGACGCTGTCGGCGACGCGGGAAGGCAAGGTTGCGAGCGTGCATGTGGCCGAGGGTGCGCAGGTCAGCGAAGGCACCGTGCTCGTCAAGCTTCACGAGGAGGCAGCCGAATGACGTCGCAGGAATGCGAACGTGTCACGATTGTCGAGATGGCGCCGCGGGATGGCCTCCAGAATGAGGCGAGGCTCGTCGATACCGTCGACAAGATCAGGCTTGTCGACCTTCTTTCCGACTGCGGCTACGAGCGGATCGAGGTGACGAGCTTCGTCAGTCCGCGCTGGGTGCCGCAGATGGCTGATGCACCGGCGGTCATGGCCGGTATTACGAGACGCCAGGGCACGCGCTATGCGGCGCTGACGCCGAATATGCGCGGCTTCGAGGCCGCGCTTGCCTCCGGCGCTGACGAGGTGGCGATCTTCGCTTCCGCCTCCGAGACCTTCTCCCAGAAGAACATCAACTGTTCGATCGCCGAAAGCATCGAGCGGTACCGCCCGGTTGCGGAGGCTAGCCGTCACCATCGCATTCCGCTGCGCGGCTATGTGAGTTGCGTCGTCGAATGCCCCTATGAGGGTACAATCGCGCCGGAGGCTGCCGCGCGCGTGGGGCGGCTGCTTTCCGACCTCGGCTGCTATGAGATCAGCCTGGGTGACACGATCGGTCGAGGCACCCCGGAAGCCGTTGACGCCATGCTGAAAGCGGTCCTCGGTGAGATTGCCGCATCGAAGCTCGCGGGCCATTTCCACGATACTTCGGGTCGCGCACTCGAGAATATCGCGGTCTCCCTGGAGCACGGCCTCAGAGTGTTCGACGCATCCGCCGGGGGCCTCGGCGGATGTCCCTATGCACCGGGCGCGACGGGCAATGTCGATACGGTCGCGGTGAACGCTCTCCTGCAAGAAAGAGGTTTTTCTGCAGGGCTTGATGCCGAAAGGCTCGAGCGGGCCGCCGCCTTCGCGCGATCCTTGAGGAGTGCGGCATGACGTACGAGACGATCCGCTACGCGAGCGATGAGCGAGGCATTGTCCGGCTGACGCTCGCCCGCCCGGAAAAGCACAACGCGCTCTCTGCCCTCATGATCAGCGAACTGACGGATGTTGCGGGCCGGTTTGCGGCCGATGCGACCGTGCGGGCGGTCATTCTCGAGGGAGATGGAAAGAGCTTCTGCGCGGGCGGCGACCTGGATTGGATGCGGCAGCAGTTTACCGCGGACAGGCAGACGCGGATCGCCGAGGCGACGCGGCTGGCGATGATGTTCAAGGCGTTGAACGAGATACCGAAACCGCTAATCGGGCGCGTCCACGGCAATGCTTTCGGCGGCGGCGTTGGTCTAATGAGCGTGTGTGATGCTGTCATCGCCGAGCACGGTGCAAAATTTGGACTGACGGAAACGCGCCTCGGGCTCATCCCGGCCACCATCAGCCCCTATGTCATCGCCCGGATCGGCGAGGCAAGGGCGCGGCCTTTGTTCATGTCCGCGCGGATTTTCGGGGCCGAAGAGGCGAAAACCGCCGGACTCGTGTCGATCGTTGTCAACGTCGCCACGCTGGACCCTGCCGTCGAAGCGGAAGTCGAGTCCTATCTGGCGGCGGCGCCGGGGGCGACCGGCCGCGCCAAGCGGCTTGCACGGTCGCTTGGCAGTCCGATTACCGATGCCGTCATCGCCGCGACAATCGAGCAGCTCGCCGACACCTGGGAGACGGACGAAGCGCGGGAGGGGGTTTCCGCTTTCTTCGAGCGACGCGATCCGTCCTGGCGGACCTGAACCTTTCATGGCTAAATTCGAATTGTGCTTGAATTGAGCAGAAACTGATCCTAGTTTTATAATACACTGATCAAAATAGGATCGAGTTTTGTGATGATGGCTGTCGATTTCCAGATTCCGGCGGCGCGCTTCGGGGATGATCACTCCCCTTTCCTCTCGGCGCGCGTCGTCGCCGATCGGCTCGGTGTCACGCTTGCCGAACTCGCCAAGCTTATTGGCGTCGCTCGCAATACGCTGACGGCAAAGTCCGGCGCGCGAAAAGTCGACAGCGCCCTGAGCAAGGTCGTTCGCATCCTCGCCATGGCATCCGAGATGGCGGGCGACGAGGCGCGCGCCGTCATCTGGTTCAAGCATCAGCCGATCCCAGGCTGGGCCGGCAAGACCGCATATGATCTGGTCGGCGAAGGTAAGGCCGACAAGGTTCTCGCCTATCTCGAAGCCATCCGCGCCGGCGTCTATGCCTAGTGCGGTACGAGGAAAAGTGTGAGCGGTTTTCCGCCCGCGTCCCGCTCTAGCTTAGAGCCAATGGCGCCGGCCGGGCCGATGACGCTCTGGCGCGCCTTCGTGCCGCGCTGGGCACACATGCCGCTTTCCGGCGAGGGCGCCGCCCGCTTCGGCGGCAGATGGAATCCCATCGGCACGCCGACGATCTATGCGGCGCGTGAACTTTCCACCGCCTGGGCGGAATATAATCAAGGCTTCGTGCAGCATCCGGCGCTGATCGTGCAACTCGAGCTTCACGATGCGAAGCTGGCGAATCTCACGGATGGCGATGTTCTTGCCGAGCTCGGGCTCGAGGAAACGATTCACCGCTGCGAGTGGCGCGACGAACTCGACAAGGGCTTGGTGCCGCAGTCGCACAAGACCCACGCCGACCTTTTGAAGCGCGGGTACGATGGCGTGATCTATCCGTCCTACATATCGCCAGGCGGCACCTGTGTCGCCCTCTGGCGCTGGAACGGCCGGGGCGGGCCACGGCTCGACGTCATCGATCCGGAGGGCCGGCTGCCGAAATCGCCTGCCTCCTGGCTTTAGAGACAGGTCACGATCGGCCGAGCACCTTGCCGGGGTTGAGAATACCGTTCGGATCGAGTGCGGTCTTGATGCGCCGCATGATCTCGATCTCCGCCGGGCTGCGGGACCGGTCGAGAAAGTCGCGCTTTAAAATGCCGATGCCGTGTTCCGCAGAGATCGAGCCGTGGTAGCAGCCGACAAGGGCGTAGACGATCTCATCGACCTCATGCAGCGTCTCCGCGTCCGCGTCCGCGTCCTCAACCGAGAAGGCGATGTGCAGGTTGCTGTCGGCGACATGGCCGAAGAATGAGACGTGGGCCGAGGGAAACGCGTCGCGGAGGGCGGCGCCGCACTTCTCGGCGAAACTGCCGACCGCGCCGATCGGCAGGCTTAAGTCGAGGTTGACGAGATACGGCAGCCGGTCGAGCGCGTGACCTTCGCGTACCCGCCAGAAGGCCTGGGCCTCCTTCTCCGACTGTGCGATCAGCGCATCGCCGATCAACCCGTCTTCGAGAACCTGGCCGAGGAAGGCCTCGAACGCTTCGCGGTCGCCGTCGAGCCCATGCGTATCCCGTTCGATGATGACGGCGAAGGCGGGTGGCGTCTCGAAGAACTGAAGGCCTTCTGCCGCGCAATTGAAGCCAAAATAGCTGTCCCACATCGCCTCGTAGGCCGACAGTCCCGAGAGCTGCTGCTGCGCTCGCTTGAGCAAGGCGACGACATCGGCATAGCTGCCGAGGGCGCAGAGCGCCGTCAGGCGACCAGCTGGCAGGGGGCGCAGCCGCAGCACCGCGCGGGTGATGATGCCGAGCGTGCCCTCCGATCCGATGAAGAACTGCCGGAGATCGTAGCCGGTATTGTTCTTCACCATCTTGTTCAGCGAGGAGAGCACCGTGCCATCCGCAAGCACTGCCTCGAGGCCCAGCACGTTGTCGCGCGTCACACCGTGGCGGATGACCCGGATGCCGCCGGCATTGGTGGCAAGATTGCCGCCGATCTGGCAGGAGCCGCGTGCGCCGAGGTCGATCGGCAGCAGGAATCCGGCCTCCTCGGCGGCGCGCTGCGCCATTTCGAGCGGCGTTCCGGCTAGGACCGTCATCGTCGCGGCGGCGCTGTCGATCTCCTCGATGCCTGTCATCCGTTCCAGGGAGATGACGATGTCTGCGGCATTCGGATTGGCGCCGCCGGCAAGCCCGGTCATGCCGCCCTGCGGCACCACGCTCTGGCGGTGTCTGTCGCAGATTATGAGGGCGGCGGCGACATCGGCCACGCTTGCCGGACGAATGACGGCCTTCGGCAGGCTGCTGCCGGTCAGGCTGGCATCGCTGCGATGACGTTGGCTGATGCGGTCGCCGGTCAGTACGGCCTCGCCGAGGGATCGGACAAGCTCTTCGATGACGGTCATGAGGTAGCTCCAAGGGCAACGGTGCAAGCGGCTGCAGAACGGGATCGGTTTTCGATCCCGGTCGATGCTCCTGATAGATCAAACCTATGCCTGGGCCCACAGCGCCGTGCGTCTTATCAGACGTAATCAGACGTAGATCAGACGTACAAAGGTCGCTGTAGCACTTTGAATTGCTACACGTTTTTATCCTTAAATCGGCTCCGATCTAAGGAAACATGCAAGTGTCGTGTCGCGTGGTGACGCGGCACGACTGCGACGCGCCTGTTCAGGTGCCGGTGCGTGCCAATTCGCTCGCGGGTGCTTCCACCAGTTGCGGGGCGGCTGCGACGTCCCCGTCCTTGCGGAAAAGCTTCCATTTGGTCGGCCGGAAGGCGACACGGGTGTGGTCCGTCGAAGAGGCGCGCTCCGGCGGCAGCTCGATCTCGACCGAAGGATGTGCCTTGCCGAGATCCAGCTCCAGGTGCCGCGTGCCCGCGACGCGCCGGCTCGCCGTGACGAGGCCGGCGAGACAGCCGCCGCAACCGTCGATGAGCTCGATGTCATGCGGTCGGAAGTAGAGGGTTGCCGCCCCGTCCGGCTCGTTTGCGGCACGCAGGCCGATCGGTCGGTCCTCGAGCCAGATCTCGCCCCGCGACAGCGTGACGTTGAGGCAGTTCGACTGGCCGATGAAGCCGTAGACAAAGGGGGAGACCGGCTGGTCGTAGATCTCGTCTGGCGTGCCGACCTGCTCGATCGCGCCCTTGCTCATTACCACGACGCGGTCGGCAAGCTCGAGCGCCTCCTCCTGGTCGTGGGTAACGAAGACCGTCGTGTGGCCGGTGCGGTCGTGGATCTCGCGCAGCCAGCGGCGGAGCTCCTTGCGAACCTGTGCGTCGAGCGCACCGAAGGGTTCGTCGAGCAGCAGCACGTTCGGCTCCACCGCCATGGCGCGCGCCAGCGCCACGCGCTGGCGCTGGCCGCCGGAGAGCTGGGCCGGATAACGTTTCTCGAGGCCGGAAAGCTGCACCAGTTCAAGCAGGTCGAGGGCCCGGCGGCGGATCTCAGCGGCCGGTGGCCGTCGACTGGATGGCCGCACCTTCAGCCCGAAGGAGACGTTGTCGAGCACGGTCATATGTCGGAATAGTGCATAGTGCTGGAAGACGAAACCGATGTTTCGCTGCTGCACACTCTTCCTCGACGCGTCCTCGGCGCCGAAGAAAATCGTGCCGTCGGTCGGGCTTTCGAGACCGGCGATCAGCCGGAGCAGCGTCGTCTTTCCCGAGCCGGACGGGCCGAGCAGCGCGATCAACTCGCCGGACCGGATGTCGAGCGATACGTCGTCGAGCGCCGGGAAGCGGCCGAATTCCTTGCGTATGTTCTGGACGCGGACTTCCATGGATGTCTGGACCTTTCAATGCCTGCGGCTGGCAGCGATCTCGTCGCTGTAACGAAGTTCAAGCGCCGTCTTCAGGACGAGCGTCACCAGCGCCAGAAGCGCAAGGACTGTCGCCACCGCGAATGCGGCAACGAAGTTATATTCATTATAGAGGATTTCGACCTGCAAGGGCATGGTGTTCGTTTGGCCGCGAATATGACCGGAAACGACGGAGACGGCGCCGAACTCGCCCATCGCCCGGGCATTGCACAGCAGCACGCCGTAGAGCAGGCCCCATTTGATGTTCGGCAGCGTGACATGCCAGAAGGTCTGCCAGCCGGTGGCCCCAAGCGACAGCGCTGCCTCCTCGTCGCTCGTCCCCTGCTCCTGCATCAGCGGGATGAGTTCGCGGGCGACGAACGGAAAGGTCACGAAGACGGTGGCAAGCACCAGGCCCGGCACGGCGAAGAGAATGTGAATGCCGTACTTCTGCAGGAAGGGGCCGAGGGCGCTGTTGGCACCGAAGAGCAGCACGAAAACGAGGCCCGAGATCACCGGCGACACGGAGAAGGGCAGGTCTATCAGGGTCGTCAGGAACGCCTTGCCCTTGAACTCGAACTTGGCGATGGCCCAGGCGGCGGCCACCCCGAAAACCAGGTTCAGCGGGACAGCGATCGCGGCGACGATCAGCGTCAGGCGGATGGCCGAAAAGGTCTCGGGATCGCGGAGCGTTGTCGCGAACTCGACCGGTCCGTTCCGAAACGCTTCGATAAAGACGGTCGCCAGGGGCAACAGCAGGAAGAGGACAACGAAACCGAGCGCAACGACAATTAGCGTCAGACGCGCAATCCGCGTTTCCGAGGTTGCCGCTTTCACGAGTTTGGATGGCGCCGCCGTGGGCACTGAGCTGGAATCAAGCGCCATTGCTGTATCTCCGTCTGCTCCAGGACTGGATCGTGTTGATGATGAGCAGCATGATGAAGGAGAGGAACAGCATCACCGTAGCAATGGCGGTCGCAGCGGGATAATTGAACTCCTCCAGGCGAATAATGATCAACAGCGGTGCGATTTCCGAGACGTAGGGCAGATTGCCGGCGATGAAGATAACCGAACCGTATTCGCCGACGCCGCGGGCAAAGGCAAGCGCAAAGCCCGTCAGTCCGGCGGGAAGGAGCCCCGGCAGCAAAACACGACTGATCGTCTGATACCGGTTGGCGCCGAGCGTTGCGGCAGCCTCTTCGACCTCCTTGTCAATTTCCTCCATGATGGGTTGAACCGTGCGCACGACAAACGGCAGGCCGACGAAGACGAGCGCCACGACGATGCCGGCCGGCGTGAAGGCGACCTTGATGCCGAGCGGTTCGAGAAGTGAGCCGATCCAGCCGTTCGGCGCATAGAGCGCCGTCAAGGCGATACCGGCCACCGCCGTCGGTAGCGCGAAGGGCAGATCGACCATGGCGTCGATCACCCGCTTGCCGGGGAACCGATAGCGCACCAGCACCCAGGCGAGGACGACGCCGAAGAACAGGTTGACGACCGCGGCGATGAAGGCGGTGCCGAAGCTGATCGTCAACGCGTTGACGGTGCGCTCGTCAAGGACCAGTGCCATGAAATTGGACCAACCGAGGCCGCTTGAGCGCCAGATCAGGCCGGAGAGGGGGATGAGAACGATGAGGGTAAGCCATGTCAGTGTGACACCGAGCGCCAATCCGAAACCCGGAATGACACTCGGCTGCCGAAACCGCCATCGCGTGCTGCTGCGAAAGGCCATATGATATTATTGTCCCGGCTTGTAGATCTGGTCGAAAATCCCACCATCGGCGAAGAATTTCGGCTGAGCTTCCTTCCAACCGCCGAATTCGTCAATAGTGACCAGTTTGAGATCGGCGAAGCGGGCGGTGTCCGCGGGGTCGGCGAGCTCGGGTTTGAACGGCCGGTAGTAGTGCTTGGCGGCGATCTTCTGGCCGGCATCGCTGTAGAGATAGGCGAGGTAGGCTTCCGCCACCTTGCGCGTGCCCTTGCTGTCGACATTGCCGTCGACGAGGGCGA
>MBFK01000083.1 GCA_001704765.1 Sinorhizobium shofinae
GGACAGAAGCAAGCACTCGGCGAGGGATTAAGCTCACAAGGGATTGACGCAAAGCCCGTTACAGAAGATCGCATAATGTATTGTCCGGAATTGACCTTCACGCAAGCTGCGTTGAGCGGGTCCACGTTCGAATCCCATCAAGCCGAGGGATCGAAGTGTTTCGGGAGAGGCGGATAGCTCCCCTAGGGGAGTACGTATGTGAGCCTGCAACGATCCCGGGAGAGATGGCGCTCTTTGCGCAGCCTATCGCGGCCGAGAAATGAGCGAGAAGCGCCGGCAGCCTGCGACCGCCGATCGGGTCAAAGAGCGCCTTCGCGTCGAATTGCCTTTTTATACTCCATTCGCATTCGACATGGATCTACTTCCAGGACAGTCGCTCCGACAGCCACCATGCGTCTGATCGAGGCATGTTTCGGCTTCCAATCCGGCGGAATCATCGCGGTTCGGTCTTCCCTGCTGCAAATTCGAAGCTGCCCATTGCTTGCGGGCGCTGTTGATGAGCCCACTGTCGCAAGTTATCGGAACAGAATCAAACGAAGGAGACAAGCAATGAGCAGCTCGGCGCCCACCGATCGTCTTTTTCTAGACGACCTCTATGTCGGACAGCGCTTTAGGAGCGCAACCCACATAATTGACGAAGCGCAGATAAAAGCGTTCGCGGCGCAATTCGACCCGCAGCCCTTTCACACCGACGAAGAAACGGCCAAGGACACATTCTTCAAGGGTCTGGCCGCAAGCGGATGGCATACCGCAGCGATTACGATGCGCCTCAATGTCGAGACCGGCTTGCCCCTAGCCGGTGGAATCATCGGGGCGGGAGGAGAGCTCAACTGGCCCGCCCCGACGTGCCCGGGCGATATGCTGCACGTGGAAAGTGAGGTGGTCGAGATCACGCCTTCGCGCTCGAAGCCCGATCGGGGAATTGCAGTCATTGTGAGTCGCACGGTCAATCAGCGTGGCGAGGTTGTCCAGATTCTCAAGGCCAAGCTCGTCGTTCCGCGCGGAGCCGCGAGCTGAGATGCGGCTCGGCGTGCCTCGCCGTTTCACCGTCCTCCGAGATCCGGACTGGACTTCTCAGGTCAAACCAAAATACCAGATGGCTCCGGAATCGACTGATCCGCGATGCTGACGCGAAACAATCATTCTTATAACGACCGCACGTCGCTCATTCGGTCGAATCGAAATCGTCCTCCCTGGCATGCAGCATGCCGGCCAATGTGCACAGACCAACATCGAGCTGATCCATTGTCGGAGCTGCCAGCGCCAGTCTTACGGCGTTCGGTGCATGGCCGGAGGTGATGGCGAAGGTCGTGGACGGCGTCAACGCAATGTCGCGCTTGGACGCGGCAGGGACGAAGGTTTGCGAGCGCCAGCGCGCCGGCAGCGTCAACCACAGATGATAGGATTTTTCGTTCGTGAATGTCGAAAGCCGAAAGACGATCGACCGCCAGCTTCTGACGGGCGCGCGCATCGAGGCGCTTGAGCCTCGAAAGCTCCGCAACGACGCCGTCGCTTATCATCCGCTGAGCTGCCAAAACGCAAACCCCGAGGCGGTCCATCCGCCCGAACGCACCGACGCCATCACGCTTTCGCGCAGCCGCTGCAGCGGCACGATGAAGCCAAGCGTCAAGCCGGGAGCGACGCTCTTGGAGACTGTCAATGACAATGCAGGATTCCGGCGCGAGCGCGGCAAGCGGTTCGCGGCGCTGGTCTATGTCGCTGCCTTCCAGCCGGAAATGGGCGAAAATCTTAGCAAACTGGCCGAGAGCAAGCCGGTCCCTGACGCGAAGCCCAGTGCGATCAGAGCGACGGAGGACGGCTACCTCTATTTGGGGCGTTCCACGCAGCGTTTGCCGCCGATCTAGTCGGAGGCCGACTTCGTCGCCCGTTCGCAGGTGTTTGCCGCAAAGACAGCGTTCACGACTGAGGCCGGCGAGCCGGCCTGGAGATCCAAGCCGCGCTGGGCGCTCGTTGCGACGCAGGACCGGGCGATCAATCCAGCTCTCGAGCGCGACATGGCTAAACGGGCCGGAAGCACGATCCGCGAAGTGGAAGCGAGCCACGCGGTCTATGTGGCAAAACCTGATGCGGTCGCCGCGACGACTATAGAGGCCGCCGAGTCTGCTTCGAAGTAAGCTCAACGGTACCCAACACTAATACCGGCCGATCGGACAACGGGCATTGGACTCGCTCGATCACGAGCTTGCCAGGCCCGACCCGTTTGGCCGAAAGGTGAAACGGACCACCAGGTTGATGCTGTCGCGGCCATTGCTCTCGTTAGTCCCGAAGGCGGATCGGCAATCAGTCGTCTCTGGCATCTCAGCAGCTTGTGTTCGGCCACGGCGCGGGACGTCCAATCCCCATGAAATCGAAGCACTTCGTTAGCAGGGACATGCTGGCTTTCGGACCATCGACGATTGCGCATCGCTTCAGGTCAAATTGACAAGCTCACGGAACCGATGGATCCCAATAGGGCGGGTTTCCGAAGGCCCGTCTCAGGTGGTCGGCAATTGCGCGCAATTTCGTTGAGGGATTCCGACCCTCCGGATGGGCCATATAGATGACCTCCTGTTCCGGTTTGTGGTCGACCTCGATTTCCTGAAGCACCCCGTCTCTTATTGACGGGCCGGCGATGAACGCAGGCAGGAGGGCGATACCTAGGCCGGCCACGGCAGCATCGCGCATAATGTCTCCATTATTGACACCCAGCGCCAGATCAGCGCGCACGATGACTGCGCCGGTAGCGATCCGGAATCGCCAGTCGGCGGCGCCGCGATTGGTGTAGAAGATTCCGCGATGTGCCTCTAGCTCGTGCAAGGTTTTGGGCACGCCATGAGCGGCCAGATAGTCGGGCGAAGCGGTGAGTAGGCGTCGGCTTGGGGCGAGTTTCCAGGCGACAAGTCGCGAATCGGCAATGGGGCCGTGTCGGACGACCGCATCATAACCATCCGCCGCCGCATCAACACGGCGATCGTCCATGTCCAGCGTGAGTTCTATGTCCGGGTGTTGCGCCAGGAAGGGATAGAGCGCCGGGCCGAGATGCATGCGCCCGAAGGTGACGGGCGCGGCGATCCGCAAGGGGCCGGCAAGGGTGCCGCGCCGTTCGGCCATATCGGCGGCGGCTTCTTCGATCTCGCGCGCTATGCGGCGGGCGCGATCGAGAAACGCCAGGCCGTCTTCCGTCAGGGTGAGTTTGCGCGTCGTGCGATGCAGCAGCCTTCCGCCGAGTGACTTTTCCAGTTCGACCAGCCGCTCACTGACGACGGATTTCGACAGCCGCAGCCGCCGCGCCGCCGCGCTGATCGAACCGCTCTCGACCACGGCAACGAAGGTCGAGATTCCCTCGGTCTTGATCATCGTTCGGAAATTCCGGATTTCAGTTCCATACTCTGGAGACTAATCCGAACGATCAAGAAATGCCATCTTCACCTCATCGAAACGGAGGGCAGATCGCCCTTCTCCGAAAAGAGGAGATGAAGCAATGAACCGCTTGAATGACAAAGTCGCAATTGTCACCGGCGCAAGCTCCGGCATCGGCCGCGCAACCGCCAAGCTTCTTGCGGCCGAAGGGGCGAAGGTCGTGGTCGGCGCGCGCCGCCAGGCCGAGCTCGATGCGCTGGTAGAGGAAATCGAGGCGGCAGGCGGCGAAGCCGTCGCTGTCGCAGGCGACGTCCGCTTAGAGGATTACCAGAAGTCGTTGGTCGCCAATGCCGTCGCACGCTACGGCAAGCTGGACATCGCCTTCAACAATGCCGGCACACTGGGCGAAGCGGGGCCGAGCACGACTGTTTCCGAAGCAGGTTTCGCCGACACGCTGGCAATCAACCTCACGGCCTCTTTTCTTGCCGCAAAGCATCAGATCGGGGAAATGGCGAAGGACGGCGGCGGTTCGATCATTTTCACGTCGACCTTTGTCGGCTACAGCTTCGCCTTCCCCGGAGTCGCGGCGTATGCCGCCAGCAAATCCGGGTTGATCGGGCTGACACAGGCTCTCGCAGCGGAGTTCGGCCCGCAGAATGTCCGCGTCAACGCCATCCTCCCCGGCGCTGTTGACACCGATATGTATCGCGGCATGAACGATACAGAAGTGAAGCAGGCCTTCGTCACCGGATTGCACGCCTTGAAACGGGTCGCCACCCCCGAGGAAGTGGCCCGCTCGGTTCTCTATCTCGCCTCCGACGACGCAAGCTTTGTGACGGGCACGGCATCGCTGGTTGACGGCGGCATTTCCATCACCCGTTCCTGACGGTGATGGGACTACTGGGCAGCGGTCGATCTCGCTGCCCGCTCTGTAGTATGGGCGCTTGCTTGTCAGGTTCGGCCTGAGGGATAGGGATCCCTCGTCATTCATTGCCGGCTCATTCGGAGTTCATTTCGAGCAGCCATCCAGGAAAAGACTTACGCATGTCCGCGCCCTTGCAACGATCTGCTCGTCCGATATCTCGCCGATCTGGCCCAGCATAGCCGCACGCTGTGGCTCCATTGCCATCATTCCACGAAGCATGCCGGTCGCCATCGAAACGTCCTCAAGGCGCAGTGCATTTAGCTTCGCCTGTCTGGCGAGCCAGCCCTCCATGGCTTTGCTGGTCCGAAGTATCGCCTGCTCATAAAAGACCGAGGCGATCTCCGGAAAGCGATCCGACTCGCTCAGCACCAGTCGTGTCATGACGATCGTCTCCGCAGACAGGGTCAGGCGTCCGTAAGCTATCAGCAAGCGTTCGAGGCCCTGGCGAAGGGGCAGGGCGGTGAGGCTGTCCTCGTCGAGGCTGAGGAGATAGCCGCTGATCTTGGTAGAGATTACGTCCGAGAACAGATCTGCCTTGGTCGGAAACAGCCGGTACAGCGTCTTTGTCGAGACGCCCGCCGTCTGGGCGATGGTGCTGATGTTGGTCGAGGCGTAACCGGCTTTTTTGAATGCCTCGTTTGCGGTCTCGAGGATCACGCGTCTCGTGTCATCATCGCATCGCACCTGCGGTCTCCCGCGCGCGCGCTTCTTTGTGGGGGCTTTTTCCTGCATCACCAATTCCGATTCATTTGACGCCGAGAGTACCACTGTTTAGGAAAACATCAAGTTTCCTAATTTTGCGCATTTGGGAGCTACCTGTGCGAAAGTCGAGCGCGGGCGACTAGTTCATGGTCATATGGGATGGCGCCGTGCGGGATCGCGTGCTTGCGGCAAAGCGGCGCGACCAAGATGAACCGATACTGTTCAACCGATCACTTTAATTTGAAAAACGGAAGTTTTCCATATTCTGATTGACAGCAACGAGATCTGGCGTATTTTGGAAAACAATTAGTTTCCAAATTGCAGGCGGCGGCCCTCAGGTTCCGCAACCTGCACTCAGGAGTGATCTCGATGGACGAGAACGTTGTCTCACTGACCAGCAAGTTGGACCGCAATCCGGGTCAGCCGGATCTGCCCCCGCCATCACCGACGATGGATGCCGGGCAGCCGGTCACGGGCGCACCATTGGCTTTTAGCCCGCCTGCACAAATGAAAAACCGCAAGAGCAGCGGGTTGAAGAATTCTCTGCTGGGAGTGTCCGCGATTGCTGTTGTCGCGGCGGCGGTCTACTACGGAAATGAATACTGGACGGTCGGCCGCTTCGAGATTTCCACCGACGACGCGTATATCAAGGCCGACAGCAGCGCAGTAGCACCGAAGATCTCTGGCCACCTCGCCAAGGTCCTCGTCCGAGACAACCAGACCATCAAGGTCGGGCAGGTGCTCGCAACGATCGACGACCGAGACTATGTCACCGCTCTCGAACAGGCGAGGGCCAATGTCGAGGCTGCACGCGCGACGGTTGACGCCAAGAAGGCCGCCCTCGAGGCTCAGAAATCCGCGATCGCCGCCGCGCAGGCGTCGGTGGACGTAGACCGTGCCAACGAGACGTTCGCCGAGCAGAACGATAAACGCTATTCGCGCCTCGCCACTACCGGCTATGCTCCCGTTCAATCCGCGCAGCAAGCTGCCTCGCAGATTGCTGCCTATCGGGCCACCACGGCGCGCGATATCGCCTCGCTCGCAGCGGCGGTCACGCAGATCGACATCCTTAAGGCGGAAATCGCCCAGGCCGATGCAGCACTGGCTCGCGATATCGCGGTCCAGCATCAGGCCGAGCTCAATCTGTCGTATACAAGCATTGTCGCGCCGATTGACGGGGTGGTCGGAAACCGCACTCTGCGGGTGGGACAGTACGTCCAGGCTGGAACGCAGCTCGTGACCGTTGTGCCAACCACGGCCGCCTATATCGTCGCCAATTACAAAGAAACCCAGTTGCAGGACGTGCACCCGGGCCAGCCCGTGGACATCGAAGTGGACATGTTTCCGGGCCACGTTTACCGCGGCCGCGTCGATAGCATTGCCCCGGCGAGCGGCCAGGAGTTTGCGCTGCTGCCTCCCGATAACGCAACGGGCAACTTCACCAAGGTCGTACAGCGTATTCCCGTGAGGATCGTTCTCGACGCCGCCAGTGCCGCGTCCGGAGACCTCCGTCCCGGGATGTCCGTTTCCCCGAGCATCAATACAAAAAGCGGCAACGAATAGCTGCCAAGCCAATAGAGCGAGATCCAGGAGGATCAAGTCATGTCCGACGTTACCACGTTATCGGGCACAACGGCGACTCTCGCCAGCGCGCCGAAAGCCGGAGCAAGGGAGTGGATCGCCGTTCTCGCGGGAATGATCGGCGCTTTCATGGCCATCCTCAACATCCAGATCACGAATGCGTCCCTGCTGGACATCGAGGGCGGCATCGGCACGGGAGTCGATAACGGCGCCTGGATTTCCACCTCGTACCTCATCGGCGAGATCATCGTCATTCCGCTGACGGCCTACTTCAGCAGCGTCTTCTCATTCCGGAGGTACATTCTGACGAACGCCGTGTTGTTTCCGCTGTTCTCCATGGCATGTGCCTTCACGGACGATCTGAACTCAATGATCGCGATGCGCGGTCTGCAAGGTTTCGCTGGCGGCATCCTGATTCCGATGGCGTTTACGATGGTCTTGACGAAGCTGCCCAAGTCGCAGCAGCCTATCGGCCTCGCCATCTTCGCCTTGTCCGTCACGTTCGCACCGGCGATCGGGCCGACCATCGGCGGCTATCTGACCGAGAATTACGGTTGGCAGACGATCTTCTTCATCAACACGATTCCCAGTGCCATCATGGTGATAGCACTCGCAGCGACGCTCGAGAAACAACCCATGCAGCTTGGTTTGCTGCGAGAGGGCGACTGGGCCGGCATCGTCACCATGTCTATTGGCCTGGCGGCCCTGCAGACGGTGCTCGAGGAAGGCAATAAGGAGGACTGGTTCTCCTCGCCCTTCATCCTGAAGCTGAGCGTCGTGGCTTTCGTGTTTCTCGCCGCCTTCATCTGGATCGAGCTGACGGTAGAGAAACCTCTGGTGAAGCTGAGCCTGCTCAAGCAGCGCAATTTCGGGATCGGGGTCGTCGTGAACGTCTTGGTCGGCGTAGCGCTGTTCGGCACGGTCTACATCCTTCCCCAGTATCTGGGGCAGGTCCAGCGTTACAACGCCGAGCAGATCGGCAATGTACTTGCCTGGACCGGCCTTCCGCAATTGCTGCTCATTCCCCTGGTGCCCATGATGATGAAACGGTTCGATGCGCGCTACGTCGGGTTCCTCGGCATCAGCATCTTCGCGATCAGCTGCTTCATGAACATCATGCTGTCCGCCGACAACGCCGGTGACCAGTTCTGGATCCCGAACATCGTCCGTGCGATCGGCCAGGCGCTCGTGCTGACACCGATCACCGCGATCACCACTGCCGGCATTGGGGCGGCGGACGCTGCAGCTGCATCGGGCCTTACGAACATGCTCCGGAATCTCGGCGGCGCGGTCGGCACGGCTACGCTTGGAACACTTCTTACCAAGCGCGAGCAGTTCCATTCGAATATCATCGGCCAGTCGATCACCCTGAGCCGCGACGAGGTCCGCCAAAGATTGGACCTGCTCACGGGCTACTTCCAGTCGCATGGTGTCTCAGACCACGCCAAGGCGAGCACTCAGGCAGTCGTGACGCTTGGTCGCATCGTCAAGCGTCAGGCCCTGATCATGGGTTTCAGCGACACTTTCGCCATAATTGCCTTGGTGCTCGCGATTGCCGCCGTCGCTCTACTGTTCACGCGACGCTCAGAGGCTGGCAGCGGGGCCGGCGCCCATTGACCTTTGATACCGTCGCTGAGGCAGCCCCAGATGTCGCTTGGCAGATGGGATGGTTGCCGCCCTTCCCGCCGGCATCGAGCCATGAGTATGTGGTCCATGAGCCACGAAGCGGAAAGGGCGGGCGAAATGAGGGATACGATGATCGGGGTGGACTTGGCAAAGCGCGTTTTCCATGTCCACGGGGCCTCGATGAGGGGGCAGGTGAAGTTCCGCAAGAAGCTGACACGCGAGCAGTTCCGGCGGTTCATGGCTGGGCAGCGCACCTGCGTTGTTGTCTTCGAAGCTTGTGGCAGCGCGCATTACTGGGCCCGCGAGATCCGCTCCGCAGATCACCATACCGGCCCGTGGCTTTTGAAAGTGCCACATCTCTGAGGCCTGACAGAAGACCGCACTCGAAGAGACCGCTTGCCGTAGCCGGTGGAGGCTTGCCATTTCATCCGTCCCTCTCTTTCGATCGCTGCGATGTGGTTGTACCGTTGATCCGGCATTTCAGCATCTGCCCGTTCGACCGCGTTGGCACGAGGCGGAATGACGGTTGCGGCAGCAGCGCTGTGGTTGATGACGGTATCGTAGGTTGGCTTTCCGTCATAGGCGCCGTCGGCAGTGAACTGTCCGATCGGACCGTCGATCTGGTCGAGCAGTGGGTCCACCTGAGAAGCATCACCTGTGTCCTGGTCGGTCAGAGTATGGGCGGTGATCTCGCCGCTATCTGCATTCTGCGCCAGATGCAGCTTGCGCCAACTACGGCGGGATCTGGCACCATGCTTCTCCTCCAGCCATTGTCCCGCGCCATAGACCTCAAGGCCAGTGCTGTCGATCAGCACGTGCTATGGTCCGTCCGGTGGCGGCTTATGAGGCTGGCGTCTGGCGCAAGATTGCCATGTCCGTGCCCGCCGGCTCAGCGTCGTGTGATCGGGAACGGCAAGGTCCAGGTCCATCAACTGCAGAAGCGATTCCAATAGGCCTTCGACCTGGCGCAGTCGCAAACCAAACACTAGCCCCAGCGTCAA
This sequence comes from Sinorhizobium shofinae, assembly GCA_001704765.1. GTDB lineage: Bacteria > Pseudomonadota > Alphaproteobacteria > Rhizobiales > Rhizobiaceae > Sinorhizobium > Sinorhizobium shofinae. Next base: position 9,196 of record MBFK01000083.1, read on the forward strand.
GCCGGTCTCGGTCGCCAGATCGGAATAGCGATGCTGGCCGCCACGTGTCTTGCGTCTCGGCGCTTGCCAGTTGGACAGGGCTTCCGATGTCACCCACACGGTCAGGCTGCCGCGTCGACGCAACCCCGCTTCATATTCCGGCCAGTTCGTCACTTTGAACTTCATCTTGCCGATACGGTGACGGCGGCCGGAATTGTGTTTGAAAGGCATGACAGGGGCATAACGGTCATTGAGGTTGCAGCCTACAACGCCCAGTACTGAACGATCCGTGCACCAACGCCACGCTGTCTATGTCTCGCAGCCGGAAGCCGTGGCGGCGGTGATCGAGCAGGCCGCCAAGGGCGTCAGTAAAAAGAAAAAGTAGTCGATGCCCCTACGGCCCTCCGAGCGCGTCCCGCGATCGGAGGACATAAGCTTTCAGAGCGACATTCCAGTTGATGCGGGGATCAGGCTGGGAAGCGATCACCGAACATGGGATGTCCGCCGAGCGAGCTTTCACGGGTCGCTTCGTCCTGAATGACATCCCAATGCTCGACCATCACGCCGTCGACGAGACGGAGGATCTCGACCACGACCCAATTCGCGCGCTGGCCCAGTCCGGAGAAGCGGCCGTGCAGCAGGACAAAATCACCTTCCGCCACGGCGAGCTGGCATTCATAGTGCAGATCTGCGGGCCCGGCGGCAACGAGGCCGAACAGTCCTTCGCGGCCGGGGGGCACGTGGGCGCTGTGCTGGATGTAGGCCGGCGACCAGAAGCGTTCGGCAGCGGTTATATCCTTGCGATTGAACAGCGTTTCGAACGCTTCGAGGACGATGGCCTTGTTTACCGCTGGCGTGCGTGTGGTCATGATCCTTCTTCCTTTCCGTGTTGTGAGCATCGGCCGCCACGGCCGCCCGATGCAGTCTTGAGATGTCAGACGGCCTTTCAGAGGAAGCGCCGCTTCGGCGATGAGCCGTTTCTGTGGCACTGGCGATCAGCGCCCCTGCAACAGGTCAGCCCAGGGCCGGCCCGGCAGCGATCATGTCGTTGAACTGCTTGACCCAGGTGTGCTCGTTCGGACCGGGGTTCGCGCGCATCGCCTCAGCCGGCGCGACAAGTACTTCGTCCGCCCCGCTTTCGAGTTGCTTCATGGCTTCGGCAATGAATTGGTCGAGCGGGATGGCGCGCTCCTCCTCGCTGCTGTTGAGCAGCTCGGTACGCACCCACGGCGGAGCGATCTCGACGAGCCGGATGCCGTGCGGGCTCAAGAGATAGCGGAGCGATAACGTGTAGGAATGGAGTGCTGCCTTGGTCGCCGAATAGACCGCCGAGACTGCCATCGGCACGAAGCCGAGTACGGACGATACATTGGCGATCATTGCGTCGGGCCGAGCCTTCAGATGTTCGACCAGCGCGGAGGTCATCCGGATCGGGCCGAGTAGGTTGGTGGTGACGGTCGATAGCGCAAGCGCATCGTCCACCGGACCTTCAGCCTCATCGAGCAGCATGATGCCGGCGTTGTTGATCAGCACATTGAGTGCCGGGTGCTCGGCGAGCAGGGTCGCCGCCGCCGTCTGGATGCTTTCCGAATTGGTGATGTCGAGCTCGATCGCTGCCATGCCGGGATTGGCGTCGAGCGTCTCCTGCAGGCGCTCCTTGCGCCGACCCGAGATGATCACCTTGTTGCCGAGCCTATGGAAGGCCTCGGCGAGCCCGCGGCCAATGCCGGAGCCGCCGCCTGTTATGAAAATGGTGTTGCCAGTCATACGCATAATGTTTCTCCCTGATCCGGCGGCGGATGAGAGGGAAGGCCGTAAATGTGGGCGCCGCCAGATTGCTGACGTTAAATTGGCGGCAGAGGCGAAGCGGCGGTAGCAACTCATATCTGCTATCATTTATGCATCTGATGCATAGTAACTGCGGGCGATTGCTTCTCGTTTTTGCAGGTCGAGCGACGTTTTTCTGGATGGACGGTATTTCCATGCCGGACTCTGACAAGGCGCCGGCGTTCAGCGAGCGTGGCCGATGCTGACCAATGATGTGTCCGATACATAGAAGATAGCGAAAGAGAACGGCTACTGGCATAGCCGCGCCGCTGCGATTCTGGATCACAGAAACAGGGTTCCCAGGGCACTGCGCGACCTTTTCAAGGCAGTGTGCCCAAGGCTGCGGGCCTTTCGCTGGAGGCATTCAGCGAACGAACCGAATTCTTGGGCCGTGGCGGCAGTCCATCTCATGGCCAATGGAAGCTCGTTTGTTTCGAACAATCGCCGGCGTGCCGGCCTCGCTTCAAGGAGTATCCGATGACCTCTCTTTTCACACCCATCTCGGTTGGTAGCATCCAGCTCTCCCATCGCATCGTCGCCGCTCCTCTCACGCGGCTGCGCTCGGAACAGCCGGACAACGTCCCCGGCGATCCAATGGTCCAATACTATGCCCAGCGCGCTTCGGAGGGTGGCCTCCAGATCGCCGAGGCGACGTCGATCTCGCTGCAGGGGCGCGGTTACCTGGGTTCGCCCGGTATCTATACTAACGATCAGATTGCCGGCTGGCGGCGGGTGACCGACGCGGTCCACGCCAAGGGCGGCCGGATCCTTCTCCAACTCTGGCACGTCGGCCGGCAGAGCCATGTCGACAATACCGGGGGGCTGAGCCCAGTCGCGCCGTCTGCGGTTCAGGTCAAGGATCTGGTCTTCACCAAGGACGGCTGGGTGCCGGTGTCGCCAAACCGGGCGCTGGCCATCGAGGAGGTCGGCGAGATCGTCGAGCAGTTCCGGCAGGGGGCGATCCGCGCCAAGGCGGCAGGCTTCGACGGCGTCGAGATTCACGGCGCGAACGGTAGGACGGCTCGAACAGGCGAACTGATCGCTATGGCGGTTCGATTGAAAACCGGGCGCGCTTCCTGTTCGAGGTGGTTGAGGCGGTGACACCGGTGTGGGGCGGGGATCGGGTCGGTGTTCGCCTTGGGCCGAGCGGTACTTTCTATCGGTTCCCGCTGGTCTGCTTCTGGTGCCGCATCTTCGAAAGCGGACGCAATGTTCCAATCCATCGTCACCCATTGACGTGGGCATTTTTCACCACAATAGGTCACGCCGAAAAATGTGGTAAGCGCCAGCCAACCAACAACAACAACAACAACAACAACAACAACAGGAGTGTAATCGTGAGTGAACCGACCGTAGCAGATGCAACGAACCGCATTTATGAATCGCTCCAGGCGGACAATGCCGACATCGACGTGCATATCGCGACTCTCAAGGCAGCGTTGACGCGGGCGGGTTTGAAAGAGGCCGTGTTCGACCCGGCTAGGCTCATGCAGAATAACCGTTCTGGCAGGAAGCTAATGCAGGCCTACTTTCGGCAGCGCGGCGTGACGGTAAAATACTCGGCTTCGTGAAACCTTTCTATGAAGTCGGACAGGCGACGAAGCGTTCGCCTCGTCGTCTGCTTTTGGCGTGTGGCGGTCGAGGGGCTGTCGCCTTTCGGTCCCTATGCGGTCATTCGTCTGGGCGTCAATAAGGTTTTAACGTTCTGATCCAGCCATCCTGGAACACCCGTCGCCGCTGCATACGTTTTGCTATTGCAGCGGAAACAGCTTTTCTCCGATTTTCCGGGATAGAGCAGCATTGTCTCACGATTTGCGCCGCAGGCCGGCACAAGGGCGAAGCGTAGCCGCGACACTCCTCCAGAGCCAACGTTTCCGCGTACGCGCGCTTACCCGGAAAAAGGATTCGCTAGAGGCTCGAAGCCTGGAGAAGCTCGGCGCTGAAATCGTAAGGGTCCCGCTCGAACTCGGCCTTCAAAAGGACCTCGTTGCTGCGTTCAAAGGCGCGGATGGCGCATTCCTGATGACGCCGCCCATCGCTCCGCCGGCGACAATTGAGGCTCCTCTTGGCAGGCAACTGGCGGATGCCGCAGTTGAGGCTGGCGTCGGGCATATTGTTTTTAGCACCCTTGAGGGTGTCGACAAGATCACCGGCGGGACCAAGTATGCTCCGCATTTTACCGACAAAGCGCGTGTAGCAGACTACATTAGTAGCCTGCCGATCTCCCATTCCTTCATAATGCTGGCGTTCTTCTATACGAATCTTCTCGAGTACTATGTGCCGCGCATGGAGGGCGACACCCTCTTGCTGCCGGTCTATCTTCCCGATAATTTCCGAGCACCTTTTGTTGATCCGCTGACGGCGACTGGCCGGTGGTGCTCGAAATTTTCTCAAACCCCGAGCTTTACAATGGAAAAACGCTACCGATCGTTGGCGATATCATCTCACCGCGCGAAATGGTCGAAACCTTTCAGCGCGTGACCGGCCTCAAGGCCGAATATCGAAACGCTTTCACTAGGGATGGCCTGCTGCAATATTTTCCAGAGTTCGCCGCTAACGAACTGCTTGTGCAAGAAATTCTCGGGATGGTCGAGTATGCGGTCGAATATGGCTATTTCGGCAATCAGCACGATCTCGAGTGGAGCCGTCGCCTGAACCCCGATACGCTCAATTGGGAGCAGTATCTGCGTGCTACGGGGTGGCGAGGCGATAAGAGATCTTTCGGGCTCTAAATCACGCCCTCCGGATTCCAGGCAATTTGGAAATTTCGGCGGCGAGAAAATCGACGAGAAGCCGAACGCGGGCAATGGCTGCACGCTCTGGAACGATAAGCAAGCTCACGGGGACCGGGGCAAGACCATAGTCCCCAAGACGGACTTCGAGCTGACCATTGTCTAGAAGATCGTGGACCAGGTGTGCAGGGCCAATGCCGCGTCCGGCGGCGAAGGCCTCGCGCGCAGCAAGTCCGTGATCGACACGCAACTTCCCACTGACTGGTACCATTAGACTAGTCCCATCGTGAGAGGAGAGAATGATTTGATCGCTCCCCGCGACATTGAACATCACCACGCTTTCATAGCGTGACAGATCGGCCGGACGCTCTGGCCGTCCGTAGACAGACAAATAACTTGGAGCGCCCACCAGCAAGCGATGGCTGTCTCCGAGAGCATGAAGTTTCATCGAGCTATCGGCTAGAGGCCCAAGACGCAATGCCACGTCAATGCCTTCGCGAACCAGGTCGATACGCTCGTCGGTGAGATTGAGGTCGACTCTGATGTCTGGGTGCTTGTCCTGGAATTCGAAAATGAGGCGGGTGATGTGCATCACGCCGAGCGCCGCTGTACAGGAAAGCCGAACGGCACCTGCGGGAGCTTGGCGTGCATCTCGCGCTTCTTCAGCGGCCTGTTCGACCAGGCGCAGAATTTGAAGGCAATTCGTGTAATAGCGGCTGCCTTCGTCCGTAAGGGTCACGCGACGCGTCGTCCGGCTGAGAAGTGGTACGCCAACAGCTTCCTCAAGCTCATTGAGATGCCGCGTCACCGTCGATTGGCCGACGCTGAGTTCTCGCGCGACCATCGACAGATTGCCGCGTTCGGCAACGCGGACAAATGTGCGCATCCTGTCGAGAGACAGTCCCGCGTTATCCATTTTTCAGCACAGCGGCATTCATTATGTCTATATAGAGAATAATTTGGTCTGTGCCTAGTTTGAGCCTGTGTCGCACAGTTCGGCGACAAGATCCGGCGACCGCTTCTGGCGCGAAGCCTTCTTTCAATAATCGAACCTTCTTTGTCCGCTTCGGGACCGGAAGCTGACGGGCTGCTTCGAGGCACGAATTAGCTAAAGAGCAGACCTTCAAGCACCCTGCGTGCATCATCTTGAAAGTAAGCTGTTGCTGTCGTTGGTTTCCGGCACGACGGCTATTTCGCAATAGCGACAACGGACAGTGCCGCACTGGCAACCGCCGGAATAGGACTCACCCATCACGCCCCCTCACCGCCCATGAGGTGGTATCGTGATCGGGGTGCTGGTTGTTGCTCTCCTTGATCGCCGCGGCCCAGTCGGCGCCGTTGTTTTCGGTCGCACCGGTATTTTCTATGCCCGTGATCGTATCGAACCATGCCACCATGTTCTCGGTGCAGGTATTGGCAAGCGGCGAGAAGGCGTGCGGATAGTCAAGCGAACCGATCATCAGGTTGGTGCGACCGTTTTCGAGGTGGTGGAAGAACAATGGCGTGCCGCAATTGGCGCAGAAGCCGCGCTCGACAAGCTCCGAGCTCTTCCAGACGCTCGGCTTGCCGCGTGTCCAGGTGAGCGCATCATCGGGCGCGGCGACGAGAGCGGCAAAGATGTTGCCCGAGGCTTTCTGGCACATGCGGCAATGGCAGAGATGCGAATTGTCAAGCATAGCGGTTGCGTGGTAGCGCACGGCACCGCACTGGCAGCCGCCGCTCACCTCCATCTCGATGCGTTTCATTTTTTCTCCTCCTTCAAGAGGCGGGTTTGGGCTTAATCTCTTTTAGGTTTTCGTCTTTTGATCGTCCAGCAGAAGAATGGACCCGATCGCGCCTTCTCGACCGTCTGCCCATAACCGCTTCAACCGCCGGTTAAGCGGTGCCCGAAGCTCGCAGAGACTGTTGGGTAGGTCCGCAGCCGCGAAGTTCCGGTGCGGCCGCTGGCGAAGTCCGCTTTTGGAAGTTGCTCAACGTGGCTTTGACGACCGATATGAGGGCGCAGTGCTGCCGTTCACAGACCTAACGGTTGACGACGCTCTAGGGTCGGAGAGTGCCGTTCGTCCACGAGACTGTGCACGGCTCGTTCCGAGGATGTTCACGTTCTAGGCTAAAAGGATCTCGCATAATGTATCGACTGGAACTGCGATCGGACGGCGAAGTCCTGACTTCTAGCCTATCGAATTGAGCTATGAGTCCCTGGTCAGCGCCGAGGCGAAATTGGCCCGCATGCTCAGCGTCACGAAAGCATAAAGACGCTGAGCAAATCTACCTATGACCGTGGATGATGCCAGTCAGAGCACTGACGAGGCATTACATGTCTCCGAGCCGCTTGTAGGTTACGCGCCAGCCTTCCTTGGGATCGGCAGGGGTGATCGTGAGTTGGTCGGCATTGACCTCGAACTTGCGCTCCATTCGCTGGCCGATGAGGTTGCGGACAGAGGCTCGAAACCTCCATCGAAGCGGCCGAGCCGGATCAGCCCGTCCCAGCGGTAATCGTCGTAGAACAGGGCAAGATTGCCCCATGGCTTGAAGTAGCGGAGGTCGCCGGGCCGCTCGTTTCCGAACGGACCACTGCCATCCTCCGTGAGCTTGCGCGGCAGATAGACGATCTTCTCGTTCTTGCCGTAGTCCTCGATCTCGAGGTCTGAGGGCAGCATGGAAGCGAAATCACGCGCCGTTGGATTGTCGTAGAGCGTCGCGGTCAGCGACCGGTCGTTGAACGTAAACCTGATCCGCACGTCGGTGGCTTCTGGCTGGCGGGATCACGTCCCTCCTGTCCATGTGCCGCGAAGGGGAGCGTCGCGGTCGCCAAGGCTCCGGCTACAACGATCCGCCGGGTAAGCCGGAATGGCGTCATTACCGTTGCTCCAAATCAGACCGGTTGCGCGGTGGGCCGGAACAGGATTTCGTTGATGTCGACGTCGTCGGGCTCGTTTACAGCGAACGCGACCGTGCGGGCGAAGGTGTCCGAGCTGACGGCGATCTTGCTGACGAATTCTCTTGTTCCCGCCTGAATGTCTCGGTGCTGACCGCGCCGGGGGAAATGACGGTCGTCCGGATATCGTAGGGCCTCACTTCTTTGCGGAGGCCTTCGGAGAGCGCACGTACCGCGAACTTGGTGGCACAATAGACGGTGGCTCCGGGATCGACGAAGTGTCCGTAGACTGAGGAGACATTGATGATGTGGCCGGACTTCTGCGCTTTCATGTGCGGTAGCGCGTCGGCGATTCCGTAGAGCACGCCCTTGATATTGACGTCTATCATGCGGTCCCACTCATCGACCTTGAGCCGTTCCAGCGGGGCGAGCGGCATCAGGCCCGCATTGTTCAGCATTACGTCGATGCGGCCGAATTCTCCGACCGCCGTATCCACCAGGTTCTTGACCTGCAGTCTGTCCGTCACATCGGTTTGCACCGCCCTGGCCTTGTAGCCCTTCGACGTGAGTTCCGCGGCCAGCGCCTCGATGCGGTCGCTCCGGCGCGCCCCGAGGACGACGATGGCACCGCGCTCGGCCAGATGACGGGCCGTGGCTTCGCCAAGCCCGCTGCTTGCGCCGGTGATGACGACGACTTTGTTTTTGATTCCTGAGACATGATGTTCTCTTGTTTCGAGATTTTCGGAAGGTTCAGGTTCGGCGGCTGGCGAGCGCGGCGAGCAAAGCCGAACCTGTGAGAAGGCAGGCGGCCAACAGGAAGGGGCTCCACCATCCGGCGGTGTCGAAGAGCACCCCGCCCGCAAAAGCGCCTCCGGCGATGGCAAGCTGGATCAACGCCACCTGCAGCCCGCCCGCAGCCTCCAACTCTCCGGGGATGATGCCCGCCATCCACGTGTTCCAGGCGACCGGGATCGGTGTCGAGAAGAACCCCCACACCACCAGCAGAGAAGCCGTGGCCGCGGCGAACGGCCCGAGCGCAATCAGCAGAACGGCAATGACGGCAAGCACGCTCGGCAATCCGATCAACAAGGTCGCGAGATGCCGGCGGACGACGAAACCGATGAGAGACGTTCCGGCCGGGCCGCCGAGGCCGAGTCCGAGAAGCACCATGGAGAGAACGTTCACCTGCAGTCCGGTGACGCCTTCGAGGAATGGGCGCAGGTAGATCGACAGCGCGTTCTGGCCGATGAACGCGAGACCTGTCGCCGCCATGCCGATGGCGAAGGTGCGGTTGCGCAAGAGCCCGAAGATTTTCCCCACGGAGACCGTCGCCGTCGCGGGCATTTTCGGAAGGACGACAAATTGCCAGACGAGGGCGGCCAGGGCGATCGGCACAGTGACGAAGAAGGTGCCGCGCCATCCGATCAGCCCGCCGAGAAAGCTGCCGAGAGGGGCTGCGACAACAACGGCAAACGCAGTGCCGCCCTGGAGCAGAGCGATGGCCTTCGGCAAATCGGACTTCGAGGCCAGACGTGCGAGGATCGCCGTCGACAGCGACCAGAAGCCGCCAATCGAGATGCCAACAAGCGCCCGGCCTAGCAAAAAGACGGCGAAGTTGGGAGCGAGAGCCACGGCCAAACTGGAAACAACCAGAACCCCGGTATAGAGCAGCACAACCGCCTTCCGGTCCATCTTCGACAGGAGGCCGTTGCCGAAGAGGCTCGTGATGACTAGAAGGTATAATCTGCATGTCGAGGTGAGGGAGATTCAACAATGCGGCGCGACGAGTTCACCGAGATGAGGGCTTTCCTTGAAGTCGCGAAGGAACGCAGCTTCACACGCGCCGCCGCAAAGCTGGGTGTGACGAGGTCGGCCCTGAGCCACACCGTGAGAGCACTCGAAGAAAGGCTCGGCATCCGTCTTCTCTCCCGCACGACCCGGGACGTGGCCCCCACGGCGGCCGGGGAGCGACTCGTGGAGAGCGTCCAGCCACACTTCGAGAGCATCGCCGCCGGGATCAACGCAATCAGCGCACTGCGCGACAAGCCATCGGGCCACGTCCGTATCGTCTGCCCTGACGACGCAGTTGAACTGGTGTTTCGTCCGAGGCTGTCGGCATTCCTTCGAGATTTCCCCGACGTCACAGTGGAACTCATCATCGACAACGGCTTCACGAACATCGTCGAGCGGCAGTTCGACGCTGGCGTCCGGCTCGGCGAGGCCATCGCGCGCGATATGGTCGCCGTCCGCATTGGTCCCGATGTCTCGTATTCCGTGGTCGGATCACCCGAATACTTCGAACGCCGCTCACCGCCGACGAACCCACAGGAACTGACGGAACACGATTGCATAAACCTGCGGCTTCCAACATCGGGAACGCTCTATTCCTGGGAGTTCGAGCGGGATGGTCATGAGTTCAGCGTGAGGGTCGAGGGTCCGCTCACCCTCAGCAACATCGGGCCAGCGATCGACTCCGCATTGGACGGCATCGGCCTAGCCTACGCGCCTACGGACCGCGTTCGGCCATATGTAGAGACCGGGCAGCTCCGGCGGGTGCTTTCCGACTGGTGTCCGACCTTTCAAGGCTATCACCTCTACTATCCGAGCCGACGAAATCCATCGCCGGCGTTCACCGCATTCGTCGAAGCTTTCCGGCAAAGACCTCGGAAATAGGATCCATTGATGCGGCTGGCGGGACCGCCCAGCGGATGCTTTTCGTCTCGCAGGCGACGGATTGAGAGGCTGCTATTGGGGGAGCGGAAGTCCAACGCGAACGCACGGGCAGCGGCTTCCGCCGTCAGCGACACTTGGTGACGGTCCGCCGTAGGCGATAGCCGTTGTCAATTTCTTTTCAGTCCATCGCGCCAGGCAATAGCCTCCAGTTCGACGCGGACGGCGTCCTCGATCGGAACCACGGGTCGCGCTTGGAACTCAAATGCAGGGAAGGTCGAGCAGGCCTTGTGCACTGCCAGTGGGTCGTCGCAGTCCACCAACATATGTCCACCCCACTCGCCAATCCTCACAACGAACAATTCGATTTTAAAGTTGTCGGGCGCCGTCCACTGTCCAAACACTTCAAGTATTCGCTTCTGCGCGTTCTCGTACTCCGCGGGCGAGCCTTGCGGTCGCTCGAACCAGCTGATCATGTACTTCATCTGTTTTCTCCCTCTATTTGAACCCCCCACACGTGGGCGGGCCTCGTGTTGAGCCCGAGTGAGCGTCACCAGCTGACAACGTCCACCTGCCTATCCCTTTTAGGTTTTGAAATTATCTGACGTCTGCAAGTCTAGAGATGATGTCACTGCAACTTTAGTTCGCAATGCTTTGTATATTAGCAATATAGCATAGTCACGTGGAACCGCCGAGCAAAGGATGGTCCGCGCGCGTGGACGCGGTTGCCCAGCGTGTAGGTGATCGGCCCCATGCACCAAGGTGACATATGAACGGAACCCGCTGAGCGTGCACTGGTCGGGCGATGTTCTTGACCCTTTTGCTGCGCTTGTGCGGTGGACGCATCCGGAAAGAGGGCCGGTGTCTCCTGCCGAGTTCATCCCGGTTGCCGAAGAAACCGGACTGATTGGCCCGCTCGGTGAATGGATTCTTCGTCAGGCATGCACGGAGGTCGCCAAGTGGCCGCCGCATGTCAGCGTAGCGGTAAACCTTTCCCCGCTGCAATTTAGAGACCGGCGGCTCGCCGCCACCGTTCGCGACATTCTCAGAGAAACCGGGCTGGATGCTTCGCGTTTGCAGCTTGAAATCACCGAGTCGGTGTTGCTCGACGAAAGTGAAAACAACCTGCACGTTCTTCGGGAGATCCGGCAGCTTGGGGTAAAAATCGCGATGGACGATTTCGGGACCGGCTACTCCTCGCTCCGTTACCTGCGAACCTTTCCCTTCGACAAGATCAAGGTCGATCGCGGCTTTGTTAGCGACTTGCCGACGGGCAGGGAGTCCTTGGCCATCATCAGAGCAGTGGCTGCCATTGGACGAGCGCTGGGAATAACGACAGCCGTCGAAGGCGTGGACACCCAGACCCAACTCGACGTCATCAAAGCTGAGGGTTTTGACGAGGTGCAGGGATACCTGTTCGCACGCCCCCTGCCGCCTAATCAGGCGTTGGGGGTCATCGAACGAAGATTAAGGAAAATGCACAGGGAGGCCGATGAACAGCGCCAGCATGGGAGTGGCGGAGAGGGCGCCCCATTAAATCAGCCCACGAGCCGTCTAGCTTAGTCTGCTCTGCGAAATAATCAGCGGTCGTTCCAGGACGGCAAGGCGGGCGGCGCAGCAGCAGGAGCCATCAAGGACAGCCAGAATGACAGCCATACCCACCTTGCCTGCGCTTCAGCAGCATCTCACCGCATATAGCGCAAAGAAAAGGGGTAAGGCAGAATGAATGGTGGGCATAATCTCAAAGCGAAAGCCTATGGGGTGCCCAACCCGCCCCCGGCGCCCGACAGTATGTGAGCTTTGGCGACGGGCCGACATCCATAACTTTTACAGGTGCGGAAATACAATCTCTCGCTCCTGGGCGCACGATAGGGTCCTCAGTGCGCCCGCACGATGTTAGACTTCCTCGGACTACACGGAGGGCGTCATGGACATTGCCGGGTGGCTCTCGAGCCTCGGGCTCGCCAAATATGCCACGGCCTTCGCCAAAAACGAGATCACGTCCGAAGTGCTGCCGCATCTGTCGGATGCGGACCTCAAGGCGCTGGGGCTGCCGATGGGTCCGAGGAAGCTCGTGCTGGCCGCGATTAGGGAGCTTGGCGAGCCCGATATGCGGGGTCCCAATCCGGCGGCCGGATCGATGCCCCGCCCTGAGGCAGAACGTCGCCAGTTGACGATCATGTTCGTCGATCTCGTTGGATCGACCGCGTTGTCAGGTCAATTGGACCCGGAAGAGATGGCTGAGGTGATCCGGAAGTACCAGAACGCCGTGGCCGCGGAGATCACGCGTGTGGATGGCCATGTCGCGAAGTTCATGGGGGATGGCGTGCTGGCCTATTTCGGCTGGCCGCGGGCGCACGAGGACGAGGCCGAGCGGGCGGTGCGGGCCGGGCTCGCCATCGCCGCAGCGGTCGCCAAGCTGGTGACGCCAGCGAAAGCGCCGCTGCGAGCCCGGGTGGGCATCGCAACTGGTTTGGTGGTGGTGGGCGATCTTGTCGGCGAGGGCGCGGCGCAGGAGGCAGCGGTGGTTGGCGAGACGCCAAATCTGGCGGCACGACTGCAATCACTGGCCAAGGTCGGCTGTGTGGTTGTGGCCACACCGACGCGGCGGCTGCTTGGCGAGCTCTTCGAGCTGGTTGATCTCGGCACGCACGACCTCCAGGGTTTCGCTCATCCGGTGCAAGCGTGGCTGGTCATTGGCGAGAGCCAAGCCGAGGGCCGCTTCGAGGCGCTGCACGGGATGCGGCTCACGTCGCTCGTCGGCCGCGATCAAGAACTGGCCGCGCTCCTCGAATGCTGGCGGCGGGCCAAGGATGGCATGGGTCAGGTAGCGCTGCTGTCGGGCGAGCCGGGCATCGGCAAATCGCGCATCGCAGTCGCCCTGCGCGAGCGGCTCCGAGACGAGGAATGCGTGTCTCTGGGCTATCACGGCTCGCCCTATCATACGAACACCGCGCTGTTCCCGGTGCTGGACCAGTTGCGTAGGGCCGCTGGAATTGAGGACCACGATGCGCCCGACGTGAAGTTGGCCAAGCTGGAAGCACTGCTTGCCTTGGCTGTATCTGACCCGACACCGGCGATGCCACTGTTCGCTGAGTATCTGGCGATCCCGACAGGCGGCCGTTACCCGCTCCCCGAGGTTGCACCGGAACAAAAAAAGTCGAAGATGTTTCAGGCACTGCTCGCCCAACTCGAGGGCCTCGCGGCCAAGCAGCCGGTGCTCATGACGGCTGAGGATGTTCACTGGTTCGATCCCACAAGCCTTGAGCTGTTCGATCGCGTCGTCGATCGGATCAAGCGGCTGCCGGTGTTGCTGGTTGTTACCTTCCGGCCCGAGTTCACACCACGCTGGACCGGCCGACCGCATGTGACGCTGCTGACACTCAATCGCCTCGCACGGAACGAAAGTGCCATGCTGATTGACCATCTCTCCGGCGGGCGGGCGCTTCCTGCCGAAGTGCAAGCGCATATTCTCGCCAAGACCGAAGGCGTGCCGCTATTCGTCGAGGAGCTCACTAAGGCGGTGCTCGAATCGGAACTGTTGCGCGAAACCGGCGAGCGCTACGAGCTAAGCGGTTCGCTGCCGCCGCTCGCCATCCCCTCGACGCTGCAGGACTCGCTCCTGGCTCGCCTCGATCGGTCGACGCCGGTTAAGGAGATAGCGCAGATCGGCGCTGTCATCGGCCGGGAATTCAGCTACGAGTTGCTCGCCGCAGCCGCGCACATGGACGAGCCGAAGCTCCGGGCCGCTCTGGACGAACTCGTCCGCGCCGAACTCGCGTTTTGCCGGGATACCCCCCCGGATGCAATCTACGCTTTCAAACATGCGCTCGTGCGGGATGCCGCCTACGAGTCGCTGCTGAAGAGCCGACGCCAGCAACTCCACTGCCGGATCGCCACGATCCTCCGCGAACGCTTTCCCGACCGAGCGGAGGCGGAACCGGAGGTGCTCGCCCATCATGCAACTGAGGGCGGACTGATCGATGACGCCGTGTCGTACTGGCACAAGGCGGGCTTGCGCGCCAATTATCGGTCGGCCAACGCCGAAGCCATCGCCCACCTCTCCAAAGGTCTGGATCTTCTCGCGACACTTCCCGAAACTCCGGCCCGCCACAACCGCGAGATCGACCTCCAGCTTGCACTTGGCATTCCACAGCTCGCCGCCAAGGGCCATGGGTCAGCCGAGGTCATGGCGGCCTACACACGGGCGCACGCACTGTGCAACAGACACGGCGGCGAGACATCCCGACTGTTCCCCGCCCTGCTTGGTCTGTGGACCGGCTATCGCGCCCGGGGACAGATGCGCGCGACGCGTGACCTCGCCGATAAGCTCGTCGCGATCGCCCGGCGCTCGGGGGACCAGTCCCTGCTGCTGGAGGCCCATCACGCGCAATGGACGACGCAATACAGCCTCGGCGAGTGGCGGTCCGCATGCGAGCACACCGCACGGGGTCTCGCCCTCTACCGGCCCGAGTATTTCTCTCACGCCTTCATGTACGGCGGTCACGACCCAGCGGTGTGCGCGACCGCCAAGGAGGGGGTAAGCCTGTGGATGCTCGGCTTTCCGAACCAGGCGCTTGCTAGGGCGGAAGAAGCGGTGGCCTTGGCCCGCAAACTGGCCCACCCGCCCAGCGTCATGAATGCCCTTTGGCATGCGATCGTCCTTCACTGCTTTCGCGGCGATGTCGCCGCAGCTCGCAAAAAGATCGAGGCGGTGTCGCAGATCGCGCATGACGGGATGCCCCGCTGGATACATGATGCCAACCTGCTAATGGCCTACATCACTGCGCGGGAGAGCGAACAGCAAGCGCGGGCGAGTATGGCCACGATCCAGGAGTCGCTGGCAGCCGACGAAGACGTGGAGGGAAAGGGCTTTTACGCGTGCCTTTTCGCCAGCGTCTGCGGACTTGCCGGCGAGGCCGATACCGGCCTAAGTGCTCTGAAACCCGCGATAGCCGAGGCGGCGGCCACCGGCGTGCGCCTCTGGGAGTCGGAACTTCACCGGATTGCTGGAAAGCTCCTGTTCCGCTCCGCAGCACACGACCTCGAGCGAAGCGAAGCACATTATCTCCGCGCCATCGAGGTAGCCCGGGAACAGCACGCCGCATCCCTCGATCTGCGGGCGTCGATGTGGCTTGCCCGCATGTGGGCCCACCGCGGGGAGCGGCAGAAGGCCTACGACCTACTTGCCCCTGTCTACGCCTGGTTTACCGAGGGCTTTGATACGCGCGACCTTGTCGATGCCAAGGAGTTGCTTGATCAACTATCGATAGATGTATTTGCAAACGGTCGAAGATAGTAAACCAGGCCGTTCCTGAATACGCTGATCCCATTCAGCTCGAAGTGCAAAACGACATCAGGCAAATCATCGAAACCCCGTCCAACCGGCCTCCAGTGCTTCAGCTTAAGCAGTTGAAGGCAGAGTATCCCCAGTATGCGTACGTGATCGAACCGAAGCCGAAGCGGCGGAGGCGGTCGCAATGAAAGCGCTGAAGTGCCGTCTTTAGGCAACAAAAAAGGCCGGGCTAACCGACCTTCCTGATTACGATCAACTCGGAATTGCCCCGCGGTCATTTCGGCCCTTGGATACGCGAGAAGTCCGGCCTGTCCGTGCATGTCGTGCATCGGTATATGCGCCTCGCTCGAGAGGCAGACCAGCGGGAGCGATCGGCGGCATAAGAACCTCCCGGCGCTGTACGAATGCCGCCTCAATAGCGCCCTTGAGCCTTAATGCGAATTCTACGTCCTCTGTCGTAATTGCCTCAGTATCACCGGAAGAGGTTTTCAGTTTGATAGTAAACTCGTCGTACGGCGTGACGTAGAATATGGCGACGTAAAAAGATAGCATTCCAATTAAGAGCGCGATTAATCCAAAGATGACGTGTCCAAAAAGGATCAGTGCTAGCCCGGACACGGGTAAAACTACTGCGTATACAACCGCTTGCGGCCTCCCTATGGGGATTTGCACCGATTTTCGCGCTATTCGAACGCTGCCGATATTTGAGATCTGGTAAGATACGTCTCCCACTCGTGCTACAGTGGGTGTAACTACAATATGTCCCTCTGAGAAAATTGTCTGCGCTTTACTCGTTCGCTGTTCAACGAGCATTTGCTCTTGCATCGAGAGTCCCATACCGCCCCCCTACGCACTACAACTGAGAGATCAAAGAATCTCACAGCGCACGTTGTAGTCAAGGATTGCCGCCAGAATAGGTTAATCAGTGAAATGCGGCTCCTGACGTCGGCAACAAAAAAGGCCGGGGCAAACCCGACCTTCTCGTTGTCACCCATGCCGCTGCCGGTACATCCGCGGATATCATCCGACTGCTGAAGAGCGAGCGACCTGTCCAGGATGCCGAGCGCGAAGAGAAGGAAGTAGCTCGCCCGAAATGACAGCCATTGCAATACATCTGTGGTCAATGCCGAGATTGCCGAGCCGGCCGTTTCTAACGCTATGTAACCCCAGAAACGAGAAACGCGCTTGAGGGGCCAAGCGCGCTCTCAGAGAAAGACATACCGCCTTGCCCGCATTCCAAAAAGCCAAATACCGGATCTCGCGAGGCTGAAGGAACCGCCTGCGAGCGTACTCGATCGCGCAGCATTTCGACTCTTGACCTAAAACCGTAAGAGACCTCATTTCCGCGTATTGAAAAGTCTGCCAGCTTATTACTCAGACTCCTGAGCTCTGCGGCGTCTTCGCGCAACTCCACATCCGCCCGCGCAATAGCAGGGCATCACACCCCGCCTTAAATCAGAGCTGGAAATAATTACTGGTTCGTGGGCGCTCGGCATCTACACGTCTAGATTGCTCCCTTTGGTCTTCGCTGCTATACTCGCAGACGTTGATCAACACCGCCTTAATGAACTGAGAGCGCGCTTGTCCCCTTCAAGCGCGTTTTCTCGTTCCTGGGATTCCACGGCGCTAGAATTGGTCACGCCCAACGGCAGGTCGGCAACACTGACATCCTCGAGCAAGCGCTCCCGCACCGCCCTTATGTTCAACTGCAATCGGGTCGTTCATCTTCGTCCAAATGAGCTGCCGGGCGTGTGAGACGATCGTTCAAGCCCAATTCCATCGCTGCCGATCGAGCGCGGCCGACCCGGTCCCAACCTTCTCGCCCATGCTCTGGTCTCCAAGTATTGCGATCATCTTCCTCTGATCGTCAGATTGACATCTATGCTCGCGAAGGCGTCGACCTCGACCGCTCGACGCTGGCCGGCTGGGTCGGGGCGATGGCGGCGCTGCTTCAGATATTGAGCGACAGGATCGGAACCCATGCCCGTGCGGGCGAAACGGTGTGTGCCAACCACACCCGTTCCGGACCTTGATCCTGGACGCGGCAAGACCAAAACCGGAAGACTTTGGGCCAATAGGATCGACGAACTTTTCCCTTGGAATTGGACGCCACGGTCGTCCACTTGGCGCTAGTGGACACATCCCGTTCCAACCCCGCGGCTCGGTACTGCCATAACGCCACGCACGCACGCGGTTTGAGCAGGTCCACAGTTCCAATTCTTTCAGGGCGAGGGAGACGGCCGGCCTGTTTGGCCGGCCGCTAGAGACCCCGAGACGGAGTTGGAAAGCCGGAGGCCGAGAGGAATCAGGTATTCGAACGAGTTAGGAAATGTCCTCGTGTTCATGTGTATTAATCCGTCAAAATCAGTGTTGACTGCTTAGATGAACTCTCACTAATATCCGATAAATTTCGATTCCGTATTGCTAATATATATTTTGTTATTGGGCGGGGGCTGGTTTATGGACGTGGGACGTTGTGGCGGCGCCGCTGGCGATGGCGGTTGCTTGCTGCGGGGGAAATATTACCTGCGGACAGCTGATCGGCTTCTACTGTGCCACAAGCGGTGGCGCCAGATCTATTTTGCCCACCGGATCTCGACAGCCGCGCCTCCATGCAGCGGCCTCTCAGCCAACACACTCGGGCGCGCTGTTGCTCGTCACGCCCGTGGGGCATTGACAGTGCGCCGGTTCTCTCTTGCGCGCCGGGAGCATCTCTCGGGAAGCGGCGGCGCATGCTTCACCTGCACCTTTAAACACTTTCACTCAAGAGACGGAGCCACATTATGGGCACGCTGACCTTCATCATCGACGACAAGTCAACGTCTTCGACGAATCCCACGGTCCGGGTGACCATCACCGAGAATTCAGATGGCTCGTTGACCTTCGTCATTACGCAGATCGTCGATAGCGTTGGTGACTATGTCGGTGACCTGCGCGGCTTCTTCTTCGACATCGCAAACGAGGGTCTCATCAGCTCTCTGAGCGCGACCGGCGCTGGCGTAACCGAAGTCCAGACGGGGAACGACAGCGTTAGCAATCTCGGCGATGGTGTCAACATGCAGGGCCTGCTCGGCACTGTGACCGGCAGTGAAGGAACAGGTTATGATGTGGGCATCGAGATCGGCACATCCGGCCTCGGCAAGGACGACTATACTACGTCCAGCTTCATCCTCAGCAGTTCGTCCAGGCCCCTGACCCTTGACGACTTCGCCAACATGGACTTCGGCATCCGCATCACTTCGGTCGGCCAGGTCATCAACTACAATCCTGCTACAGGTACCTACACGCTTGGCGCGCGCACGGGCTCGGCCAAGATAGTCGAAGCAATCTTCGATCCCGTGCACGCCGTGAACGACTCCGCCGACGTGCTTGAAGACGCCTGCACGATCGGCAATCTCCTCACAAACGACGGCCTCGGCGCCGGGGACACAGTCCTCACCAGCATCACTTCCGGCGCTACAACCGTCCCGTTCTCGGGCACAGATCCTATCGTCCTTACCCTGCCGAGCGGAACAGAGGTTACCATCTGGTCGAATGGCGCTTACAAGGTCGACGCAAGCAACGCGGATCCGCTTGCGGCCGGACAAATCGAGAGCGTGGCGATCGGCTACACGTTGCTGCAGACGGTAAGCGGCGATGGCGGCACTGTCACGGGCCAAGCCAACTTCACCATACATATCACCGGCACCAACGACCGGCCGACCATCTCGGTCGCCGACGGCAGCGGCGCCGTCACCGAGGACGCCAGCGCGCCCGACC
>MBFK01000179.1 GCA_001704765.1 Sinorhizobium shofinae
ATGATCGCCCACATTCGCCTCGTCACCCGACGCCTTGCAAGGTATTGCTACCATTGAGTTCTTTTCGAGTCCGACTCTAAGCAAGATCGATCGACGCCCAGACAGCCAGTTAGAGGGTCGGTACGTCAGTCTCGCCGATACGAAGCTGAGTCGACGTGTATATAGGTCTGGCTGGCGTCAATATCTTGACGCTTGTAACGTATGGCGCCTGTCAGACGGGGGTGCTAAGAATTCCTGCCCCTGTCAGCTGCAGGCATACGCTGTGCGCTTCGATCGTGAACGCCTACTCTGCAGGAAAGCCCGCACCCGAGTCCGCAGATCAAATGTCAAAATCCAGCGATGGCCTGATGCGAATAACTCCCTCGCCTCGGAATTCGGCAACGTGCGGCATGCCCATCATCAAAAACGTTGTTGTCGGGACCTCTGCGGTTGGCATTAGCCCCGTGGCTCTTAGCATGCTCATCTGGTCTTCTGAGGCCATGTGAGGAGCTAAGAACCAGTGGTCCCACGCACGAACGCCGCTATCCATAACGAAATCAGAAAGTTCAGTCGGCTCGGCCCCTGCGGACGAGGACGGCCAAGCGTGCGATGGCCGGGCTTGCGACGGTCCAGAGTGTGATGGCCCCACCTGCCACGGTCCAGCTTGCGGCCCCGCGGCATCCACGCGCTGCCATATCAAATCCTGATCGTATTCGGGCACCTGCAGCGCGCGAGCATGCGGTTGCTGCTCGCTAGGCTGGGGAGACTTTCCCCTCTCAGCGGTCAGTGGCGCGGGAGAAGCTGTAGCCCGCGTATGCAGGTCATGCTGCCAATCAAGCAATGACGGATTCGCCCAATCCAAATACTGCGAGTAGGGATGCTCGGTTTCTAAGTCGGTGGCATGTGGCGGTGGGCTTGCGTTCAGTGGGGTGGCGGACGAGGATGGCCCGGCTTGCGACGGTCCAGATCGTGATGGCCCCACTTGCCATGATCCAGCTCGCGGTCCCGCGGCTTCCACGTGCTGATCCTGGTCGTGTTCGGGCGCGTCCTGTAGCACCCGAGCATGCGGTCGCTGCTCGCTAGGATGGGGAGACCTTTCCCTAGTCCTGGTATACAGGTCATGCTGCCATTCACAAGGTGATGGATAAGGATATGCCGAATCCAAATACTGCGAGTAGGGATGCCCGGTGTCCAAATATGGGGAATCGGCTTCAACCTGCGGCAATAGTGAGTCAGCGGCATGTGGAGGGCTATATTGAAATCCGCTCAGCTGATGCGCAAATGCACTCTCGTTGGCGGGTGGTGGAGAGTCGGGCTGTGGGCTTGCGTTTAGTGGGCGGGTTGAATTGATATCCATCCTGTTTCTCCTTTGAAATATGGAGGCCCCAAGCCTTTCCGATGCGGAGGCGGCATCACCGTCTAATTCGCCCTGCAATTGTAAGAGAGATACCTTTCGAGAAGCTGACAATCAGATGGACCGAATGAAGACCGGACTTATGTTCGCTCGAACGTCGCGTCGCTGGCGAAGCCCGTCGACAGATCCAGGATGATAGAGACAACAGCTGTCAACATGGCACGCGCCAAGAGACAATGTTTCAACACGATATTTCTTCTTTACCGACGTGATTGGCGCGCCTTCAGCCACAGGCCGAGCGCCACGAGAAAAGACAGGCCGTAGAGGCCCGTGACGAGCGGGAAAGCTGCCTTGAGCCCAAACCGTTGCGTGGCGGCGACTCCTGCAATGATCCCGACGACCGAAGCGCCCTGCTGGCAGGTCTGCGCAAGCCCCAGGACCGATCCCTGCCTTTCGCTTCGCGTCGCGGCCGAGACGAGCGACAGGAGAACCGGTGTCGTTCCTCCAAGCAGCGCGCCCCAGGCAAAATAGAGCGCTGCGAACAGCCCTATCGCACGGGTCGAGCCAGCGAGCCCGGTGGCGACGAAGCATCCGCCAGCGATCAGCACGTTACATCCGAGCACAAAAGACGGCTCTCGCCCTTCGAAGGTCCGGGCCCACACCGGCGCTGCGACCACAAAGCCGAGCGCAAGAAGGCCATAGCTCAATCCCGTGATCCAATGCTGAGAGCCGTAGACCTCCGACATATAGAGGGAAAAGGGCACCTGCAGCACCATCCTGCTCGCAAGCAGCAATCCCATCAGAGCAAGTAGTCCGAACACGGACACCCCCGTGGAAGGCGCGCAAGAGACTGTTGTTGCTTTCGCGGTTTTCGTGAGTCCCGCTCCTCCTGGTGGAACCGGCAGGCTTGTCCAGGCGACTGCGGCACAGAATGCGCAGATCACCCCGGCGGTGAGGTTGACGGCCGCAAAAGGCAAGGCGTCGAGGATGAGCCCGCCGAGGAAAGCGCCGCCCAGCGAGCCGACATTCGTCGCCACCTGCAGCCAGGCGAAGAGGCGGGCGCGATCGCGCCCGCCGGTGACCTCAACGCCGTAGGCCTGGGCCGGAGCGATATAGCCAGCGCAGGCCCCCTGCAGAAAGCGCAACGCCAGAATGGTCCAGACATCCTGGGCGAAGGCGACGAGCAGTTGCGTGATCGCCAGGCCCAGCAAGGCCCGGACCATCATCAGGCGATTGCCGTACCGGTCGCCCATACGTCCCCAAAAGGCACTCGTCAGCGATACGCCGAGCATCGGGCAGACGTAGACGCCGATACCCGCGAGGCCAAAGACGCTGTCCGAGGGGCTCAATGCCTTGATCTGAATCGGCCAGAAGGGACCGTTCATCTCCATGGCGCCCATGGAGATGAATTGAAGTCCGAACAGCAGCGCGAAGTCGGGTCCGAAACCGCGCAGGACCGCGACTGTCCTGGTCATTCCGCACTCGCCAACGGATTGGGCAATTGGTGCTCGATGCGGTAGTCGCGATAGCGCTCGAGATGCATCCGCAGGACCGAGCGTGCCGGCCAGGGCCGTTCGAGGAAGGCCTGGCGTTCCTCGAGCCAGAACGCATCCGAGAGCATGCGCGGCCGCAACGTCTCGAACGCCTCTTCCGTTTCTTCCCTGAGGACGCGCCAAAGGCTGTCACCCGCAACCGAATATTGCTCGGTCAGGCAAAGGGCGATCTCGTGAAGATGGCAGACAAAGCACGCATTGATGAGGAACGAGCGCACGAGGCTGATATCGTCGTCGAAGGTGGTTGGCAGGATGCCCCCTCGACTGAACGGCTGCAGCTCATAACCGCGTTCGGTGAAGAGCGGTGCAAAACTGCGGCCGTCACCGAAATCGCGGATCAAGAGCTTCCGTGGCAGGCCGCGATCATCGAAAAGGACCGTGCTGTTTTGTTGATGCGCCTCGAATGCAATGCCGTAGAGGAGATACATGGCCAGAGTCGGTCGGACAACGGTGCGAGCATAGAGCCGGAAGAACACAGCGATCGCCGCTTCGCTCTCGTCGCCGCTTTTTCCGATGAGTTCGCAGATCAGTGGCCGGCCGTCGACAGGGCCAGCGGTCAGAAGCGCGGCGACGGTTACCGGCAGCAGGCCATCTCGACGGGCAAGAGCATCGGCCTTGCGATAGACCACCGAAAGAAAGCGGCCGAGATGCTCGTCGCCGGTTTCGGGATGACGCAGAATCGCCCCAAGCTCTTCAGTAAGGATCTCCAGCCTGCACCTGAGGTCATCCTCCTCCGACACAATGTCGGAAATCAGCGTGCTGAGGCGCGGTCCCATATGGATCGACTTCGCCTGCAGCGTGCGCTGCTCACTCGTCATCCAGATCGCAACCGGCAGTTTGATGAAGGGTCTTGGCGCCTCGGTCTTCGGCAGCATCGTGCGAAACGACATGGACGGCAACGTCACGATCTCCGGGCCGTCAGGATCGAAAATGCCGGCTTCGATCTCTGCCGCGAATTCGCGGCGCACGAAGTGCTCCAGATGCCAGGCGTGGACCGGCAGAGGCAGCCAGTCCTCGGGTGACTGGCCCCGCGCTTTCA
This sequence comes from Sinorhizobium shofinae, assembly GCA_001704765.1. Lineage (GTDB taxonomy): Bacteria > Pseudomonadota > Alphaproteobacteria > Rhizobiales > Rhizobiaceae > Sinorhizobium > Sinorhizobium shofinae. Next base: position 3,926 of record MBFK01000179.1, read on the forward strand.
GGCCCTCCGCCCAATCGCGCGAGAGATCCGGGAAGTTCTCAGCGAACCATTCCGAATAGCTTCCGACATGCGGCATCTTCTCGACGTAGGCCCAGCTGCTGCGGAGCGCCGCAATGCGCAGGGGCACGCGCGCGCCGAACTCGGGGGACAGTGCGGCGACCTCCTCCGCCGCCAGGCCGGGCTTGGCCTTCCAGGTCGGATAGAACGGGTGGCCTTCGAGCGCGCCCCATTGGTCGAGGGTCATCGCGGCCAAATGCGTCGGCAAGCTTCTTTCGAGATAGGCAAGGAAGCCGGGCGCACCGGCTTCGGCGATTTCCTGGCGCAGCCTGGCGCTCCAGCGCCCGCGCTCGCGGCGCGCCAGCATGTCGTTGCGCATGCTGTTGTCCACGTCGCGCAGCAAATGCTCCAGTCCGTCAGAAGCGGGCGTGATCGCGAGAGAGGGGGCAACCTCCCGCATCAGGGCGGCCGGATCATCGATCCGCTGCCGTGCCCCGGTGCCGTCCAGCACTTCGATCTGTCCACGGTTCCGCAAGGTTCCGGCGGGCGCGAGGCTGAGATCGGTGAAGTGCAGCATGCGCTGCGAGGGCCAGAGGGGGAACCAGGCCTGGCGGCCTTCGCGTGCCCACAGCAAGGCGTTCGGCGCGAGCAGGCGCTCGGCGAACAGGCAGCGCACCAGCCGGTTGATCGCGTTGCGCGATGCCTGCGTCAAAAGCGCAAGATCCTCGTTCTCGACGGGATTCGTCACGGAAGGCGTCTTCTCGTCCATCAGGCGGCCTCCGGCCAGTCGGCTGGGACATAGTCTGGTGTACCCGCAGCCAATTTGCCGTGGTAGTCGCACGCCCAGCGATAGGTCTTGGCGATCGCCGGTACCGTCGCCTCGAGCCGTTCTGCCATCGTGACGAGCAGCGCCTGTCCGAAAGCGATATCCTCATGGAAGGCGCGGCTTCCGCGATCGATGACGAGCCCCGGGCCATGTGGATTGGGAACGAGGGGGGCAGGAATGCCCGCATAGGCGCGATTTGTGCGTAGAAGCGTGTACATGGTTCGGTCATCCCCAATCTGGTCGCCATAGGCCTCGATCAGTTCCTGCTGAAGCGGCTTCACTGAGCTGAGATCAATGCCGAGACGTGCCTCGCTCGCCCGGCGGATCGCTTGGTTTTCCGCATCGCAAGCTTCCAGGAGCTCGGCGCCTGCTTGTGGGCAGTCGCTCCACCAGCACAGGGCTTCGTCGAACGGTCTTTTTTCCCACGGTGCGCCGGGGCCGATGAGCGCGTAGAGCACGGCCGGGTGCATCAGCGCGTTGCCCGGCGTCAGCGTGATTTCGAGATAGTCCTTGAGCAGGTTGACGGGCGCCTCGTAGATGCGATTCAACATCGCCATCAGTGCGGCGGCGCTCGCAGCGCTTTCCCGGCGATCCAGGGCAACGAAGAGTTCTGCCTTGGCGCCGCCCATCCGCACGCGCTGGCCTGCAATCAGATCATAGGCGATATGGGGCACGTCCTTCATGCCCCAGATCACCACATTGTCACGCCCCGAAAGCACCTTTGCCGCGAGCCAGTCGAAGCCGCAAAAGCCGGGAATCGCGCCGATATAGACGCTCTTATCCGTCGGCAAATACGGCGCTATACGATGCAAGAGCGCGGATCTTGCCTGGGCGGGTTGCGTTATGAGGACCATGTCAGCGTTGTCGAGCGCCGCGCTCGGGTCGGTTCCGCTGTAGTCGGGCCTAGCACTCAGGGTGCGACCGTCTCGCGTCACCGCTTGCCAGAGATCGCCCCCGCTCGCCCATCGCGCGGCCACGGTGGCGGACGTGGTCAGGACCGAAACATCGATGCCCGGGTTCTGCTTGAACAGCACCGCGTTCAAATGTCCGGTGCGGCCAGCGCCGCAAATGGTCACCTTCATGCTGCCCGCGCCTTTCCGAATAGCCAGCCATCCAACTGGGCAGCGATTGCCGGGTCGAGCAGGCGGCGCTTCGCCATCCATTCCTCATCGAAAATCGTGCCAAGATATTTCTCGCCGCCATCGGCAACCGTCGTGACGACCGTGCCGGTGAGCTTGCCGGCGCCAATGAACTCCAGCGCCTTGTAGATGGCGCCGCCGGTCGAGCCGCCAACGAGCAGTCCCTTGCGCCGGGCGATGTACCGCGCCGTCTCGAAGGCTTGCGTATCGGTCACCTGCACGCCTTCGTCGATGCAGCCATAGTCCAGCACCTTGCCGACCTCATCGCCGGCGGGCGTGCCCGCTCCTGACTGGTAATAGGGGTGCCCCGGCTTGCCGAAAACGATCGAGCCGGCCGGCTCCACGGCAATAGTGCGTACGGCCGGATTGTTACGCTTCAGACGCTGGGAGATTCCGGTCATCGAGCCGCCGGTCCCCACGCAGCCGACAAAGGCGTCGATGCCGTCGGGAAGCTGGGCAACCAGTTCGTCCACGAGGCCGGTATAGCCTGCCGGATTTGCCGGGTTGTCGGACTGGTTCATGAACAGCGCGCCCGGAAGCTGCGCGCCGAGTTGCGCTGCGAGGCGTTGGCGCTCGACGACTGCGACCTCGTCTTCGCGAAAGTCGCCTTCGACATAGCGGATCTCAGCCCCTAGCGCCCGCATCATGCGGATCTTGTCGGGCGCTGCATGGTGGTCCACCACGGCAATGAAGCGCAGCCCGAATTCCAGCGCTGCGAGCGCCAGCCCCGTGCCAGTATTTCCCGACGATGATTCAACGATCGTGCCGCCCGGAGCGAGGCGCCCATCCTCAAGGGCCGCAATCACCATGCTGCGAGCCATACGATCCTTCATCGAGCCGCCGGGATTGTTCTTCTCGATCTTCAGAACCAAGGTGGCGTTGCGGCCCGGCACGTCGATCGACATGACCGGCGTCTGGCCGATCAATTGTGTTACGGTCGTGTGCAGCATCTAAACCTCTCCAATTGTGTCGGGAACGAGATTGGGCCGCCCTTCGGCGTCTTCGATGACGCAGAAGCGAGCGGGCATGGGATGGCGATGGAACTCGTTTTCGAGGAGGTCCATCTGGTAGCCGCCGGTGTTGGCGTATACGAGCAGGTCGCCAGCGCGCGGCGCGGTCGGGAACGTCAGCCACCGGTTGCTGATGACGTCCTCGTCGAGGCAGCTATGGCCGGCCAGATAGGCGCGGACCGGCGGCGATTTGAACGGTCGCCTTGGTGGCAGGCACGAGAATAGGGTCGATCAGGAATTCGGAGGCGAACAAAGTTTCGCAGGCGCTGAAGCTGCTACCTTCGACAAAGATGACGTGCGAATCCGGACCGAGCGCCTTCACCCGCGAGATTCGAAAGACAGTGATCGCCGCCTGGTCGGCCAGAGCGCGGCCGGGCTCCATCGCCAGCGTGAGACCCTCACGCGCCAGGTAACCGGCTACGCTTCGGCCCTGGTTCATCTCCGCCTCCAAGAGCCGGTGCAGCCAGTCGGCTGCTGAAAGAGTGCTGCCATAGGGATAGAAAGAGTCCGGTATTTTCCCGGTGCGGTAGTCCTCGGGCGCCTGCGCCGCGAGATGCGCGTCGTACCTGGCTCGGTCGACATATTGGATAGGCAGGCCACCGCCAATATCGATCATGCCCGGAAAAAATCCCATCCGTCTGGCTTCGGCAATGAGGTCGGCGGCCTCACTGAGCGCTGCCACACGGGTCTCCCGGCGATAGCCGCTAAGGTGGAAATGCAGCCCGTCGAAACGGAGCCTGCCTTCGCCGGCAAGCCGAACGAGGCAATGAACAATCGCGTCGGGCGGCATGCCGAAGCGGCTCTTGCTTTGGTCCCTCGGTCGCAAACGCAAGAGGATCGGCTGTTGGCCAGCATCTGCCGGCAGACCGTGGATGAGATCCTCCAGTTCTTCCGGCGAGTCCACCGATATCAGCGCGTTGCAATTGATCAGCGCTTGATGAAATGCGCTCGTCTTCGCCGGTCCCGTCGCCACAAGCCTGGCACCATCGGCCCCAAGCCGCCTTGCGTCGCGAAGCTCGTAGAGGCTGGAGACGTCGAGCCCGGCGCCTGCGCTGAGCGCTGCCTGCATGAGCCCGGGCGATTTGTTGGCCTTCGCCCCGTAATAGATCGCATGCTCGACGCGGCGCTCCGTCAGTACGCCCTTCAAGGCGGCAAGATTCTCCCGCAACGCATCCGGCCAGACCAGATTGAGCGGGGAGCCGTGGCGGGCGGCCCAATCGAAAAGAAGAGGACCGTATTTGGTGAGAAGGTCCGCAGTCGCCGATCGCAGAATCGGTGGCAGCCCATGGCCGATCTTCGTCATCACAGCGCCCCCGCGGAAAAGACCGGCGCCATGTCCATCGGAGTGGGACTGCTCAAAAGCTCAAGCGGCACATCGCATGTCGGCAAGCCGTGGGCAAAAACGTGCCGGGTCGTCTTGTAGGGAAACTTGCGGCCGCTGCGCGCCATCGCGAAGATTTCAGCCGGAGTAATGTTCCCACCTGGGCGCCAACTCTCTACCCGCACCGAATCGTTGTCGAGAAGAAGCACCGGCATCCTGGTGAGCCGGAGGCGATGCGCAGCCGTCAACCGGTGATAGTCGTCAATCACGAATAAGGCATCCTTCTCGGCTGTTATTGGCACGGTCCATGAGCCTGTTTGCAGGATTTGGGCCTGCAGTGCATCGACCCTGTCAGGGTTCACCTCTTCTGTTGGGATCAATTGTGCTGCGGAGAGAGGGCAATGTTCCATGCGGTCCGGCCTCACGCTCGCTCTTTCGCATCGCACATATCTTGATTATCCGCGTTCACGTCTAGTCTCCTGCGCGTTCGCTGCCTCGTCGCTCGCAAATGTGCAAGCGACAGCGGCCGGCGAGGCGCGGTGAGGATACCCACATGGGAAAATGGGTCATGAACTAGCCGGGAAGGCCGACGGCCTAGGCCGGATGGTCGGCCGTAAGGCGTGCCTTCAGGTCGTTCAGATAGCCTTCTGCATAGTGCTGCGCCATTGAAAGCGGCAGATTAATCCCGGCCGTCGCGGCCTCTTCAATCGCCTTCCTTGCGAGCCCGTTGCGAATAGCCAGCTTGACCCCGGGTCCCGAGACAAGGCCGACTGCTTGTGCTGCGACCCCTATGCCAGCCTCTATCAGCGCCTGCTTCATATTGCCTCCGGTAATCGCTGTACGGAGGAGATTTGCGGCTTGCGCCTCGCATGCAAGCGTCATGGATACGAGATCGGCCACCTGTCCGATTCCCGGGATGAAGCTGAGCACTCCCACGGCCGTTGCAGCCCAGTCAAGCACTTTAGACCCTACCCGCAGCACGGAGTCGACGACATGTATGAGGGCTCCGCCGTTCTTTTTCGGTGACTTGATGTCAGGCTGGTCCGCCAGGCCCATCTTCATGTCTGCGACAGCGTTCTGCGCAGCCTCAGTTTCCGGCACATGGAACTTTGGCTGCTGAACGGTGCGGTTTGCCGTAGTCATGTTTGTGTAGAAACGGCCAAAGTCTTCTTTGCTGACGTTGCCAGAATCGACCGTATGTCCGCCGCCGAAGTCGAAAAATCCATGATGAGTCTTATAGCCCGTAATCGCATTGTTTAGCAGACCGAACAGAAGAGGATCTGAAAGGAGCTGCGAGGCAGCTTCACGTACTTTCGGATCCAAGCTCTTGTCGTCTGCCATACTCGCCAGCTTGTCGCGTGTGAGATCACCGCTCCCGAAAAATAACTCCTGATGGCTGTTAATTGTCTTGAGCGTGTCCAACTCGGCTTGTGTGAGGCTCATCGACGAGGAGGCCACTTGCAGGAAGTCCTCTTTGTGGACCTTATCTATATTACCACCGTACAACCTCTTCCATTCTTCCGGATGACTGACGAAGTATTGAGCCGCCGCAATGACCTGGGGTGGACATTTGCCTGTTTTCGCTTCGCCGTCGACGATCTGCTTGAAGTCGGCCAGACTCAGGTTCTTGGGAAGATATTCCGAGTACCGATAAAGCTCCCGTAGAGCATCGTTCTCGGTCATGACCGATGGCTGGGCATTCTCGGCGCTGTCGGATGGGATGTAGTTCTGCGCGTAGCTTTGCGCTTGGCTTTCCTGAAATGCGGCAACTTGTGGGTGATGTTTGGAAAATTCAGACAAGTCCTTCGCAGTGATCTTGCCTCCACAGCGACCATCGCCCTGCGAGCCGATTGCATAAAAAAGTTCGGGATCCTGTAGCAATGCCTCGATTGCCGCTTTCAGATCCGGCGGTGTAGAGGGATCATTGACTTTAGCCTCCAGCGACTCCCAACTGAGTGGGCACAGATCCTTGTGACGGTTCAGCACTGCGACAATCTGCAACTCAGGCTTAGTCAGCGATCCACCGTTCCATGTAATTCTCGAGCTTTGTATGGGAGCTGGCGCGACATAATGGTCGTCGATCGCAACAGCCGACTGCGGGGTCTGATCCATTGATTCGATCGCCGCCCTCATGTGGGGGGGCAGCAGGGCCAATGGGTCCTTCTGCAAATCCTCCAAGGTCGACTCGGCATCCGGCGGCAGCAGGTCCTCCCGACTGGCTAAAGGACCAATCCTGTCTAGCATGTTAGTGGACAGCATCGCTTCGAAGGACAATACGCTTTGCTGCCCCTGGGCTACCCGAGGCGCGAAAGCTTTGGCGAGCGACGCCTGGGCGAACTGTGCAGGATTAGAGCTGATCATTGGTAAAAGGTTGCTGGCCGACATTGTGCATCCTCAGACGTGATGTTGTCCCTCCACAAGGACCTTCTATAAGGCGCTTGCGCTCACGAAGTGACAATCTTAAAGCCTCCGCTGGAGTAACTATGCTTTATGATTGCTTCGCTCCATGCTAGCTACAAAGGTCAATTCCGGCACAATGGTCGGCGACATCGTTGGAGCTACCGATTCACATCATGAGCGGTTTAGCTTTCGAGAAACTGACGAGGCTTAGACGAATAACAATCAAGAGGTGACCGCAGTGAGGTGCTAATCCTAAAGTCTGAATTTCATTTCTTGCTCAGCTCAGCCTTCCCGCCATCGTCGTTCTCTGGCAGCATCTCAGAAGTATAAAAGACTTCCGGTCTCCCGCCGCGGACGACCGTGGTGGAGGAGCCCCGAAACAGTACCATCACAGATTCCCTCGCGGGCGTATCGGTTGCGCGAGGCTGCGCCTGCGCCACTGCCAGTAGACCGTTCAACGTCTGCTCGATGAGCGCGATGAAGCGCGGCGGGCCGGACACTAAGACCAGGCCATTTCCCGGCGCGGGTCTCACCGGATAGCGCTCATCAGAGATGTCAAGCTTATCGAGGGCGAGCTTGAAAGCACTAAAGTGAACTGAACTCAACACAAGCATCCGAGTTTGTGCTTCTTTTGCAGCAGACACATAGAGCACAACCCCGTCATAATACCATTGGAGATCGTAGAGATCGGTCAATCGGTCGAGGAACTCGCGCGGTGACAACTCCGGTATACGCCCGCGAATCCGCCCCTTCACCTCTGCGCTGATGTTAACACTGATTTTCAGGTTGTTGCCGAACTCCTGCAACGCGGCAGAGAGATCCTGATCTAGAACCGTATACTTATAGGAGGTCGAGGGGAGCGGCAGGGTGGCCCCGAGGGTTGTGTGGATTCCGGCAAATAGAAAAAGCCCGACACAGAGCAGTCTCCTAAACATATGAAGCGGTGTGAATGGGATCGGCGTTGTCGGCATCTCGTCTTGATAAACCAAATCTGAAAATCTCCCATGCGGTTCAACTCGACTAACATCACTCTTCAATGGGCAAGCGACGCTGCCGGTAGTCAGCGTGTCGTCAGCTCGCCTCGCTAGAGTTCCACGTCAAAGAGTTAAGTAATCGAGTCCTTCTCATGATGCTGCCTGTCACGTCAATCTCTAACAGTCTCCCCAGGGTCGCGTCATCGTCATTCGGCGAGCAAGCTCAGTTTGAGCGTGCTCTGGCACAGGCGGCTGATTCGATGAAAAACGATACTGCTTCAACGCCAGTGAGGACGGCGCCTATTTCTCCGCCGATGGACGTTCACCGCGCGGCGCCAACGAGCCCGCTGAAGGACCGCGTGCTGCAGACGATTTCTGCGATTTGCCCGGATAGTATAGTTGCTGCTGCCGCGCCCAACCATAAGGCGGCCCTTATAAGCGGCGCTCCGCCCGGGCCGTCGCAGAAGCTCCCTGTCGAAGATGGGGCGGGCACCGAAAGGTTGGGAATCCCGCAAGGGGGGCATGATTTTGACGTGATGGTTGCCGGTCTGCGGGATCTTTATAATGGCGTGACCCAAGTTGCTCTTGTTTCGAAGGGTATCAGCGGCATCACCTCATCCGTAAACAAACTATTAAAGGAAGGGTGAGTAGCGCGCATGTTCGGCTCAGCCCATGGCGACACAACGAGCAGCGACACGTCTGGCCGGCGACCGCTTCGCCTCGTCGTGCTGCCACTTCTCCTGGCTCTGAGCAGTTGCAAGGTCGATCTCTATACCCAGTTGCAAGAGCGCGAGGCGAATGAGATGCTCGCGCTTCTGATGGACAACGGGGTTGATGCGGTCCGGGTGGCCGGTAAGGATGGCACCAGCACAATCCAGGTCGACGAAAAGTTGCTCGCCTTCTCAATCAAGCTCCTGAATGGCAAGGGGCTGCCGCGCCAATCTTTCAAGAACCTTGGCGAAATATTCCAAGGTTCGGGCCTTATTGCATCACCGACCGAGGAGCGTGCACGTTACGTTTATGCCCTTAGCGAAGAGTTGTCGCATACAATCAGCGATATCGATGGCGTGTTCTCGGCGCGTGTTCATGTGGTACTGCCGCATAACGACCTGCTGCGAGCAGGCGACACACCGTCATCGGCCTCGGTTTTTATCCGCCACGACGCCAAAACGAATCTCCCAGCTCTGCTGCCTAAGATAAAGATGCTCGTCGCCGAAAGCATCGAAGGCTTGGCCTACGACAAGGTAGAAGTGGTTTTGGTGCCGGTGGAAAGGTCCGCACAAGAGCAACGGTCTTTACTGGAGCCTGACTTGGCTCAAGCATCTAGGCCTATCCCAGTGCCGCTCCTGGCTGTCGCGGTGGGTGTTGGCGCTGCAGTGTTCGCTGTGACGTGTTACCTCTTGTTCATCGTTCTTGGGCATCGGCGCAGGCAATTAACTGGCGAACTATCTAGAGTCCAGGAGCGCCCCGGTGTTTCCGCTCTCGCGGCTATTCGTAAAAAGATACCGGCGCTAGGGCGTAGGTGAAATTACCAATGCCGATAGCGATACAAAATACCCAACCTGATGTTTCGTTCCAATCGCACTCCGTTCCCAGGAGCGAGCTTGCTGCGTCGACCCATCCGACGCGTCTTGCCGCCCGTCTCGATCCGGAGTTGTCGGCTGCGACAGTGGTGCAGTTGCAGAAGTGTGCGAGGCTTCAGCCACGACTGGCAGAATTGCTGCTTGGCAATGACATGGATTGGAACCGAATCGGATGGGGGCCCGATCTCCTGCGCGGCCATGATCCTCGTCGCGCTGCTCTTCTTGCCGGAAGTATTTGGCATGCCCGTTCGCTTCTGAAAGTCGTTTCTCAGCGTGACCTCGCCCGTCTCGTTGAACGTATTGGCGCTGATGCGCACGCATTTGGCATCCGACATCTGGCGCATGCTATCGCAGACAAATTGATCTCTGATCCGGAAAAACTCGCGTTGCAAATAGAACACGATGGACATGCTTGTCTTGGTGCTTGGCTCAACATAAGACCAGCGCTTGAGCGGAACCGCGTGCTTCTACGCTTGCCGCTCGGTACAGCCGCGGAGAACCCGGCGCCTGAGCACGATGGTGCCTCAAGCGGGTTGTTTTCGCTCGTGATAGCCCATTTCGAGATGGAGAGCCCGTGATATGACAGCCGACATTTCAGCAGCACCCGTCGCGCCGCAGATGCGCCCATTGGGGCCACTGATACCCGCGAGTGAGCTTAATATCTGGCACAGCGCTGGAGATGCGCTTGCCGCAGCAAAACGGCATCAGCAGCGGGTCCGTACCTGGGCACGCGCCGCTTATCAGAGGGAGCGGGCCCGCGGCTACGCCGAGGGGTTGAATACAGGCGCCGAGGAAATGTCAGGGCTGATTGCACGAGCAGTCACCGAAGTAGCGCAACGAAAGGCAGTTCTGGAAAAGGAATTGCCACAGCTTGTCATAGAGATACTGAGCGATCTTTTAGGTGCTTTCAATCCGGGTGAGCTGTTGGTGAGGGCTGTTCGTCACGCGATTGAGCGCAGATACAACGGCGCGGAAGAAGTTTGCCTTCATGTGTGTCCCACGCAAGTCGATATGCTCGCGCGCGAGTTCGCCGGTTGCGACGGACGGGAGAAGCGGCCGAAGGTTCGAATTGAAACGGATCCTACGTTGTCGCCGCAAGAGTGTGTGCTGTGGAGCGAGTATGGCAACGTCGCTCTTGGACTTGATGCGCAGATGCGCGCGCTGCGCCTTGGCTTCGAGTACCTTTCTGAAGAAGGAGAACTGTGATCACTCCGGTACCACAGCATAATAGCCTTGAGGGGACTCCTCTCGAGCCAGCGATCGCGTCTTTGTGGTCCACGGCAAAGAGAATCGATACGCGCGTCGTGCGAGGACGGATCACGAGGGCTGTTGGTACCCTGATCCATGCCGTCTTGCCAGAGGCTCGGATTGGGGAACTTTGTCTGCTGCAGGATACGCGAACCGGTCTGTCGCTCGAAGCAGAGGTAATCGGCTTGTTGGACAATGGCGTGCTGCTCACGCCGATCGGAGGCTTGGCGGGTCTGTCCAGCCGCGCGGAAGTCGTCTCCACTGGACGAATGCGTGAAGTGCCGATCGGCCCCGATTTGCTTGGCCGTGTGATCGACAGCCGCTGCCGTCCACTCGACGGCAAAGGCGAAGTTAAAACCACCGAAGTTCGTCCGCTGCACGGCAGGGCGCCCAATCCAATGACGAGGCGCATGGTTGAGCGGCCATTCCCGCTTGGGGTGCGCGCGCTCGATGGTCTCCTCACATGCGGTGAGGGGCAGCGGATCGGGATTTATGGCGAGCCTGGCGGGGGCAAGTCGACGCTAATATCACAAATCGTAAAAGGTGCTGCCGCCGATGTCGTCATAGTCGCGCTGATAGGCGAGCGTGGCCGCGAAGTACGTGAATTCGTAGAGCGGCATCTTGGGGAGGAAGGCCTCCGCCGTGCGATAGTTGTGGTTGAGACCTCCGATCGCTCGGCAACGGAGCGGGCGCAATGTGCTCCTATGGCGACCGCCCTGGCGGAGTACTTTCGCGAACAAGGGCTGCGTGTCGCTCTCCTGTTGGACTCGCTGACGCGCTTCTGCCGTGCGATGCGCGAGATAGGTCTTGCTGCGGGAGAGCCGCCGACCCGGCGGGGCTTTCCTCCTTCTGTTTTTGCCGCACTACCAGGCCTGCTGGAGCGCGCCGGCATGGGTGAGCGCGGTTCAATCACAGCCTTCTATACTGTGCTTGTCGAAGGTGATGGCACAGGCGATCCGATCGCCGAGGAATCGCGCGGCATTGTCGACGGACATATCGTCCTCTCACGCGCTCTTGCGGCGCGATCCCATTTCCCAGCTATCGACGTGCTGCAGAGTCGCAGCCGAGTTATGGATGCGGTCGTTTCTGAGACGCATCGCAAGGCAGCATCCTTCTTTCGTGATCTCCTCGCGCGCTATGCAGAGTGCGAGTTTCTGATCAACGTCGGCGAATACAAGCAAGGCGGCGACCCCCTTACTGACCGCGCCGTCGCGTCAATTGGTGAGTTGAAAGAGTTTTTGCGCCAGAGCGAAGACGAGGTATCAGATTTTGAGGAGACGGTCGGATGGATGTCGCGTTTGACCTCGTGAACTATGCTTACGCTTCAAGGCTACGGCTTTTAAAGGAAATGCGGGAGCGCGACGCCCGTAGGAAACTGTCGAAGAAGGAAGCTCAGCACCACATGGCCATTGTAGCCGCACAGAATGCCTCTCGGGAGCTTGAAATCGCACAGCAACAGCGTGCTGGAAAGGAAGCTCAACTCTACCAAGAACTAACGTCGCTGAACACCTTGTCCAGCGCCGCACTCGACCATCACCACCTTCATATAGAGCGGCTTGCGGCTGAGATCACTATCAGAGGCCAGGTACTTGACGACGCGCGCATCGCTCAAGAGCAGGCCGAGACAGCGGCGTCTGAGGCAAAGGCCCTGTTGGTGAAGCGTTCGGAAGCACGGCACAAATGGCAACAGATCCAGGATGACCTCCGGCGCGCCGTCGATATTCTTTCTGAAGCCGCAGGTGAGATAGAGGCCGACGACGAGATATTACTGCGGTATGGGAGGGGTTCGCTCGCCCAGAGATCACGCAACGAGTTCCGGTAACTGCAAGTTTCGGATTGACCGCATCGTGCAGCTAAGATCCGCTTTGATGACTGGCGTGGCCAGACGCACCATATTCGAACCAGCGCTGACACTGTCCCCCGAGGTCGTCGCGTGGATCAACGACATAGCGGCTTCACGCGGGCCGTTTCAGAGCCGTGTCGGCGACAAACCACTTTCGGTGTCGATGGAAGGACTTGTTTGGCAACACGAGTCTTCTGCCATTCCGATGTTTGACTGCATTTGGGATTTGGGAGGTGAAACGGTCGTCTTGTCGCTCTCTCGACCGCTTGTAGAGGCGCTCGTCTCGACAGTGCAGAGCGGGCTTGCTTTTCCTACCGAGCCAACTGCATCGCTCATTCTCGAACTTGCGCTCGAGCCGCTTATCGCTCGACTGGAGGATAAGACGAACCGGACCTTGCATCTCCTTCGCGTGGGTAAAGCCATAACATTGGCTCCTTATGTGGAACTGCAGATCGTCTTCGGCTCGGTCAGTGGCAAGGGTCGCCTGTCCCTCTTCTCGCCTCTTGATGGCTTGGTGCCGTTTGCGTTCCGCGCGCTGGCCGAACTGCTTGGCCAATTGCCGCGGCAACCGCGCGAGCTTTCCCCAGACCTTCCGGTCATAATTGCAGGTGAGATCGGCACGCTTCGAGCTTCGGCAGCGCTCCTTCGAAAAGCATCCGTCGGTGATGCTCTGTTGCCAGACATATCGCCGTTCGGCCGTGGCCAAATCGCTCTGTCTGTGGGTCAGTTATGGACCAGGGCAGACCTTGAGGGCGACCACCTAGTCCTGCGGGGACCTTTCCGCCCGCAATCACGCCCCTTGGAGTATGCGCATATGACAGAAACCGAATCGCAACTAAGGCCGTCGGATGCCGATCTCGATGACATAGAGATCGTGCTTGTCTTTGAATGCGGCCGCTGGCCCATCTCTTTGGGCGATTTGAGGAGTGCCGGCGATGGGCATGTTTTTGAACTTGGGCGGCCAATCGATGGCCTTGTAGACATAGTTGCCAATGGTCGGTGTATCGGACGTGGCGACATCGTGCGCATCGGAGATGAGTTGGGCATCAGACTCCGTGGAAAGTTGGCATGCAATGACTGAAATGCAGCCGGCAATTCTGGCCCTTCTTGCGATAACCGCGGCACTCGGCTTGCTGGTGTTAGCGGTCGTCACAACCACGGCGTTTGTAAAAGTATCAGTTGTTCTGTTCCTCGTCCGCAACGCACTCGGGACCCAGACGATACCACCTAACATAGTGCTGTACGCAGCCGCACTTATCCTCACCATGTTCGTCAGCGCACCCGTTGCTGAGCAGACCTATGATCGGATAACAGATCCGAGACTCCGTTATCAATCGCTCGACGACTGGGCTGAAGCCGCCAAAGCAGGAAGTCAGCCCTTGCTTGAACATCTCAAGAAGTTCACAAACGAAGAGCAGCGGCGATTTTTCCTCTCCTCGACGGAAAAGGTCTGGCCTGAGGAAATGCGCGCTAGAGTCACAGCAGATGATTTCGCCATTCTTGTTCCATCTTTTCTGATATCAGAACTAAAGCGCGCGTTCGAAATCGGCTTCCTCCTTTATCTACCCTTTATCGTCATTGATCTTATCGTCACGACGATATTGATGGCCATGGGGATGTCGATGGTATCCCCGACGATTATAGCTGTCCCGTTCAAACTATTCTTGTTCGTCGCTATTGATGGCTGGTCAAGATTGATGCACGGACTTGTGCTCAGTTATACGATGCCGGGAGCTTTATGATTACCGGATCCAGTATTGTTAGTCTAATGAGCCAATCACTGGTGGTTTTCATGATCTGGATTCTGCCACCGCTCATTGCATCGGTGATTGTTGGCCTAACCATTGGCATCATCCAGGCAGCAACGCAGATCCAGGATGAAAGCCTGCCACTCACTGTGAAGCTCCTGGTCGTTGTCGCGGTGATTGGCCTGTTTGCGCCTGTGCTGAGCGCTCCGCTCATCGAGCTCGCGGACCAGATCTTTACCGAGTTTCCAGCAATGACACTCGGCTATTAGTCTGCGCTATGTATTTGTCACCTGCCGAGATTCAGATCTTGCTCCATGCGGCTATCGAACTCGTTGCGGCAGCCGGTCTTGGAGCGGCCCGCGCGCTGGGCATAATGCTGATCCTTCCTGTATTTACACGATCTCAAATTGGCGGGCTGATCCGCGGCTGCCTGGCTATCGCCTTCGGACTACCCTGCTTGGCACACGTCAGCGACGGATTGCAGGCGCTGGATCCGGAAACAAGTCTGATCCAGATACCCCTGCTCGGACTAAAGGAGGTGTTTGTCGGCGTGCTACTTGGCACTTTTCTCGGAATTCCTTTATGGGGCCTTCAGGCTGCGGGTGAGTTTATCGACAACCAGCGCGGCATCACCAGCCCGTCTACTCAGGCCGACCCAGCAACGAGCAGTCAGGCTTCCGCTATGGGAGTATTTCTCGGAATCACTGCAATTACGATCTTCGTCGCAGCGGGAGGCGTGGAAGCTGTGCTCAGCGCCCTCTATGGTAGCTACTCAATCTGGCCCGTATATCGGTTTCAGCCAACATTGAGTACCCAAGGCGCAGTGGAGTTATTCGGGCTCCTCGACCACATCATGCGCACGACATTATTAGTCTCGGGGCCTGTAGTCTTCTTTTTGGGACTGATTGATATATCAATGATGATGCTACGTCGCTTTGCGCCACAATTCAAATCTGGCCAGCTCTCCCCGCCGATCAAGAATATCGTCTTTCCGATCATCATGGTTACCTACGCTACCTATTTGCTCGAGGGCATTAAACTTGAGATCACGCAAGCGGACGGCACGCTTGGGTGGCTCGACAAGTTGCTAAAATGAGCGATACGAGCGAAGAGAAATCACACGGCGCTACCCCTAAGAAGCTGAGCGACGCGCGCAAAAGAGGTCAAATACCGCGTAGCTCGGATTTTGTCCGCGCGGCCGCCACTTGCGCTGGGCTTGCCTACTTATGGCTAAGAGGTAGCGTTATCGAAGATAAATGCAGGGAAGCGCTACTATTAACCGACAAGCTGCAAAACCTGCCTTTCAATCTCGCGGTCCGGCAGGCGCTGGTTCTGCTAGTCGAACTCACCCTGGCAACCGTTGGCCCGCTGCTCTCAGCTCTTTTTGGCGCGGTAATCTTGGCTGCATTACTGGCCAATAGAGGATTTGTATTCTCTCTCGAGCCAATGAAGCCCAACTTCGAAAAAATCAATCCTTTTCAATGGCTGAAGCGCTTGGGGTCGGCGCGTTCGGCAGTCGAGGTTGGCAAAACGCTGTTCAAGGTGTTGGTTCTCGGCGGGACCTTTTCCCTCTTCTTTCTCGGTTTATGGAAGACGATGGTGTATCTGCCGGTCTGCGGAATGGGCTGTTTCGGCGTCGTCTTTACCGGAGCGAAACAGCTGATCGGAATTGGCGCCGGCGCACTTCTGATCGGCGGACTGATCGATCTGCTGTTGCAGCGTGCGCTATTTCTGCGTGAAATGCGCATGACGAAGACGGAAATAAAGCGCGAGTTGAAGGAACAGCAAGGAACGCCAGAATTGAAGGGTGAACGGCGTCGCATTCGCAACGAGATGGCTAGCGAGCCTCCGCTTGGTGTGCATCGCGCCACGTTAGTCTACAGAGGAACTGCGGTGCTGATCGGTCTGCGTTACGTTCGTGGTGAGACCGGAGTTCCGATCTTAGTTTGCCGCGCCGAGGGCGAGGCCGCTTCAGATATGTTTCGCGAGGCGCAGAATCTGCGTCTCAAGATTGTCGATGATCATGTCCTAGCGCACCAACTCATGAGCACAACGAAACTGGGCACCGCCATCCCCATGCAATATTTCGAGCCCATCGCGAGAGCACTCTTGGCCGCAGGTTTGGCCTGAGCATCCCTGAATTCGGAAAAGAACTTTGAAGACATTGACTTCCGGGCGTGATTCCTTTGGCTTTAAGTCGGGACGCAATGGATGGCCCAGGAAGAAACAGTGCTGCCGCAAGCACATCGCACGGCGGGATCATCTGGCAATCGGTTTCTGCGAATGGCGGCAAACGTGGCTCGCGCTTGTCGTTCAGGTTTGGCATGTCCGTCGGTGGCGACACGTTGTTTCAAATGGTAGTTGTGGCTGAGAATCGATAGAGGTGCCGCACGTGTTGGGGTCGGACGTAACGGCGGCCGCAGGGACGCTGGTCCGGCGCCCCCGCCATATCCGTGCGTGCAGAGTTCCCGCGTCATGACGCGTGCCCGGGTTAAAGCAACAGGGTCGTAGACTTCGAATGGCAACACGTCTGTGGCGGACATTGCTCGTCGCCACGAGATCGATCGTTCATTTTTTTCTACAGATGGCGTCAAATGCTGCGAACCTCAGCGATAACGTCGACGCTTCAGCAAATTGGAAACGCGGCGGCGCAAACAGTAGGCTTAAGCCCAAACTTCCACGACACGTCCGTTCCAGCCAGATCTGCCACCCAAGCCGATAATGGTTCAATGGTTCCGAGCTCCGGCCGTCCGCGCAAGCAGCAACAGAGCCAGTGAACCCGAGTATTGGCAAATAGCGGTAGAAAGCTTTTTGTCCGCGCTGAAAGTCCCACTAGTCAGCTGAACGTCAGTTGTGCGGGTCTATCTTGACCCGTTTCCCCTAGCCAGCCGCTCTCAATGCGAAAAAATAGGAGTACAAGATCGCCATGTACGGTCGAATTGATAGCTCGTCCGATTTCCACTACACGCAGAGTGCCAGCAAGCAAACGGATGCAGAAACCCAAGAGTTCGCGGACACGTTTGCCCGAATGCACTTAGACAGATCGGATTCCAACGGCGGTTCATCCAGATATACCCTCGATCACGAACCTCCGGTCGTGCCGATTGATCTGGAGACGTTCAGGAGGGAGATCAGGAAATTTCAAGGCAAAGAAATCACTGACATCGCCGACAATCCACAGGAATATTCAGACTTCGTGTCCGCAAAAGCCAGACGCACTGCGGACGTTGCTCAGCAATACGGCATTCGTCGGGATTCTGAGAACGCTCGATATTTCAGTTACCAGTTGGGAAACCAGTGTGTTGGACTGATGAGAACGGAAGGTGGGTTCAGCATGGAAGAAGAGTTCGAATCCAAAAGTTGGAGAGACCAATTTCCTGGTCACCAAGAGATTACCTCCACCGTGGATCTTCAAGTCGCCCATCCTCTCGTTGAGAATGCAGGCGATATTCTGCTCGAGCACCAACTTCGGAGGGACGGCGAACGACCGTTGCTGAACTGGCGCGCGGAAAACCCAGAGGCGAAAGCCCGTGCAGCGATGATGGGGTTTGTTGAAGTGGATGATTGCGACATGGTCCTTGACCCCAAACAGCATCCCGACAAATGGACGCAGACCAGTGCCGCTGAATGGCGGCGTAAAGACAAACCGCCGCTCTATCTCCGCAAATTTGAGGATGCCGAAACCGCACAGTGTTCAACCAGCTGCTCTTACGAGACTTACGAAGATGACTTCATGTGACCGGATTCTCGCCAGATTTGGTCGCGACGGCCGGGCCCCATCTGCCAAGACCGGCCCTCATGTCATGGACAGGGAACGAAAGAGCGTTACAAACTGCCACGCGCTAACGAGCGATACCCATTCGGTGTTTAGGCGCAAAGGAGCTTGAACGCAGGGTTTCTTTGAGACCATCGTAGTAGTTCGTTCGGGGTTTTGCTCCCGAGTCCCGTAAAACACCTCGAGGCCGTTCTTTACATTGAGGCCGGAGCGTCTTTGATGCCCGGCCTCTTTTGCCATCGGGTGGCTCCGACACCGCAATGGCGATACGCAAAGCAGTTGGTCTCGCCGGCCCGAAGTTTCGTGTAAAGCAAGCCTTTGCGCATTCGAGGCTTCATCGAACCTGAGAGAGCTTCACGCTCGCGCAAAATGCCGAATTTCTCGCCCTGCTGGTCCAACTGCACACGTTAGCGTTTTTTTGTCCTGGAGCCGACCGGCTCTTCGAACAGGTTGTCGCTTGCTGTCGGCATGCCCGTTGTATGCTGATGTCACTCAAGTGCATCGGACTGAGCGCCGCCTCGGCCTGCCGGAGTTCCAGGGAGTCCAGATCGTGCAGCACGTTTATATGCAATAGCGCTTCTTTTTTTGACAATTGTCAGCTTTTCGAAAGCTGGAGCTCATAAGTAGATGTTATCTACAATTCGCCGCTAAGGCAGGAGTAGCTGATGGTCGGAGTGATTGGAAGTGGAGTTGGCTCCATCGGCGTTTCCCTGGCCCGCAAAGGGGGGCATGGACATTCGACTGGACAGCCGCCGCGCGATTCAGGCGGGCCCTCTGGTCACAACAGGCCGGATCGCGGGAGCGGCGTTACGGATGGCCCGACCATTTCTGGGGATCGCTCGCAGGCTGCAATTCAAAGCGAAGCCTTCGAACTAGCTCTTCGATCGGTTGCGCTGCAACTTATGAACGATGCCATGGCTGATGCCGACGAAGCTATGGCAGAAACTGAAGAGGATGCCTGACGCTGGGTGGCCCCCGTCAGGAGGTGCGTGCCGTTAGTGACGGCACAATTGTAACAGAAAGGGAAATGACATGTCTAAAATAGGTACTGTCACGAGTGCAGTTGGAGCTGGCGCCGCGGCTGGCCAGAACGTAGCGGCCAAAGGTGCTGGGGCTGCGGCCTTCCAGGCCCAAATCGCAGAACTGGCAGCGGTGAGCGCAGAGGCTACGGCTAGGAGTATGCTACTGCGCACTGTTACGACCGAGCTCCAGACAACCAAGAAGGCGGCGGATGAACGCGTACAGTGATGCGGATGGGGCTCTAGGCACTGCGTAGCACAATTGGCACGAAGTGGAGCCGAGATGAGCCGCATGCCACTCGCCGTGCGGCTTCTCTTTTGTCTGGATATCGTCAGTGAACGACGCCATTTCGCTTCAATTCAAAGTTATCTCAGGGCTCTATTGTGAACTGACTGGTACGACGGCTCTAGAAACCAGCTTGATCGGTAGCGGCCTCGACGCCGACATAGTCTTCGTCGAGCAGGGCCTCGCGCCGCATCATTTTCGCGTCACTCTTCTGGGCAAAACACTTGAGGTCGAGGCGCTTGCTGCCGGTCTCAGCATAGAGGGAAACGGGAATATTGCCGCAGGCGAGCGGGTTGTCGCGCCCCTTCCTGTCGTCATTCATGCAGGCGCGATGTCCATTCTCTGGTCAGTGCAGGATGCAGCGTCATCTGGTTCGATCGGTAAACCACGCCTCTCGATATCTGTGCTCGCCTTGGTGTTGCTCGGTTCTCTCGGGATCGGCGTGCTCTCGGCCATTTTCTCTTACTACGACAACGCTGTTGTATCGAACGCCGATTTATCTGGTGATGCCCGGGAACCCAAGCTGCCTGATAATCGCACTGATGATGAGACTGCATTCACAGCCGCTAAAGCCCTCCAACAGGAAGTCGACAGAGCCGGTCTGTCCAACATTAAGATCAGCGCCGCTGAGGGTGTTGTGACAGTCGAGGGCACGGTCACGTCTGCTTCGGCCATCAGTTGGCATAAAGTGCAGCAGTGGTTCGATCATCGCACGAGGGGCGCTCTAGCGCTGTTGAATGGAGTGATTATCGACGATGAGAAGGCGCCATCCGCAATCGCAGTCGAAGCTGTCTGGCGTGGGTCGCTTCCGTATCTTGTCATCAAAGGAGAGAAATATTTCGTCGGCGCTCTTTTGGACGATGGTTGGATGGTCGAACGGATCGAGGACGGTCGCGTAATGCTAAGCCGAAATGGCCGCCTTGCTGCTCTCCCGTATTAAAGTATTCCAGCGCAGGGCTGACGATCTTGGACAGACTTGATGACCGGTCAACTTCGCACTTGCCTTTGAATCTTATGCGCAGCCATCCGCTGCAGGGGTCGGCCTCACGGACGACGCGCCTGCGGTCTTGGAGCTACGTTGCACCTGTGTAGCAGCAGAGTGTTCAGAAACGATCGTGAAGGGACCTCATGGCCAACGCCCTGCGTAAATTCACCGAGTATGCGCCGGCCAACCCGGACTTGATGGTCGCGTTGATGCTGCTTCTGGCCGTCAGTATGATGGTCATGCCAATACCGGTCGTGGCGGTCGATGCGCTGATAGGCTTCAACATGGGTTTGGCTGTACTGCTGCTGATGGCGGCCCTGTATGTCAGCACGCCACTTGATTTTTCCTCTTTGCCCGGCGTCATTTTGATTTCCACGGTATTCCGTCTGGCGCTCACCGTCGCGACGACGCGACTAATCCTGGCCGAGGGCGAGGCAGGCAGCATCATCCACACGTTCGGCAGTTTTGTGATCTCAGGCAATATTGTCGTGGGTTTCGTTATATTTCTGGTAGTGACCATGGTGCAGTTCATGGTTCTCGCGAAAGGCGCCGAACGCGTGGCAGAAGTGGCGGCGCGCTTCACCCTCGATGCTTTGCCAGGCAAGCAAATGGCGATCGACGCAGAGTTGCGGAACGGTCACATCGATGCCGACGAATCCCGCAGGCGGCGCGCCGCATTAGAAAAAGAAAGCAAACTTTATGGGGCGATGGACGGCGCGATGAAGTTTGTGAAGGGTGATTCCATCGCCGGGCTAGTGGTTATCTGCATCAACATGCTGGGCGGAATTTCCATCGGCCTGCTCTCGAAGGGCATGTCGTTCGCCCAGGTGCTGCATCACTACACTCTGCTGACGATAGGTGATGCGTTAATCTCGCAGATTCCCGCCCTGCTGCTCTCAATTACAGCGGCAACCATGGTTACTCGTGTAACTGGGGCTTCGAAACTCAACCTCGGTGAGGACATAGCCAATCAACTCACCGCCAGTACACGAGCATTGCGGTTGACGGCCTGCGTCCTGGTGGCCATGGGCTTCGTTCCTGGTTTCCCTCTGCCTGTCTTTTTTATGTTGGCCGCAGTCTTCGCGGCGGCAAGCTTCGTCAAAGGTGACGTCCTAGATGCCGACAAAGTCGATGCTACAACTGTAACTCCGGCGGAGTCTCAAACGCGAAACGTGGCTGCGCAGCCAAATCCCATTGGCGTCTTCCTCGCGCCGAGCCTTACGAATGCGATCGACCAGGTCGAATTGCGGCAGCACATTGCGCGTATTTCCCAACTAGTCTCGGCCGATCTCGGCATTATCGTTCCTCCGATCCCAGTCGATGTCGACCAGCAGCTGCCCGAGTCGCAATTCAGGATAGATGTCGAAGGCGTGCCAGTCGAACAGGATTTGATTAATCCGGCGCAGCTTTCCCTCGCAGACGATCTGAAGAAGATTGAGTCAAGCGGCATCCCTTTTCGGCATGATCCTGAAACCCACAGAATTTGGGTTGAACAAAGCCACGAGCCGGCGCTCAAAGCCGCCGGTATCCGGCATCATAGTCCCAGCGAACTCCTTGCGATGCGTGTCCATGCGACGTTGACTTGCCATGCGCCGCGCTTGGTGGGTATCCAAGAGACCCGCCAACTACTGGGCCGGATGGAGCAGGAATACTCTGATCTGGTGAAGGAGGTGCTGCGTACCACGCCGATCCCCCGGATTGCAGATGTGCTGCGCCGCCTCTTGGGCGAAGGTATACCAATCCGAAATACCCGGCTCGTCTTGGAGGCATTGGCCGAATGGAGCGAACGTGAGCAAAACGTCGCCCTGCTCACGGAACACGTTCGTTCTGGAATGAAGCGGCAGATCTGTCACCGCTATGGCAGACACGGTGTCCTACCTGCCTTCGTCATGGAACGTGAGACTGAGGATGTGGTGCGCTGCGCGGTTCGGGAAACGGCTGCAGGCCCCTACCTCGCACTAGAGGATCGGCAAAGCGAGGCGCTGCTGTCACAAATGCGGCAGGTCTTTTCGAGCACGGCACCGGGCCAGACGCGCCCGATCGTCTTAACTTCAATGGATGTCCGACGCTTCGTCCGCGGTTTTCTTACCCGAAACGGTATCGAGCTTGCCGTACTGTCTTATCAGGACCTCGCCTCCGATTTTAAAATTCAACCCGCCGGATCCATCAGGCTCCCGCCCAGTAATGGAACGTCAGGGGAACCTCGCAGTTTCCGCCCTTCTGCCACTACTGGATGATAGGTGAGAACCAAACATGAATTCACATGAGAATAGAGTCGCCGCGCCGTTGCTTTCATTTCGTTTGAACTTAGTTCTCTTCGCAGTACTCTCCGTTCTGCCTCTCGGCGGTTGTGCTAGGTGGGATAACCCCGTTCTTTCAGTGAAGGAGACGTCAGCCCCACAATTGCTCGGCGCCAACCAAATCAATGCGGCTACGCGCCAACGCATTTTGCGCGCCGTCGGTGAGGATGCTCAAGAGCGGGCTTTGCGGGATGATCTGAAGCAGCATCCAGGCAATGTCGATGCGGCAATCCGTCTTACAAAAGCATTGGTGGCGCAGAAACGCCCGCATGAGGCGCTTCAGGTTTTAGACAACGTCTTGGTCGTGACCCCAGACAATTTGCGTGCATTGAATGCGAAGGCAGTCATCTTGGACATTGAGGGGCGGCATGACGCGGCACAAGAGCTGTACCGGCAAGCTCTCGAAACGAACCCAGAGAATCAGATGTTGCACCATAACCTCAATCTGTCTCTTGCGTTTGAAGGGAAGTCCGAACAGAGTACTTTGCCACAATCGCGATAACGTTGCTGTGATGACCATTCACCTTTGAGAAGCAGACGCAGCACGTCGTGCGTGCCTGGGGACGAGGCAGGCCCTATAGCAATTGAGCGCTGAACACGACACTAAAGGGACGGAACTGAGCGGCTAATCCTATTTTCTGACAGCGGCTCTGGTTTGAATTGGCGCTGTGTCCGTGGCGCTCGACACCGAGGGCGCGGCCGGCGCGCGGCGTACAGCGTTTTGTCGGTCCGGTTATTGACCTTGCCCCCATCCGCCTATCTCAGGGTCGCGTTACCGCTGAACTGCCGTTGTCCTGACGATCATCATCGGTTCGCTGCGCTCCAGGATAAATCCCAGCCGAGCTCACGGGTGCAACACGCAGGCCAGGGTCATTATAATAGTAGTGCGTAAATGGGGGCTCATCAAATGGAGCCAATTTGGTTCCCTAGGCGATTAAGCAGCATTCTGCATCAAAAGTGTCACCCTACAGAATAATGATAGCATTAATATTGCAGCATAGTGTAGCTTCTGCGCAGCCGTATTTAACAATGAGTCAAGTGCGTGATGCCTATACGCGGACGAAACGACAATATTCTCTCAAATAAGCAGAAGGATGTCGACACGACCTTGAACAAACTTGGTAAGAGGTTTTCTGGTAGGCGTGATAAGCACCTAGGATACCCGTACAACCTCGACTTTGACCCCAGACCAATCTCTCAATTCCACAAATTTCTAAATAACTTGGGTGATCCATATGTCGGCTCACACTATGCGACCGAGGTCTGTGACCTAGTGGTGAAAATCCAACGCTTGGTACCCGAGGCGAATACAACTCACGCCCCCTTTTCTACCCTTCCCGCCGAAGAGTCCGAAGGGGAAGTCGTGACCCATCCAGTCATTCGTTCGACCAGTCACTCAGCCTCTGGAATCCGCCTGCAAATATGTTCCCGTTACGAACTCGTGCGGTCAGCGCCGAGCTTTCAATCCAGGCCTGGATTTCGGTTGTCAGCGGGCCGAGAAAGATGACTTCCGCCAATGTCGCCGCCGCATGCAACGCGGTCATTTCGGGCCAGCTCATGGCGATGTCGTGGTGCCCGATCCAAGCGTCAGGATTTTTGTAGTCGATGACGCCGCGCGCTGTCCTCTCCGATGCGTTCACGAAGAACCTGTAGGACAGGACTCCCGGATGACCTTCGGCTTCGACCCGCCTTGCCAGCGCGCCTACCGCAATCTCGAAGTCTTCCGGCGTCTTCTTCAGCTCGTATAGATTCAGGACGGTGAGGCGGTTGTCGATCATGATTGAACCTCGGTCCGAAACAGCATCTCTTTGCATAACCCGCCCCAGCACTCCCCAGGTCGGCACGGGACCAATGTAGCAGGCACCCCATACCATCGACAGGCCGTTTCCTCGCAGTCATCGAAGTCAGCATAGTACGCTGGTTGCTCGTTCTAATGGCGAACGCGAACGGAAAATCCTACCCAGAGCGGTCTTCCACGACGGGTATCAACCGTCAGGTTTTCACCACTAGCACTACTTTGGCACTTTTGGCTTGGGGCGTTCTGTGAGGAGCCACTCACAGTGGGGGCATCGTAGCGGCGGTGGCCG
>MBFK01000032.1 GCA_001704765.1 Sinorhizobium shofinae
AGAGCGCCGGTCAAACACAACCGAACCCAAGGAAAAGCCGCCAGTTGAAGGTGTTTTACCCCTTGTGTTCTTTCATTGGAGTGAACCATGGCAGTCGCGGCGCGAGCCCAATGGAAGGGCTTTGTTCGGTTCGGCGAGATCACCGCGCCTGTGGCGCTCTACACTGCCACCTCGACCTCCGACCGAATCTCCTTCCACACCGTCAACCGATCCACTGGAAACCGGGTGCGACGCGAGTTCGTCGACAGCGTAACTGGCCAGACGGTGGAGAAGGAGGACCAGGTCAAGGGATACGAGATCGACAACGACAGATATGTCGTGCTTGATCCCGAGGAAGTGGCGTCGGCGGTGCCGGAAAGCGACAAGATGCTGCGCGTCCAGGCATTCATCACCTGTGATGACATCGATAAGGTCTACTTCGACAAACCCTACTATCTGACGCCCGCTAAAATGGGCGCGGAGGCCTTCACGCTTCTGCGCGATGGCATGCGCAAGGCGCAGGTTGCCGGAATAGCGCAAACAGTCCTTTTCCGGCGCATGCGCACTGTCCTGGTGCGGCCGCACGGCAAGGGGCTGATCGCCACCACGCTGAACTTCGAATACGAGGTGCGGAGCGCGAAAGACGCCTTCGAGGAAATTCCACAGATCAAAATTGAAGGCGAAATGCTCGATCTTGCCAAGCACATCATCGGCACGAAGAAGGGAACCTTCTCGGCCGAAGAGTTCGACGATCGATACGAAGCCGCACTCGCGGAATTGGTCAAGGCGAAGCTCGAAGGCAAGACCCTGCCAAAAAGTGCTCCGCCGAAGGTCTCGAAACCGAACGAATTGCTTGAAGCTCTGCGGCAGAGCGCCGGCGTGAAGGCCGCGCCCGAGCAGAAGCGGCGAGCCGCCAAGGCAAGTGCGAGTAAAGGCAGAACAAAGACCGCCCGCTCGACCGCAGCAAAGGCGAAGACAACAGCGAAGGCGAAGCGAGCGTCCACGCCGCATCGCCGCGCGAGCTAAGGGAGGTGAACGATGGCTCCCCCACGTCCATACTGGAAAGGCTACCTGAAGCTCTCGCTAGTTACCTGCCCTGTTTCGATGACACCGGCGACGAGCGAGTCCGACAAGGTTCGCTTCCATACCCTGAACCGAAAGACGAACCACCGGGTCGTCTCGAAGTATGTCGATTCCGTCACCGGTGAGGACGTGGACGAAGACGACGAGGCAAAGGGTTACGAACGCGGCGAAAACGACTTTCTCGTGATCGAGGATGAGGAGTTGAAGAATGTAGCGCTCGAAAGTGTCAGGACCATCGACATCGAGAAATTCGTACCGCGCGACAGCATCGAGTGGATCTGGCTCGAGAAGCCCCACTACTTGTCGCCGTCGGATGAGGTCGGCCACGAGGCTTTCAGCGTGATCCGGGATGCGATGTCAGTAGAAAAAGTCGTTGGCATATCGCGACTGGTGATCGGCCGAAGAGAACGAGCCGTGATGCTGGAGTCGTGCGGCAAAGGCATCGTCGTGTGGACGCTCCGCTACGGTGACGAGGTCCGCAAGGAGGAGGCCTACTTCGAGGACATCGACGAGAAGTCCGATCCGGAGATGCTGCCGCTGATCGTGAAGCTCATCGAGCAGCAGCGGAAACCGTGGAAGCCGGAGATGGTCCGCGACCCGGTGCAGGAAAAACTGCTGGATATCATCGAGACAAAGCGGAAGGCGACAAAGACCGTCAAGGCCGCCAAGCCCAAAGCCGGCGAGCAGGCCGAGAGAGGAAATATCATCGACCTGATGTCGGCCCTCAAGCAAAGCCTCGAAGGCAAGAAGCCGGGCCGCAAGGCCTCGTAGTGGGCAACAACCGATGGGAATGTCTTTGGTGCGCAACGGCAGGGCCCGCTTGGCTCTGGCTTTGCCCCGTCATCGCGAGCAGCTTCGATCGGTAAAAAGCCACGAACTGGACAGGCTTTTCGAAGCCTATGCGCTTGCCGCGATGAGGATCGAGGAGTTGCGTAGTGACCCGGGCCGAGAAGGCCACATTTCGTGGTACGAGAGCTTGTGCCTGGACATGCAAGCCGAAGCTCTTGAGCTTCTCGAAAGAGAGACGCCATCACAGACCCGGTGATGTACCTACGTCGCCCCTCGTCGCTGATCCCCTTCTGACGGATACATAAACACAACTGTAACGGCCCCCGAATCGCAGCGCGTGGGCATCGGAGCCGACTGGCGACCATCGAGAGCGGGAAGTCACGGCCCCTCGTTGCCACCAGTGCCGCAGCCTTCGAAGCTCAGAGCGCCCGCCGCCTTTGCGCAGTCTGCGATGGCTGGCTGGCCATTCGTCCCGGGCAAAAAAAGGAAAGCCAAACTACGACGTGATCGATGAACGTTGCATCGCCCACCGGAGAGGGGTAGGGCGGCGTTCCTGCAGCGTTTCAGCGATTGGCTGGGCAGCCTCTGGTCAGAAGTACTCCAAGACCAAAGAGACGGGACAGCGACCAACCGGCTCAAGTTTATGGCCAATAATGTTGGCTGTCCCTGATCGTGACGGCGTTGTCGAGTCCTGCCGTCCCAGCCGCGGCAATTAAAAAAGCTTACAAGAGCAATAGCGCCAGTCCGCAAGTCTAGGTTGTCAACTTTGGCCTTGGGTGCTATACTCAGACACGTTGATCAACACCGCCTTAATGAAACTGAGAGCGCGCTTGGCCCCTCCAAGCGCGTTTCTCGTTTCTGGGATTTCACAGCGCTAGAATCGGCGGCTTAGCAATCTCGCCATTGACCACGGATGTACTGGCAATATGCAGGAAGGTCGGGTTTGCCACGGCCTTTTTTTGTTGCCGTGATCAGAGCGATCGGGTGGAACCGATTCTGACACCCGCGTCTACTATGGTCGCCACCTCAATGCGACGGGATTAAAAGGAACGGTACTCGAGGTCGCTGCCAGAGATTGCCGCTCTTTCCCGATGCGATGCTATACTGCTTGAATATATTGCTCTCTGAAATCATTCGCCGAGTGCGCGCTTGTATCGTCCCAGGCGCGCTTTCGCATTTTTGGTACGACGGGTTCGATAGCCCGATCGGGCGGCGTCCCTAATCCTTGACTGCAACCTGCGCTGTGAGACTCTACGACCTTTCGGTTGTATCGCGTGGGAGGCAGGCAGTGAAGTTCGCAAAGGCGAAGAAGAAGTATCCCGGAAAGGTCCGCAAGGTGGTAGGTTGGACCGAGCGGCGCCCTGATGAAGGGCTCTACGTCAACAATCACGCCTCCTACGGTTTCTCGTATCGCGGGATGTGGGTTCATGAAGGGTGTCCTGGCACATTTGAAGCTTGGCTCGTGAACAAGGGCGTTATCACGAAGTAATTTTCGAGCAGATCGTGACGCCGCCGACCGCCCCTGCTGGTATGCCTCTCCGGCAACGCGCCTGTCGCGCTGCACAGATGGCCCGGGCTGATGGCCTGGGTGCTCCCCTTAAAGCTTCCGCCAGCCAATCTCTTCGGAGCACAACCAAATCGTCAGGAGTCCTGCTATGCTAGCTCAAACACTGTCGCATCGTCTCCCCGCTCCCTGATTCCCTTGAACGACGGATGCCGGAGCTTTCCCTCTTCCGTCCAGGCGCAATACTCGACCTCGGCGACAAGCACCGGCCGCGTGAAAACAGCACCCCTGCGGCTGAGCGCCCCGGCCGGCGCATCCATCACGATCGCATCGAGCAGCTCGCCCAGCTTGACCGATTCCTGTTAGGTCCAGCCCGTCCCGCATCCGCCGACATAGACGAGCCCCTCGCCGTTCCGCGCCGCCAGCAATAGCCGTCCGGCGGGGATCGTGCAGGCTCGGTTTTCTGCCGAGGGCACGTTGGGGCATGCCGAAGTCGGAGCGCCACCCTTATCGTCGAGCACGACCGCCTCGCCGTCGAGGATCATGGTCTCGTGCCCGAGCCGTTGCGCCTCGGCCGCGATCGAGGGAAAACGATCAGTCCAATCGTAGCCGCCGCGCGTGATGACACGCACTCTGCCCGGCTCGACATGCACGGCCAGCCGATAGCCGTCCCATTTCACCTCGAAGGCCCAGTCCAGCCCCTTGGGTGGTTTGTCGACAAGCGTTGCAAGGCAGGAATCGACGCGCCCGCATAGAATCTGGCGGTTCAGGCGGTGGCTCCTTTGAAGATGCTCTGCCCATGCGCCATTAACGCACAACAGTTCGAAAACGCCGCATTGACTGTTCCGATAACGAACGCCAAGCGCGTTGCGGGCGCCAGGCCGCTAAACGTCGCGCGCTGATTGAGAACCACGGCCAAACGGCCTCTGAGCTTCCGGAAGCAGGGTTGCGATGCCGAGATCCAGTATCGCGTGGACCCACCGCAGTGACGAGGCACCAGAAAGAAAGATGCCTCGTTGCTTCATTCTGGGCCAAAACCCCGGCTAGTCGCCGCTGCCGGTCTGGCCGCCGACGTCACCGCTACCACTGCCACTACCACTACCGCCTGTGCTGGCGTCACCACCACCGCCCTTGCCGCCTTCACCCGATCCCGGAGCCGGAGGCGACGTCCCGTACGCATGGGCGGCAGCGCCATCAGGCAGGACGATCGACGAGATTATGGGCACCGTTGCGGCCATTGACAGACCCAAGACGGATGCCGCGATGATATTCGGAAGCTTTTTCATAGCCATTCCTTTCCTCCTTGGGCGAACGGATGTTCACCTTCTGGCCCGCCTATTCCCCTACGTACGGGCGAGCTGGCCGCTGCCCTCAGAGTGGGACACCCCTGCCGTCGGCCATATTCCTTGACCCCGATCACGGGTTCGTGAGCCTTGGTGGCTATCATACCTTCAAGCCGCCCCTCGCCGCCTGTCACCTTCCGAGGGCGGCATGAATACGACGGTGACGGCTCGCTAGCCGCACCGGGGACAGCGTAGGCGGCTAGCAACCATCGAGCGGGAAGTCTCGGCCGCGGGTTGCCACTAGCGTCAGCATGTCCAGATCGTAGCTCCAGACGCACTGGCGGACCGACTTCATACCTTCGCGATTGCCATACGCGCACCGCGCCCGCAGTTGCCAACCCCGGCTGAAAGCTTCTCCGATCGTCTCGACCATGGGTTGAAATAGTACAGGAACAAAAGTAGAACACACATATGGCCGCACCGGTTCCACAGATCTTTAAAAAAGCCTGCATAGGGGGCAAATCCGCGGGCCGACGTGGCGCGCCGGTATCGGACATAGGCAAGGCGCTGTCTGGGCGTTTTCCCGCTAGGACCGCTCTTCTTCAAACGGATCGCTTTCATGCGGTGCAGGCCTTTATCGTGATAGTCAGTCAGGCAAGGCGGCCGAATGAACGATTACACGGAGATCGTAATTGGCGTGATTGCCGCGGACCTCGTTATCGCCGGGGTGCTGTTCATCGGCGGGTGGCTGCACTAGATCAGCCTTCCGGGCGTCACCGACCCAAACGGCCCGCGTTTATTAGTGTCGCTCTCGTCAGGCGACGCAGGAACAGAGCGGTGTCCCTCAGCCCTCGAAGGATGCCGCTCTTCCTCTGTCCGAACGGTGTTTTCAGCGACTCGCACTTGAGTAGCCACGAGCTGTCTCCTCCGTCACCATAAGTCACCATTTGGAGGGCAAAGGAGACCGGCCATGGCGCCACTTGTCTCCGCCACATTTGATACCCATCTTTTTCGTTCAGCAGAAATCGCTGGCGGAAAGATCATCGCGCTTTCGCCCCAAGCTAAGGGAGTTTGCGTTATGCATCACACTGAAGACTTTCAATCCCTGCCCCTATCGGATGATGACCTCGAAATGCTCAAAGGCATCCTCGACAGCGAACTAGAGGCCAGGCACATCCCGACCGGCAGCATACAAGCTGACGAATTGGCCCGAACGCTCGTCGGGCTATTTCAGAGAGGCGTCAGGTCCGAGGACGCTCTGCGGGAAATGGTGAAGGCGGCCTAGTCTCCATCAGGAGAGACCATTCGCGTCGCACGGAAGGCGAGGAGCGACCGGAACTATTTGAGGCCGGGCGGATTATTCGAGATCAGAAACATGCTTTCCTTCCTCCGGTGCCCGCGGACATTGCGGACACCGTCTTTTTGTGGCCTCTGGTCAGAGATACTCCAAGACGAAAGAGAGCCCGCTCAGGCGGAGGGGACAGCGAGCAGCGGGCTCAAGTTTAAGGCCAAAAACAATGGCTGACGAAATTGTGACACGTTGGCGGGTTTTGTCCAGAAAACCTTTAGGCCATAGGACCTTAGTCCGACGCGCATGGCCAAAGGTCCGATGCGGACGGTTAAAGGTCTGAGGCCGGTTGCCGACGGTTGTGCCAACAAATATTGTAGACGGGCGTCGGAACGTGGGACCCCCAGAGCGTCGCCCTCGCCGCCCCCTTCTGGGTAGCTCTGGGGTTTCCGCAATCAACCGCCCGAAGCCCACCTAAGTTTTTCCGATTTGCAAAGGATTGCGAGGTCCGGCCCGCTGGTAGCCGCTGGTCGCATGGACCCGCAAAGGGTGCCTGAGCGAAGCCCCCTTTCTGGCACCCTGCTCAGGGGTTTCCCTCATATGGAACAATTTTAGCCCATGCGAATTTACATGCGTCGCCTATTAGTCCAGGCGGCATGCAAATCCCCCAACCTCGTAGACGAGGGCCCGCAATCCGGCGGGCACTGCGAGTGGATAGCGATGCCAAGGTTACTCGTTCGCAACGGCAGGGCGCGATTGGCGCTTGCCCTGCCCCGCCATCGTCAGCAGCTTCTCTCGACGAAAAGCCGGGAACTCGAGGCGCTTTCAGGCCTATGCCGTCGCGGCGATCAAGCTGGAAGATCTGCAAAAACGAGAACCTGCAGACGGGCGACATCCAGCTCGAGTTCGATCGATTGTGTGTGAGCGTGCAGACCACGGTGGTGGCGACGACTTCACCAAAAGCGACGGCTGATCAGTGTTTCCTGTGACAGGCTCGCCGCAATTTGCAAAAGGAAAATAATTTGGCCGGTGCCCCAAGGAAGCCAGATCCGATCGATGTCGAAGTCGGCCGCAGAATTCGTACACGGCGCATGTTGATGGATATGTCACAAAAGGGCCTAGCGCAGGCCCTTGGTGTGACATACCAGCAGGTGCAAAAGTACGAAACTGGCCGCAGTAAGGTTGGCGCAGGCCGGCTCCAGACCATTGCGAACGTACTCGATGTACCGCCCTCATATTTTTTCGAGAACACATCGGCCGGGGCGCCTGATCGGGTCAAGCTCACTCCCGAACAGGCAGCGTCGTTTTTAGAAAGCCCGATGGGCCTTGCTCTCAATCGAGCGTTCGCCCGTATCTCTGACGCGAGAGTGAGACGTGCATTCCTCGACTTGGTGCGGTGGATCGCGGAGAAAGATGCGGCACTCGAGCAGGAAACGGGGAAACTCGCAGAGTCGCCCAAGTAAGCAAGACGTGTCGCCGTGCTCTCATGCCGCGCGGGCTTGGGCCCTTCTGAACCCCTCAACTTCCAGCATCGTCTCTCGGATTACTCTCTCTCGGCTACCGACCCACGCAGCGAGCCTCGGGATAGTGGCTGGCGCCGGCGGCACCTACCCTGCGACGTCGGGACCGAAGGTGGGAGCTCAGGCCATCTCGAAAGCCGAATTGGTCGCGGCTATTTCCGCGGATCCATCACTTTGCCCCATCCCGACCGTTGAAGCGCCAGCGGAAGCCGAAGCACTATCGGCCCACCGCAAGGCTTACGCCGCGTCCCCACTCGTTTGGGATCGGGATAATCTGTCGGAAATCTCGCTAGCGCTAGGTCAGTGTGACAAGGCCAGCACAGCTCCCGGCATCGCCTGCATGACTTCAGTCAAGATGTCGCCCAGGCGCAGCCCCTTGACCGGATTGTCGGCTTCGCCAAATCGGCCTCCGGCGAATGGGTCGCAACAATCAACTAAATGAAAGCCGCTCTCGAAGGCGGCTTTATTCTTTTGCCCTTCGATTGGATCACGGCTTGTTTACTATTCGACGGGTTCGGTCGTGCTTAGGACGGCCTGCATTTCTTCCGGCTTGAGCGAACCCCTTGTCGCGAACAGAGCGAAGTGACCCGCCTCGCTGTGCCGTTCCAAATTCGATTGGCCAAGCTCCGGATTTCCCAAAAAAGAGGTGGGGGTGTGTTCCACAGGTCACAGAACGGGATGCTAGGTTCGTCGTCGGCAGGGGCGCGAAGCATTAAGCAGGAGACTTCTCGATGAGCAGAACTGTCATAAACGCTGTGGGCAAGCCGCTTTATTATAGCGGCAGTTCTACGGCATGGTTTTCCGCCGCCGGATCGGGGCCAACGCTCTATGGCACGGCCGGTAACGATTCCATGTATGGCGACAGTTCCGTCAATATCACCATGGTCGGTGGCAAAGGCGACGATATCTATTATCTCTACTCGGGAACCAATCGGGCCTATGAGGCAGCCGGCGAAGGCGTTGACACCATAAGCACGTGGATGAGCTACACGTTGCCGGAGAATTTCGAGAACCTGACGGTCACCGGCAACGACCGTTACGCCTTCGGCAATAATACTGACAACATCGTCACAGGCGGCTCGGGCAGCCAGACGATCGATGGCGGCGGCGGCAATGATGTCCTCATTGGGGCAGGTGGTGCAGACACTTTCGTTTTCAAGAAAGGCAATGTCAGCGACCTCATCGGAGACTTCGGCGCCGACGACATCGTTCGGCTCGAAGGTTACGCCTTCACGTCTTTCGAGCATATCCTTGCGAACGTCGCCCAGGAGGGCGCCAATCTCCGGCTCAGCCTCGCCGACGGCGAAAGCCTGGTGTTCGCCAATACCACTGCCGATCAGTTGCAGGCGGGCCAGTTCAGACTCAGTCTGGATCGCTCCGCCCTGACGGAAACCTTTTCGGACGACTTCAACAGCCTTCAGCTCCACAATGGCACGAGCGGCGTCTGGGATCCGAAATTCTGGTGGGCGCCGGAGAAGGGTAGCTCGCTTCCCGGAAACGGTGAGCTGCAATGGTACATTAATCCGACCTACGAGCCGACCGCTTCCGCCAATCCATTTTCGGTCACCAACGGGATTTTAACGATCAAAGCCGCGGCGGCGTCCGAGGCCATTCAGGCCGAAATCAACGGCTATGATTATACGTCCGGCATGCTGACGACCCATTCGTCCTTTGCCCAGACCTACGGCTATTTCGAAATCCGTGCCGACATGCCGGACGACCAGGGCGCTTGGCCGGCCTTCTGGCTTCTGCCGGCCGACGGCTCCTGGCCACCGGAACTCGACGTCGTCGAAATGCGCGGCCAGGATCCGAATACGGTGATCGCCACCGTGCATTCCAACGAAACCGGTTCGCAGACCAGCATCGCGAGCGATGTGAAGGTTTCAGACACAAGCGGATTCCACAAATACGGGGTGCTTTGGACGGAGGAGGAAATCGTCTGGTATCTCGATGATGCCGCGATCGCCCGCGCCGACACCCCTTCGGATATGCACGATCCGATGTACATGCTTGTCAATCTCGCCGCGGGTGGCATGGCCGGCAAGCCATCCGACGGTCTCGTCGACGGGGCCGAGATGCAGGTCGACTACATCAAGGCCTATTCATTGGACGCCGACTGGCAGATCTAAGCGGCAACCGTCAAGGAGGGGTCGGCAGCAGCCAGAGCTGCCGGTCCCCCTGCCAAAGTCTATTTTTGGATGCAGGTGTCCACCGTGGCCTTGACGCGCCGATCATTTCTCGGGGGAGGCCGAACCAGCGGCCCTGATGAAGGCGGCTGAATGAAGGGAGGAGGGCATGATGAACGACATGATGGGCAGCGGTATGATGTGGGGCATGGGGGGCGTCGGCATCATTGGGACGCTCGTAATCGCGCTCGTGATAGCGGCCCTTGTCAAGTATCTGTTCTTTCGCTGAAGTCTCCGCGCGCACCGCAGACGCAATGTTGACTTCGCAGCCTTCCGGAGGACGCTTGGGAGCGATGCTAAGGCGCTGTTAGTCCGAAAACACCTGGCGATGCTGAGGCTAGCCCGAAATCGTGCTACCCCGCGATAGCAATTCCTAGTGCTAACACGCGCAAAGGTTATTGACACACCTTGCTTATTAGTAGCAGCTTAATAACTAGCTTCGATCGCAATCCGCGTCAGGAACGTTCCGCACGAGCAAGGAACGAAATAAATGCCGACCTCGATGGCCGCGAAAAGCCCAACCCCTATTGACGTCCATGTCGGCAGGAGGATCCGCCTGCAGCGCATGATGAGGAAAATGAGCCAGTCCGATCTTGGTGACGCTGTTGGAATCACGTTTCAGCAGATCCAGAAGTATGAGAAGGGGACCAACCGGGTCAGCGCCAGTCGTCTGCAACAGTTCGCCGTCGTGCTGCATGTTCCAATCTCTTTTTTCTTTGAGGGCCAGACTGAGGGAGTTACAGCGTCTGCTGACAGATTGCCGAGCGACGAGCTGTCACGGTTCCTGTCGACTTCCGAAGGGTTGGCCCTGAATCGGGCCTTTACTCATATTAAGGATGAACAGCTGCGGCGGCAGATCGTCGGCTTGGTAAAGGCAGCGTCAGGTCAGAATTCGTAGCTCCATGAGTCAGGTCGACTTGCGGCGGCAGATTGAAGGAGACATGCCGGAGTGGATCGATCAGATTCCTAGGTAACTAGGCTTCTCCAATAGAGGTATTCGGCATTAGGTAGCAAAAACCACCAGAACTAAAATGGCATCCCGACTACCCTGGTACCCGTGAAAAACGGAGCCTCGAATGAGTGTAGCGTCCGAGTTGAAGCAGAAGCGGGCCGCCCTGGCTGAAAGGTTGGAGCAGCTTGAAAGAGAGCAGACTGACGTCCAGGAACTGATGAAAGCGCTGGATCGCGTCATCCTGAGCTATGAGCCTGACTACCAGGCGTCGACGCTGGCGGGAACTGAGCACGTTGGCCGTTCTCGAAGGGTCAAGCCGCTGTCATCCGAGGTGAAAGCGGCGATGAGCGGCGTAAACAAGCGGCAGACTGTGTTGGAGGTCCTCCGCGAAGCGGGCGAACCGATTTCCGCGGCCGACTGCGCCGCGAAATTTGCCGCGAAGCTGGACGTTCCTTGTGAGCCAGCAAATATCTCGGAGATCGCACACCGCCTGTCGGCGGTCCTGACCCAACTGACGCATGCGGGACGCGTTCGGCAATCGGGTAAGTTCGACGGTCGGAAGGTTCTGTGGGAGGTTGCGGCCTAGCCTTCCCAGATCAGGTCTGGCGGCTTGTTGCCTTGCCAGTATCCGCACAGGTAGCGTGACGTCGGGCGAGACAGTGCCTTACCAAGCACCTGGAACATATGGCCGCGATTGCTCACCTGGCGGCAATCCGGGCAATGGCGGCGATAGCGATTGCGTTGAGGGTCATGTTCAGGCTCCAGAAGTCAATGGCAGACACAGCAGATCGGTGGCCGGACACGGCCGCAGGAAGGTCAGAGCTGTATTCGTATCATCCTGAACATGGTCCAGGTTCCTACCTGGACTTCGCGCTGGAGTCGATCGGAGGAAGTTCAAGTGGCTAATTATCGAATACTGACAAACAGACAGAGCGTTGTAAAAGGGAGCGCATATTTCTGCTTTCGGCCCAAAGCGGTCAACGTGGAAGCACGATGCCACCCATCGCCATATCCACGGCGGAGCCTTCCAGACAGCCAACACAATGAACCCTGTCAACGCGAGCGCAAAATCGTCTGAATTGAGCACCGCGCTGGTCCACACGGGGCTATAAAAAGCCGCGCCGAGAATGCCGACTACGGCAGCGTTCGCGCCACGCATGGCGGCTTGAGCCATCGGGCGCTTCCGTAGGCTGTCCCAGAACGGCAACGCGCCCAAGAGCAGCAAGAATCCAGGCAGAAAGATCGCGACTAAGCAGATCACTGCGCCAAGCAGGTCATCGCCCCCATGACAGCGCGAGATAGGCGGCGACCAATATAGCGCTCTGCGGTCCGACGCTCGTCTAACGCCAAGTTTTTTGAGATAGTGAGTATTCGGCAGATCACCCGATCTGGCCAATTATCGAGGGAGGATGTCCTATGCCACTTTTCGTAACCACAGGGTGCTATACAGCCACGTCAGCGAAGGGAATGATTGACAATCCATCGAACCGAGAAAAGGCGGCCCGTGGCATCATGGAAGCAGCGGGCGGGAAACTGCATTCTTTCTACGTCACGACCGGCGAAACCGACTGGATGGCAATCACGGAATTCGACGATGGTGCTGACCTGATCCCCGCACTTCTCGTCGTCAGCGCATCGGGAGCCGTATCGAATGTCAAAACCGTGCGAGCCTACACGGGCGCGGAATTCAAGGCTGCGCAAGAGAAGGCGGGCACAATCGCATCTTCCTACAAGCCCCCGGCAAAATAAGTAGACCACTGGTTGAAACATCTCTGGCAGCGGATCGAACTTCCGCTGCCAGAAACGATGTGTTGGCGCGCAATGAGGCCGCGTTCGAGCGCGGTCAGTTCGATCGCGGCATGCCCCGCGAGCTGCTCGATTCGCTGGAGACCTCTCAACCTCCTCGCGATCGCGAGGAAGTAGAGGCAAAGGCGCGCGCGAGAACGGCGATCCCGTTCGCGTAACAGAGTCCGTCACGCACAGGAGATCTCAGTCAGGTCTCAAGTTGGCGCATTTCAGCCTTGGGCCATCGTCTGCAGTCGGCCCAAAGTGGCCGCGCCTTCCGCGACTGGCCCGTTGTCGGCTTATTCATTCACCCCTATAGGAACAGCATGAAAATTCGACGAGCGTCCGAATTGGACCAAGATGCCATCTGGCGTATCATTGAACCCGTCATACGGGCGGGCGAAACCTACGCGCTTGATCGCAATTTGAGCAAGGCCGATGCACTCAGCTATTGGCTTGGTATCGATCGTGAAACATTTGTGGCCGAAGAGAATGGGACCATCGTCGGCACTTATTATATCAGGCAGAACCAGGGTGGGGGCGGAGGCCACGTTTGCAATTGGGGGTACATGACCGATCATTCTGCCGTTGGGCGAGGCGTCGCAAGAGAAATGCACCAGCACTCCCTTGAGATCGCGAGAGAACGGGGCTTCCGTGCCATGCAATTTAATTTCGTGATCAGTACGAACGAGCGTGCCGTGAGATTATGGAAATCCCTCGGATTTGAGGAAGTAGGACGCCTGCCGGGCGCATTCCTGCATCCCACGACGGGTTATGTCGACGCGTTGGTCATGTATCGAATACTTTGACGTCCCCATGACAGCCACGGAGGTGCGGGATGAAGACTATACCGCGCATTTCGTACGAACGACGAAGGGAGAGTTGGCAGGACGCGACCGTCGCCTTTTGCATAGCGGTTGTGCTTTCAATGGTCATTATCCTGGTTTTCCTCTAGTCCGCTATGGCGCTATCCGGACAAGTCCAATGACGGCACGTGCGCAGGCCCGAAGTTAAGCGCGGTCAACGTCTTGATGCATTACTACGGAATTTCTGGGATTTGGACGTGACTGCTCTTTCAAACCAAGTGCGTAAGTCGCTTTTGGTGGCCTTTGCTACCTAATGCCGGAGGTATTGAGGTTAGGTGAGCGCCATGGATCCGAGCTCAGCGACCGGGAGGCCCGTTAGGCGCCGACATCTCTTCGATCCGCGCATGCTGTCACAAGCTTGTTCACATAGTTCAGTTTTGTGATCACGGGCGCTGACATCACAAACGGATAGGTATCGCGCTGACCCATGCTGCGCTGAATGGCGTTGATGGCGATGCTGAGGGGCACCCAGGCATCGGCGAGCTGTTGAGCGGAACGGGCGCGGTAGGGATCAAACCCCACCTCCGTCGCCATCTCCCTATGGCCGCGCCGCGGATCAATCGCCATGCCGAAAGATCGTGCTGTTTCAAGGGTGTCGGCGATGTGGAGAAGATGGGCGACGCACTCCGCAAAATCCTCCCAGGGATGCGAGCTCGCATACGGCGTTATAAAGTTTTCGTTCCATCCCGGGCGGGGGCCTTCTGCATAGTAGCGCCGGAGCGCCACACCGTAGTCTTCGCGCTCGTCGCCGAAGATTGACCGGAAGCCGCCGGCGCGGCCTCCATCGCGAACGAGCTTGTTCCAGATGTAGTGCCCGATCTCGTGGCGAAAATGTCCCAGGAGAGTGCGGTAGGGTTCGTTCATTGATGTGCGGACGAACTCCATCGTGGCATCGTCGGCTTCCGCGGCCCGGATGGCGATGACGCCTTCATCGTGTCCGGTCATGGGCACCATGATGGTGCCGTCCGGTCGCAGCTGGTCTTCGAGGAAGTCGAAGACCAGCCCGCCCTGCGGGTCCTGGGTGCGATTGGGATGCGGTATTTTCCAGCGCAGAATCGAATAGAACAGGTGCCGCTGCGCCTGTCCGATCCGCCGCCAGCGCTGGACGCCGTCTGACGTCGACGTGTTCGGGACGAGGCGATTGTGCCTGCAGGCGATGCAGAACTCATTTCCGTCTCGGGGATCCACCAGCCAATTGCAGACATCGAGCGCTGCATTGCTGCAGAAGACACGTCTCTCCGAAGGCATGCCAACGAGCTGCGATTGTGCTTCTCCCGCAGTCTCGAGCGCATACATGGCCATCAGCTCCGGAACGAAGCCGAGCCTGTGCCCGCAGCTGACGCAGTCGCGATTGTCGAAGTGGACGACTTGATCGCAATAGTCGCAGGCGAAGAGGCGCATGGCCGTTTCCTATATCAACGTGAGCGCTGAAAGCTCCAGCCGGCGACGGGCCGGATCGGCGATCGTTGTTCGACCGCCGATCCCGCTTCAGGACGCTTGAAACCCACATTGCCGTCGTGGGGCTTGAACATGAAAACGTACTTCCAGTTATAAAGTTCACCCATCGGCGCGGGGGCATCTTCGCATAGGCCAGCCTTGACGTCCGCGCTTGCTCTGGAACGATCCCGCCAAAGCGCTAGCAGTTCCTTGATCTGCTCCACTGAAAAACCGAGATCGCGAGCCCGGCGTACGAACCGAAGCGTATGAATGTCGTTGTCGCCATAGGTCCGGTAGCTGGACGCGGTCCGAAGAGCGGGTCTGATCAGCCCGATCTGCTCGTAGTAGCGGATCATCTTCACGAGACGCCGCTGGCTTTGGAAGCGTGGCCGATGTTCATATGATACTCAGGCGGCTTGATTCTCTTGCCGTTCGATTTAGACATTGCGATCCAGCAGAGAGTAGCGGAGTTGTGATAAGCAGGCGGTTCTGGTGCAGTTTGGCAATAACAGCGGGAATGCTGGCGACTGTTCATGGGCAGGCGATGGCGCAACAACAGGATGCTTCTGCGGTCGACAAGCTCAGGGAGAAGGTCGAGTCCTGCTTCAGTGCGCCGTCCGGCGCAACGGAAAAGGCTGTCATTACTGCGACACTCGAACCGGACGGCTCTGTTAGGAATAAGCCGAAGATCATCCGGAAAGGCGAAGGCCCGATCAACGACACATTTGCGAAGGCGGCGGTAAGGGCAATCCTGAAATGCGAACCTTACACCGGTCTTGGCCTTCAAGGTGAGATCACGTTCAATTTCGAGCCTCCTGAACTGTCGCCAGCCACGAATTTCGATAGCAAGAGTGTCACCGATGTCCTGGACGCCCTTACCGCTCGGCCATAGGGCGCAGGATCTCGGCTGTTGACGCCGTTCGGCTTTGCTTCCTATTCAATGGGCTCCGTCGTACTCATGACAGCCTACATTTCTTCCGCCTTGAGCGAACCCCTTGTCGCAAACAGATACGCTGCAATGTAGGTCAGCTTCAGCTTTGATTCCCGATCGTCGCGCGGCTCCAACTGCACGATGCTAAGCCTTGCGACCTCCAAAGCCGTGGACCATCTTGAGCGTCACCACGGCTTTAGCTCGGCCGTCGTCGATGAATCTCGCCCCGGCGCGGAATCGCACAAAGGTGCGCATGCAAAAAGTGAGGGTCAGATCCAGCCAGCTTTTTTGAACCGGTAGAAGAGGAAAGAACAAAGTGCAGCGATCGTTGCAAGCACCGCGAAATAGCCGTACCGCGTGTCCAATTCCGGCATGTTTCGGAAGTTCATCCCGTAGATACCTGCGATTGCCGTCGGAACGGCGAGGATGGCAGCCCAGGCTGCCAATTGTCTGGTGATTGTCCCCTGCCGCTGCTGCTCCAGCAGGTTGCTGGCCTCAAAAACCGAGGTGATGACCTCACGCAGACCGCTGACCATGGCGTCAACGCGCCTGACGTGGTCGTGCACATCGCGGAAATAAGGTCTTGCGTGCTTATCGATGCACGGCAAATCTAAGTGTACCAGCTTGCCGACGACCTCCGACATCGGACCAAGAATCCGTTGGAACAGGATGACCTGTCGGCGCAGACGGAAAATACGGCGGATCTCCTCGCGCCCGAGAAACGTCACTAGCATGTGCTTTTCCATCGCCAGCACCTTGTCCTCGATCGTCTGAACGACAGGGAGATAGCCATCGACGATGAAATCGATGATCGCATGCAGCACGTAGTCCGGCCCCTTCTGCAACAATTGGGGAGAGGCCTCCAGTTGTGAGCGAAGCTCGGTATGCGCACGTGCAGAGCCCTGCCGGACAGAGATGATATGGTGCCGCCCGACAAACAGCGACGTCTCGCCGTAGAGGATCTTGTCGCCTTCGAGGTGAGCGGTCTTGGCGACCACGAACAACTGTTCGCCGTAAATGTCCACCTTTGCTATCTGCTGCGAATTGAGCGCATCCTCGACGGCAAGGTGATGAAGCCCGAAGGCCTCTTGAAGGGCAGCCATCTCCTCGGCCGTTGGCGCATGCAAGCCGATCCATGCGAATTCATTTTCTTTGAAGGAAATCGGCATGGGGGAGAGCGGCAGTTCTTCGGCGCGCTTTCCGTCTCGGTATATGAACGAGGCGACTACAGGCATGAGATTTCTTCTTTCCAGCAACGGGACATGGGCAGGCAGGCAAAGTCTCCGACGTGATGCAGCCGCGCGCAAGTCAACGCGAGCTCTAGGAGGATATCGCGAAAGCTTTGCGGCTGGACTGAGAGTGCTGTCCGCCAGGGACTAGCACAAGCAAGCTCCCACCGAAAAGCATACTTCTGGCGCCGCGTCAGGAGCGACAATTGTACGCCGTTTCCCAAGCCGTTTTCAGCCTTCGTCACCCGAGCCCAACGGGCCCAGCGCCTTCCCCTGCGTGACGCGCGAACTCACCATGCTCGGCATACTGGAAGCGATCATCGATCGCATGACTGACGTTTTGGAACGGCTGGGCAACGAGATCGATGGAATCTCGCGCGAGGTCTTTCGCAGCGAGGTGGCCAACGCGACGAAGAAAACACGAGACCTGCAGGCATGATGAACTCAAATGCGCGAGGCCCTCGCGCAGGGTCCCGTCCGGTCCACAGCATGTGTGATAGCATCGAGTGGTCGGGACGGGCCGCGAGATGCTCCAGCTTCGGTCGCAAGACCCTTCGATTTCGGCAGTAGCCCGGTCGGCAATGGCAAAAGCTTCCGGGTCAAGGCCCGAAGTTCGAAACGCCAACATTCAAATCGTGAAACCAGCGGGGCAGCGCTGGCAGAGTCGACGAGATCGTCGAGGCCCATGACATGACGCATGGGCATCCACGCTGACGGGTTCAAAGATGTCCTCCATCAGTTCTGCCTCGCTTGGCGATGAGTCCGAGATACTTCCTCGCGATTGGCCGAACCAGGCTTTCGACGAGCTCGGAGACCGGCTTCGGCTGCAGGCGAGGATCTATGCCTCTGCGAAGCTCCTGATGGGTGCCCCCTTCGACCGTCAGCACGTTGGGTTCGCCGAAAACGCGCTGAAGCGTCGGGTGGTTCTTGGCTCCAATGAAACCCTCGCCACTCAGGCCGATGAGCTCGCATTCGGCAAACCGCGTCGCCAACCAAGGCGCCCGGGCACGAAGGCGATGGGCGCATGCTTGCGGAGCTTGGCATAGGCCGGATACGGGTCTGCTTCGAGTTCCTAAGCGTGATGTTCGGTCGTGTGGATTGCGGAACATCTCTATTCGGCGTCTTGAAAATCTACGAGGCCCCAGACCATAGGTGTATTTCGTTGTTGGCAGCTTTGCGAGGACCGCGGCGACCCAGGCGACGATGAGCCCGAGAACATCGGAAAGGTTGTGGCCCGCGTCTGCAAGCAATGCCATGCAGTTCGCGTAGATGCCGTGCAGTGCCTCGATAGCTACAAACGCCGTGTTATACGGCCTCTCACTGATCAGAACCCATTTGCCCAGGCTCTTCGTCCGATGGACATGATGCGCCAGGGCTGGTTTTCGAGCTTTCGCCAGGCGTCGCAGCAATGAGCGACGATGTCATCATAGGATTTGAAGACGCGGTTGGAGAGCCAGTTCTCGCGCATGAACAGCCAGAGGTTTTCAACCGGGTTCAGTTC
The DNA here is from genome assembly GCA_001704765.1 of Sinorhizobium shofinae. Taxonomy (GTDB): domain Bacteria; phylum Pseudomonadota; class Alphaproteobacteria; order Rhizobiales; family Rhizobiaceae; genus Sinorhizobium; species Sinorhizobium shofinae. The sequence goes on from MBFK01000032.1 coordinate 18,334, forward strand.
AGGTGATTTCGGTGGCAACGGCAGGATCGTGATGTTTTCAGGCACGATGAGGTTATTGGACATGTGCCAGCCCGCTTGGTCCATGATGAGGATGGCATGCGCATCGTCGGCGACATGGCGTGAGATTTCGGCCAGATGCTGGGTCATGGCATAGGTGTCGCACCATGGCATGATGAGCGCTGCCGCCTTGCCGAGCTTCGGGCAGATGGCGCCAAAAATGTAGGCTGATCGGGTCCGCTGGTCGTGCGGTGCTGACGGTCGCGTCCCACGCCTGGCCCATCGGCGCGTGATCTTGTTCTTCTGGCCCACCCGAGCCTCGTCTTGAAACCAGATTTCTATTCGCTTGCCTTTGGCGGCCCCGCTGGCGATCTCTGCCACCGCGGCGGGGAAGTTTTTTTAAACTCCTCAATGGCTTGAGGGTCCTGTGCATGATGTTTCGGTCTGGCGGCCAGCTTGCGGTAGCCCATGGCACGCACCTCACGGCTCAGCGTTTGTTCGCTCACCGAGACGCGAAACTCTTCCCAAAGCCATTGGACGAGATCACACAGACGCCAGCGCACGACACCGTCGAGGTAAGGCGTCGGCCCGCGTTCGAGGGCCTGCGCCAAGGCAGCGCGCTGGCGATCGTTCAATCGAGACTTTGGACCGGGAGCCTTGCCATTCATCAGATCGTCGGGACCATGCGCGTTGAAGCGCATGACCCAGTCCCGCACGATCTGAAGAGTGACATTGCCCAGACGCGCCGCATCCGAGCGCGAACCGCCGTCATAGATTGAGGCAAGGGCCAAGAGACGCCGTGCCTGCGCGGCATCCTTTGTCTGGCGCGCCAGACGCCGCAGATGCTCCCCATCAAAATCCAATCGCAGTGAAATCGCTGAACCCATCGCAAAACCTCCGGTTTGCACCAGAGATTCAGATTCATCGCAGTTCGGGAAGCCCGTGAGTCGAAGTCAGTGAGGTGCCGTATTAAGCCCGATCCCGACCGCAATTGCTGTTCCAGTCTTACTCTGCTGACGGTTTGAAGTTCATCCGAACGCCCCCTCGGCGAACGCGCGTCCCGGATGGACGACTCTACGCCAAATGCCAGCAATTGGAGATAATTTTAGTGCCTACTCATACATAGATGCGCTATCTCAGTGCAGGCGGACCGAAGTTCAAGTCAAGCAATGGCCACGAGGCGAGCGAAGATGCCAGATCAGTCTTCTTATCCTGGAACGCCACGCTGGGTGAAAATATCCGGGATTATCCTCGGAGTGCTGATAACGTTGGCCGCCATTCTGATGGTGTCCGGCATCGGTGGTCCACATGGACCGGCTCGCCACCTTTCGCCCGCAGATACTGGCAACCAGACACCTCCTGCGGGTGACCGCCCATGACGTGGCACCTACGCTGCGCAAAGTCGCGCTGATCGCGCATATCATTTCCTCGGTAGGCTCGCTTGGCGCGGTCGCGGCCTTCCTTGCACTGGCCATCCAGGGCTCTCCAGCGAGGACGATCAGGTAGTCCGGAGCATCTATGTCGCCATGGAAGTGATCGCACGTACCGTTATCATCCCTCTGGTTTTCGCCTCATTGGTGACGGGACTGATCCAGTCGCTGGGTACGACGTGGGGGCTGTTCAGGCACTACTGGGTCCTGGCGAAGCTTCTGCTGACCATTTTCACGGCGACCGTCCTGATGCTTCAGATGGACGGGATTGCGTACATCGCAGCCAGGGCGGCCGAGACAGCATTTTCCAGCACCGATCTCCTCGACCTGAGACGCTCACTCGTCGTACATGCCGCTGGCGGCCTAATCGTGCTTCTCGTGACGACGACGCTGTCGGTACTGAAGCCACGCGGACTGACGCGATACGGATGGCGGAAAATGCAGCGCCAGTAAAAGAACGCGATCGAAGGACAGCTATTTGCTCTCGACACGAAACTTGGCGTGGCACGACGTGCAGGTTTGCAGCATCAGGTGAAAGGCATGTTCTGCGGACATCGACGTTGCGTCTCTTGCTACATCGATCTTTTTCGCGAGGGGGCCGCCTCCGGCGACTGGATCCCCCGCCTGCATCCGCATTCCGGGGCCGATCTTGTCCGGGTTTCGATCTGCTGCGACAGACAACGCGGCTGCGAAGGCACCCAGGTCTTTCGCCAGCTTGTCGAACTGCTGGCGTTCGGTTTCGATGTTGGAGCTGGCTTTCGATCCGGTCGCGGTGACCGACCCCTCGAACAACGCCGACAGAGCAGTTCCCGACTGGGACCGAATTGTTTCGGCGGCTGCCTTGAACAGCTTTGAATCATAGGGCGACATGCCCTTGAACATGGCGTTGATGCTCTTGGCCGCGTCTGCCATCGCTTTCATGTCCTGCTGTCTCCGGACAACATTGGGAGAGCCGGATTGCGCTGTCGCAGCAGAGATCGCCGTGACGAAAGCCGCGATCGAGAGCGTAAGAGCAGCCAATGTCTTCACGCCTACATCCACCCGCATAATTGTCTCCAACTCAATCCGCCCGACGGACGGCGGTCTCTAGGCGCAAGCGTCATCGTATTGACCAAGGTCAACGCAGCGCTTGCAACGGTGCGGCACTGTGCTTCAATACGAAAATGAAGGTTCGAGCGAGAACATGATCGCCGTAAGCCAGACCGTTGGAAGATGCGCGAGAGATTTGCTGGCCGTTTTGGTCGCAATTATGTTCCTCCTCGGGCCAACGGTCGCGGCCGCTGCTGCAACATGCGATGGCCACGTCGCGCAGATTGAACACTCCGAAGCGCAGCAAAATTCAGATCATACGGGAGACAAGAGTGTCCATCCCCAAAAGGTTTGCTGTGTCACCGCATGCGGTTGGTGCAGCGCCGTAGTTCCGGCTCCGGGTCTGGTCGTCCATCGCCTAGCATCCAGCGGTCATCTGTACCCCGATCCGGATCAATCTATAGCCGGGCTGGATTCTCCGCCCGCCGTTGGCCCTCCCCGTTCCGTCTTCTGAACGTGTCTTCCGCTCATCGGCGGAGGGTTCGTCGGTCGCCAGTGATGCCGCATGGCGACCATCTCGTCGGCAGTCGCCGATACGGAAAAGAGAGTTAAATACATGAACCGTCGTGAATTCTTGACGCGCCTTGCGACCGGTGCTGCGGTCGTTTCTTCCGGCTCCGCAATATGGCCTGCGACCGGCTGGTCACAGACGAGCGCCGCCAATATGATATCGACATCGGGCACCGCCTCGCGGTCGCTTTCGATCACGAAGCGGGTCATCGAGGTCAACGGAAAGGCCGCGAACGTCTTCGGTCTCGTTCAGCCAGGCGGCACTACGGGCCTCGTACTGGAAGCCGATGGACAATTCGACGTCGCCCTTTCCAACAACATCGACGAACCCACGCTCATCCACTGGCACGGCCTAACGCCTCCGTGGGAAATGGATGGCGTGCCGGACAATCCAGCCGCGCTTTTGGCGGCGAACGAGACCAGGCGCTACTCGTTCCCGGTAGGTGCCGGAGGCACGCACTGGATGCACGCTCACACGCTGCAAGAGCAGAATTTGCTGGCAGCGCCGTTGATCGTCAGAACCGCCGAAGACGCGAAGCGCGACGAGCAGGAGTTCGTCATTCTCCTGCATGATTTTTCGTTCACACCCGCCGAGGAACTGCTCGCCAGGCTTAAAGGCTCCGCGTCCAAGGGCGGCATGGCTATGAATCATGGTGCCATGATGCGAGGCATGGCAGGCGGGATGCATGGCGGACACACGTCCGGAATGCCAGGAATGGCAGCCATGGACCTCAACGACATCGAGTACGATGCCTATCTCGCCAATGACCGCACGCTCGACGACCCGCACGTTATTACGACGGAGAAACACGGCCGCGTTCGTCTGCGCATCATCAATGGTGCGACTGCGACCGCATTCACGATCGATACGGGAGCGCTGAACGGGCGGCTCATCGCAGTCGACGGACAGGCGATCCAACCGGTTTCGGGAAGCCGCTTTCCCATTTCGATGGGTCAGCGTCTCGATATCCTGATCGAGCTGCCGAGGGAGGGCGGAATCTATCCGATCCTCGCTTTGCGCGAAGGCTCGATAGAGCGGACTGGAGTGATCCTCGCCTCGCCCGGCGCGAACATAGCCAAGGTCGCGACGCGTGGCTCGGAGAAAGGCCCTGTTCTCGACCTTGACCTAGAGCAGGGGCTGAGAGCGGTCGAGCCGCTTCCGACACGTCGCGCAGATCACCGTTTCACGCTCACGCTGACGGGCGACATGGCGGGCTATACTTGGAAGATCGACGGAGGCGAAAGGCTCAGAGTGAATCCCGGCGACAGGGTCGAAGTTGCCATGCAGAACATGTCGATGATGGCGCATCCGATGCATCTGCATGGTCACCACTTCCAGGTGGTCGGCATCAACGGCAAGGCGCTTCGGGGCGCGGTACGAGATACGGTTCTGGTGCCGCCTATGGCCAGCGTCGAGATAGCTCTCGACGCTGGCAATCCTGGCCGCTGGCCACTTCACTGCCACCATCTCTACCATATGGCGGCTGGGATGATGTCCTTCGTCGCCTACGAGAAAGGTAGCTGATCCGACAGTCCAATGCGGCCGAGCTTAGCATACTTGCCCAACGCCTTCCGGTGCCATCTTGGAAGAGCCCAAGGGGGCGCTAGGTCTCCCAAGAAGAGACGGACCATTACGGAGTAATCCAATGGACGATCACAAGGACCATAAAGGTCATCATCACCATCATCATAAAAACCATACCGAAGTCGCAGCACCAGCCGAAAAGCGAGCTGCCGCTGATCGTAACGAAGGGGTGATCTACACATGCCCCATGCATCCCCAGGTAAGGCAGATTGGCCCTGGAAACTGCCCGATCTGCGGGATGGCGCTGGAGCCGGAAGTGGTCACCGCCGAAACGGGGCCTAGCTCCGAATTGATCGACATGCAGCGCAGGTTCTGGATTGGGCTGGTTCTGACCATACCGGTTCTGGCCCTGGAGATGGGCGGCCACCTGACCAACCTGCACATGCTGCTTGGTGCGCAGACTTCGAACTGGCTGCAGTTTGTATTCGCGACGCCTGTCGTCCTGTGGGCGGGCGCTCCGTTCTTCGAACGCGCATGGCGGTCGATCGCCACCCGGCACCTCAACATGTTCACCCTCATCGCGATGGGCACGGGCGTGGCTTGGGTTTACAGCGTCGTCGCGACGGTCGCACCTGGGCTGTTCCCCGCCACCTTCCGGTCCGGCGACGGAGCGGTGGCGATCTATTTCGAGGCGGCTGCCGTCATCACCGTGCTCGTCCTGCTCGGACAGGTTCTAGAACTGCGGGCGCGAGAACAGACAGGCGGGGCAATACGTGCGCTTCTCGACCTTGCGCCGAAGACCGCTCGCCGCATTCGCGGCGATGGCCCCGACGAGGATGTGCCGCTCGAAGCGGTCGTCGTCGGCGACCGCCTGCGCGTCCGGCCAGGTGAAAAAGTGCCCGTCGACGGTACCCTTATTGAAGGCCGCAGCTCGGTGGATGAATCGATGATCACCGGAGAATCGATGCCGGTCACCAAGGAGGTCGGTGCGAACCTCATCGGCGGCACGATGAACAAGACGGGCGGGTTCGTCATGGAGGCTGGCAATGTGGGACGCGACACCATGCTGTCGCGGATCGTGCAGATGGTAGCTGAAGCCCAGCGCTCTCGCGCTCCGATCCAGCGCCTCGCCGACGAGGTCTCCGGCTGGTTCGTTCCCGCAGTCATAGCGATAGCCGTTATCGCATTCGCCACCTGGATGTGGCTCGGGCCGGAGCCGCGCTTCACCCACGGTCTAGTTGCCGCCGTGGCGGTGCTGATCATCGCCTGCCCCTGCGCGCTCGGTCTCGCCACCCCGATGTCGATCATGGTTGGCGTCGGGCGCGGCGCACGCCTCGGCGTTCTGATCAAGAACGCCGAGGCCCTGGAACGCTTCGAGAAGGTCGACACGCTCGTGGTCGACAAGACCGGAACCCTCACCGAAGGCAAGCCCAAGGTGACGTCGATCGCCACGACAGAGGGACTGACCGAGAACGAGCTGCTTCGACTGGCGGGCACCCTGGAACGCGCCAGCGAACACCCGCTTGCGGACGCCATCGTCGACGCCGCGACGGAACGCGGCCTGGCGCTCGGAACGGCGGAGGATTTCGACAGTCCGGTCGGCAAAGGCGTCATCGGTTCCGTCGACGGACGAAAGCTCAACATCGGAAGTCACCGGATCATGGAGGAGTCCGGCGTCGATGTGTCGGCCCTCGCCAAGGAGGCCGAGGCTCTCCGCGGCGAAGGAGCGACCGTCATCTTCGTGGCCATCGACGGGCGCGTCAGCGGCCTGTTCGCGATTTCCGATCCGATCAAGGCGACGACGCCCGAGGCCGTGCAAACATTGGTGAACGAAGGCGTCCGCGTGGTCATGCTGACCGGGGACAACAAGACCACCGCCAACGCCGTCGCACGCAAGCTCGGCATCACCGAGGTCGAGGCGGAGGTGCTTCCTGATCACAAGAGCGAAATCGTCGCCCGATTGCGCAGGGAAGGCCGGGTCGTCGCCATGGCAGGAGACGGCGTCAACGACGCCCCCGCGCTCGCCGCCGCCGATGTTGGCATCGCCATGGGAACCGGGACAGACGTGGCGATCGAGAGCGCAGGCGTAACCCTGGTCAAGGGTGATCTCCAGGGCATCGCGCGGGCAAGGCAGTTGAGTCACGCGACGATGAAGAACATCCGGCAGAACCTGTTCTTTGCCTTCATCTACAACGCCGCCGGAGTGCCCGTCGCGGCAGGCGTTCTGTATCCTGCCTTCGGGCTGCTGCTGTCGCCCATCATCGCTGCGGCGGCGATGGCCCTCTCGTCGGTGAGTGTGATCGCGAATTCTCTCAGGTTGAGGAGTGTGCGGATATGAAATGGGAGCGCAAATGGACCCTTCTTGCCGTTTCTTTCGGGGTGATCGTAGCGTTTTTCATACTTCGCGAACATTGGGCACATGCCCTGGGCCTAGCGCCCTACTTACTGCTGCTGGCGTGTCCGCTGATGCACCTATTTCACGGTCATGATGGACGTCACGCTGGTCAGCACCAGCGTCGCGCAAGCACGGACGACATCAGTTGACCTACGTTCATTCGGCACAAGCAATCGTCGATGTGGCGGCGTCTCCCGAGGCGCTTTTCGACTACCTGGATGACCAGGCGCGTCTCGGGTCGCATATGCAGAAACCCTCGATGATGATGCTCGGCGGGCGGATGTTATACGGATTCGACGACGCCCAAGGTCGCGCCGTCGGCTCCGTCATCAGAATGGAAGGCACCATCCTTGGCCTGACACTTTCCGTCGAAGAAGAGGTCGTCGAGCGGCAGCCACCCCGCCGCAAGTCATGGGAGACGCGAGGCCGCCCCAACCTCCTGGTTATCGGTGCCTACCGCATGGGGTTCGAGATCAGCGACACGGACGGGGCTGCGCGGCTGCGCGTGTTCATCGATTACGATTATCCGGGTTCGGTCCTCGGTCAGATTCTGGGATGGATATTCGGTCCGATCTATGCCCGCTGGTGTGTCAAGCGGATGGCGCAAGATGCCGTCAGAACCTTTCAAAGGTAGGCGATAACTTAGAACGCAGCGCCATTCAAGGCTGTGGTCCATCGTTCTGAATTGGGTTGCATAGGCGGGAATCATGTCCCCCCTTTGATGGAACGAACGACCTAACCGGCGGTTATTGCGGTCGGTAAGCTTTCTCACGACCTCTTCGAGCAGCATGTTCGCTGGACCGGCGAGGCTCATATTGATGACATGGACGTTGCGTTCAACCAGAAGATCCATGGCCCGGGCGAGATCATAGACCTCCGAGCGGTCATCCTGGCGTTTGGCGCGATAGAAGGCATCGACGGCGATCAGGGCGCCGCCGGGCACAAAACCCGGTGTCCCGCTATCCGCCGATCCGACGAGCAGCGCCGCCACGGCGGTCCCGTGCTGCCTACCGGATTCGGACAAAACCTTGTCGGACAATCGGATGATCTCGATACGGCTGTCGGCAAAGGCCCGATGCTTAGGGTTGATTGCCGTATGGATCAGGCCAATGTGCACGCCGCCGCGGCAATCAGCTGAAGCGAGCGGGTGGTTGCGCGGCCATCCGATCACGTCCCGGGCCATGCAGCTCCCTCCCCGGCAAGGAGGGCCCGGGCGCAGTTCGGGCCGGTAGTAGTGATTGAAATCGATAACCGCCTAGATGGGCGGCTGGAAGCCGAACAGGCGGGCGCCGAAGCTGGTTTCGTCCAGAAGCTCGGCGAGCGCGACCAGGCCGCCGAACAAGACCGGCGGACGCGCGGCGCTGCCCGTCTCAATGAAGCCGTCTTCCTTGAGGAGCACGGCCCGCGCATCCGGCAGGAGGGCGCCACCAGCGCACTGCTGGTCGTAAGCAATGCTGTTGCTATCAGTGCCCAGATCAACCAGCGCGATCGACCGAGCCGACGCGACGGGCGGGAAGCGAATCGCTTCAGCGCAGCACCACTATCGGCAGTTTCGCCGCGCCGCTTGAGGTTCTCCGACATTTGTTATGTCTTTCCGTTGCCATGAGCATAGGTGGTGAAAGAATTGGCCGGCTAATAACATTGCGCTTCAGCCACATGGATTGTGACGCCATGTCTCGCGTCAAATCCGATGGGGGTTTGTTCTTCCGGGCACCAATCGCCATAGCTAAACCGAGCACATGACGCCTCGCCTCGTTCGAATATACGTCAGCAGGCGACGACAATCGAACCGCCAAGCGGGACCCTGATCAAGGCTTTGGCGCAGTTTTTCGCCAGCCCAATGGGTCTAACTCTCAACCGGCTTTCCCCCGGATCACTGACGAGAAGGTAAGACGCGCGTTCCTCGGCTTGGTGCGACGACTTGCGGAGCAATCAGGAGAGCACGAGCGGGAAACGGGAAAACTCGCAGCTCGCAGAAGTGACCAAGACGTTTAGTCTTGCGCTCATGCCGTACCGGCGATTCCGCCTCTTCTGAAGCGTTCAATTTCCACCATCGTCTCACGGATAACCGCGTCTCGGCTACCGCCCCAGCCGCGCGAAAGGACCTCCTTCAGGACCTCCATCCAGAAAGGCTCCATCGTATCATCCATCGCCTCGTCGGCCGCGCACAAGCCGACCGCAAGCAGGCAAATTTCCCGCAGCTCGTCATCGGTCATGTCGTTGATCTCTGAAAGATAGTTCACGACACTCTCCTTCCGCGCAACTGTAGGCGAGGCTGGCGACCCGCCAGAGGGCGAGCAAACGCGCCGGGACCACACAGGCTACCCCAACGTCTCAACCTATGCGGAGTTCCGCATACGACGAGGCCCCAGAGCTGCCCGGAGGGATCCAGGGCGAGGCTCTGAGGCCCCCCGTGGCCCACGTCGGGGCGGTGGCGACCGACGTGGGTGCACGATTTCATTGTCAGGCGGGGTCAGCCGACGAACTTCCCGGCTCGTTGCGCGATTTGCTCGTGGCATCCCCAAGTTCTTTTTTCGGCTATTTTGCGCCCTCTGAGTGGACATGAGAATTTCTATCTTGGTGGATGCTTCAGGGGGAAACAGCGAGCGTTAGTACCGCAATCGGCGGAGGCCGGTGGCTCCCGCCCCCGCTCGATATGCGGTACCCCGCAAATGCCTTAATCTTCGCTAGAATTTAGAAATGGCAGACTACCCGGGCGATCGCGGACGCCTCGCTCTTCGGAGGGGAGATCGTGCCATGCTTCGTTCACTTCATTCCGTTCGACCCACACATCCTCACTCCCCAGGACCTAGATTTACTGCAGGCTATTTTTGACGAACAGTTCAAAGCCAGAGGACTGAAATGCGACTGCGATGAAGCGAAAGCTCTCGCCCCCAAGCTGGTCGAGCTTTTCCAGGCTGGTGTACGTGAAACGAACCAGCTTCAGGACATGATGAAAGCAGCTTGAGTCCTGGTGATCGGACCCGCGATCTCGCCAGGTCAACCTTACGACACTACGAGGCGCCACTTTTCGCCGATCGTTGCGCCAAGCCATAGAGCCCTGGCAAAGGCAGGTGGGTAGCTTTGAAAAATGGACGAATGGTTCCGGCTTAGATCACCGCGGTGACCCTACCGGTCGAGTCGAGGCGACACCTGACCCGCGCCTGACGGACCTCGATGCCGCCTTGTCCCGCATAGTCTAGTGCCCGTCCATAAACCGCTGTTTTTCTGATGTTACAGCGACTTTCGGCGCAAGGGACAGCGCCTTTGAAGCCA
>MBFK01000018.1 GCA_001704765.1 Sinorhizobium shofinae
GAGCGCCGGTCAAACACAACCGAACCCAAGGAAAAGCCGCCAGTTGAAGGTGTTTTACCCCTTGTGTTCTTTCATTGGAGACAATCATGGCATCGGCCCTCGGCCTTGATTTCGGAACGACCAACTCCGTCCTGGCGCTGGCGCAGGGCGCGTCGACCCGCTCCCTCTTCGTGGAAAGCCCCGCGGGCAGGTTCGACACGACACGGACGGCTCTTTCCTTCCTGAAGCAGCAGGGCCGAGCTGCCTTGAAAGTCGAAGCGGGACAGGCGGCGATCCGCGAGTTTATCGACAATCCGGGTGAATGCCGTTTCCTTCAGTCGATCAAGACCTTTGCGGCAAGCGCGCTTTTTCAGGGCACCCTCGTCTTTGCAAAGCGCAATGAGTTCGAAGACCTGATGTACAGCTTCCTGGCCCGACTGAGGGATTACGCCGGGGACGACTGGAACGGCGCGTTGCGGCGGCTCGTTGTCGGGCGTCCGGTGCAGTTTGCCGGCGCAAGTCCGGACGAAAGGCTGGCCCTCGAACGCTACAGCCGCGCGCTTGCACGTTTCGATTTTCCGGAGATCCATTACGTCTATGAACCGGTTGCGGCCGCCTTCTACTTCGCCCGTAAGCTTGAGCGTGATGCGACGGTGCTCGTCGCCGACTTCGGCGGCGGCACGACGGACTATTCGATCATTCGGTTCGAAAGCCGCGGCGGGCGGCTGATCGCTACGCCGATCGGGCATTCCGGCGTCGGCGTTGCCGGCGATCACTTCGACTTCCGCATCATAGACAACATCGTCGCCCCGCTTATTGGAAAGGGGAGTCTGTTCAAGAGCTTCGACAAGCTGCTTGAAGTCCCGTCGAGCTACTACGCCAATTTCGGCCGCTGGAACCAGCTCTCGATTTTCAAGACGCTCAAGGACTTTGCAGAGCTGAAAAAGCTCGTCCGCACGAGCCTCGAACCGGAGAAACTGGAGGCTTTCGTTGATCTGATCGAACATGACGAAGGCTACCCGCTTTATCAGGCGGTCTCTGCCACCAAGATGCGGCTATCGCAGGAGGAGGAAACCGAGTTCTTCTTTGCACCGCTCGGGGAGCGCTCGCGGCGGAAGGTTCGGCGCACGGATTTCGAGGCTTGGATCGCGCCCGACCTCGCCCGCATCGAAGCGGCCCTCGACGAGGTGCTTGCAACGACGGCGACTGTGCCGGCCGACATCGACAGAATCTTCCTGACCGGCGGCACATCCTTCGTGCCCGCCGTCCGCCGGCTTTTCGACAATCGCTTCGGCCAGGAGCGGATCGAGAGCGGCGGAGAGCTCCTGTCGATCGCCCACGGGCTTGCGCTCATCGGCGAACGGGAGGACATCACGGCATGGACGATCGCTGCGTAAATGTCCCGCCCCCTGCTGGACCGCTTTTGGCGATCTGCTAAGTTGCGCCCATGATCTCGGCCAACGACCTTTCCCCTTCAGAACTCGCCGCGCTTCTTGCTTTCCATGCGGAGGCGGGCGTCGAATGGTTGCTTGAAGACGAGCCCGTCGATCGGCTGGCGGAATTCGAAGCGATGAAGGCCAAACGCGCCGACGTGCGGGCTGCGCCGCAAGTCAGGCAGCCGGGCCCCTCGGAGACGCAGAGCGGTCGGGTGCAGCCGGCGACGCCCGGCAAGGCCCGGGACGCTCTTCCCGCCGCGCCGGTAAGCGTTCCGCCGACGGTGGCGATCCCCGACGAGCAGGCGATGAGCGAGGCGCGATTCGCCGCCGAAAGCGCGCGCTCGCTCGCCGAATTGCGCACGGCGATGGAGGCCTTTACCGGCTGTAACCTGAAGAACAGCGCCCGCAACCTCGTATTTGCCGATGGCAACGCCGCCTCCGGCATCATGATCGTCGGGCCGATGCCCTATGCGGAGGATGACCGGGATGGCCAGCCCTTCGCCGGCAAGCACGGCGATATGCTCGAGCGGATGCTTTTCGGCATCGGCCTGTCGAGGTCGGATGTGCTGGTCGCCAATGTCGTGCCCTGGCGGCCGCCCGGAAACCGCGTGCCAAGCGGACGGGAGGCAGACATCTGCCGTCCCTTCATCGAGCGGCAGATTGGCCTGGCCGAGCCCAGGCACCTGCTTCTTCTCGGCAATTTCACGGCCCGCTTCTTCTTCGGCACCAACGAGACGATCCATCAGACGAGAGGGCAATGGCGCGAGCTTTCCGCCGGAGGCTACCTCGTGCCGGCGCTGGCGACGTTGCATCCCCAGGATCTCATCACGGCGCCGGTTAACAAGCGTTTCGCCTGGCAAGACCTCCTGGCCTTCAAGGCCCGGATCACCGGCTGACGGCCCCCGCCCGACAGGTGAAAGAAAAATGAACATAGCCATGCAATTTGCGCATGTCAGTGCCGCGTTTTAATGCGTTGCAAAAGTGATGCTGCATCGCAATATAAAGCAACGGGAGGATTGGATTAAGGAACTGAACCATGACTGCCCGCTTTCGCCCGATCCACAGCAGCTTCGAGACGCTCCGTCAGGCCCGCGTCGCTCTGCGGACGCCGTTCAACAGCTTTGGCGCTGTAGCCAATGAACAGATGACGGCGATCGGCTTCGCGCGCACCACGCGCCGCCCGGCACAGATCTACGCCGATTTCATTCAACGCTGACCTATCGGTGCAGCGTCGGCCTTCGCGCCCCGGCGCTCGCTTGAGCGAGATCACGATTATGTCTATCCGCAGCCTGCTCGACTCGATTTCTGATATCGGCACCGCCGTCCGTGCCTCTCGCGAGTTCAGCAGGCTGAGCACGGTCAAGGACGCTCGCCGCGCGCACCGTGTTGCCGTGAGCCCGCTGCTGCCCAACTGACTCCACTGGAGCACTGCGCGTTTAAACGAACGCGCAAAGGATGCTCTACGGCGCCGTACGTCTTATCAGACGCCCAAAGGTCGCTGTAGCACTTTGAATTGCTGCATGTTTTGATCCTTAAATCGGCTCCGATTTAAGGAAAAATGCAATCCTGCTTTCAGTGGTTCCACTTGAAAGCAGGATGCTCTAGCCGACGGGCTCTGCGCCTTCTCGCCACTCTCTGTCGCAATCGATCGCGCGCAGGACCTCGGATAGAGCCACTCTCCTTTCATCGGAGTGGCCGCCGAACCTGTCGGTACCGCCGCTCTCTGTCCGCTTACCCCGCATTGCTCCGTTCCGGATGAAGCACGGGCGGACATTCAGGAGCGTCGATGCTGACCAAACTCGCTTCCATTTTCAGCCTGATGCTCTCCACCTTCCTGATGATGGTGGCCTTTGGCCTGCAGAGTTATGTCATCCCTGTGCGTTCCGTTGCCGAAGGCTGGTCGACGCTCACGGTTTCGATTTTTTCGACCGGCTATACGCTCGGCTTCACGCTCTCCTGCATCGTCACCCCGAGATTCGTGCTGCGCGTCGGGCATGTGCGCGTCTTCACCGCATTGATGACCCTGCTCTCGGTTGCCATCCTGCTGTGCGGCCTCGTCGTCGATTGGCGCGCCTGGATCGGTTTTCGCGCCATATCCGGCTTCGCCATTGCCGGCAGCTACCTCGTCATCGAAAGCTGGCTGAACGAGCGGGTGACGAACGAGAACAGGGGCCTGCTCTTCTCGCTCTACCTGATCACCACCATGGTCGGCACCATCGCGGGCCAGTATCTCGTGCCGCTCGGTGACCCGACCACGCCGTCGCTGTTCATTCTTTGCGGCGTGCTTTTCTCGCTGGCGTTGCTGCCGACGGCGCTCTCTTCCTCGCCCATGCCTGCACCGCCGACCCAGGCGAGGTTCGATATTCGCGGCCTGTTTCGTTGCTCGCCCGTCGCCGTTGTTGGCGGTTTTCTCGCGGGCGCGCTCTCCGGCGCCTGGCTCAATCTTGGCGGCGTCTTCACCCAGAAGATCGGGCTTTCGACCTCCGAGGGGGCGACCCTTCTCGCCTCTCTCCTGGCCGGCAGTGCACTCGCCCAGATACCGATCGGACGAGCCTCGGACCGGATGGACCGGCGTGTCGTCATGGTCGGCTGCGGCATCTTCGGCGTCATCGCCTGCCTTGTCATGGCGCTGACAATCGGCAGCAGCGCGTCGATTCTCTATCTCGTCGCCGCCTGTGTCGGTGCGGTGCTTTTCCCGATCTATGCCTTGAACGTCGCGCATGCGAACGATCTGGCGCGACCGAATGAATATGTGGAGATTTCGTCCGGCCTGATGATCACCTACGGGCTCGGCACCATCTCCGGCCCCTTGATGGTGGGCCCGGTGATGGACCGCTTCGGCCCCGCCGCACTGTTCGTCGTGTTGGCCGTCTATTTCGCGCTTTATGCCGGCTATGCCGCCTGGCGCATTCTGCAGCGCGAGCAGCATAAGGGCCTGATCGCCAAGACCGGGTTCCAGGCGACCACCGTGCCGCCGTCGCCCGGCCCCGACGTGACGCTCCTGCTCAGCGAACCGGAGACGCGCATCGAAGACGACACCGTCCCCGATTGGCAGAGGCAGGTGCGATAGGCTCCTTCAGCCCTGCGGCGTGACGTGCTTGCGGGCTCCCTTCCGCTCAAGGCCGAGCCGGTGCTCGCGGAAGATGATGAAGATGCCCGCTCCGACGACGATCACCGTGCCCATGAGCATGGCTGCCGTCGGAACGTCGCCGAAAAGGAAATAGCCGATGACGATGCCGAGCACGATCGACGTATATTCGAAGGGCGCGATCGTCGACATGTCGGCGTGGCGATAGCTTTCGGTCAGTAGAATCTGGGCAACACCGCCGCAGAAGCCGGCGAGCATCAAGAGCAGGAAGGACGTCCACGACATCGCCGACCAGCCGAAGGGAAGCGTCGCCAGCGAAAACACTGCAGCGGAGAGCGAGAAATAAAGAACGATCGTATGGGTGCGCTCCGTCTGCACGAGCCTGCGCACTAAAACCATCGCGACCGCTCCGAGCGTCGCCGAAAGCAGCACCGCGACCACACCGGCCGCCTCCGACGAGCCAAGTCCTCCTTCGTCGAACAACGTCAGGCGCGGCCAGGTGATGATCAGCACACCGACGAGGCCGATGACCACCGCAGACCAGCGGTAGAGCCGGACGATCTCGCCGAGAAACAGTGCCGCGAAAACAACCGCCAGCAGCGGCATCGCGTAACCGATCGCAATCGCCTCCGGAAGCGGCAGATGCACCAGCCCGTAGAAGCCGCAGCTCATCGAGAGAATGCCGACGAAGCCGCGCACCACATGACCCGCGACGTTGTTTGTCCGGAAGGCATCGCGCAGTTGGCCGCGACAGGCCAGGAAACCGAGAATCGGCACCATGGCGAATGCGGAACGATAAAAGGTGATCTGGCCCGTGGCGATGTCGCTGCCGGCCGCCTTGATGCAGGTGGACATGCAAACGAAGACGATGACGGACAGGACCTTGAGCAGAATCCCCTTCATGGGGTTGTGAATATCGGCATCCATGGAGGGCATTTTTCGAGATGCTACCGGCCAGCCGGTCGGGGAATGAAGGACACGGCGCAGGCCGCGGGAGGATGGAGCCAGTCTAGCTGCACCGCGCGGGATGTTGGATCAATTTTCTTGATGGGTGCGGTATTTTCGTGATGGCTTCCCTCGCGCACGGCTTTTCTCGCAATGCTTTAGCAATCACGAAAAATCTGGTGGGATTTAGTTCTTGTTAGTGCCGCTTCGTTAAACCTGCCCATCGGGGGCGAGGAAAATCGAACGTGTTTGCTTCCGAAGTGCGGTCGACGGCATTGCAAGCACAAAATCTCGCCTCTTGGCCTTTTCACCATCACAGGCGCCCTCTAAAACTTAAGTACAGAAGGCGCAAGCGGGACTGACCATGCGGACAAATACTGGCCAGATCATTCATCTGGAAGACTACCGGCCGACCGAATTCGTTCTCGAAAGAGTGGACCTGACGTTCGAACTCGACCCGAAAGAGACCAAGGTCGAGGCACGCCTCATCTTCCACCGTCGCGAAGGCGTCGACCCCTCCGCCCCGCTGGTTCTTGACGGCGACCAGCTTACGATGACCGGCCTGCTAATCGACCAGGAAGAGATCCCGGCAGCACTCTACGACGTGACGGACGACACGCTGACGATCCGCGGCCTGCCGGAGACGGCCCCCTTCGAGATCACCGTGACGACTCTCCTGTCGCCGGAGACGAACACCAAGCTGATGGGCCTATACCGCACCAATAACGTCTATTGTACGCAATGCGAGGCAGAGGGCTTCCGCCGCATCACCTATTTCCCCGATCGGCCCGATGTGCTCGCCGTCTATACGGTCAACATCATCGCCGATAAGGCGACCGCCCCTCTCCTCCTTTCGAACGGCAACTATCTTGGCGGCGCCGACATGGGCGACGGGCGGCACTTCGCCGCCTGGTTCGATCCGCATCCGAAGCCGAGCTATCTCTTCGCGCTGGTCGCCGGCGATCTCGGCGTGGTCGAGGACAAGTTCACGACCGCGTCCGGCCGCGAAGTAGCGCTGAAGATCTATGTCGAGCATGGCAAGGAGCCGCGCGCTGCCTATGCGATGGACGCACTCAAACGTTCGATGAAGTGGGACGAGGAGGTCTTCGGCCGTGAATACGATCTCGACATCTTCATGATTGTCGCCGTCTCCGACTTCAACATGGGCGCCATGGAGAACAAGGGGCTCAACGTCTTCAACGACAAATACGTTCTCGCCGATCCGGAAACCGCGACCGACACGGACTACGCCAATATCGAAGCGATCATCGCCCACGAATACTTTCACAATTGGACGGGCAACCGCATAACCTGCCGCGACTGGTTCCAGCTGTGCCTGAAGGAAGGATTGACCGTCTATCGCGATCACGAATTTTCGGCGGACATGCGCTCGCGCGCCGTCAAGCGCATCGCCGAGGTGCGGCATCTGAAATCCGAGCAGTTCCCCGAGGATGCCGGTCCCCTCGCCCATCCGGTGCGCCCGACGAAATATCGCGAGATCAATAACTTCTATACAACGACCGTCTACGAAAAGGGGTCCGAGGTGACGCGGATGATCGCGACCATTATGGGACGCGACCTCTTCAAGAAAGGCATGGACCTCTATTTCGACCGCCATGACGGCCAGGCGGTGACGATCGAGGACTTCATTGCTTGCTTCGAGGACGCGAGTGGGCGCGACCTCAGGCAGTTCTCGCTCTGGTATCATCAGGCAGGAACGCCGCTGGTCAGCGCCTCCGGATCCTATGACGCGACGAGGCAGAGCTACACCCTGTCGGTCGAACAGACGGTGCCTGCCACACCGGGGCAGAGCGCCAAGAAGCCGATGCACATCCCGCTCCGTGTGGGGCTTCTGCTTGAGAACGGCAGCGAGGCGATGCCTGCGGCCGTCTCGGGCGCCGACGTCACGGCAGACGTGGTGCATCTGACGGAGCGTAAGCAGACCGTCGTCTTCTCCGGCATTCCGTCTCGACCCGTGCCCTCCTTCAATCGCGGTTTCTCGGCGCCAATCAACCTGTACATCGAACAGAGCGCGGACGACCGCGCGCTCATCGCACGCCATGAGGTCGACCTATTCGCCCGATGGCAGGCGCTGAATGCGATGGCGCTCGACGATCTGGCCAAGGCGGCGGCACAGGCGCGAAGCGGTCAGCCCATCACCTGCGACGACGCCCTCATCGGCGGGCTTCTGGCAGCTGCGGGCGACGAACGGCTGGAGCCGGCGTTCCGCGCACAGGTCCTCTCGCTGCCGAGCGAAGCCGACATCGCCCGGGAAATCGGCCGCAACAACGATCCGGATGCCATCCAATCGGGCCGTCAGGCGATCCTTTCCGCCGTTGCCGCATCTGGCAAGGACATCTTCACGCGATTGCTCGGGGAGATGACGTTGTCCGGTGCGTTCCGTCCCGACGCTGCGAGCGCCGGCCGACGGGCGCTGCGCAACGCCGCCCTCTCCTATCTCGTCTATGGCGACGACCGGCCGGAAAAAGCGGTGAGCGCGTTCTGTTCCGCCAATAACATGACCGATCTCAGCCAGGCGCTGACGCTGCTCGCCCACCGTTTTCCGGACGCGGAAGAGACGCTCGATGCGCTGGCCACGTTCAAGAGACGCTTCGCGGACAATGCGCTAGTGATCGACAAATGGTTCGCCATCCAGGCGACGATCCCCGGCGCCTCGACCCTCGACCGTGTCAAGGCGTTGATGTCCGACCCGCTCTTCAACGCCAGCAACCCGAATCGCGTGCGCTCTCTCGTCGGCACCTTCGCGTTCTCCAATCCGACGGGTTTCAACCGTGCGGATGGCGAAGGCTACCGCTTCCTCGCGCGGCAGATCCTCGAGATCGACCCCCGCAACCCGCAACTCGCGGCGCGGATCCTGACATCGATGCGCTCGTGGCGGTCGCTGGAGCAGGTGCGAGCCAACCACGCCCTGGATGCCCTCAAGGAAATCGCCGGTGCTACCAGCCTCTCCGCCGATGTCAGCGACATCGTTGACCGAATGCTGAACGACGGGAGCGCGGCGTGATTTCGCCGCGCGCTCCACTCCGGCAGCAAGGAGCTATGACTTTCCAACGATGAAAATTGGTTAATAAATCTTTACCCCTGCCTCTGGACAAGGCGAATCGCCCTGTGATTCATTGAGTCAGATTCGGGCGAGCGGTGCACCGAATCACTGAAGCGTCCCGCTTTCCATTGAGAACGGAGCGACGTTTCGGATTGAGAGGATCACAGCGTCCCTTTCGCATTCAAATGCGGGACGCTCTCGAGGACGGCAGAGATTGGGAAAGATGGCGGACGCGCGACGGGGAAGCGCAGCCGACGGGCGGTTGCGACTCAAGTTCCCAGGCTTTTCCGGCCTGGAACGGGAGCTCATCGAGAGGGCGAGGCTCTTTGCCGAACCGGCATCGCGCCGGCTCGCGCGGGCCGAGCCCATTCTTAAGCGCTCAATTCCCGTCCTCATCATCGCCTTCCTTCTGATCGTGGCCATTTCTCGTATGTCGGGCATCATGGACGAGCACGCCCGAATGGAGGCCAGTTCGCGCCGGACCGTCAGCCTGGCGGCAACCGCAGCGACGGCGGCTTTCCAGGTCGATGGCCAGGAGCTCTTCGCCGAGGGACAGCGGTGGGAAACCGAACACCGGCTCGCTGCATATCTGCCTGCCGAACTCCTCGACACCGGCATGTTCCTGCTGACGGTTCGCCGGGACGGTCGCATATTCGCGAGCACGCAGGATGGGGCTCATTTCATCGGACGCACGCTCGCGTCGGTCGCCCCCGACGTGGCCTCGCTGCAATATTACGGCGAAGGCTCCGGCGTGATGAGGGCGACGATCGACGGCGTCGAACACCTGGTGGCGCTGATGCAGGTACCGGCTTCCACGGGCGTCGTCCTCGCGGCAACGCCGGTCGCCCGGTTCGAAGCCGCCTGGCGTGACGATGTCTCGCTCAACGTCACGCTGTTTGCCGGCATCTCGGCAATCCTGCTCGTCGTACTCTACGCCTACTATATCCAGGCAAAGCGCGCGCGGGACGCCGATTCTGTCTTCGCGGAATCGAACCTGCGCGTCGAAACCGCCCTGTCGCGCGGCCGATGCGGGCTTTGGGATTTCGACCTCGCCAATCGGCGCCTGTTCTGGTCTCGCTCGATGTACGAGATGCTCGGCATGCCAGGCGACAGCAGCGTGCTGTCGTTCGGCGACGCGGCGCGGCTCATGCACCCGGAGGACCGCGGCATCTACCGAGTGGCGCGGGCGATTGCCAAAGGCAGCGAGCGCCAGATCGACCAGGTGTTCCGCATGCGCCACGCGGACGGTCACTACGTGTGGCTTCGCGCGCGCGCCCAGGTCATCCGCACGGTTTCGGGCCGGACCCACCTGATCGGCATCGCCATGGACGTTACCGAGCAGCATCGGCTCGCCCAGCGCTACGCGGAAGCGGACCAGCGTCTGGCGGATGCAATCGAGTGTACCTCGGAAGCCTTCGTGCTGTGGGACAAGCACGACCGGCTGGTGATGTGCAACACCCATTACCAGCAGGCCTATCAGCTGCCGGATCACGTCCTCGTGCCGGGCACCGAACGCGCCGTCGTCCATGCCGCGGCGGCCAGGCCCGTCGTCGAGCGACGCGTCGCCGATCCGGACCGCAGCAATCACTCGCAGACGAGCGAAGTACAGCTCGCCGACGAGCGTTGGCTGCAGATCAATGAACGACGCACCCGCGACGGCGGTCTTGTCTCGGTCGGAACCGACATCACGCTGCTCAAGCGGCATCAGGTGCGCCTGCGCGAATCCGAGCGGCGGCTGATGGCGACGATCGGCGACCTTTCGGCCTCGCGTATCACGCTCGAACGGCAGAAGGCCGAGCTTTCCGTCGCCAACGCCAATTACCAGGCGGAAAAGGAACGGGCGGAGGCGGCAAACCGGGCCAAGTCGGAATTCCTCGCCAACATGTCACATGAGCTGCGCACGCCGCTCAACGCCATTCTCGGCTTCTCTGAAATCCTGCAGAACCAGATGTTCGGACCGCTCGGTTCTGAGAAATACCACGAGTACTCGCGTGACATCCACGAGAGCGGCAAGCACCTGCTCAACGTCATCAACGACATACTCGACATGTCGAAGATCGAGGCCGGCCACATGCGCATCACGCGCGAGAGGATCGATCTTGCGCCGCTGATCGAGGAAACGCTCCGCTTCACCACAATTCCGGCCGAGCAAAAGAATATCCGCGTCGTCCAGGAGATATCCTCGGGCCTTACGATGTTCGCCGATCGCCGCGCGATGAAGCAGGTGCTCCTCAACCTGCTGTCGAACGCGGTCAAGTTCACCAATGAAGGTGGACGCATTTCGTTGCGGGCCCGCAAGGTTCGCGGCGCAGTGACGTTGACGATCGCCGATTCCGGCATCGGCATTCCCAGGCACGCGCTGCAGAAAATCGGCCATCCATTCGAGCAGGTGCAGAGTCAGTATGCCAAGAGCAAGGGCGGCTCCGGACTGGGTCTTGCCATCTCCCGGTCGCTCACGCGGCTCCATGGGGGTCGGATGAAAATCCATTCCGCCGAGAGCGTCGGCACGATCATCTCGGTGCGAATTCCAGACCTGACCTGACCGAACCCATCGGCGGCGGCGCGTGGGTCAGACCGCGAGAACCGACTGGAAGATGCCGCGCACCGCCTTGGAGAAGCGGCGTATATCAGCCTCGAGGTGCTTCAGGTCCGGATAATCGCCGGCCCGACAGACGAGATCAACGAGGCCGGCGGGCGCGTCCTTCGGGGCGAAATCGCCGTCGATACAGAGCCGGACGATCTGCGAGACCTCTGTAAAGAGCGCGAGCGCCTCGACGGCCGTATCGAGATCGTTTGCATCCATCAGGGTGGCGCCGAGCCTCCTTAGCGCCTCCAGCGTATGCGTTCCGGCTGGCGGCGGCGCCACGCCTTTTGCCGGCGCCACAAGCGTCAAATATTGAGCGATGAACTCGATATCGACGAGGCCGCCGGGGATAAGCTTGAAGTCCCAGATGTCGTTCGGCGGCTTCTCCTTGTCGATAAGATCGCGCATCTCCTCGACGTCGTTGCGGACCTTCGCGATGTCGCGCTTCTGCGACAGGACCTCGGCGAAGATCGCTTCGGCTTCGCCGATCAGGCTTTCGTCGCCGCTGATGCATCGAGCGCGCGTCAACGCCAGATGCTCCCAGGTCCAGGCCTCCTCACGCTGATATTTGGCAAAGGCGGTGATGCGCGTCGCGACCGGACCCTTGTTGCCCGAGGGCCTGAGCCGCATGTCGACATTGTAAAGGATGCCCTCGGCGGTCGGGGCGGAAAGAGCGGCGATCAGCCGCTGCGTCACGCGCGTGAAATAGCGTATCGGGTCGAGCGGCTTGGCACCGTCGGATTGGTTGGCACCGCTGTCGTAGTCGTAGAGCAGAATAAGGTCGACGTCGGAACCGGCCGTCAGTTCGTGGCTGCCGAGCTTTCCCATGCCGACGACAGCGACGCGACCGCCCGGGAAACGGCCGTGTGCGGAGCAAATCTCTTCCAGAACCGCGTCCAGCGCAGCTGCAATGATCAGGTCGGCAAGATCGGTGAAGGCCCTTCCCGCCTGCAGGCCGGAGATCGAGCCGGTCAGCAGCCTGATGCCGATCAGAAAGCGTTGCTCGGCGGCAATGATGCGCAGGCGATTCAGCACCTCTTCATAGTGGTGGGCGCCGGCGACGAAATTGGCGATCCGCGGCGCCAGATAGTCCCTCGTCGGCAGTTCGGCGAGAAGGCCCGGGTCCAGCATGCCGTCGAAGACATGCGGCCTGGCGGCGATGATATCCGCCAGGCGCGGCGCGGAGGACATGATATTGACGATCAGCGACAACAGCCCCGGATTGCTGCCGAGCAGCGAGAAGAGCTGGATGCCGGCCGGCAGACCGGAGAGGAACTGGTCGAAGCGCAGCAAAGCCTCGTCGGCGCGCCGGCTTTCACCGAAGACGCGCAGAAGCTCCGGCGTCAATTCCGTCAGGCGTTCGCGTGCCTCGACGGACTGCGTCGCCCGATAGCGCCCGTAATGCCAGGTGCGGATGATGCGGGCTATGTCGGAGGGACGTTGGAAGCCCAGCCTCTTCAGCGTTTCGAGTGTATCCGGGTCATCCTGCTGGCCGGTGAAGACCAGATTTCCGGTCTCGGCCGAGAGCTTTGCCTCCTGTTCGAAAAGCTGCGCGTAGCGTCGCTCCACCGTCCGCAGCACGCGCGAAAGCTCCCTGGAGAAGGACGCCGTATCTTCGAAGCCGAGCATGCAGGCAATTCGCCTCAGCTCCGCCTCGGTCTCGGGCACAAGGTGGGTCTGCTCGTCATGCACCATCTGGATGCGGTGCTCGATGTCGCGAAGGAACCAATAGGCGTCGACCAGTTCGTGCGCCGTCGAGCGATCGATCCAGCCGGTCTCGGCGAGCACATGCAGCATCGCCTCGGTTTCGCGCAGCCGAAGCGCGGGCGTCCGACCGCCGGCAATCAGTTGCTGTGTCTGCACGAAAAACTCGATCTCGCGGATGCCGCCGCGGCCGAGCTTGACATTGTGGCCCTTCACGGCAATTTCGCCGTGGCCCTTATGGGCGTGGATCTGGCGCTTGATCGAGTGAATATCGGCGATCGCCGCGTAATCCAGATATTTTCGGAAGACGAAGGGCGTCAGTTCCTTGATGAAGCGTTCGCCGGCCGACAGGTCGCCGGCGATCGGCCGGGCCTTGATGAAGGCCGCCCGCTCCCAGTTCTGCCCCCTGCTTTCATAGTAGAGCATGGCCGCTTCGACGGGGATCGCGAGCGGGGTCGAACCGGGATCAGGCCGAAGGCGCAGGTCCGTGCGGAACACGTAGCCGTCGCCGGTCCGCTCCTGCAGGATGCGGATCAGCCTTCGCAAGAGCCGCGCGAAGATCTCCGTGGCCTCGTCGCGACTGATGAGGATGCCGGACTGCGGATCATAAAAAATCACGAGGTCGATGTCGGAGGAATAGTTGAGCTCGCAGGCGCCGAGCTTGCCCATTCCAAGCACCACGACGCCCGAGCCGGCACTCGGCGCTGAAGTATCCTGAAGGTCGAACTTGCCGCTTTCATGCGCGCCGAGCAGCAGGTGATCGATCGCCGCCGACACCGCGGCACCGGCAAAGTCGCTCAGCCAGCGCGTCGTTTCGCGGCCATCGAATAGCCGCGAGAGATCGGCAAGCGCGACTGCAAAGGCAACCTCGCGTCTTGCCCGCCGCAGACGCGACATGATCTCCGTGTCCGGCAGGGGGGTGTCTCGCGCCTCGCCCTGCCAGGCCGCCCGCGCGGCATCGATCCGGCTTCGCAAGAATCCAGGCAGGCTCTCGTTAAGCAGCGCCTCGAGAATGGCAGGGCTGCTGGCGGCCGTATCGCGCAGAAATGGCGAGAGCGCGAAGGCGGCAAGGATGAAGTGCTTGAGCGGCGTATCGGACGCCAGAAGCTTCGCGATCGGCTCGCGTCCCTTCGCCATATCCTTGAGAACGGAAATAGCGACCTTTGCGTCGGCCTGGCTTGCCGGGCGGATCGACACCGCCTCGATATCGGACAACCGCTTCTCGGTCGCGTCCATCATCGGTCTTCTCCTCCCTCGGATCATCGGGAATACCTTGATCCAACCGGTCATTGCCCTGGCTGGTGTATCAGGTCGCGCCGGCCGGGAAAACCATGCGCACCGTCAGCCCCCTTCCATCCGGTTCCGTAGCCGAGAGATCCAATGAGCCATGGTGCATCTCCATTACGGCCTCGACAAGCGAAAGGCCGAGACCGGTGCCTGGCTTCGAGCGGCTCTCGTCCAACCGGACGAAGCGCTTGACCACTTCGCCGCGCATATTGTCGGGGACGCCTGGACCGTGATCGGCGACCGTCAGGACGACGTTGGCGCCGCTCTTCTTCATCTCGACCCGAATGAGCGGATTTTCTGCCCCTTCGGCGTATTTATTCGCGTTGTCGATCAGGTTCCCGAGCGCTTGGCCGATCAGCTCGCGGTTACCGGAAATCACCACGCCCGGCTGGATGTCGGCTTCCAGGCGATGGCCGCTTTCCTCGGCGACCGGTTCGTAAAGCTCCACGCAATCGGCGACGATGCCGGACAAATCGACATCGCTCATCTCGGCGACGGCGGAGCCGGCCTCGACGCGCGAAATCATCAGCAGCGCATTGAAGGTGCGGATCAGCTGGTCGGATTCCCCTATGATTTCCTCGAGCGCGCCGTTCTGGTTCCCACCTTCCTTACTGGCGAGCGCCGCTTCGGCCTTGTTGCGCAGCCGTGTCAGCGGCGTCTTGAGGTCGTGCGCGATATTGTCGGAAACCTGCTTCAGGCCTTCGTTCAGCTTCTCGATTCGCCCCAGCATCGCGTTCAGCGATTCCGACAGCCGGTCGAACTCGTCGCCCGAACCGCTCGTTGGCAGCCGCTGCGAAAGGTCTCCCGCCATGATCTTGGTGCTCGCCCCCGACATCCGGTCGATGCGCCTCAGGGCATTGCGGCCGATGCCGAACCAGATGACCAGCGCGCCGAGCCCCATGATACCGAGAGCGACCACCAGGGCCTGGCGCACGAGAACGCGAAACTTTTCCGGTTCCTGCAAGTCGCGGCCAACGAGGATTCGAAGACCGTTGTCCAGAACGAGCACCTGGGCGAGCGCGACATGGTTGTCTGCGCGGTTTTCATCGGTGAAGCGCTGGTAGCGGAACGGCTCGGACGTCCAGCCCTCGTCGTCGAGCAAACCGGGCTCGAGGCCTGCCACATTGCCCGCGAGGATTTCCCCACTCGGTCCCGCGATAACGTAGAGGTTCGCGCCGGGCTGGCGGGCGCGCCGCTCCAGCGAGCGAAGCAGCCCGTTGATGCCGGCGCGCTCGTAGATGTCCTCGATCTGAGTTGCCTCGACGGCAATCGCTTCACGTGTCTGCTGCTGCAGGAGACGCTCGGACATGCCGGTGACATAGAAAACGAGGAAGACAGCGCAAAGGGAAAAGAGGACAAGATAGAGCGCGGAGAGCCGGACCGCGGTCGTCCTGAACAGAACGCCGAATTTGCTCATGTGTCAGCGGTCCGGTCGTCCTTGATCATGTAGCCGGCGCCACGAACGGTCCTCAGCAGCGGCGGATCGAAATCCTTCTCGATCTTGGAGCGCAAGCGCGACACGTGCACGTCGATCACGTTGGTCTGCGGGTCGAAGTGATAGTCCCACACATTCTCGAGCAGCATGGTTCTCGTCACCACCTGCCCGGCATTCTTCATCAGATATTCGAGCAGCCGGAACTCGCGGGGCTGCAGCGGGATTTCCTTGCCCCGCCGGCGAACCGAATGGGAGAGCCGGTCCAGTTCGAGGTCGCCGACGCGATAGACCATGTCCTGGTCTGGCGTTCCCTTGCGCCGGCCGAGCACCTCGACACGCGCCAAGAGCTCGCTGAAGGCATAGGGTTTGGGGAGGTAATCGTCGCCACCCGCGCGAAGGCCGGTCACCCGGTCGTCCACCTGGCCGAGGGCTGAGAGAATGAGCACGGGTGTGTGGATGCCCCTGCGCCTCAATTCGGTGATCAGCGACAGGCCGTCCCGGCGTGGCAGCATGCGGTCCACAACGAGCACGTCGTAGGCGTTCTCGCTCGCCATGAACAAGCCGCTCTCGCCGTCGCTAGCGTGGTCGGAAACGATGCCCGCTTCGCGGAAGGCCTTCGCAAGATAGGCGGCGGCCTCGAGGTCATCTTCAACAATCAGAATCTTCATACGGGTGACCATAGTCCCGGACCTCTGTTCGTCTCAACCGGTTTCGGTTCGCATTGCGGGCCGACCACAGGGTTCGGCCGGAACAGAGAACGCCGCGATATCGGAAGATGTCGCGGCGCCTCGTCGTCGGCCAGGACGCGGGCGGTGAGCGCTCCTAGAGCCTGCCCGCCCGGTCCCGGTGTCTTGCTATCGCCGCGTCTCAGCCCTGAGCTATCGGCAGCGCGACGAAGCGGCTGCCTTCATCGGCTTCGATCTGGAACAGCGCCTTGCTGCGGCCCTCCTTCTTGGCGTTGTTGATCACCTTCAGAATGTCGTCTGCCGTCTTCACTTCCTGATTGTTGACGGAGACGATCTTCTCGCCTTCCTTCAGGCCGCGATCGGCAGCGTCCGAATCCGGGTCAACGGAGGAGATCGTGACACCCTTGCCGTCTTCCGAAGGGGTGACCGCCAGGCCGAGATCCGCCAGTGCCTCTTCGCTAGCCTGACCCTGGTCGGTCTGCTCGTCACTCGTGTCCGGCGCGGTAGCCTTGGCCTCCTCCGGCAGCGTGCCGATCTCGAGCTTGACGCTCTGAGACTTGCCGTCACGCCACAGGGTGACCTCGGCGGTTTCCCCGGGGCGCATCGTCGCTACCCGGCGCGCGAGGGCGCGCGGATCCTTGATCGGCTCACCATTGAGTGCAGTCACGATATCACCCTTCTTGATACCCGCCTTCTCGCCGGGTGAACCCGTCTGCGGCTCGACGACCAGAGCACCGCTCGCTTCCGAGAGGCCGAGCGACTCGGCGATGTCTTTCGTCACCGGCTGGATCTGAACGCCAAGCCAGCCCCGCGAAACGGAACCGTCCTTGATCAAGGCGTCGACCACATCCTTTGCGACCGAAGCGGGAATTGCGAAGGCAATGCCGACATTGCCGCCCGACGGCGAGAAGATCGCCGTGTTGATACCGACGACCTCGCCGGAGAGATTGAACGTCGGGCCGCCGGAGTTGCCGCGGTTCACCGCCGCATCGACCTGCAGATAGTCGTCATAGGGACCGGAGCCGATGTCGCGGCCGCGCGCCGAGACGATGCCTGCCGTCACGGTACCGCCGAGACCGAAGGGATTGCCGACCGCGACCACCCAGTCGCCGACCCTGACGTTGTTGTCATCGGCGAAGCTGACATAGGTGAACTTACGATTGGCGGCATCGACCTTGAGCACGGCAAGGTCGGTGCGGCTGTCCTTACCAACGAGCTTGGCGTCGAGCTCCGTTCCGTCGTTCAGGATGACAGTGAAGGCGGAGCCATCGGAAACGACATGGTTGTTGGTGACGAGGTAGCCATCCTCGGTGATGAAGAAGCCGGAGCCCTGGGCTCGCGGACGCAGACGACCTTCCCCATGGGGACCGCGACGATCACGCCAGCGATCGGCTCGATCGCCGTCGCGGGGGCCGGGACCGCCGAATTCACGGAAGAAGCGCTTCAACGGATGGTCGTCGGGCAGGTCTTCAAAGCCACGGCCACCGAAGTCGAAGGTGAAATTGCTTTCGTCATTGGCCGTCTGCTCACGTGCCTGGACGCGAACCGAAACGACGGCCGGGGAAACAGCATCGACAACATTGGCGAAGCTCGGAACAGCCGGGGCCTGCACCTTTACCGCCTCAGCGAAGGACTGGGTGATCTGCGCCGGCAGACCTGTCGTCAGCATGACTGCGGCAAGACCGGCAACCGTGGAGGTCTTCAGGACGGTCTTCAGCGATGGACGCGGAGTTTTGATCATGGACATTCGTTTTGCCTTCTCTCTTGCATGAAGCCGCCGCCGAGCGGTGGGCAGCTTCGAAACCTTGACCACGAGCCCGTATCCGGAGGACGAGATCGTCCGGAAACCCGCTCGCCTGGCTGTGACTGGATGAACAGCCGATGACGAAACGTGTAACGGATGGGACCTTACTGAGTTCTGTCCGGCAGATGAATTTTTCGTAATGTTTCGGCAGGGCGGGAATGGGCCGCCCGCGCTCGAGCCGCGAAATCGCTAGGCGCGCGGCAAACCGTTCGTTCAACCGCTTGAACGGATTGTCCTTTTGATCGGCGACTGGGTCGAGGGAACCCTACGGCCGGAGCAGTTTGTCCAGCTTTTCCTTTTCCTCGTCGGAAAGCGGTGCGCCCGCCGGCCGCGCGCCACGCCGGCGCTGGGCGACGACCAGGGTGACCCCACCAAGGACGAGCAGGACGATCGGCATGCCCCAGAGAACCAGAGTCTTGGCCTCGAAGCGGGGTTTAAGCAGCACGAATTCACCGTAGCGCGAGACGACATAGGCGATCACCGCCTCGTCGGTATCACCGCTCTTCAGGCGTTCGCGCACGAGCAATCGCAGATCCTTGGCGAGTTCCGCATTGGAATCGTCGATCGACTGGTTCTGGCAAACCATGCAGCGAAGCTTGGCCGAGATTGCCCGCGCCCGCGCTTCGAGCGTCGGATCGGCAAGCACTTCGTCCGGGTTGACCGCGAAGGCCGGCGCAACGGAAGCGATGCAAAGGAAGAGCGCGACGAGGACGCGGATCATTCGGCGGCTCCCGCGGCAAGCCGCGCCGTTCTTGCAGCGCGCGACGGGGCGCCCACTCTCAGGCGCCGATCGCTCAAGGAAACGATGCCGCCCGCCATCATGACGAGAGCGCCGCCCCAGATGCAGAGGATGAGCGGCTTCCACCAGATGCGCACAACGATACCGCCGCCGGTCATCTCGTCGCCCAGTGAAACATAAAGCTGGCTGAGGCCGAACGTCCTGATCCCGGCCTCCGTCGTCGGCATCCGGCGCGCCGAATAGAGGCGCTTGGATGACCATATCTCGGTCACCTTTACGCCGCCGCGATTGACGGTGAAGTGGCCGGTGTCCTCGGTATAGTTCGGCCCGCGGCCCTGGCGCACGCCATCGAAGCGCAAACTATAGCCGCCAGCATCGACCAGCATTCCGGGCTTCATCTCGACGACGGTCTCCGTTTCGTAGGCCGTCACGGCGACGATGCCGATCAGCGTGACGCCGAGACCGATATGAGCGAGCGCCGTGCCGAAGGCAGAGCGCGGCAGGCCTAAGAGCCGCCGCAAGGCAACGCTGCCTGCCACTTTGCCGAGGCCGGAGCGAAGCGCGACATCGGTGATGGAACCAAGAATCAGGTAGACGCCAAGCCCGATGCCGAGGACGGCGAGAACCGGACCGCCATTCTTGGCATAGTAGACGGCGGCAGCGAACAGCAGTCCGGCGCCCACGGCGACGAAGAGGCGCTGGGAGGCGGCAGCCAGGTCGCCGCGCTTCCAGGCCAGAAGCGGCCCGAAGGGAACCGCAAAGAGCAAGGGCAGCATCAACAGGCCGAAGGTCATGTTGAAGAATGGCGCACCGACCGAGATCTTGTCCCCGGTGAGCGCCTCGAGCACCAACGGATAAAGCGTGCCGGTGAGCACCGTCGCCGTTGCTGTCGTCAGGATCAGATTGTTCAAGACGAGCGCGCCCTCGCGCGAGATCGGCGCGAAGAGCCCCCCGGACTTGAGATGGGAGGCACGGAATGCAAAGAGCGACAACGCGCCGCCGATAAAGACGACGAGGATCGCCAGGATGAAGACGCCGCGCGTCGGATCGGTCGCAAAGGCATGAACCGATGTCAGCACGCCCGAGCGCACCAGGAACGTGCCGAGCAACGACAGGGAGAAGGTCAGGATCGCGAGCAGCACGGTCCAGATCTTCAGCGCCTCACGCTTCTCCATGACCAGCGCCGAGTGCAGGAGCGCCGTCCCGGCCAGCCAAGGCATGAAGGAGGCGTTCTCGACCGGATCCCAGAACCACCAGCCGCCCCAGCCGAGCTCATAATAGGCCCAGTAGGAGCCCATGGCGATGCCCGCTGTCAGGAATGTCCAGGCTGCCAAGGCCCAGGGCCTGACCCAGCGCGCCCAGGCTGCATCGATCCGACCCTCGATCAACGCTGCGACCGCGAAGGAAAAGCAGACGGAAAAGCCTACATAGCCGAGATAGAGCAAGGGCGGATGGATGGCGAGGCCGATGTCCTGCAATACGGGGTTCAAATCCCGGCCTTCGCCTGGGGCTGGAACGAGCCGGGCGAAAGGATTGGACGTCAGCAGGATGAAGAGCGTGAAGGCGGCGGCGATCCAGGCCTGCACCGCCAGAACGTTCGCCTTCAAGGTTTCGGGCAGGTTACGGCCGAAGGCTGCCACCAGGGCGGAAAAGAAGACGAGGATCAGGAGCCACAGGAGCATCGAGCCCTCGTGATTGCCCCAGACGCCGGAGATCTTATAGATCAGCGGCTTCAGCGAATGCGAGTTCTCCCAAACGTTCCTGACCGAGAAGTCGGAGGTCACATAGGCGAAGGTCAGCACCGCAAAGGAGAAGGCGACGAGTAGGAAAGAGACGGTCGCTGCGCTGCCCGCCAGCTCGACCAAGGCCCGATCACCGCGCCGCACGCCCAGGAGCGGCAGCACCGACTGGATGAGCGCGGTCGCGAGCGTCAGCACCAGCGCATAGTGTCCGAGCTCGATGATCATTGGATATTTTCCTTCCCGCCGAGCGTGACGCCCTGGGCTTTCAGGCGGTCGGCCACGTCCTTCGGCATGTATGTCTCATCATGCTTGGCGAGCACCGTGTCGGCAACGAAAACCGGGCTGCCTGCGACGAAGGTCCCTTCCGCCACGACGCCCTGACCCTCGCGAAAGAGGTCAGGAAGAATGCCGGTATAGGTCACCGGCACCGTCGCGAGCGTATCCGTTACGCTGAAGGTGACGGTCTTGCCATCGCCTCGCTTCACCGAACCCGTTTCCACCAGCCCGCCGAGGCGGATGCGTGTGCCCGGCGCGAGACCCGCCTTGGCAAGGTCGCCAGGGACATAGAAATAGGCCACGGCCTGGCCGAAGGCGAACATGACCAGGAGGACGGCGGCCATCAGAAAGCCGACGCCGCCGCCGATTATCGCCAGCCGTTTCTGCTTACGCGTCATTTTTCCGCTCCGCCGCCATCAATGCCGAGTTCACGGCCGAGAGCCAGCAATCGTTTGCCCTGGTCGCCGCTGGCCGGAAAGGTCTGCAGTCCCTCGCGTAGAGCATCCTCGGCCTTGTCTCTTTGATCGAGGACAACATAGGCACGGATCAGGCGCATCCAGCCTTCGAAGTTGTCGGGATTTTCCTTCAGCTGGCCGGCAAGACCGTCGACCATGCCGCGAATCATCGCCTGACGATCGCCAGCGCTCATCCCCTCGGCGGCGGCGATATCCTCGGATGTCGGATTTCCGAGCGCTTCGCCACCGGCACCGGGCTTGTCGGCGGAGAGCTCCGCGATATGCTGGTTCACCAGCGGCAACCACGGCGCCCCCGCGGGCGACGTGAAGGCGAGCTTGCGGAAGGCGGCGAGCGCATCGCCGCGCTTTCCCTCCTGCTTGAGGCCGAGGGCGAGATAGAACTCCGAGCGCGGATCATTGGCATCGAGAGCCAGTGCCTTCTTCAGGGCATCTTGCGCCGCCGCGGTCACAAGACCACCGGACTCTACGATCAGGGCCTCGGCATAGCCGCCCAATCTGGCCGCCGTCGGTCCGAGCAGTCGGATCGCGCGGTCGTAGGCGCCGACCGCGTCGTCCACGCGGCCGTTGCGCATGTAGATCGGGGCAAGCAGGTCCCACCCTGCTCCATCGTCGGGGTTGAGGGCCAGATGATTTTCGGCCTTGGCGATCAGAATATTGATGTCCTCACCAGGGTTGGCGAGCCGCGCCGCGAGCGGTTGCGCCGGCACGCCAGGACTGCCCGTCGTCAAGTAAAGACAGAGCCCGACGGCCGGCAGACAGAGGAGGATGAACGCCTGCGCCAGGCGTTTCGAACCAAGCCGCTTGGAAATGCTTTGCGTGGTGGATGCGTCGGCGGTGCTGGCGGCAATCAACCGGCGTCCGATTTCAGCCCTGGCGAGTTCCGCGTCTTCGCCGCTGATCAGCCCGGCCTCGCGATCTCTCGTCAGTTCGTCGAGCTGGTCGCGGTAGACCTCTATGTCATGGCTGTGAGGAGACGGAAGGGGCGACGCCGCCCGCATCAGCGGGAGGACAAGCGCGACTGCAACAGCCGCCGTCAGGATGGCGACAAGAATCCAGAACAACATGGATGCGAAATACTATGAGGTTCCCGGCTTTCCAACTCGAAAACCGAAAATGACGGAGATTTGAGGCGTTTCGCCGCAAGCAAGTGCCCGTACCGGCCTGGCAAGAGCGGCATGGCCATCGGATGACGGCAACGCGCGGCGGTGGCCTCAGGTCAGCGGCGACCAGGTGCCGTCGCTGTTGCGGCATGCTGCGCCGCGCGCCGTCGATGACTGACCCTTCACGACCACCGTATGGCTGTATTGACGGCAATTCTGAGAGCCGACCTGATAGGGGGCGGCGGCGACAACCGAGCCGCTCACGCCGCGCCCTTCCCATGCCACCGGCTGGCCGCCGGGGGCGGCCTCGAGCGCACGGTACTCCGCTTCGAGCGCGCGTTGCCGGTCGGACTTGCCAAGATCGATGCTGTCGAGTCGCGCGATGACGCCGCCCTGCAGGGCCTCGATATAGGCCGCCGAAGACGCTCCGCCCGCCGCGCCTGCGCCAAGACTCGCGACGGCTGCGCCGCGCTGGCCGCCCGAAGTCGTCCCGCAACCGGCAAAGGCGACAGTCGATGCAACGACCACGATCCTGCCGCCCAAAGCGACGGCCCGCCCCATTTCTGCGTTAATCCTCATGATACGCGACAACTCAACCCTCATTGACCGGTCGCCGCTTGCATCTCGGCAATGGCGTCGAAGCGGCGGCGCTTGCGAATTTCTTTTTGCACCCCCGGCCTCACTAGGCAACCGCGCCCCGTGCCGCATAGGGCATTTTCGACTGCCGGTGTGACCGCCGGATCACGATGGCGGCTGAAGGACAGGCCAAGTCTGAACGGAAAACTGCTTCACACTTTTGCCAGTCCCGCGTTAGACGGCCGCCGGCAGAACGAGCGTGGCCCTCAGCCCCCCCTCATCGCGTCGACTGAGTTCGACGCTGCCCTGATATTCACCGACGATCTCGCTAACGATCGACAGTCCCAGCCCGGTGCCGGGCTTGCTTTCGTCGAGCCGCTTGCCGCGCTTCATCGCCAATGCGATCTGATCCGGATCGAGCCCCGGGCCGTCGTCGTCGATCCGCAGCACGATCCATTCGCGGCCGGACTCCTTGCTGCGCTCCTGCTCGGTGGCGGGCTCGACGCTGAGCGCGACGTGATCACGTGCATACCGTGCGGCGTTTTCCAACAGGTTGCCGACCGTTTCCTCGACATCCTGCTGCTCCATGGCCAGCACCAGCCCTGGCGGGTTGACCGACAGGCTGAACTGCTTTTCCGGATTGAGCCGCCGCATCACCCGGACGACCCTTTCGAGGGCCGGCTGAGCCTCGGTCCTCGCCAGAATGGATCCGCGCTGGGCCGCGATCCGGGCGCGGCTGAGATAGGACTGCACCTGCGTCTGCATCGCGTCCGCCTGCGTCCTGATCAGTTCGCCGTGGGGGACCTCGAGAACGCGCGCCTCGTTGAGCAGCACGGCGATGGGCGTCTTCAGGGAGTGGGCGAGATTGCCGACCTGCATGCGGGCGCGTTCGACGATGCGGCGGTTGCTGTCGATCAGCGCATTCACCTCGTTGGCAAGCGGCTGGATCTCGCGGGGGAACGCACCGTCCAACCGCTCGCTCTGGCCCGTGCGGATCTTTTCGAGCGAGCGGCGCACCTGGTCCAGCGGCCGCAGGCCGAAGAGAATGGTCAACGCGTTCACTCCGAGCCCGCCGAGACCGAAGATGGAGAGCGCGATCGTCAGATTGCGGGTGAAGCGGTCGATGTCCGCCTCCAGGACATCGCGGTTGCCGGCAATCCGGAAGCGCGCCGTATGGCCCTGAATGTCGAGCACCACTTCGGTCTCGGCCACTTCGACCTCGTTCCCGAAAGGATCCTCGGTCGTGTAGAAGCGCTCGTAGCGAATGTCGAAGGGAACCTCATCGACGCTCACGATCGGCAGTTTGGCGGAACCGAGCGACGTCGACAGCAAGGGCGGCGTATCGAATTCTCCGATTGGCTCGACGATCCAATACCAACCGGTCTGCGGTTGGGAGAAGCGCAGGTCACCGAGTTGAGGGCTGCCGGTCAGGGCGGCCTTCTCGTCAACGGAGATCGAATTGATGACGTTGTAGAGCTGGGCGCGCAGCAGGTCCTGGAAGCCGCGTTCGGAACCCTGCCGGTAGAGCGCCGAGATAACCACCCCGATCACGACGAGGGCGACGACGGCCCAAACGGTCGAAACCGCCAGAACGCGCGCCGTGAGGGATCTAATGGCCATTGCCGGGTGCTTGCATCCGATATCCGAGACCGCGCACCGTCTCGATCAGGTCATTGCCGATCTTCTTGCGGAGCCGGCCGATGAAGACCTCGATCGTGTTGGAGTCGCGGTCGAAGTCCTGATCATACATGTGCTCGACAAGCTCCGTACGGGAAACAACCTGCCCCATGTGGTGCATGAGATAGGAGAGCAGCCGGAACTCGTGCGACGTCAGCTTCAGCGCGACACCGCCGACGGTCGCCTTTGAGCCCTTGGTGTCGAGGCGGACCGGTCCGCAGACGATCTCCGAACTCGCATGCCCCGCCGCGCGACGGATCAGCGCCCGGATGCGGGCGAGCACCTCCTGGACATGGAAAGGCTTCGCAACATAATCGTCGGCGCCGGCGTCGATCCCCGCCACCTTGTCGCTCCAGCGGTCGCGGGCTGTCAAAATCAGCACCGGCATTGATTTGCCGTCGGCGCGCCACTTTTCCAGCACCGTGATGCCATCCATTTCCGGAAGGCCGATATCGAGGATTACGGCGTCGTAGGGTTCCGCGTCACCGAGATAGTGGCCTTCCTCTCCGTCGAAGGCCTGGTCGACGACGTAACCGGCTTCCTTCAGCGCTTCGGCCAGTTGCTTGTTCAGATTGACGTCGTCCTCGACTACCAGGATGCGCATCTTGCTTCTACTTCCCTTTGCTGACGGGCGCCGCAGATGCCTACATCGGCACCTTGACCGTCACTTTCTTCGGCCGCCCTCCATTGCCCGGGATTAGCACGGTCACGACGCACTTGCCATCGGCTGTCGGCTGAGCGGAGAGCAATTCGCCGCCCGTCTCGGCGACGACTTGCGCCGCCGCAGCGCTGCAATCACCCGCCGCGCGGACAACAACCGTAGGCACGTCAAAGGCAGGCGGCGAAAAACCTGCGAGGCCTGCGGCGAGCGCGACTATGGTCACTGATGAAGACATGAACGCACTTTCGACTTGGGAAGATCATGGCAAAATCATTAGCCGATAGAGGCTGAATGGCAAATGAATGTCGGCCGCGACGACGCGCGGCATCCCGTAGCGGACGTCGGCACGCCCGAGCCGAAAATCCACCGGAGATTGCAGATCGTGGCAGCCTGCCGCCCCGCGCCCGAGTCATCGAACGAGGTCAGCGATCCGTTAAGATCTTTGGGCCACACTGTCTGGAGGAAGGGACCGCGGATTTACCTGAAGCATAGGATAAGCTGCGGCTTCAACGCTCGCCGATTCGCGATTCTGCCGAGTCGATTGGAAGCTTTTTCTCAGAATTCGATTCCGGATCGTCGCAAATCGAGTGAGGAGCTCGAAAGGCCAGTCCGGGTCTACTCGCAAGCCTTTGAAGATGATTGCCTTTTGGCTCTCGTCTATTTTCCCGAACCAGTCATTTCGGAAATCATTCCACAATTGCGCGCATGTCGCGCCTTGCCGAGTCCACCGGAGCCGGCATGAGAAGCCCATCTGTGGACGAACGACAATTAATCGATTTAACGATTTTTCAATCGTTTAAATAGTTTAACCGCCTGATTTACAAAGTATTTGACGTATGAAATGGTCCCGCCATATCCCAACCGTCTCGCTAGGAGGACCGGATGCAGACACTCGCGAACAAGCCGCCCGTATCGCCGCAGTCCAGGATTCCACAGTCACTGCTCGACCGCTTCGAGAACGAGTGGCGCGAAATGCGCGTGGCCAGCGAAACTGCTCAAAAGCCTGTTCCGCCTGCAGAATAATTACTCCTTCTCGGCGATAGTTCGCCGAGAACGAGTAGTCCCATCCCCTTGAAAGCACTGTCTCTGCGCCTCCCGATGCATGGCGGGCGCGGGGTTTTTGTCAATTGCCGATTTCGTGTTACTCTTTTCGGATGCTAACCGAAGAGATCGAAAAGCTGGCACTGAGCCTTCCCGGGACGCAGGAAAACGCCCATTTCGGAACGCGCGACTTCCGAGTGGGCAAGCGCATATTCATGACCCTGCCGGAGGCAGGCCGCGCCGTCTTCAAGTTGACGCCCGATCAGCAGCGCATGCTGCTCGAAACGGAGCCAGGCGTCTGCGCCGCGGTGCCCGGCGGTTGGGGCGCGCGCGGCTGGACATCTCTCTACTTCGTGGATGCCGACGAGGAGGTCATTCGCCAGTCGCTGGAGACGGCCTGGAGGAATGCCGCCCCCAAGAGTCTCGTGCGGAAAAACGGCGGTCACTGACGGCAGCACGCTATTGCATGTTCCTTCGGAGCCGATTCAAAGCTACTCCGCCGGTTCGAGGCCCACTTCCAGCGGCCAGGTAACCAGGTAATCTTCATAGTTTTCGATCTCGATGCCGTCCTCGGCGATGGTACGTCCGCGCACGGAGATTCCGGCCGCATGCACCGTTTCCGGATCGCCGGAGACGAGCGGGTGCCACCAGTATAGGTCACGTCCCTCGGCGACCAGACGATAACCGCAGGTCGGCGGCAGCCAGGCGATCTCCCGCACCGCCTGCGGGGTCAGTTGGACGCAGTCGGGAACGGTCGCCTGCCGGTTATCGTAGTCCTTGCAGCGACAACTCTCGCCGTCGAGCAAGGTGCAGCGGATCGAGGTCCAGGCGATCTCACCCGTGTCCCAATCCTCCAGCTTGTTGAGACAACAGAGCCCGCAGCCGTCACAAAGGCTTTCCCATTCGGCGTTGGTCATCTCGTCCAGGTTCTTCGTCTTCCAGAAAGGCATTTCGCCCATCACGTCACACTTTCGTCAATTCCACGCCGACATGGAAAGTTTGCAGAAAATTGCCGGTTTTTTAAGGCCGACGGCGCGATATGCAAGTAGATTGGAATTTCGCGCCGTGCAAATATCTTCGTGTGGCAAGGAAGCTTCGGGACATGAACGCCGTGCAGGAACCGCGGAAAGAGGAAAACCGGCCTAAGAAGCGACACATTTTTCTGCGGATCGATTCCTGGATCGACTCCACGGTGTGGAACGCCGGATTCCGACTGGCGGAATGGTGGGAAGACACCACCATCTTCTTCCGTCGCTTTCGCATGCGCGGTTGGAAAAGAGCGCTTTTCGAGGTGCTGGGCGAAGGGATGACCTGGGGCACGGCCGGCTCCGTGCTGATGCTCGCGCTTGCGCTTCCGGCTTTCGAGGAAACCAAGGGTAACTGGCGGGCGCAAAGCGACTTCGCCGTCACCTTTCTCGATCGCTATGGCAACGAGATCGGCCATCGCGGCATCATCCATGAAGATTCGGTTCCGATCGACGAACTGCCGGATCACCTGATCAAGGCGGTCCTGGCGACGGAAGACCGCCGTTTCTTTGATCACTGGGGCATCGACTTTCTCGGCCTGTCGCGCGCGATGACGGAGAACGCCCGCGCAGGCGGCGTGGTCCAGGGCGGGTCCACTCTCACGCAGCAGCTTGCTAAGAACCTGTTCCTGTCGAACGAGCGGACCATCGAGCGCAAGATCAAGGAAGCCTTTCTCGCCGTCTGGCTCGAATGCAATCTCTCGAAGAAGGAAATCCTCCGCCTCTATCTCGATCGCGCCTATATGGGCGGCGGTACCTTCGGCGCAGCGGCGGCGGCCCAGTTCTACTTCGGCAAGGCGATCACCGATATCAATCTCGCCGAGTCCGCCATGCTGGCCGGGCTGTTCAAGGCCCCGGCGCGATACGCGCCGCACGTCAACCTACCGGCGGCGCGCGCCCGTGCCAACGAGGTGCTGTCCAATCTCGTCCAGGGCGGACTGATGACGGAGGGCCAGGTGCTCGCCGCCCGCCTCAGTCCGGCGACCGTCATCGATCGTGCCCAGGTCAAGGCACCGGACTTTTTCCTCGACTGGGCCTTCGATGAAGTCCAGCGCATCGCCGCCCCCTTCGCGCAGCATTCGCTGATCATAAGGACGACGATCGACATGGGGCTGCAGCAGGCGGCCGAAGAATCGATCGAATCGAGCCTCAGGCAATATGGCGAAAGCTACAAGGTGAAGCAGGGCGCCATAGTCATGATAGAGAACGGCGGCGCCGTGCGTGCCATGGTCGGCGGCCGCGATTATGGCGAAAGCCAGTTCAACCGCGCCACCCGCGCCCTGCGTCAGCCCGGCTCCTCCTTCAAGGTCTATACCTATGCAGCGGCGATGGAGAAAGGCATGACGCCCGAGACGGTGGTCGTCGATGCGCCGATCACCTGGCGCGGCTGGTCGCCGCAGAATTACGGCCGCAGCTATTCCGGCCGCGTCACGCTGATGACGGCGCTGGCGAAATCGATCAACACCATTCCGGTCCGTCTCGCCAAGGACAAGCTCGGCACCGACGTCATCGCCCAAACCGCCAAAAGAATGGGCGTAGAAACGCCGATCCGCACCGACAAGACCATGCCGCTCGGCACGTCGGAGGTGACCGTGCTCGATCAGGCGACGGCCTATGCCGTCTTTCCCGCCGGGGGATTGGAATCCCGACGCCACGGCATCAGTCAGATCCTGAATTATGACGGTGATATCCTCTATGACTTCGGCCGCGACGCGCCGCCGGCGCGACGGGTCCTGAGCGAGCAGGCCATCTCGTCGATGAACCGAATCCTGACGCAGATCCCGATCATCGGAACCGGCCGCAAGGCCGCCCTCAGCAACGGGATCGTGACAGGCGGAAAGACCGGGACGACGCAAGCCTATCGCGACGCCTGGTTCATCGGCTTCACCGGCGACTACACGACCGCCGTCTGGTTCGGCAATGACGACTACACGTCCACCGAAAACATGACGGGAGGCTCCCTGCCCGCGATGACCTTCAAACGGCTGATGGATTATGCCGAACAGGGCATCGAGCACCGTGCAATCCCGGGTATCGAGGCTCCGCCGGCCGAAACGCCAAAGAAGCCGGAGGCTGTCGCCGCGGCCGAGCCGGATGAAAACGCCTTGCCGCCGCTCGTCCGGCCGCGATCCCTGTCTGCCGAGGTGACCCGGCTCTTGAAGTCAATCGGCAATGCATTCGAACAGGCGCCACCGCTGAAGCCCAAGGAAAAGGTCGGCGGCCGGGTTGCGGCGCTCGAAGCGCCTGATGGAACGCCGGCGACGCCGCGGGAGACAAATGCCGCGAAGAATTGACTTCGCAACGACAAATCCGTTCTCTGGCGGCCGAGCCCTCGCCGCACAATCGATTCACTGCCGGCAGGATAAAAGAGACACCATTCGATAGAGTCCCCCTTGTTCCGCGTTCCCCTCCTCGTCGCCCTTGCACTTGTCGTCGCCTTCGGCGGCGGCATTACGTCGGCCGTATGGGCGCTGAAGGCGACCGTCGGCTTCGGATCGATCGCAATCGGCCCCTGGGTGGCCTCCCCCGAAGCGCAAACCGTGGCGGCTGACCCCTATGCAAAGGCGCACCGCGCTCGTGCCGGGGAATTGCTCTATGGCGGCGCAGAAGGGTTGAGGTTCACGGCCGCCACTGACGATTCCGGCGCGCGCCTTTCGGCCGCCTGCTCCTATGACATTTCCGGGATCACGCCGCCCGCCCGTTTCTGGACGCTCTACGCCGCGACCACCGACGGCGCCACGCTGCGACCGGGATCTGAGACACCTTCGGCGATCAATTCGTGGACTGTGCTGCGCGCCAAGGACAGCAGCTTCGTCATTCACGCCTCGCCGACCGCACAGCCGGACAATTGGCTCGCCATCCGCCACACGGGAAATTTCCAGCTCGTCCTGACCCTGCTCGATACGCCGACGGCCGGCTCCTCCGGACTGATCGACCTCGCAATGCCGAAGATCGTCAAGACGGGGTGCGGGAATGCGTAGGGCCCTGTTCACCTTTCTCGTCGGTCTGGTCGGCGCCGCCCTCCTGCATATCGTCATTATCCTTTCCCTGCCGCAGTTCACCGGCCGCGACGCCTATACGCGTGTTCTCGGTCTTCTCGAGATGGACAGTTTCTTTCCGCTCGCGGCCGAGCCGGGTCCGACTGGGCTGGACAATAGCGACCCCTTTCTACGCACCGCCGTCTGCAGCTTCTCGGTCGCGGATGCGCCGGCGCGTTTCATTGCGCGTGGTGCCGTGCCTTTCTGGTCGCTCTCGATCTTCGACAGCGGGTCGAACGAAGTCTTCAGCATGAACGACCAGACCGCCGTCAACGGAGACCTCGATCTCGTCGTCGCCACACCGATCCAATTGGTGGAGCTGCGCAAATCGCCACCGGAGGCGCTCGCCCAATCGATTATGATTGAGATGAAGGATGAGGAGGGCTATGCGGTCCTGCGCGCCCTGGCGCCACTGGACAGTTTCGAGGAGCAGGTCCGCGATTTCCTCACGGAATCGAGCTGCGCGCCGTTCCGTCGCCAGTGATGAGAATGTGGGGAGTTAGAGAGATCAATGGGCCGTACGGCGCCGAGCATCGGCGAACCCGCGGCTTGCGAGACTATTGCGCCGGTCCGGCTACTGCTTCTTGACCTGCCGTCCTGTCGGAGCGCTTGGCTGCGGGCCACGCCCGTCGAGGCGCTCGTAACGGATGCCCGTAAAAAACAACACTTTAGCACTCCCCGCGGTGACGGGGCGCCTTCGCGATATCTTGACCTTGCGGTCCTGCAATCTGATTACGTCTGCCATGCTCGTCTCCATACTTCCATGAGACGGATGAACACAGATTTCACCCTGCCCGATTGCGGGCTGGCGCATTTCCGGGAAGCCCGGACAGACGCGCCTTTCTCAACTCACTCCTTCTTCCGGTTACCCGGATGTCGTCCGTTTCAGTGCACATCAGATGCGGACCAATAATAGCCCGCCCGCTTCGATTGAGCCATAGCCCGGTAGACCATAACTTAATCCAGACCACGGCGCCTTAACCAAGCGCAATTCCCAATTCTGGTGGTATGTGAGTGAGCGCCGAAGGGGGCCTTCAGCGTCTCGCGAACAGGCCGAACAGGAATGCGACTCCCGCTACGGTCAGCAGTGTCGAGATTGGATCGTCGCGAACACGTTCCCGCAGCCGTTCCGTCATCAGTTCCGCTTCCCCCTGTACGACCGCCTTCGCGCCGCTGCCGATAGCGGAAACCGTTTCCGTCAACCGCACGATCTCAGCTCTCAACTCCGCAACCTGGGCCTGCAATTCCATCTGGGTGTCTGCCGCCGTCTTTTCCGTGTCCATCTCGGCGCCCACCGCTGCCAGCTTTTTTTCCGCCATTGTCTCCGCTCCTTACCTTTCGCGCGATGTCAACGCGTCGAAAAAGGTTTGGTTCCCGCGAAAGCCCCTCCAATGCGGACAATCGGGTAGGAGGGAGCCTTGCGGTCTCCCTCCTCCCACACCACCGTGCGAACGGTTCCGTACACGGCGGTTCATCAAGC
>MBFK01000175.1 GCA_001704765.1 Sinorhizobium shofinae
CCGCCCAGCCAGCATCTTGAATCACAAAACCGACCTGCCGGGAATCCCATCAGATTCAGTCAAGCAATGAAACGCTCTAGCGTCGGCGTGCGATGGAGACTGCGGTTCGTCAGTTGGTGCTTGGGAAGTAGTCCATGACGGCCGAACGCGGGAGCCCATCAATTGGCGGTTCGCGCGATGTAGGTTCCGTTGACCCAGCCTTGTCGTCCGCTTGAGATCTCACGGACATGCAGCCAGCCGTTCTCCTCTTCGAGGATCGACACGACCGCGCCCGTCGCCAGAGTGTCGACCAGCAGGTAGTTCGCTGCAGGGCCTTCACGCATATTCAGATTGGTGGTGGTAAGCCCCGCACCCAATGTCGAAGATCCGGTATCGAGCGGGGTTTGCGATCCCAGGTCGAAGACTTTGGGGTCCGATTGGATTTCCCGGGTCTGCAGAGACGGCAAGGGGATCTCAGGAGCTGGCTGTTCGATTGAAACGGGCGTCCGGACAGCGGGCGAAGCGAGCGCGATGCGCGCAGCCATGTCGAAAGACGATTTGAACTCAGCGTCGATATCTCTGAATTCTTGCACGCTCGTCGGCTGGGTGCTTGCCGGCTGGTTGGCGACAACTTTCTCTGCGCCGCCGCTCGTGGCCGTAGGTGCGGTGGACGGGTTCTGCGTCTCGTTCGTGGTTCTGGTCGACGGCAAGCTCGGTTCTCGATAGGTGACCTCGAAGTCCGGCGTCGCGCCGCGTTTGGTCTTTGCCGACATGTTTGCCAGCACCGTCGCGGTGACAGTCATCCCCACAATGATCCAGAGATTCCGGTAGGAGACGGCCATCACGCCGTCCCCATGTCGAGTTCGAGCTGCTTCAGCCGTCGATACGCTTCGACGAGCTCTTGCGGTGGCGACGTCACAAGCGCGCGGGCTTCATCTGCCAGGCGGCGAAGCTCGTCGGGCGCTCGATTAAGCTCCTTTTCGAGTTCGGCGCGCTTTCTGCCGATCTCGACCTTGATTTGTTGAATGGCCTGCGGATCCGTCGGCACGGAGTTGTTGAAGACGAACTTGCGCTCCACCGAGCGCGCCCACGTTACAAGTTCCGCAGCGAGCGATGGGCCGAAGCCCGGAACATTCGTGATCGGGCGCTGCATGACATCCCACGCATCTTCGAACCCGAAGGAGGCCAGGGTCGCCTTGCGGCCAGCTCCGACCCGAGGGATTTTCGCGCGCTCGATCAAATGCGACTCCATATGCTTCTGCATCTGGAGTTGACGCTTCTTTTGCTCGAGCGCGTGCAGTTTCGTCTGCTCTTGCGCCGGCAGCTCCGCATGAGAGGCAGCCAATCGGAGATAATGAGTCCTGCTTACATCGAATCTCGTTGATCCAGCCCGAGCCATCCAATCCTTGCGCTGCGTGTCCCACGCAGACTTGGCGCTTGCATGTTCGGACGCAAACATTGGCTCGAGATCCAGGGACCTGAGGGTCATGAAGCCGGCGCCTGCCATGAGGGCGGCACCCCAGAACCCCTGGATGGCGGTCATCAGATAGACGCCGATCGCCATCGCCGCGAGACCAGCCAGCACCGTGACCGTTCTCACGGATCGAGCTTGCTGGCCGTCGGTCGAGACGGTCAGGCTCAAGAGGGGCTCGACCAACTTTTCGGGCTCGGGAGGCGAAGGCGGGGCGGGTATACCGCGGATGGCATTGAGCAGTTTGCCGATGTCCACGACCGGGGCCGTCGGTGAATACTGCGCCACGAATAAGGAACGGCCCATCGACCGCTCGATCGAGCACCAAGGACAGGTGGAAAGGCTGCCTGCGTATGAATGCGCGCGATCGGAAGGGCAGGTTTTGAGGCTGGACTGGACCGCTGTCAGCAGCTTCACCCATTCCGAGGCGAGGGGACGGCCGTTGCTCTGTTTGGAAGGCAGGCGGAAGGCTGTTTCGAATGCTCTGCCTAG
Source organism: Sinorhizobium shofinae (assembly GCA_001704765.1). Classification (GTDB taxonomy): domain Bacteria; phylum Pseudomonadota; class Alphaproteobacteria; order Rhizobiales; family Rhizobiaceae; genus Sinorhizobium; species Sinorhizobium shofinae. The sequence continues at coordinate 1,943 of MBFK01000175.1, forward strand.
TTCCTTCCCATAGTCCTCGAGCATCGGGACGTAAGGTGGCGGTTCCATTAAGGTTTCCGCGCGACGGTCGCTATAGGCGAACCGTCCCTCTCCAATGGCTTTCCGGATATCCATATCCCCCTTGCCACGATACCGTCCGGCGAACGGATGGCGACCGAGGAACAGCAACTGGAAAAGCAGGACTGCGAGCCCGAAGTTGTCATGATTGGGCATGCGGTCAGTTCTGTCGAGCGAGAGGCCCTGAAGCTCCGGCGGAGTATATTCGGGAACCCCCACCAGGCAGCGGTAGACCTGCGAGTTCGAACGGAACTGGAATGAGTCGCTATCGATGAGCGTGACGAGTGCCTTGTCCGACACGAGTACGCCTGAGTGGTTGATGTCGCCGATCACACAACCCGCCGCGTGCACGCTGGCGATGGCGCAGGCGAGGTTGAGCGCGGCTCTGACGAGGAACTTCGCGTCCGCAGTTGGAAACTCGGTCTTCCTGCTGGCAGGGCCGTAAAGATCATGAACGCTTTTGAAGCCGTTCACCTTCTTCATAGTGAATCCCAGGAATTCGCCGCTTTGCGATTTCAAGGTGTCTATCGGAAACGCCACGAACGACGAGCTCGTGTGCAGGCGGGCCGAAACCATCGCTTCGACCTTTTCTCGTCGTGCTCCAGCCTTGCCGCGTAGATAGATTTTCGCGACTAGATCGGGAGCCTCGACGATATGATGGACGGCACCCTCGCCACCTTTTGCGATGAGGTTGCCCAGCGTCAGGCGCCGGCCATCTGAAGAGATGACGGGAGTCATGTCCGCACGCCGAGAATGAGCGACTTGTCGTCATCCGTGCGCTCGCAAACGGCAGCACTGTCGAGGTAGTCCTTCAGCGCCGCGGACAGATGCTTGTCAGGGCCGGCGACATCCGAATTCCTCAAGGGGGCCAGCATGCGGTTGAAAAACGGCGCATGAGCCGATCGCGTCGCTTGTTCGAGGACAAGACGTTCGATCCCGTCTGAGAACAATGCGAATTCCTGGATAGCCTCGTCCATGCGGAGATAGCTGAGTTTTGGTTGCGGGTCGTCGGTCACAAACGCCGTCGTCGACGCGTACTCGCCATGGTACGGCCACGAAGGCACCTCCCATTCCTCGGACCCCGGCTTCCTCCACACCACCGCACCGTCGCCGATGTGGACCACGATCGAGGTTTCCGGTCCGGCGAGAACCGCCACCAACGTCGATGCGAAGTCGCGCGGCCGCAACGCCAGGGAGTTAGCCTTGGCGTTTATGGTCTCGCGGGCTTCGTCGAGCCAGTCCCAGACGTCTTCTTCGACCAGGTCTTCGAGCGGCTTCGCAATCAAGAACTCGCGGCACGCTCGAAGGAACGAAAGACACACGAGCTTGGATCCGGTCTCCGCGTGCGACGCGCTTCCGGCCCCATCCGACACTACCGCGGCCATTATCTGACCTTCGGGCCGGATGAAGAGCTCCGCGCGCGCGAAGTCCTGGCACGCGGTCTCGGTCCTCAGATGCGAGGTACCGATGGAGCGCGCACCTGCCCATCGCCAACCGATGGTCATGTAATCAATGCCCAACCGTCGGGAGCGGCCGGGTTGGCGAGCGGCACGGCGTCCTCCGGATTCGAATGCGACACGGAACCCAGAGAACTTGAAAGCCAGGAAAACAGATCCCGGAAACGCAGTTCCTTCAGAGCCAACGGCTTGCGAACCGAAATCTGCGACAGCACTTCCATGTTGGCGCCCTGCACGCCGACGGCAAAGAACGAGAATGCCTTCTCGCCTTCGCCAACTTTCACCGCAGTCGCTGCCTCATGCCAGGAGTCCGTGGGGGCGCCGTCGGTGATGAGGAACACCCAAGGCCGGTAGTACGAGATGCCGTTCTGCTTGTAGGTGTCCTTTCTCTTCCGCAGCATCTCCAGTCCGGTTTCGATCGCGCGCCCCATCGGAGTGTCGCCCTGTGACGAAAGCTCCGGCGGGTTCCACTGGTGAATGCCCTCGAAGTCGTTGACGACGCTGACGGGTCCGAACGTAACGATGCCTACTTCAACCCGCTTGGCCGCCAGGGAGTCCGCGTAAAGTTCGTCCCTGAACTGGACGAGTCCTTCGTTCAACTCTTTCAGGGGATCCCCTCGCATTGAGCCGGAGACGTCGAGAAGCAGGAGGCAGGGACAGCGCGGTTCCGGATTGTCGACGAATTCGGCGCCACCGAAGGGTTGCTGTTCAAATGGGTTGGTCATGGTGTCAGACTCCAGATTTCGTTGGATTTGTTGATCAGTTCGCGGCGATGCCAAAGATGTTGAGGACATCCGGCGTGATGGTTCCGGTGACCTTCAGGTTGTAGTCGGTCTGCATCGCGACGAGCGCCTTCTTGCAGGCAGGGCCGACCTGTCCGTCGATCAGGCCTTCGTAGTATCCATAGGCCGTCAGCGCGGTCTGCACCTGCATGACGATGCGCTTGAACTTCGCTGTGTTGCCCGGAAGGGTTTTGAGCGGGGCATCCGCCGCCGGATCCGACGTAAGCGGATAGACGGGAGTTGCGGAAACCGAAGGCTGGGCCGAAACGGAACTGGAGGGAGCCGAGTAGACGGTGGAGGGAGCCGAATACTCGGTGGAAGGCGCTGTGTAGACGGTGGAGGGCGAAGAGTAGACCGTCGAACTGGATCGTTTGTAGTTGTATCCGCCACCGCTGCTTGAACGATGGCTGGAATGGGAGCTGTGAGAGCGGTGCGAACTGTGCGAACGGTGTCCCGCAAGCGTGAAAACGTGCTTCAGCCTGAGGCGCTCCAGCACCGAATTTCCCGGATCCTTCTTGGATACGAATTCACCGACCGGCATCGCATCGGATTTCGATGGCAAAAACCCCGCCACAAGAAGCGACGGGATCACAAACAGTCTAGATTTCATAATGGCCCCAGAGACGCGAACCCCTCGGGCGCACTATACCATTCAAAGAAACCACCACAAGTTTTCTGGGCGCGACAATTCAAGCAGAAGTCTAGATATTTTCGCTTCCAGTCAGATATGGTTGAGGGCGCATATTCCCGGTAGGCGGGCGGTACCGAGCAGAGCGGAAAATTATAGAGCGCCGCCTTGAGGCCACGGGCCGTCGCGACATCGATTGCCCGAGCGATCTGCTCGAATTCAGTGGAGGTGTCCTGGAACGTCTCTCTCCAGTTCATGCGGGCGTACCCGATCCGCTCCAGTTGCATGATGGCCCAGATCGTCAGGAAGCTGAGGCGGGTGGACACATAGTCCGCCAGAGCAGGCAGATCTTGCCAGTTCTGTTGCATGACCACCGAGCGAAGCTCCAGCGACGCCCCTGCGCGCATCAACAGAGCCAATCCACGTTCCAGGTTGGCAAATGCCCCGGACTTGCCGACGATACGGTCATGGTTTTCGGGCGTGGCCGAATAGAGCGGCACGCCCCACAGGATTCGTTCGTGGTCCAGGCGTTGAAGCATGTCCAGATCAGCCGTCGAAAGGTGCTGCGCGTTCGTCAGGATGTGAAATCCGACGTCGGGTCGCCGGGATTTCACGTCCTCGAGCATGCGGAAGAGCCGATCTTTGTGAAGCAATGGCTCGCCGCCCGAGATTCCGATCATCGCGCCCTGTGGGGCGAGTGAGGCCGCAAGGGCGAATTGCTCGAATAGATCCGTGTGGTACTTCTTCGGCGGCTGGGAGCACATGACGCAGAGCTGGTCGCATTGCTCGGTTACCAGAAGCGTATTGTGCTTCGACCCCGCGCGGATAAGGCGATGCGCGGTGGTTGTGCCCGGCAGCATCATCAAGACGTCGCCGTCCAGGGTGTCATTGGCGCCGTAGACGGCGAACGAGAAGCCGTTGAGTTCGTATTCGCGACGGTCGCCCTCTACTTCTGTCAGGATCGCGTCACTATCGGACTGCGCAGGCGATCCGGCCGCCTGCAACCGGACAATCAACGGTTCGTCAATCGGCAACGGATCGACCTTTATGCGCAGGTCGATCATCGGTGCACCTTCGCGAGCAAAGGATCGAAGCGCGGAGCACCTGACCAGAGGGCCAGTGTCTTCTGGATCTTGGGATCGTCGGAATAGATCATCGCGAATATCCTGTCGAAGATCGACATATGGCGCTGACAGAAGTCGGTCAGATGTTTCGGGAGATCGATCCGGCCATATCGGGAAATGTCGTCGACGAGATCGACGCCGCAAAACGCCTGATAGGGACAGTGCACGCAGTCCGGATGGAAGTTGTTTAGGGCCTCCACATTCAAGCTGTCGATCGTCTCCGGCGAGACGCCTGTAGAGACATCGCCCATCGAAAGGTCAAACTGGCCGACGCGGGTCACCATGCGCGCCTCGTCCGTCGGGTATATCTTTCCGTCGTAGTCGATCACGAGGTAGCTGAGGCCGACGATGTTGGGGTTGCGCAGATCCACATGACCGTTGTGGCCGGATCGGAGCACTCGCCGCAGACAGTGGACGAAGTAGTATTCCTCGACGGCAACCTCCGAGGACCAGTTGTGCTCGATGAGCGCATCGATGAACGAGGCATGATAGGCATTCCAAGCGGCAGCGCTCGTGCGTGCGTCGAACTTTTTCCTGGCAAAGCCCTGGTGGTTTACGGGACGCAGGTAGATCGATCGAATCCCATAGCTGAGATAGGTGTCGATGACCTCATGAGGCGTTGGCGCACGGTGCGGATCGAGTGTTGGCAGGGCTGAGATCTTTTCCGGTCCCAGATGGCTCACGGCAAACTCAAGGTTTGCGAAGAATCGGTCGGTTCCTCGGTCGGTCACCGTCCGCTGCTTTTGATGGGTGATCCGGTTGCCGTCCAAGGACGTGCTGACGAAGATGTCCGGCTCCGCGAGCAGGTCCCAGGCAGGGGCATCGACCTCCTGCAGGTTCGTGCAGATCACGATTTCGCACGCTTCGAACCGCTGCCTGCAGAAGTCCCGGACCTTCGTTATGATATCGAGGCGCAGGAGTGGCTCGCCGCCCTGGAACTCGACTTTGATTTTCTTCGCAGACAGGCTGTCTAGGAACTTGATCACCGCTTCCAGTGTCACGTCGTTCCAGTCGAAGCCGGGCGTGGTTTCGTTGACACGCGAAACCTGGCAGTAGCCGCAGGCCAGATTGCATCTGAGAGTAGGCACCAGGATGACGTAATCCAGTTCCCGCGGAAGATAGAGCCTTTCCGCAAAACGGTGCTCGAACCCGGAAAACGCGAGGTCGCCAACGGAGTTGTATGCATGACCGTTGGCGGTCAAGAAGGCGCGGTCGCTCGATGTCAATTGACCGCATGCGTAGCGGTGTAGGAAGGCATGGTCCGACTTGAAGTATCCGCCCGCGTCGTCTGCAAAAATCAGCAGCTCGTCGGTATGGGGTCGAAATTTAAGAGGAACGACCGGCAAATCCCGTCACTCCTTCAATCAGCATCGTCCGAAGCGGCAGCGTTTCGCTGTAGATTTTCTGTCGGTAGAGACAGAACATAAGATCCTGAACCAGTCCGGCCATCTGGTCGCTTGACGCTGTGAGCGTCACCGACTGGTCGTCTGTGTGCAGGTGCGCCTCGGGATGGAGATAACGGAACCGGACGATGGCGTCCGCTAACCAGGGATGCAGTTCTGGCTCGATGGTCAAGATTCTCTCGGTTTCTGCACTCGGCATTCGGTGCGCGCCTTTCCGTTCAGTTCTGAAGATTTTGGGCGATCGAGTTATAGCAGGACTCGGTGGGCCCGATCTCGTGCTCGAGCAGCGAGACCCATTCGCCATCATCCAAGGTCAAGAACTGCATGTGGCATGTGCGAGCCTCTCCCCGTGCCGATTGGGTGATCAAGAGTCGGCTGTCGATCTGGTATTGGAGGTCAAGGTAAAGGGCGGCCTCGTCATCGACGGGAATACGGGTGACCTCTCCTGTCCTGACACTCGCGGCAAAGGCGATCGAGCATCCGGTGCCGCAGCCGACCGGGATTACCGCATATTCGCCGGCGAAAGTCGGGCCGGCTGCCATGCCTTCCGAGATCCGGGTTTGGAAGTTCCGTGCCGAGGCATCCGTAAAGTACGGTGCGTTGATAGGTCCGTTGTACATCCTATGGACGGGGAGTTGTGATGGGGAGACGCGCGCCAACGAGATCTGTCGGCCGCCGTTCGCCGCCGCAATGGCATTCTCCCAGGCCACGGGCGTATAGCCCACGTCGTAGACGAGATCGTCTCCTCGAGTGAGCTTCAGGTAGTCGGCGTCCGCGATGACGGTGGACTCGAGTGTGGCCACGGTCTCGACGTGCGAATACATATCGTCGCCGAACCGCTGCTTCAGGTCAGTCAGCGATGCGGGGGAGACCTTGGAGGTGAAAGAGACGACAATGTTTGTTCCGCTTATCTCGTAGGAGCTCACGATGGCGACGCCGCCATCTGCAGTCGCGGCCGCAGGGAGGACGTTGCCGAACAAGAGCCCTTTGCTCCCGAAGCGGTAACGGATATCAGACAGACTGGTCTGGCCGAATTTAAAGTTGCCGAACTGTCCGGATGCTCCGGGTACGGTCCGGGGACGCGCAACTTCGATCTGGACGACCTTCTGCGATGCATCCTGATATGTGGCCGCCAACTTTACGCCGCCCGGAGTGGAGAGCTCCACGGTGGTGTGACCGTCCATTGGGGTGTTTAGAGAAACCCGCTGACCAGATCCCAAGGCCGAGCGATCTTCGCCTACGGTGTGTCCCGCGATGGTTTGAGCGCGGGCTCGCGATGGCTCGCCGCCCACAATCGCCAAGAGCGACAGAGCCAGGATTGTAGCGCCAACGCTAGTCGATCGGCAGGTATTCAGTATCATTGCCACCAAGTCCGCAGCGAGTCTGGAGTCTCATGCAAATATACTTGATATCGCCCCTACGGCGGATTTGTAAGTATCTCCGAGAAGTTGTGGGGGAGGCCTGACATCCATCTGGAAACTTCTCCGATCACAAGCTACTCGGCATAATCTACGGCAATGGCCTTCGTCGTCATCCAGCCGATCATCCCCTCGTTGGCCTTCACATGGCTCCAGCCGCCGCTTTGCTCGACTAACACGACCTGTGTATCTTTGGGGATCACTGCGAGCACCGGATACTTCGTGCTTGGGCCAACTCGGAGGTTTACCGCCGTCTGGGTTCGCCACCGTGGCTGCTCTGCAGTCAACGCCGTGGCGGAACTCGCTCCTTGACCGTCATCCGCTGCGACATCATTGGATGGGGCCACCGCCGGGATCTCCGCGGTGGCCCGCTGGTTGGATGTCGCATCGGGAAGGGCCGTGGGCGTTGCGCTGACGTCGTCGTGGTTCGTTGGATATGGCGGTGTCTCTGCTGCGACAGGTCTGGCTTGAACTTCGTCAACGTTCGGAGCGGTGGATGCCGGCTCGGGTTTTCTCGGCAGGAGCATGGCGAGAACTGGGAGCCCCAAGACGACCACAAGTGCGAGGAGCGAGACCGTCCGAAGCGGGCGCCACCTTCTCTGCAAGGCAGGCTCCGGGGTCTGCGGCTCGGGGGCAGGCAGAGCCGCAGCAGGTGTTGGCGGCTGAGTGCGCGTCTTTGGCAACTGTGCAATCAGTCGGCAACCACTTGCGAAGTCTCCCACCTTGCCGATCTTGGAGAATTCGACCAACTCATGGACACCGCTGGCGCTCTGCAAGTGCATTGTCTCGTACAGGCAGATCGGAATCTGCCTGTTGTGCTTGAAGCGGCGGTCGGGGCCGCCATTCTTGTTCGGATGCTGCCAGGTGTGGCCAACGACCTGGGCGTCACTTGGTACCCTGCCATCCTCGATAAAGCGCGAATCCTGCCATCGGATGTTGAGGTCGCGATAGTTGACGGCTCCGACTTTCTTGCCGTCCTGGACGAGCACTACGTCCGGCATGAAGTACATGACCTGTTTGCCGACGCTTAGTGCCGGCGGGCTGATGTTGCTTTTGATGACAGAAGGAAGCGAGTAGGCAAGGGACGTCGGCTTCTTCTTTACGAGGTGGGAGGCTCCCGCGTTTCGCTTCCAGGCGGCGAGGTTCGTTATCGCGCCACCGGCTTCGATATGCCATTTGCCGGCGCATTGTCTGAGACCGTCGAATCCTTCGGTTAGTGCCTTGTATGCAGCCTCGGCGTCACCTTCGAGATCGTAGAAGAGGACCGCGCTTCTTCGATACGAATCCAGCCAGCGTCCGAGCGCCCAGCCGGGGAAGGCGAAAACACCGAACACCAATGCGGGGCGGCCGAGGACGAAGGCGGCCGTCGCTGCGAGGATCAGCGGAATCCAGAACAAGGCGACCGCCATGCTGGTCTGCTGGCTCTTAGCATTGATCTCGTCGAGCAGTTCGCTGAAGGATTCGTCGCGCATCTGCATGACGTCGCCCGAGTCGATTTCGATCATGGTGACGCCATCTTGCTCTGAGGCAATTCGTGGCGCTGGCTGGCCTTGAGCTGCCCGTCCTTTCGGCTTGCCGGCGTTGCCCAATGAAGCTCGATAGTAGAGACCGCCCCTGCCGGCGTGGATGTAGTGGCCACGCGGCCCTGTCCCGATCCTAAGTCCTTTGACCCCGACCGACACGCCGGTCCCGCCCTTCGAGAAGTTAAAGCGGAACGGTCCAGCAGAAATCGATTTCTTTATATAGAACGGCAACTTCCACGCCCCTGGTTATACAGTGTGACCCGCGAAACTTCGTATTCACATACAATTTCAGGTTTTTTGTTCCCCATAACGAGACCCGTAAGTCTGTAACAACTCGCGAAGGTGCCTCCGTCGTTTCGAACGCCCATATTCCTCGTGGCTTCGGGGCGCGCGTTTACCGTAAACAAAATCTTAATTTACTTGTAGTTGAAAAAGCATGCGTCCTGCAGTAACCACCAAATTTGAGGGGATAGGGGCGCGAAAAAAATTTGTAGATTCTTACTGATCGCCATATGGGCACTTGCCGCATCGACCGCGGTGTCTCGCGACGCCGTCAGGGTTGTTGACGGGGACACCTTGGACATTGGGGGCGTCCGTTACAGGCTCCACGGAATTGATGCACCGGAAGCGGGACAAGCCTGCAACGCAGAGGATGGCGGCACCTGGCCATGCGGCAGCGACGCGATCCGGAAGATTGAAGATCTGGTTCAGGGCCACGCTGTCGCGTGCGAAGCCAAAGGCCGAGACGCCTACGGACGAGTCATCGCCGTTTGCTTCGCCGACGGCAGCGAAATCAATTCCGACATGGTTCGCGCGGGACTGGCCTGGGCATTCCGGAAGTACTCCGAAGATTACGCTCAGTTAGAGCAGGAGGCCCGGCAGGCCCACGTGGGAGTGTGGCAGGCCGAAACCGAGGCCCCCTGGGACTATCGCGCTTCGAAGTGGGCTTCCGCAGTATCCCAGTCTCCGGACCAGGCGTGCCCGATCAAAGGCAACGTCAATCGTCACGGGGAGCGAATCTATCACACCCCGTGGTCCCGGGACTACGCCAAAACCAAGATCAATACCGCCAGCGGCGAACGCTGGTTCTGCTCGGAGGACGAGGCCGTTGCAGCCGGTTGGCGGCCTCCACTGTGGGGGCGGTAGCCGCACCTCTATCTCAGGATTGAAATCATGGCACCTCGTTTTGACTCGTTGAACAAGCTCTTCGAAAGCGTCCGGGAATCGAACCACGATTTCCGCGTCACCACCGACCCATTCCCGCCGCTCGACGTCGACAAGCTGGAACGGACCCTGGAGCTTGAAGACAAAGGCACGCGGAACGGGAAAGCGAACTCTCCGAAAGAGGATTCCCGCGATCAGGACGAAGTCGAGCGGGCCATATCCGAACGTATCGAGAGCTTGCGGGACGACGCATACCAGGTGCTGGAGGGGCATCTAAGCACCTACGGCACGCGTCTGCGCAACCTCGACTTTGACGGCCACTTCAACAGAATTCAGGTCGTCAACAATGCGAGCGTGGACGACTTCCGAGCCGACGTGGCCACGGGGCGCGACGAGCTTCATGGCCTTCGGAAGGATCTGAGAGAGACGGACGTCGAACTTGCCAATTTTCGCAAGCTGAACGGTCTTGAGCTGAGGGTCGCCCGCACCAAAGGACGGATGGCCACCATCCTCAAGTGGTGCGTCATCCTCGCCCTGCTGATCGTCGAAACGATGGTGAACGGCATCTACCTCGCAAAGGGCAACGACCAGGGTCTTGTCGGCGGCATCGGATATGCCTTCGCGTTCGCCTTCGCGAACGTGGTCTCGACAGTGGTGTTGGGTCTTTTTGTCGTGCCGCGGGTCGTGCACCGATCGTTTTGGTGGAAGCTGGTGGGCCTGCTCGGCATCGCCGCCTGGCTGACGGTGGCTTTAGGCCTCAACCTGGTAATGGCCCATTATCGCGAAGTCTCCGCCACGGCGTTCGAGAATGTCGGTCGCATCGTCATGAAGCGCCTGTCCAATGCGCCGCTGCTCATGAACGATATCGACTCCTGGGTGCTGTTTGCCAGCGGCGTCCTCTTCTCCACGATCGCATTGATCGACTCCCTTCTGATGAAGGACCCTTACCCGGGCTATGCAGACACTTACACCCGGTACATCGACGCGCGCGACGACTACATCGATCGCAAGGCGGATCTGATCGAGCAGCTGAAGGGCATCCGCGACGACCACAATCAGAAGGTCGACGGCATCATCCTTGCCCTTTCTCAACGCCGGAAGGAATGCGCTGCCATCATCGACAGCCGCACGAGGATGATCAAGCAGTTTTCGGAGCACCAGAACCATCTGGAGGTCTCCGGCCGGCGCCTGTTCGCTACCTACAGGGAGGCCAACCGAGCTACCCGCACCGAACCTCTGCCCAAGCGGTTTTCGACGCAGTACAGCCTCGATCGGCGAAAGCCCGCCATCGATACGTCGGACGACTGGAGCGACAAGGAGTTGGGTGAACGCATCAAGGCGGCTCAGGCCGAAATGTCGGACCAGATGAAGCGCATCAGCGCCGAATTTGAGGCTGCAGTCACCGCTTATCACCAGCTCGACAATCTATTCCCGGAGACGATCAATGGCCCGGCGCAGGCGTAGGAGAAAAGACGGGTCGCCGTGGGCGATAGTCGGCATCATCGGCCTGCTGGCCTTCGTTTTCCTGAGCGTTGCGGGTTACGCGATGCTCAAGATCCGGGCTGGCGAGGCCGTGGCGCTTGACGACGACCTATGCCCCGCCACAGGCCCGGTGTCCGTTAGAGCCATACTGCTCGACCTGACCGATCCAATCTCGGAAATCACGCAAGTCGATCTGAAGCGCCAGTTCGAACGGACGGTATCGGAGATCGAAGTCGGCGGCCTGCTCGAGGTCTACGCTCTCACAGACCAGGAAGGGAAGCTCAAGCGGACCTACCAGGGATGCAATCCGGGCGACGGTGCAACGGCGGACCCTTGGACATCCAATCCGCGAAAGAAGCAGCAGCGTTGGGAAGAGGCCTTCAACAAGCCCCTGCGGGATCTGTCGGACACGATTGGCAATGGCAGCGAGTCGAAGCGTTCGCCAATCCTGGCAGGCATTCAGCGCATCGTGATCGAGAGCTTCTCGGCGGCCAAGCTCGAAGGCACCTCCAAGCAACTGTTTGTCGCCTCCGACATGATGGAGAACACGGATGCGTTCTCGATCTACAAAGCCGGTGCCGACTACGAGGCGTTCCGAAATAGCCCTGCGCGCGACAGGTTCAGGACGCCTCTCGACGGCATCGATGTCAAGTTTTGGGGCTTCCAGCGGGAGGCCGCGTCCAAAGTGAAAGACCTTCCGGAATTTTGGGCAGCCTGGGTGAAAGCGAACCGTGGTGGCTTCGTCGGCTACGAGCGACTTGCAGGGAGCGAGTAATGGGCAACATCGACATTAGGACGTTCGTCCGCGATCACGGACCGATTTGTCTCTTCGTCTTGATGACGATCATAGGGGCGGCCGTAATCTGGTTTGGCAAGATATACGACCTGGACATTTCGATCGTCACCACCATCCCGATCGTCTTGATGCTCGTCTATCTCGTGCTCAACCTGCTGCCCGGTCTCAGGGTTCGCAGCGAACAGGCCGGTGACAATCTCTACTACATGGGGTTCATCTTCACCCTCGCGAGCCTCGGTATCTCGCTCTACAAGTTCACGGGCGAGGCCTCGATCGAGGACGTCGTGCGCAACTTCGGCATCGCGATCGTGTCGACGATCACGGGCATCGCGCTTCGCATCTTCTACAACCAGATGCGGCGAGATCCGGCGGACATCGAAACGGCGGTGCGCGTTGAGCTTGCCGAGATGACGCGACGCGTCAGGACCGAGCTCGACACGTCTGCACTAGAGTTTTCCAGCTACCGACGCACCAGCAACCAGATGTTGTCGGAAGGCTTCGAGGAGATCGCCAGACAGGCGCAACGGAACGGGGAAGCCGTCAGAGCGTCGATCGAGGCGATGTCCGTCAAGGCGACGCAGACCATTCAGGAGACCTCGGAGAAATTGCTGGCAACGCTCGAGAAGACGCACGAGCATCTTGCCGAACTCGCAGACAAGAATGTGAAGACGGTCGAACGGATCGCGGAACAGGTGGACAAGTCGGTCGGGCACGTCGTCCGGCGCGCCGATGCCCTTTCCAGCACCATGGAAAGCCTGACGGCGAAGTTCTCGATCGCAAGGTCTCCCGACGAAATCCTGCGCGTAGACGTCACTCCCGCGATCGATGCCCTGAAAGAGCTGGTTGACGGCAACGTCAAGTCGATCGAAGCCAACACCGTGGCAGCGCGCGACACGGCCAAAAAGGTCATCACCGCCATCGGTCCGTTCAAGCAGGTGGCAACACAGCTAAACGCGCTGTCTGCGGACATTAAGGGATCCACCACCGCAGTGGGTTCGTCCGCCGAGGCGTTGAACAAGGCGTCCGAACAGATCCGGGAGGCAATGAACGCAATCCGCTCTATGCTTGATGCGGAACGCAAAACGGCTGACCAGGTTAAGGAGCTCGCAGGAGTGGTGAACACCCTGGAGCTTCGCAGCTCGGAACGCGATGAGCGGGGCGCAGTTCAGAGCGACCGTATCGAAAAAGCGCTGGCGAAGGTCGAAGCCATTGTCGCCGTTCCTGCTGTCGCGGAGCACACGGCAGTCTTGGAGGAGCCCACAGCAGGCTTGGGGGAGCCCGCGGCGGATTCGGCGGAAAGCCGGCCGATCATGCCGGCGCCGGCGGGAGAGGACGCCATAACCGTGCCAGAGATGGCCACCGCGGCCATTGAGGCAGCGGAGCCGCAGCCTGACAAGTCGCGCTGGAGCATCTGGAACCGATGAGCAACACCGTCGCAGGTGCCGAAGGGCGCGGGTACGATCGAGGGCTCATACTTGGCTTCACGATGGCGGAATCATTGCTGCTCGTCGTGTTCTGTCTTCTCCTTGTGACCGCAGCCATCATTTCGAAGGAACGGCAGCGGGCGACAGAGGCGGAGCAGCGAGCAAACCGCGCAGAGCAGCAGGCCTTGGTCGAGGGCAACGATGCCGAACGGCTGAAGAAGCAGGTCGAGGAGATGCGGCTGCAGCTTGCCGCTGCTGGCCGAGATCAGACCGACGACGAGTGGCGCGAGCTGGTGCTCGCGAAAAAGGCCGTGGAAGAGTTGGCCGTGAAGTTTTCCGACGACAATCCGGAGGAGATCGTCCGCAAGGTCACTGATATGCTCGAAGATTACCGCGAGCTCCAAGCGGCCAATCTTGCCCAAAAGCGAATTGAGGAGGAGCACTTAAAGGCGCTGGCTGAAATTGGTCGGTTGCGACAGGAGTTGGATGCCAAGGCGAAAGAGCTGGCGTCGATTGAAACACCGTCGAAGCCCCATGAGTGGCCGCCGATCATCACGTTGAGCGAGGCCAACAACAACTACTTCCGTTCGGGAAGTGCCGAGCTGACGGCAGCGTTCGCGATAAAGTTGAACAGTTCCATTGCAGACCAGATTGCGAGCAATTTGCAGGCCTATGGCGCCGATATCGTGGAAGTCATTGGTCACACGGACGAGCAGCCGATCTCCCGCGCGGGCTCGAACATGGACAAGAACGCGATCGACGTGCTCCTGGCCCACAAGAACGTGACGTCACTTGAACCGGCCGATAATGCGGGTCTCGGCCTGGCGCGTGCAATTTCGGTCGCCAACGTCCTGAAATCCAACAAGTCGCTTGAGGGGATCACCGTGCTTCCTCTCTCGGCCGCCCAGCTCATCCTGCCCGGCGACACACTCACGAGCGGTGAGGCGGGCGACGTCGAGACGCGGCGCCGAATTGAAATACGCATTAGACGACGTGACGTTGCGCCACAGTGATCGTTAGGGAGGGCGGAAAGCGCGATATGATATCCGACGACAAACATTTTGAACTGATCACCGCGGCGCTCCAACGCATGACGATACCAAATTCCGAAGTCTCGTGGAACACGCGTATCGACAACAGGCAGTTCGATGTTTTGGCGCGAGTCGCCGTCGGGCTTCATTCGGTACTGCTTGCATACGAAGTGAAGCACAGGTCCCGGCCGGTCGGAGTGGATGCGGTCGAGGCTTTCGTGACGAAGGCGAGGGATGCGAACGTAAACAAGGCAACGTTTGTCAGCACGTCTGGCTTTCAGAGAGGCGCTGTTACCGTTGCGAAACGACACGGGATCGACCTCTTCACCTTAAGCTTGCAACCCAGTGAGAAACCTAGCTTTTCGCAGCAGGCGTCATACCTTGTCTTCAGCCCGTTCGGGCCTGAGATTGCACGGCCGCCGGAGGTAGAGGTGGTCGAAACCAACAAACCAATGAACGCGGTCGTGAAGTGTGTCCTCCACTACGTCGACGGGCAGGTAGTGGCGCTACCCGGTGAGCCGACGCAGATGACCTACTGCCTCGAGCGCAGCAGCATTGGAAAGACGTCTTTGGCGGACCTGATCCGGGTACAAGCGGGCAAGCCAGTGGCGACTGGCACTACGGACGTGCGCTACATCGCCGTTGAAGGCGAAGTAGTCCCGCCTGACGAGTTCTTCATCCACCGGGGGAGGCTCCTCCGAATAGAGATTCACCTCGAAGGTGTTATCGGTAACGTGCTTGGCGGCGACGTCCGCATAGAGCTCACGGCGCTGCAGAATACGGTCCGCTACGAAAATGTATTTTCTGGCTCAATCGCAGAATTTCCGTTGTCATCTCTACCCGTAGGAGAGCCTACGTTTACTCCCGGGAGTTTCTATTTTTTGGAGAACCCGCTCCGATACTATTATTGCGAGGCTGTGAACGGAAAGATTGCCACTATTTTTCTGGTGGAGAGCTTCCAGTTGGGACACCTTTTTGGAGTTGAGTTCACTCAGGATGTGCAGTTCGCATCGTTTTATATCCCCCTGGATGACCGAAAGATCTTGGAGCGGCTGAGGCGAAGGCTCCAACGAATGAAGTCGCAAAGTGTTCTCTCCTATCGCCCCCGATAGGGTTGCACTCAGAGCGAGGCAGGATCATTGCCCCGCCCGCGCGACGACATTATCTCCGGAGTCCCGGCAAAGTGCGGGGTCTGTTGTCCATCGAATCCGAAATCGGTTTCGGCAGATAACTGGTAAGTTGTTCCGCGTCATTCAGTCCAACGATTGACCTGGTACGCGGGCATCAGGTTGATCAGGCTCTCGGCATCGACAGCCCATTTCCGAACCCAGTCCTTGTCGTCCATGCGGTAGAGATTGCACACGCGAGCGGCCTCCCGTCGAAACGGGGGGAGGGTAGCTTACGCGCCAGCTTGTGCCAATCGAGATCACGGGTCTCGCAGGAAATGCCCAGCGTCCGGGCTTAGGCGGATTACAGACACTCCCGGAAACTGGCAAGGATGGCTTGATCGCCTCCCGACGGGGCCTCAATGCGCCCACCGATAAGCACCCCGGAAGCGGTGTAGCTATTCACGACAACCATGCCGCTTCCACTGCCCAAAGCTCTAGCTACGTTCGGATCGATGATCAGGGAGGCCAACAATCTTTGGTTCGGATATAGCTTTATCCGGTCACTGCCGTACTCGTAGCTGCCCGAAGTCGTGTCTATCCGAAAGCCGTCGATGTGGGTCGTCGAACGAGATGCCATCTCCGGGGACAACCCTTGCCGTTCACTGACGGCATAGAGATTGATTATCGGGCGCTTCTTCCAGCACAACGTCTCGATCTCGTAGAGCCTCTCAAGAGCACCGGGGTTTCGCTCATCGACCGCGGTCGCGACGATCAATCCGTCTTTCGGCATGAGACGGAAATCATGAAAGCCAAGTTGTGGGACGATGTTCAAAGCGGTGATCTGGGCAGAGTTCGGTATGAACATGTCTGCCGGCGATGTGCCTGAGAGAAGTTCGAACAGTTCTGGCTTCGCTCCCATGTCTCGAAGATATCCCGCAAGGTACGCAGAGATATACTGGGTGTTTTCCATCGCCTCGGTCGCCGAACTGCTGCTCCCACCATAGAACTGATGGAAGCCGATCTTGCCATCATCTGCGACTTCACGTTCAACCCCACCCATGAATGCAAGAGCGCAGGCCGAATAGCATTCCGCACCGGACAGCTCTTCCCGGTATCGCCCCGGAATTTCACCGGAATACCGTCGGACCTCTGTATGTGCGCCGTTCTTCCGGATGAACTGTCCGATCTCGATCCCATCCATCAGGCTGCCGCCGGGGCTGTCCAGCGATACGATGAACCTGAAAGAGTCGTAGGCGTTCTCGTCCCAGTAATCTTTAAAACGCTGGGCATCCCCGCGCTCAATCGAACCTGTGACGATGATCTTCGATGTCGCGTTGCCGCGCTCCATGGAAATCTCGATGGCTGCAGCCGACGTCGCACTCAACGCGACCGTCGCCCCCAACAGTCTTGCAACGATACCCTTCATCATGCCCCCGCATTCCCCAAATCGCTGATTGTGCTCTCGCCTATGCCCAGAAAATCTTCAACCAATCAATACCGTGGCCGCAACCTGAGTTTGATGGGTATACGGTCGTAAAGAGGATGCCGAGGGCTTTGGTTCGTGGGTTCAAAAAGCGGCCGAGGAGGGCGCGCAATTGAAGCCTCACGGCAGGCTGACGCTACTCGGCGAAAAGGAAGGCGATCGGGTCCTGGCCGCACTCCTCACAGCTATCTACGTCTTTGCGAAATGCGGACAAAAGGAATTGCGCGAACGGATACGGACAATGACCGTTCATTTTAGAAGTCTCGTTGAAGAATGGCCCGAGTCGCTGCCATCTGTGATCGGATGCCTCGACCGAATGGCGCAGGAACTTGGCGTCGACGTCTCGAAATATGACATCCTGCCCACGCTTCTTGATCTACGAAGCCTGTAGCTGCAGTCAGGGCAGCGCCGATGAGGTGGCGGCGATCACAGCTCTGGATACTGGCAAACGCGGTGGTCCTGATCCGGAAGTCCAGGGCACACCCACCGGAAAGGCAAGGTGAATTTAGCGGCTTACGCTCCTGAAGAGCACCGATGTCACATGATCAGGGAGCGCTTCATAGCGTCGATCCAGTCCAGCGCAGGAGTCACAGCAATACTTGAACGGCCGCGGCGCCGCCTCCTTGCTGAAAGCCCAGTTCAGGATTCTCATGCCGAGGCTTTGTCGCAAATGAACTTTTGGTCCCTCGAAATATTCCACCAATGCTGCACGGAAGCATTTCTTGGTGCCGAGGAGGGTGGCCAAGTCGTCAATCTGCGAGAAACGCTGCCGAAGCATCGATCGAGCTGCCTGCTCGTCCAGTCCTGACCCGTTGGCTGTCTTCTCCGCCATGAAACGCAGCAGCCCGACATCTCGTCCGGCACCACGGGCGCCTTCCGTGAACGTCACCGCGACAGCTTGCCTGCCGTCTCGGCCCGCCCGGCCGAACTCCTGCAGATAATCCTCAACCGAAGCTGGTTGCTGCCAATGGATGACAAGGCGTACGTCCGGCACGTCCAGTCCCATGCCGAAGGCGTTCGTGCAAATGATGTGGTTTACGACCGGACGGCTTTCACCCTGGAAGCGCTTGAGCAATTCCTGACGATCCCAATCCGTTCCCAACTTCGAGTGATAGAGCGGGACATCGAGTCCGTTATTCCTGAGATCGGTCTGCAAGTCCTGCCCGATGCGGGCCGTAGGCACGAAAATCATGACCTTGCGGCCAGCGAACACGGGCAGTCGCAGGAGCGATGCGATTTCGTGATGCCGTGCCGATCGAGTGGCCGCCCAGCGGATCATTGCGATATTGGGTCGGTCCACGCCTCTGACGAAGATCTGTGCGTCCTCGATTCCCAGTGATGAAAGAATCCGCTTCTGCATCTCCCGACCTGCGGTCGCGGTGAAGGCCAAAACCGGAGGAGAGCCGAGCGTCGAACGCACCTCCGCGAGGCGGCCGTACTCCGGACGGAAATCGCGGCCCCACTGGTCGACGCAGTGCGCCTCGTCAACGACAAGGAAGTCAGGTCGACTTTCCGCCAAAGCCTCACGCTCGTTCCTTCGACGAACGAAGAACCGTTCAGGGGCCAAATAGAGGAATTTCAGCGCATTCGCCTCGACAAGCGAATAGCGGATTGTCTTCTCCTCCATGCTCAGCGCGCTGTTGATGAAGGTTGCGGGAATCTTCCTGCGAAGGAGACCTGACACCTGATCACTCATGAGCGTCTTGAGGGGGCTGACGACGATCGTGACGCCTCGACGAAGAAGAGCCGGGATCTGAAAGCAGAGCGACTTTCCGTATCCTGTAGGACTGACGACGAGCACCGACTTTCCTGCGAGCGCTGCCAAGACTATCGGGAGTTGGCCTCCGCGGAAGTGGGAGACGCCGAATAGGCGAAGGACGGGCCCGAGATTCATCTCCGCATCAAGCGAGCGCGCATCACGGTCGAGCCAGCGCGCCAGTCGCATCGCCCAGCGCTCGATCGCTCTCCGTGCGAGTCCTCCCGCTAGGTTCGGATGGTGTGCAGCATGGCAGCCGTCGCATAACGTCACCAGATTCGAGAGCTCGTCCGACCCGCCCATGGACCTAGGCAGGAGATGATGCACGTCGGCATCACGCGACTTTAGAGTCACTGAGCACGAGACGCATTTGTATCCATCCCTTGCAAGAACAAGTCGACGGGTATCTTCCCAATTTCCCACGTGACATTGCTCGTAATTGGTTGCCTTTGGTCACGACATTGACCGAAAGTCGCTGAGAAAGCGTAACCGAACCCGCGGTAGATGACGGCGGGTCGCTAAGGACCGGAAGGAGAGGTCGGTGAGGGTTGTACTAGGCATCGACGCAGCCTGGACTGAGCGCGAGCCGAGTGGCGTTGCCGTGATCGCCGATGACGGTTCAGGGTGGAGATTGCTCGAAGTCGCCGCTTCCTACGCGGAATTCCTTCGCGACCGCACAGTGCTACCCCAGATCCTCCGTCATCGAGGATCCATGCCTGATGCGAGCGCCCTGATATCCGCGGCTGCCGCCAAGGCTGGCGCGGGCATTGATCTCGTAGCAGTCGACATACCGCTTGCGACGGTCCCGATTGCGGGACGCAGGACGTCGGACAATTTGATATCGTCAGTGTACGGTGCGAGGCACGCGAGCACACATACACCCAGTAGCTCGCGTCCGGGAAAGATCAGCGACGAACTCAGGGAAGGATTCGAACGCGTCGGTTACCCGCTGGCAACGACTGAACTTAGCGAACGGCACCTGATAGAGGTGTACCCACATCCGGCGTTGATCGAACTGGCTACTGCCGAGCGACGACTGCCGTACAAGGCTTCCAAGATCAGAAAATATTGGCCTGATGACAAACCGGGCATGCGGCGACAGAACCTCTTCGAGGTCTGGACAGGAATCGTCACCCTGCTGGATGCTCGTATTCGAGGCGTGGCAGCGCTGCTTACTTCGCCTTCGTTTGACGCCGCCGGACATGAAATGAAGGCATACGAGGACAGGCTGGACGCTGTCGTATGTGCGTGGGTGGGTGCATGCGCTCTCGACAACCGAGCTAGGGCCTATGGCGACGAAACGTCTGCGATATGGGTGCCAACCGTGGCCCCGCTTTCCTGAGCAATCTTTTTGACAGGCAACTTTGGTGTATCCGCGAGCAAACTCAACCGGCTCGTCGTCCGGGAATTTCGTGCCTACGGAGAGAATGGCAGTTTCGTTTCCTCAGTCACGGATGTGCAGGCTCAGGCGATTCGCGCGGGGCGGCGGCCGGCGGACGATCTTGCCGCCTGGGGTTACGAGGATCCGTCGCTCTGGGGAACTCTTCGGACAAGGAGCGACGAAGAACGAGTTCCTTCCGCGCAGGGCGGGTACCACAAGTTCTATGAGGAATTCGCGCTGGCGGCGGCGACGGGTTCCAAGCCTCCAGTTGCCACGGAAGAGGCGGCAGCAGCGCTCGCCGTATTGGACGCCGCGCGGGTGAGTGCGCTCGAAGGCCGGATGGTCCGCGTCAAGGCCTGTGGAGTCGCCTCCGACGACGGCGAGCCCCAAGGTGAGCGGTTGTCGAAGGAGGGCTGGATGAATCCGAAAGCCATTGAGGCAATTGACAAAGTGCCGTGAAACATCGACGCCTATGCGCAACGGAGGATTGTGTATGAAGGTAAGATCGGTACAAACCAGTGGTGCGTGGGTCGAAATCAAGGAAGACCCGGACGCCACAACGCCCGATCCCGGCGCATCCGATGTACGCAGAGTTCTTGCAAGCGCAGTGCGGTCGCAGCATCTTGCGATACTGGCCGGGCTTGGCACGTCGCTTTGCGTGCTTAGAGACGGGAAGAGACTTGCGCCCACCATGCCGGATCTCCTTCAGAAAGCGAAGGATCGCTTCATTGCGATGGATAAGGCCGAAAACAAGGATGCAGGCTATCACTGGGCCGACTTCGAAAAGTTGGCCAATCTGCCACCCAAGTGCCTCGATCTCGAATACATCATGTCGCGAGCGACGATCGCTGCTGGCTTTCTCGCTGATGCCGAGGCTAAGAGAATCCAGACGTACCTGGCGGAAGCGGAGGAGGTCATCCGTACTGCGGTCGATTTCATGGCCGACGAGGTTAAACTGACGGTTCACGAGTCCTTTCTCCGGCGCGTGGCGCGGCGGTCGGCGCGGCGCTCTCGGACGAAGCTCTTTACGACAAACTACGACGTCTGCTTCGAAATGGCGGCGCGCCGCTCAGGGTTCGTCGTAATCGATGGCTTCGCGTTCGGAAACGATGCGCGCTTCGACTCGGCCCAGTTCAGCTACGACGTTGTACGGAGGTCCGTGGGTGAGGAACGGTCGGACTACATTGAGAACCTGTTCCATCTTCACAAGCTCCACGGCTCGGTCGACTGGGAGAGGCTGGACGGGAACTCATTCATTGCGAAGAGGCCCGGAACGCTGAAGCCCCTTCTGATATACCCCCGGTCGGACAAATACGAGCTCGCCTTCAGCCAGCCCTACATCGAGATGATGGGCCTATTCCAATCCTTCATCCGCGTCCCGAGCACGACGCTCCTCGTGATCGGTTTCGGGTTTAACGACAAGCATATCGCCGAGCCCATCCTGGCAGCAATCCGAGGGAACCTTGGACTTGACATCGTGGTAGTCAGCCCGGATCTCGAAACTACAAGCGCGCAGGGCGGAAACAAGTATCTGGGCGAATTGCTACAGCTTGCCGATGGAGGCGATGGCCGCATCGCGCTGATCGCCGGAACGTTCGAGGAAATCATTCGCTTTATACCGGACGTTGTCAGCGAAACGGAACTCGAGCGCCACAATCAGCGCCTCAGAAATCTCGGGAAGACAAATGTCTGAAGCCGTCTACCCCTTCGAAAATGCTAGATATCTCGGCACGGTTTCTCGTGTCAGTCCCCTGGGCGTGCAAGTCAATCTTCCCTTCGCGACGGAAGCCGCGCCGGCGCAATATGCCGGGAACCGCGTCACCAGAGGGCAGGTGGGTGAGTTCGTCGTAATCGAGACCTTCACGAGCGTCGCGATCATCGGCAGAATCACGGAGATCCGCCTGCCGGAACGAGACCGCCTCTCCGTTGAGCCGGAGCGGGATGACAATGATGCCCAGGCGAATCCTATCGGGGTCATCCGGCTCCTGGGATCGGTCGACCTCCAATCGGTCCAATCAAGCAGAGGCATCTCGGACGTGCCCCGTATCGGCGATTACGTCTATCTTGCTCATCCGGATTTCATCCGGCTGGCGATCGTCGCTGCGAAGGCGAGCAAGGACACGATCACAATGGGGCATCTCAGTGGGGCGCCCGAGTCCAAGGTTTCACTCCCGCCTGCTTCTATCTTTGGACGGCACTGCGCTGTCCTCGGCTCCACTGGAGGTGGGAAGAGTTGGTCGACCATGAAACTCGTGGAGGCAGTGGCTTCGTGTGGGGGCAAGGCCATCGTGATCGATCCAACGGGCGAGTACCATACCCTCGCTGAACACGCCGACCACGTTTTTCTAGGCGGACGTAAGAAGGGCGACGATGACCCGAGGCGTTTCGTATCTTTTCCGCATCATCATCTCAGCGAAATCGACCTATTTGCAATTCTTCAGCCCAGCCCGGGTGTTCAGGCACCGAAACTGCGGGAGGCGATCGCAAGCTTGAAGCTCGCGCGTATCGCGCCTGATCTGGCGGACGAAGATGGCTTTCTGGTAAAGGAATTCAGGCCGAAGAAGCCTGTGATTCAAGCTTTATTGAAGCACGATGAGAAGATTCGGGCTCCTTCGGCGCCGTTCGATGTGAGCAAGCTCAGCCAGCAGATTCTGAAGGAATGCGTGGAGCTGAATGCATATGAGAACAAGGCTATCGACACCAAACGATGGGGTCGAGTTCATGAGACTTCGTTCTCGAACTGCGTGACCCTCTGCATGCGCGTGGAAAGCAACGTAAATGCGCCAACGCTCAGCGCACTGTTCAAACCCGCAGACTATATGGAGGATCTGACTACGGTCATCCAGGCGTTTGCCGGGGACCCCAAGAAGCGGGTATTGCGCGTTTCGATGGAGAACCTATCGTTTGAGAATAACACCCGCGAACTCGTTGTGAATGCTATCGGCCGCTTCCTTCTTACAAGTGCCCGGGATGACCAATATCAAGCGACGCCTCTCGTCGTCGTTCTTGATGAAGCCCATCAGTTTCTCAGCAAGTCGGTTGGTGACGAAAACAACCGGGTCTTCCTCGACGCATTCGGCCTCATCGCGAAAGAGGGACGGAAGTATGGTTTGACGTGCCTTCTGGCGACGCAGCGACCTCGGGACATCCCGGAGGACGTGCTCTCTCAGGTCGGGATGTTCGTCGTGCATCGTCTCATCAACGAACGCGATCAGGCCGTCGTTGTGAATGCCAGCGGTGTCCTGGATGGATCAACTGCAGCCTTCCTCCCGAACCTTCGTGATGGAGAAGCTCTTATGATCGGAACGAGTTCGATCATGCCTCTCCCAGTCACGATGGACCCGCCAGCCAGGCCGCCGAAGCTATCAGCGAATGCATCGACAACTTGGCTCAAGTCGTAAATCGATCGCTCGCTGAGGCGAGATTTGCAAGGCCAAGGAATTCGAAGCCTCGGAGGCGTGAGTGCCGGCCATCAACTCGATCTGTTCTATCAACATCGCGTTGATTCTGAGTTCCGATTGATTGGCCCTGAACGTAGTCAAGGTCGCGATGATTTGAAGAGGTCGAATGTCTTTTCGAACGCTGAAACCAAGCGTGCTTCGAGTCTTTTGTTCAGGGGCGTGAGGCCCAGCTCATGGTTCTTGCGGTGGGCCGCGAACAACGTCTTGACGTTCGGAGCATCTGCAGAACCCACGAAGTAACGATCGCCCTTATAGACGTCGCTCAATAGGCCAAGGAACGACCGACCTAAATTGATGCCGATGCCAGAGTTGATGTAGTATTTGCACTCGACGGCCAGCACGAGCTTGCTGCTACGAGGTTCCACGTTCGAACTGCGGCATATCTCTGCCTCGCTCTTGTACAAGACTGCGACGTCGCACTCGTGCGCGATCTGGGAACGCCCCGTGACGTAAATTCCGACATGGGCTTCCAATACAGGCCGTCCAGGAAATTCAATTTCAGCGTGGCAGTATTCATGAGCGGACGAAAAGATGTTGGAAGGTGACGTTCGAAACCAAAAATTCGTCGGCAGATTGCCGTCACGGTTCCGAAACCTAACCGTTGCCCCCTCGTTCCGGGCAGCTTTAAGAACCAAGGCCCAAATGTAGGCCTCGTACAGATCATAACCTGCGGATGCGCTAGTTAAATTGGCCTTGGGAATGCCTGCGAGAGCTGCATCAATCTCGCTCACCAGGTGTGGACGCAAAGGCATTACGCGCCGACCTCACTCTTCATAATCAATTCCGCTCTGATCTCGTCAATCAATCCCTCCAGTTTTGAGGCCGTAATGCTGCTATCGATCAAGTCCGAGGGAGTTACAATCCTTGTCGGGGAACTATGAACATCGCTACCAAACTGGTAAACGCCATCGAACTCTCCGGCTTCCAGCCCCTTCAATGCATCGTTCAGCTCGGACGCCATTCGAGCTGGAGCAACCACGGCCAGTTCGAGACCCCGTAGCAAAATCGCGAGTTTCTCCGCGCCGGAGAAGTCCTGCCTTTGTATGAATTCAGCGCTTGATGCGCCTGACGATCGCGGACCTGCCACAGGATCAAGGATTTCACGGTCACCGGGCACCCTAAGCTTGATCGGCACAGACTTGCCCGCTTCGATCTCAGCGAGGATCGGCGACAGATAATCGTCCCGACCCTGCAGAGTGTCAGCGTCTCTTCGTGTCGTCAAAGTTTGGATTAGATCAGCGTACAAAGCTTCAGATTCTGCTTCGGTCATTCTCGCAACTCATTACGCAGTTCGGTGTAATATCGTGGCGCTTCTATACTTTTACGCGAAAACTTCCAGCGGTCTTTTGACCGCAGCGGAGGCAGGTAGACTGGATACGCACACCGATTGCTGGCGGCCTCGGAGAGAATCATCGAACGAGCAGCGGGCCCTAGAGATGTGAGCTTCGAGGCTTTCGTCGCCCGTCTCGGCATGTATCCTTGACGTTCCGCCTCGGTGACACGGATGAGCTGACCGTTCGCCTCCCAGTTCGCGCCGGAGTCTGGACTATGTCGGCTGCGCCTTGCGAATTCGCGTGGAGAGGAGGCCGATCGCGAAGAGACATCACGGAGAACAATGGTGCTCGCACTTGGCATGGATCCGGCGCGTGAAGCAGTCAGGTCTTCGAGGCCTGTCGCCAAGCCGAATCCTATAATTGTTGACAAATTTGTAGAAGTGCCGCCTGTTCACCGCATGGATTCGATGTCGGAAATCATGCGAGTCCTTCGGGCCGCCCGCGCGCTCGTCGGACTCAGCCAGGCGGAGCTGGCCGAACTCTCCGGAGTCAGCCGCCAGATCGTCGTGAGAATCGAGAATGGCGAGAGTAACGTCCTCGTCGACGCGGTCGAGAAGGTGCGCCGCGCCCTAGAGCAGAAAGGGGCGGCGTTCACGGACGCGACGCCTCAGCACGGCCCGGGCGTCGCTCTCGCCAGGCCGGGCGGCGCTGCGGACACGGAGACAACGGGGGACTAGGGGGATTGATCCGGCGCCCGGTCCCCCTTCCGGTTGGAAGCGGCTGGGAATTGTTGCCGTCTCAAATCAGATTTTTGATTCGCACCTGCTGGTCGAATTTTCAAATTGAGACTGGGCAGCCCGTAGGTACTCAAAGCTTTAGCAGGTTAATCGTAATCGTCCGCGCCTCAGGAGCTCTACTTGTCCGCGTTCCCGGAAGGCCGCTTCTTCAGCGTCTCCCTGCGTTTTCCTTGGGACACGAACTTGCGCCCGACCTTGGCCGGTTTGAAGCCCGCCCTTGACAGCGCCTCGCCAAACGTATCGTTGTCGTCCGGCGTTTCTCCGAGCGGCCCAACGTCGTCGGCCTTGGTCGTCTCGTCCTTACCACCGCGTGGCATGCCAGACTCCATTTCAAACAATCGCCACCAAGTGGGCGATCCTGCGCAGGTATTTCCGCCAAGGCGTGGGCTTCAATTAGAGATGGCCCCGTGTTAGCGCCTCCGGTCTTCGGGACGTTCATTGTAGTCGCCTTGCGCGCTCGCGCGCATCCCGCAATCCCTCGACGAGACGTTCCAGCCTCCGGATCGAACCACCCGTCCAGACGCTCGCCAAGGCATCCAGCTCGAATTCTTCAAGCGGAGTCGCCCAGCGCGGATCGTGACCCGCCTCGATGTACAGGCGCTCCAGGATTCGCGAGGCGAAGAGGGGCAACTGGTCAACTCCCGGATCGGGAAAACGAAGGATTCGGCACCTGTCCCGCAAAGCCGCCGGAATCGGCTCCAGCGAGTTCGCCGTCATCAGCCAGGACACATGCGACAGATCGCAATGGGCCTGAATGTAGGGATCATGCCAGCGGCGCGATGTCTCAGGTTCGAACAGTCCGATCAACACGTCGTGCACGTTGCCATTGTGGCGGCTGGTGCCGATCTTCTCGATCTCGTCGAGAATGACCACTGGGCCGGCGCATTCGTGACGACGCACGACCATAATCGCAAGGCTAGGTTCGCCCGACGACCACCTCCGGGCGGTTCCACCAATGGCGCTGTCGTTCAAGCCTCCACAAGAGATGAGCTCGTAGGGCGCGCCGAGTTCCTCTGTCAATCGCCTTGCGAACCGCGTCTTGCCAGTTCCGGGTGCTCCGAGCAGGATGGCCGGCCCTAGGTGGACATTTGGTCGGCCGCTGAGGCCCGTGAGCAGATCGTCGACGACCGGCAGCGCATGGGGAAATTCCGCGATCAGTCGCGAACGGACCCCGGTCAGTTCAGGCATGCCGGACAGCGGCAAAGAACGCTGCTTGAACTTCGCGAATTCCTTCGCCACCCGCTTCCCATCGGCCGTCGCTTCATTTCCGATGCCACTGATTACTACCACTCCGTCGGTAGGTTGCGTTTGGTGTTCCCGTGACTCTTCTTCCCAGGTTGCTACCGCAAGATCTTCGGGCGATGAATCCTGGGGTTCCGGCTTGTCGGCCGTTGATGACGTGATCACATTTTTAAAGTGCAATTCGTAGTTCCGAACTTCCGGCTCGAACCACTTCGCAGACCTCTGAACAGAGAGGCCTGCTCGTCGGCGCCAGTCGAGTACACGGGATTGTGCCGCCCAACCAAGCGAACGCCAAAGCAGGTAGCGGCTCCCCGCAGGAGATAGATCCCCAGAAGCGAGATGGGCGATTTCACCGGCGATCAGGGCCGTCGCTTGGCCGTCGCCGAAAACGGCCCGATAGAATCTGCACCGCAGGCGACACTCATCGACTGGTAAGCCTTGTGTATCTTCGATGAGATCGAGAGCAGCCTCCACGGCAAGCACGCTGTCCTCACTCGGCTCCACGGCTAACTCATCCAGGCTGATGGCGAGGAGTTCGAGTCCAGTCCGTTTGCGCTTCTTAACGCGCCCGGACAGTCGGCTGGAATATTCGCGGATGTCTTCAGCCAAGTCTTCGCGGAAGAACGCCATCCCTCGGAGGAGTTCCTCGGCGGTCGGCAAATGCAACCCAGCAACTGCCGCCTTCTGCCGGCGTTGAAAGTGACGGTCTGGCGATGGCTTTTCTGTCACAGGACACCCCCCTGAACCTTGGTCGAGTACTGCGGCGAGGCAGCCGCGGCGCCGCATGGCTCTGTCGTTGTGGCGGGAAGTCCGATCGCGAGGATGGCGCTCGCCTCCGGAGACGCGTCGCCGGTGGCGGAACCTATCGCAACAGCGGACTGTCGATTGTCCCGCTTCATGCGCTTCTAGTTCGGGCCGGATGCCCGAGGCGGTACCAACGGTTGAGCGTACGCGCGATGCCGACCTCTGTGTCCATGAACATCATCTGACTGGTGGTGATTTCTCGACCGTCGCCCAGGGCCGGGTGGCCAAAGACGTAGCCGGAGAGACAAGCCGTTCTAGGTGAGTACATTTGATGGGCTTCGAGGACGGGAGCGGTGGCGAAGGACAGAGTCCGGGTCAATCCAGCCTCAATCGAGCGTAAATCGGCGGAATGTATCTGCGCATCTTCCGCGCTCAAGCAGGTGGACTTCATCGGAATAAACCTCTTGGGGCGATTTGTGGCAGGGAGCTGCGAAGGATTGGCGATCAGTCGGGATGGTGGTGGTCGTCGTTGGTTGGGCTAGGAACAGCGTAGGCGACTGCCAGATCTTTCGAAACTGCCCGGCGCCGTGCCTTCCCAGCGAAGAGTTCTTCCGCATTGTCAGATGTCCCCGTCCACGCTCCATCGACGCAGCGAGTCCTCGGCCAAGGGCGAGGGGTGACCGATGCGGTACCAGCGCTGAGACGAGCGTGCGATGCCTTGCTCAAGTGAGAAGAGGTGGAGGGGGGA
Source organism: Sinorhizobium shofinae (assembly GCA_001704765.1). Classification (GTDB taxonomy): domain Bacteria; phylum Pseudomonadota; class Alphaproteobacteria; order Rhizobiales; family Rhizobiaceae; genus Sinorhizobium; species Sinorhizobium shofinae. The sequence goes on from MBFK01000175.1 coordinate 30,227, forward strand.
GGTGAAGCTCATCGAACTGCGCTGCGCGCGATGCCCGTCGCTATCGCCGGGATACGTGATGAATCCCACGAGCGTAGGCACGATGAACTTCTCGATGAACCACTGTTCGACGACCGGCGTGTGGCTGGCGTCAAGCTGGGGGAGGGATTTGCTGTCGATCACGCCGCGTAGGTCCGCCGCCAGATGCTCGACGGCATTGGCATGGCGTGCGATCGACGCCCATGAGGAATTCGCCCGGTTCTCGCCGATTCTAAGCATCGTGCGCACCCTCGTCAGCGTGTTGGATGGCAATTGAAATCTCGAGTCGCGAGTGCGGATGGTCGGCGGCGGCGCGGCATTTATGGTGCGGTGGCGCGACGAGGATGGCCGTTCCCCTCCGGATCCACCCTCCGAGCAGCAGGGTTGGCGGACGGCGGAATGTCCTTCGCATTCCGCAATGTGCCGGGAACGCGATGGGGGACCGGGAAGATGCGCGGAGCCCAGAGTTATGCAGTCGGTTGCGCATGTCAGTTCCTTTCCCCGTGGGGCCGGCCCAGGCGGTACCAGCGGTTCAACGTGCGAGCCAAGCCCTGTGCGGTGTCGATATGGAACACCTGGGTCGAGAAGCAGCGATGCCCGTTGGCGATGCGCGGGTGTCCGGTGACGATGCCGGTCAGCGCCGCTGCGGGCTGGGGGACGAGAGCGTACTCGTCGAGGAATGGCGCATCGGCCAGCATGCCGGGATCGAATCCTTCGGAAACGGCCCGTCGGATGTCGTCAGTGAGGCGGGAGAGCGTGTCCGCGCCGGCGAATGTGTAATGCATGAGGTCTGTCCTGGTCAGTTGGATTCTGGATGCTGTGTGTCGTCGGAATGGGCGGATGCGCCGGAACGCGCAATCAAGTCCGGCGGAGGACGGGCCGCGCGGAGCTTGCCGGGCTGGCCGGTCCAATTCCGCCGCACGGACGCGCCACGGTCGCAAAGACTTTCCCCGCCTGGCGGCAGGCCCCCTGCGTCGCTGCAGATCGACCTGCCCGGGCGGGGTGCTTCGGGCCACCGCCTGGAAGGCGACATGTCCGGCCGACGCCTGCAGAGAGCGTTTCCGGGTTGAGCGGCGATGCCCGCGGGGTGGGAGCCCGGAGCTTTGGAACAACTCGATGCGGATGCGTCAAATCCAATCATGCCGGCGTGCTCCATGGTGAAACGATCGAATCACGATCAAAATAATCATGACATGATCAAAATGCTCACCATGTGCACTATTGTCAACATACGTTGCCGCGTTGCGTCCTTCGCGCCGCACGAACAGTGTGTGCGCCGGCGCGAGCAGCACGGGGGCATCCCAGGTGTTCGAGACTCGTGAAGAGCTCGTTGGCGAACGCCATGGCCCTCTTCTGAGCGCCTGCCTCGACATCGTCACGTCGCCGGTCAGTCTCGTCGTCGGCCTGATGTAGCCCTGCGCGTCGACGCGCCCGGCCGACAGGAGTGCTGGCAGGCCGTTGGCGACCAGCGGGTGGACCTCCCTCGGGAGCGGGCGCCGACCGCCCGGGACAGCCGACAAAAAGGATTCCGGCAGCGAGCCGCTGTTCTGCCTCAGTCCCCTCGACCAGCCGCTCAGCATTCCCCTCAGCCATCCGCTCGGCACCCCCTTCGACCAGCCGGACGGCGTCGTGGAGGCGCGCGTCGTCGGGCAGCGGCGGCACTCGCGGGTGCCCGCCGGCCGCCCGTTTCGCCCCGTATTCGCGGATGTCTTCGGCTTAGTCATCGCGGAAGGACCCCTCCCTCGAAGCATTCCTAGGCCGTCGGCAGCTCTGCGCTCACAGTAGCGAAACGCGTCAAAAATGCCTTGGCAAGAGGCGGATTACCTGGTTGGCTCATCTGTATTTGGAAAAGGGCGTCAGGATTTTTTGGCGCATGGCATGATTTCAATCACTTAGCTGCGTCAACTTAGTTTTGGCCCATCACTACTACCAGGAAATCATGCTTAAGCCATGTAGGCTGACCTGCAGGCCGAGAGCTGCTTAGGTAATCCCGGCACCACTGCTGGTAGATCGTGTCTCAGGGAGTGGTGTAGCTTCCGGCAGGCAGCCGTGCTTTCCAGCGAGAGCCGGAGGGGATATCAGCGTGC
>MBFK01000085.1 GCA_001704765.1 Sinorhizobium shofinae
CAGTTTCCTGCAGTTTCAAATACTTCAGACTCCTTGGGAATCCCTGAAATCAAAAGATTTTCAGGTTTTTCAGCGCGGACTCGTTATGGCCTTTCCGTCGACATGATCGACCAGGCGCTCTACGACAGCTTTGGCCAGCGCCAGATCGGCGAGTATCAGACGCAGATTGGGCAATACCAAATCGTGCTGGAGGTGGAACCGAGCCAATTCTCCCGCGTCGCCACGCTGAGTTCCCTGTTCTTGCGGGCGCCGACGACGGGAGGCATGGTGCCGCTATCGGCGGTGGCAAAAGTCGAGCCGCAACAAGCGGGGCCGCTCTTCATCAACCGCAGCGGGCTTGCCCCTTCGGCAACGATCTCTTTCAATCTGCCCGCCGGCGTCTCGCTCGGCGAAGCGATCTCCACCATTGACAGGATGAAAACTGAAATCGGAGTCCCCGCGACCATCGGCGGACGCTCGCAGGGCACGGCGCGCGCGTTCGAGGAATCCCTCGGCTCGCAGCCTTTCCTGATCGCGGCTGCGCTCATCGCCGTCTACATCATTCTCGGTGTTCTCTATGAGAGCTTCCTGACACCGGCGATCATCCTTTCAACCCTGCCGTCGGCCGGCCTCGGTGCGCTGATGCTCATCTGGCTGTGGGGGCTCGATTTCTCGGTGATGGCGCTGATCGGCGTGATCCTGCTGATCGGTATCGTCAAGAAGAACGGCATTCTGATGGTGGACTTCGCTCTCGACGCTGAGCGCCGGCGCGGGATCGATGCAGAGGCGGCGATCTACGAGGCGGCGGTCACGCGTTTCCGTCCGATCATCATGACGACGATTGCCGCGCTGCTTGCCGCCATCCCGCTGATGCTGGCGATTGGAACCGGCGCCGAACTGCGCGAGCCGCTCGGTGTTGCCGTCGTCGGCGGACTGCTGGTGAGCCAGGTCCTGACCTTGTTCTCGACGCCGGTGGTCTACGTCGTTCTCAATCGTCTTTTCGCTCGCGGAAGCGTTTCGAACATGGAGCCATCTTATCTAGCAAAGTCGGCTTAGGCATTACTGCCATCATTCTCTAGCGCCAGACCGAGAGGCGTATCAGACCGCATCCGAGACGCTGCGCGTTTGGGGCGGAAGAGGTTGCAGAATTTTCCGCCGGGTAATCCGATAGACAGCGGCCGGCGGAAGATTCGCGAAGGTGCCGCCAATGCGGACCGCCTTGAGACCGAGGCGCGCCAGGATCGGCTCCGGAACGGGGCAGCGCGGACCATAGGTAAATTGGTAGAGCGCACCGCCTGGCCCCAGGTTACGAAATACTCCGCGGAGAATGCGAATAACCTTTCGCTGCGTCATCGATAAGAGCGGCAGGCCGCTCACTGCAGCACCCGCAACTACCGGAAGGTTCTCCCGGGAGAGCCGGCTCGCGTCGATGCAGAGAATTCGCGCTCCGGGAAATCGAGAGCAAAGCATCCGAGCGAAATCGGCGCCGAATTCCACAAGGGTCAAGTTCCCCTCGGGAACACCACGCGCTAGAAGCGCACGGGTGAATGCACCTGTTCCCGGGCCGAGTTCGAGGACGTGACCCGTCCTTCCTGAAATCTCGCTGGTGATCAACTCCGCGAGTGCGGCACCGGACGGCGCCACCGCCGCAACACGCAGGGGAGCAGCAATCCAGGCACGAAGAAATGGCAATGTGTCAGCGGCAAGCATTGCGGTCCGTTGCTCCTACATAACCGAGGTCCAGTCGCAGGAACTTTGCCACGGCTTTACCTATGCGAAAATCCTCCATAATCTGCATGAACCATGAAACAGAACGGTACAATCCTACGCGAAGAACTCGACGGTGTTCCTGCTTTTCTGCAGGTCGCCGAACGGCGCAACTTCCGGGCGGCCGCGGCCGAGCTCGGCATCTCGCCCTCGGCGCTCAGCCACTCGATCAAGATGTTGGAGGCGCGTCTCGGTGTCGCGCTTTTTCACCGCACCACCCGAAGTGTCGGGTTGACCGAGGCTGGGGAGCGCTTTCTGGCACATGCGCGACCGGCAATGGGCGGACTGCGCGAGGCAATCGAGGCGGCTCGTTCTCTGGGTGGGGAGCCGTCAGGACTGTTACGCATCAATGCGCCGCGCGGCATGATCGCCAGCCTCATCCAGCCGACGCTCTCGACGTTCATCGACGCCAACCCAAAGGTCGAGGTGGAACTCTTTGCTGACGACGGATATACCGACATTATCGACGGCGGCTTCGACGTCGGCTTTCGCCTGGGCGAATCGCTGCAGGCGGATATGATTGCGGTTCGGGTCAGCCCTCCCTTTCGCTTTGCTGTCGCCGGCTCACCGAACTACCTTTCGCGGCGTGGCCGACCAGTTCGACCGGAAGATCTGAAGAGCCACGCCTGCATCCGATTCCGCCAGTCCTCGTCGCGGGCGATCTATCGCTGGGAGTTCGAGGAGGGCAATCGCTCCTTCGATCTAGCGGTCGATGGCCCGCTGATCGTCAACGACACCGCGGCCGGCTTGACTGCCGCGGCTGCCGGAATCGGGCTCTTCTATACCGCCGAACCGCTGATTGATAAGATGGCTTGCCATGACGAGCTGGAGATGGTCCTGGAAAACTATGCGCCGACCACGCCCGGCGTCTTTCTCTATTATCCGAGTCGCACGCAGGTGATGCCGAAGCTGCGAGCTTTCATCGATCATATGCGGTGGGCGCTTGCAGTCTATGAGCAGACATAACGGGCGGCCGAGCGTAACGCACCCATCCGTGAGGTGTTTTTTTGATCCGAGTCGTAACGGCTGACCTATGGCGGCGCAGCGTCCAAACGACAGATTGGGAGCCGCTTGCGAAGGGAGCGAGGCAGCAGATGCTCGTTCTATGCGGTTTTTTCCTCAGCCGTATTTTCACTCCAGGTGACATAGGAAACTAAGGCCATGGTCAGGGCGGGTGAAGCATGGCAGGAGCTATTCGTGGATCTTCGCGATCGCGTTCCGCGCCGTGCTTACCGCTTCTGTCGCCTTAGACGAATCATGGCGCGAAATCAAAGGCTTAGTTCCATTATTGTTATTATCTGATATGTTATATCATTACACCAATCAATAATCACCGACGTTGGTGACGTCGATACCGGATTGTGAGCCAATGACAGTTTGATCCAGCACTGCGACCGCCACAAAAGGCGGCGATGCCCCCCAGTTGACCGCTGTTCGCTTTGACGAGCGGCAACGTCTGGACGACATTCAGGGCGATGATGCCGACGCTGGCTTGGCCGAACGGGAGGCGCCTTCTCGCTGGATAACCGGTGATCTGCTATGCTGGACAGCGGCCTTGCGGGCGATCGGCAGCGGGCATTTTTGCCGAATTATGACTTCATGTTTAGGCCGGCAATCATGCTTGCTCCAAGCGCGCGATCCACGTCGGGGGAGGCCGAGGGTCGGGCTCCCGGAAATGGCGGCGTGCGGGAGCCATACTCGAGCTCGATAGGAGATGCATGCTGTCCATCTGAAGTGGTGGGTGAAATATCGTCGTGATCCAAACAAGCGGTCGGACAGTGCGACCGTCAACGGGGGGAACGAGAGATGCTCAGATTTATAGTCCTGGTCTTTGGAGTGTTTGTTTTCGCATTGCCAGCAGCGGCGCAGGTTCAAGCCTTCCCAGCGCTGTTTCGAACGCAGGACATCCAGACTAACGGAACGACGATTCATGTCCGCTTCGGCGGCCAAGGTCCCGCGGTTGTTCTGCTGCACGGCTATGGTGAGACTGGCGACATGTGGGCTGCGATGGCCGAGGATCTCGCCCGCGATCACACGGTGGTCGTGCCTGATCTACGCGGATTGGGGTTATCCTCCAAACCGTCAGGCGGATACGACAAGAAGACACAGGCCGGCGATGTGGCCGGTGTCCTCGATGCCCTCAAGATCGATCGCGTCGATCTCGTGACACATGACATCGGTAACATGGTCGGCTTTGCCTTCGCCATGCAGCACCCGGAGCGTGTGACGCGCTTCGTTCTCATCGACGCCCCGCTTCCCGGTGTTGGTCCTTGGGAGGACGTTCTAAAGAACCCGCTGCTGTGGCACTTTCGCTTTGGCGGTCCTGACATGGAGCGGCTCGTGGCCGGACGGGAGCGGATTTATCTCGATCGCTTCTGGAACGAATTTTCTGCCGATCCGAGTCGCTTCACGGACGCCTCTCGTGCACACTATGCCAAACTCTATGCGTTACCCGGAGCAATGCGATCCGGCTTCGCGCAGTTCGCCGCGTTCGATCAGGATGCCCTCGACAACAGGGCTTTCATAGCAGCTAAGGGAAAGCTGAATATACCTGTATTGGCGATCGGAGGAGAGAAATCCTTCGGACCGATGATGGCAACGGTGATGCGGGCCGCTGCGAACGACGTGACGGAGGGCATCATTCCGGCCTCGGGTCACTGGATAATGGAGGAAAATCCAGAAGCGACGATCACCATCGTCCGAGCATTTCTTGCGTCCAAGTGAGCTCGCTGAAAGTGAAGCATCAAGTCGCCGCCGATTTCATGTTCCTTTCCATGAAGGCCCTGATGCGCTTTCAACTAAGGTGAGAAAAAATGGGTGCTAGGCGCCCCAGACAACTGACTGTTCATGCCGCTTGATGAGGTGTTTGAGGCTGGCGAACCCGGCGTCGATGTGGCGAGCGAAATGGTCGACCGCCGGCATGCGCGGCGCATCTGCGCGTTTCAGCAATCCGAGCGCGCGCTCCGGGTGCGGGATCTTGATCGGAAGCGCGGCGATCGATTTCTCTTTTCGCAGGGCGAAGACGACGCTGTGCGGTAGGATGGTCAACGCGTCGGCCGCCTTCATGTAGTTGACGACGCTCATGAGGGAGCCACCGGCATAACGAATCCGGATTTCGGTTGCGCCGAAGGAGAGCAGCATGCTGCGCAGGTCCGCGAGAAGGGGGCTGCCGGGCGGGGGCGCCACCCAGGGAAAATCGAGAAGATGCGCGGGCTGCAGCCGACGCTTCAGGAGCAGCGGATGCGTGACGCGGCAGGCGACGACGTTGCGGCCCGGGAGAATCTGCTGGAACTCGAGCGCTGACCCTTCCTCCAGGATGTCGATCGGGCAAATGGCGAGATCGATCTGGTCGGCCTTGAGGGCAGCCCGCAGGTCGGGAAAATATCCGTAGGTCTGGTCGACGCGCACATCGGGGTGGGCGTTCTGGAACTCCGCAATCATCCCGGCAATAAGCGCGTCCATGAAGAAGGGCGTACCGCCGACGCGCACGACGCCGCTTCGCCCCATGCGAAAGCTTTCAACTGTGTCGGACGCCTTGCGCGAAGCGGCGAGCATCACCTGTCCATGATCAGCAAGCGCGCGACCGAGCGGAGTGGGTTGCAGGGGCCGGCGGCTCTTCATGAAAAGCGGCTCGCCCAGACGCCGTTCGAGCATCGAAAGCGTGCGCGAAACCGCAGGCTGAGACAGTCCGAGCAGCGCTGCGCCCTCGGTGACGCCGCCAGTCTTGACGACGGCCGCGAGCTGGATCAGATGGCGTTCATCAATCTTCATAACAATCCGTTATATTACCTCGAAATAAAATTATCAATCGAGGGCCTGCTCTCTGCTAGCGTTGTCCTTACCAGCCAATGCTTTGAAGGAGAGAGCATGTCGCCGGGTCCGATGGCGCCGCCGTTCAACGAGGACACCTTGTCCGACACTTTTGCGCAGCGATTTTCGCAAGCGCAGGACAAGACGCTGGCGCGGATTCTTGCCGCTGTCGTCACGCATCTCCACGAGGTCATCAGGGAAGTGCGGCCGACACCGGCCGACTGGCAGAAGGCGATCGCGTTCCTGACCGAGGTCGGCCACGCCTGCGACGAGCGCCGCCAGGAATGGGTGCTGCTCTCGGATCTTGTCGGCGCGTCCGCGCTTGTTGAAGAGATCAATTCGCGCCGTCCGAAATCCGCAACGCCCAATACCGTGCGTGGGCCGTTCTTTCGCGCCGATGCGCCCAGCTTGCCGATCGGCAGCGATATCTCGCTCGACGGGGTCGGCGAACGCCTGGATGTTTCGGCCCGTGTTGAGGATCTGGACGGTCATGCGATCGCAAACGCCGAGGTCACCACCTGGCAGGCAAATGCGCAGGGCTTCTATGAGAACCAGCAGCCCGACCTGCAGCCCGAATTCAATCTTCGGGGTGTCTTCAGGACGGACAATGACGGGCGGTTCCATTACCGCACCGTGAAGCCGGCCGGTTATCGCGTGCCCGATGACGGGCCGGTCGGGAAGCTTTTGGATGCGGCAGGTTATCCGCTGCGCCGCCCGGCGCACCTGCATTTCGTCATTAAGGCGGCCGGCTTCGCGACGATCGCCACACACGTTTATGACCGCAACGACCCGCATCTTTGCGAGGACGCGATCTTCGGCGTGAAACCGGAACTCGTCGGTGACTTCGAGCAAATCAACGCGGATGGGATGCCGGGCTGGCGGCTCGATTTCACCTTCGTCATGGCACGGGCAAAGCAGGGAGCGGACACATGAAGCGCGATTTCGTCTATAGCGGCAGTCCCGCCCGGATCGACTTCGGCGAAGGCAAGAGCGTGTCTACCGGGGAATGGGTGGGAAAGCTCGGTTGCAAACGCGCGCTCGTGCTCTCGACGCCGCACCAAAAGGCGGATGCCGAAGCGCTCGCCGAACGTCTCGGCTCCATCGCCGTCGGCGTCTTTGCCGGTGCCGTCATGCACACGCCCGTCGATGTGACCGAAGCGGCAATGGAGATTGTTCGACATACCGGTGCCGATTGCGTCGTCTCGCTCGGCGGCGGCTCGACGACCGGTCTCGGCAAGGCGATTGCCTACCGCACCGATCTGCCGCAGGTCGTCATTCCCACCACCTATGCCGGCTCCGAAGTGACGCCGATTCTCGGCCAGACGGAAGGCGGCCGGAAGACGACCGTACGGCACGCAGGCATCCTGCCGGAAGTGGTCATCTATGATGCGACACTGACGATGGGACTGCCGGTCGCCATGAGCGTCACCAGCGGCCTGAACGCCATGGCCCATGCGGTCGAGGCGCTCTACGCGCAGGACCGCAACCCGATCTCGACGCTGATGGCGATCGAGGGACTGCGCGCCTTCCAGGCAAGCCTGCCGCAAATCGTCAGGACCCCGCAGGATCTCGCGCTCCGCGGCGAAGCCCTCTACGGCGCCTGGCTGTGCGGCACGGTGCTCGGCACGGTCGGCATGGCCCTGCACCACAAGATCTGCCACACGCTCGGCGGCACCTTCGATACGCCGCATGCCGAGACCCATGCGATCATGCTGCCGCATACCGCGGCTTACAACGCGGTTGCCGTTCCGGACCTGCTCGCACCCGTCGCCGAGATTTTCGGCGGTTCGGTCGGCGGCGGTCTCTGGGACTTCGCCAAGGAAACCGGTGCGCCGCTGGCGTTGAAGGATCTGGGCTTGAGCGAAGCCGATCTGGATCGCGCGGCCGAACTCGCCACCGAAAATCCCTACTGGAACCCACGGCCGATCGACCGGCAATCCATTCGCGCGCTGCTGCAGGACGCCTGGGAGGGCAAGCGACCGTCAAACTGACAACCGTCTCTGGGAGGAGCGGGAATTGGGAGGAGACAATATGATCACGAGACGCGAATTCCTGAAGACGACGGCCGCCACCGGCGCGCTTGCCGCCGCACCCGGCCTTGCGATGCCGGCGATCGCGCAGAGCGTGCCGATCAGGCTCGGCTATGTCAGCCCGCAGACCGGGGCGCTTGCCGCCTTCGGCGAGGCGGACAAGTTCGTCATCGACAGCTTCCTGGCTGCGACGAAGAGCCTGGGCCTCAACTACGAGATCGTCGTCAAGGACAGCCAGTCGAACCCGAACCGGGCCGCGGAGGTCGCCAAGGAACTGATCGTCGACGACGAGGTCAATCTCGTGCTCGTCGCCTCGACGCCGGAGACCACCAATCCGGTGGCGACAACCTGCGAGGCGGAGGAAATGCCCTGCATCTCCACCGTTGCGCCCTGGCAGCCCTGGTTCATCGGCCAGCAGGGCAACCCTGCCGATCCGGGCTCCTGGAAGCCGTTCAACTATGCCTATCATTTCTTCTGGGGCCTCGAGGACGTGATCGCCGTCTTCACTAGCATGTGGTCGCAGGTCGAGACCAACAGGAAGGTCGGCGGCCTCTTCCCTAATGACAGCGACGGCAACGCCTGGGGCGACGCGGCCGTCGGCTTCCCACCGGTTCTGGAAAAAATGGGCTACGCGCTCACCGACCCCGGCCGCTATCAGAACATGACGGATGACTTCTCGGCGCAGATCAACGCCTTCAAGTCCGGAGCCTGCGAGATCATCACCGGCGTCGTCATTCCGCCGGACTTCACGACCTTCTGGAACCAGGCCAAGCAACAGGGTTTTGCCCCGAAAATCGCCTCGATCGGCAAGGCGTTGCTGTTCCCGCAGGCGGTCGAAGCGCTCGGCAATGCCGGTCACAACCTGTCGTCGGAAGTCTGGTGGTCGCCTAGCCATCCGTTCAAGTCGTCGCTGACCGGCGAAAGCTCCGCTCAGATCGCCTCGAATTTTACGAAGGCGACAAACCGGCCTTGGACGCAGCCGATCGGCTTCGCGCACGCCCTGTTCGAACTGGCGGTCGACGTCATGAAGCGGGCGGGCGATCCGACCGACGGCGACGTGGTCGCTGAAGCGATCGCCGCCACCAGGCTCGATACGCTTGTCGGGCCGATCGCCTGGGACGGGAAGAACCTGCCGCCCTTTGCCGCGAAGAACGTCGCGAAGACGCCGCTGGTCGGCGGGCAGTGGCGGCTGAAGGACGGCGGCGGCTACGACCTCGTCATCACCGACAACAAGACGGCGCCGAACATACCCGTCGGCGGCAAGATGGAGCCGATCTCTTGATCGCCAAGAGCGGCCGCTGAAGTCGGTCCCTCATTCCCGGAGTGAAATGGATGACTATTCTCCAACTTGAAGGGGTCTCGAAGAAGTTCGGCGCGCTGACGGTCGCCGAGCAAATCTCCTTCGCCGTCGGCGAGGGGGAGGCGCTCGGCATAATCGGACCGAACGGCGCGGGAAAGTCGACGCTCTTCAACCTCATCACGGGCAATATTGCCACCGACAGCGGGACGATCCGCTTTTGCGGATCGGATGTAACGCGCGCTTCGCCGATGGCGCGCTGCCTTTCGGGAATGGGCCGGACGTTCCAGATTCCGCAGCCTTTCGAAAAGCTGACCGTGTTCGAAAACCTGCTGGTCGCCGGTTCCTTCGGCTCGCGGCGACAGGAACATGAGGTTTCGGTGCGCTGCGCCGAAATTCTCGGCGACACGGGTTTGATCGACAAGGCCAATGTGCCGGCCGGCGGCTTGACGCTGCTGCAGCGCAAGCGTCTGGAACTTGCCCGAGCGCTCGCCACGGAACCGAAGCTGCTGCTGCTCGACGAGATCGCCGGCGGCCTGACCGAGGAGGAGTGCCGGTCGCTCGTGGCGACCATCCGCGCCATTCATGCCAAGGGCATCGCGGTGATCTGGATCGAGCACGTGCTGCATGCGCTGAATTCGGTCGTCGAGCGTCTGCTCGTCCTGCATTTCGGCAAGGTGATCGGCATCGGCAAGCCGGCGGAGATCATGGACTCGCGCGCGGTTCGCGAAATCTATCTAGGGATCGAGATCTGATGGCGCTGATCGAAACCAAGGGGCTGAAAGCCTTCTACGGCGATTTCCAGGCGCTCTTCGGCGTCGACATCGCCATCGAGGCGGGCGAAACGATAGCGATCATCGGCGCGAACGGCGCCGGCAAGACGACGCTGATGCGCTCGATCTCGGGCGTTCTCGCCAATGAAGCGGGTTCGATCCTCTTGCGGGACAGGCCGATCGGCGCTCTTTCGGCGCCAGACGTCCTCGCCTGCGGCATCGCCATGGTGCCCGAAGGCCGCAAGCTCTTTCCATCCCTGACCGTCGAAGAGAACCTGCTTGTCGGCACCTACGGATACAAGGGCGAGGGGCCATGGGACCTCGAGAGCGTCTATGCGCTTTTTCCCGTGCTGAAGGAGCGGCGGAAGAACCCGGCGACGGCGCTTTCTGGTGGTCAGCAACAGATGGTCGCGATCGGCCGGGCGCTGATGTCGAACCCGAAAATTCTGCTGTGCGATGAGATCAGTCTTGGGCTCGCGCCTGTCGTCGTGCGCGACATCTATGCCGCGTTTCCGCGCATTCGCGAGGGAGGCGCCTCCATCGTCATTGTCGAGCAGGACATCGTCCAGGCGCTGAAAGTCGCCGACCGCGTCTACTGCATGATGGAAGGACGCATCACGCTTTCCGGCCGCTCTTCGGACCTCAGCCGTGACGATATCCACACGGCCTATTTCGGAGGAAATCGCCATGAGCTGGCTTGATACGGTCGTCCAGGGCGTGCTGCTCGGCGGACTCTACGCTCTCTTCGCAGCCGGACTGAGCCTCGTCTTCGGCATCATGCGGCTGGTTAATCTCGCCCATGGCGACCTGATCGTGCTCGCCGCCTTCCTGATCCTCGTCCTGGTGAGCGCACTCGGCCTGAACCCGTTCGCCGCGGCTGTCATTGCCGCGCCGCTGATGTTCGCCGCAGGTTGGCTGCTGCAATATTTCCTGCTCAACCGGACGCTCGGCAAGGACATCCTGCCGCCGCTGCTCGTCACTTTCGGCCTGTCGATCGTCATCCAGAACGGCCTGCTGGAGGGATTTTCCGCCGACAGCCGCCGCATCTTCGCCGGCAGCCTGGAGACCGCTTCAATCGGTCTCGGTCCGGTTAACGCGGGCATCATGCCGCTGATGACGTTTCTATCGGCCGTCGCCGCGGTCGTCGGTCTCAACCAGTTGATTTACCGTACGGCGGTCGGCCGCGCCTTTCGCGCGACCTCGGACGATCCGCTGACCGCCGGCCTGATGGGAATTCGCCCGCAGCGAATTTTCGCGATGGCGACGGGTCTCGCAATGGTCGTGGTGACGATTGCCGCCCTCTATCTCGGGACGCGCGCCAATTTCGACCCGACCTCCGGGCCGGCACGGCTGATCTATGCCTTCGAGGCAGTGATCATCGGCGGGCTCGGCTCGCTGTGGGGCACGCTCGCAGGCGGCATCATCCTGGGTGTAGCACAGACGGTGGGCGCGGCTATCAATCCCGAATGGCAGATCCTCGCCGGGCATCTCGCCTTTCTGCTGGTCCTTCTTTTCAAGCCGCGCGGACTTTTCCCGCGCGCCGTCGATTGAGGTGCAAGGATGTCCATGGCCCTTCCGTCCTTTCAGGTCGAGACACAGACGAAGGCTTCGGCGGTCTTCGGCATTGCGGCGGCTGCCGCTCTGCTGATCGCCTTCGCCGCTCCGCTCCTCGTATCGCGCGGCGTCATCCAGGATCTGTTCTTCATCCTGACAATGCTGGTGCTGGCGCAGAACTGGAACCTTTTGGCCGGCTATGCAGGGCTGATCTCGGTCGGCCAGCAGGTCTTCGTCGGTTTCGGCGCCTATGCGATGTTCGGTTGCGTCATCCTGTTCGGCGTCGATCCGCTGGTTGCCGTGTTGATCGCCGGCGTGCTTTCGACGCTGCTGGCAATCCCGACGGCCTTCTTCACTTTCCGGCTCTACGGGCCCTATTTCGCGATCGGGACCTGGGTGGTGGCCGAGGTCGTACGCCTGCTGCTTGCCCAGTGGAAGGCACTGGGCGGCGGCACGGGGACATCGCTGCCGCGCGATGCGACCCGCGACATGCTTGGTGTCGGGCTGATGCGCGACGTCTTCGACATGAAGGCTTCGCAGGCCGGCGACGCGCTGACCTACTGGCTGGCACTGATCCTGGCCGCGCTGACCGTCGGCTTCATCTATCGGCTGCTGCGCAGCAAGCAGGGCCTCGGGCTCGCGGCGGTGCGCGACAACGAGCAGGCGGCGCGCGCCGTCGGCGTCGACGCGCGCCGGATGAAGGCGTTCGTCTATCTTGCCACCGCTTTCATCACCGGGATCGCCGGCGCCCTGATCTATGTCCAGAAGGCGCGCATTTCACCGGATGCGGCCTTCTCGGTCACCGACTGGACCGCCTATGTCATCTTCATTGTCGTGATCGGTGGCATCGGCACCGTCGAAGGGCCGATCGTAGGGGTCATCGTCTTCTTTCTCTTGCAGAATCTGCTCGCCGGCTATGGGTCATGGTATCTCCTGGTGCTCGGTCTCATCGGCATCGGCGTGATGCTTTTCGCGCCGCGCGGGCTTTGGGGCCTCGTCTCCGACCGCACCGGCATTCAGCTCTTTCCGGTCCGCCGCATGTTGAAGGGCGGGTCGCTCAATCAAACCTCAAAGGGAGGGCCGCATGGCTGACATCACCACGGACGTACTCATCATCGGCACTGGCCCGGCGGGCTCGGCCACCGCCGCACTGCTCTCGACCTATGGCGTCGAGAACATGGTGATCAACCGCTTTCGCTGGCTTGCCAACACGCCGCGCGCGCACATCACCAACCAGCGGACGATGGAAGTTCTGCGTGATCTCGGCCGCGATGTCGAGGACGAGGTCTATATGTTTGCCGCCGAACAGGACCTGATGGGCGAGAACGTGTTCTGCACCTCGCTCGCCGGGGAGGAGATCGGGCGGATGAAAAGCTGGGGGAAGCACCCGCTGTCGCGCGCCGAGCACCAGCTTTCCTCACCGACGGAGATGAACGATCTGCCGCAGACCTTCATGGAGCCGTTGTTGTTCAAGACGGCGTGCTCCCGCGGCACGCAGTCGCGCATGTCGACGGAATATGTCAGCCACGTGCAGGACGCCGACGGCGTCACCACCACCTGTCTCGACCGGCTGACCGGCAAGGAATTCACGGTTCGCTCGAAATATCTGATCGGCGCGGATGGCGGCAATTCCAAAGTCGCCGAGCATGCGGGTCTCGCCTTCGAAGGCAAGATGGGCGTCGCGGGCTCGATGAACATCCTGTTCGAGGCCGATCTGTCGCGCTACGTCGCGCACCGTCCTTCGGTGCTCTATTGGGTGCTGCAACCGGGCGCCGATGTCGGCGGCATCGGCATGGGCCTCGTGCGCATGGTTCGGCCCTGGCACGAGTGGCTGATCGTCTGGGGCTACGACATCAATCAGCCGGCGCCCGAGATCGATGAGGCGCATGCCAAGAAGGTCGTGCGGGATCTCGTCGGCGTGCCGGATCTCGAGGTCACGATCAAGACGGTCTCCACCTGGACGGTGAACAACATGTACGCGACGACCATGTCCAAGGGTCGCGTTTTCTGCATGGGCGACGCGACGCACCGCCACCCGCCGTCGAACGGCCTCGGCTCCAACACGTCGATCCAGGACGGCTTCAACCTCGCCTGGAAGCTCGCCTTCGTGCTCAAGGGCAAGGCGGGCCCGAAGCTGCTCGACAGCTACAGCGCCGAGCGCGCGCCGGTCGCCAAGCAGATCGTCACCCGAGCCAACAAGTCGATCGAGGAATTCGGTCCGATCTTCAAGGCGCTCGGCCTGCTCGATTCGATAGATCCGGTGAAGATGCAGCAGAATATGGATGCACGCTGCAACAACTCGCCTGCCGCCGAAGAGCAGCGCGCCGCGATCCGCAAGGCGATCGCCGACAAGGTCTATGAGTTCGACTGCCACGGCGTCGAGATGAACCAGCGCTACCGCTCCAACGCCATTGTCGCGGACGGCGAGACGGAACCCGCCTTCACCAGGGATGCGGAGCTGCATTATCAGCCGACCACCTGGCCCGGCGCGCGCCTGCCCCACAGCTGGGTGTTCTCGGATCATGGAGACAAGGTCTCGACACTGGACCTGGCCGGCCATGGCCGGTTCACGGTGCTGACCGGCATCGGCGGCCAAGGCTGGGTCGAATCGGCACGTGCCGTCGGCCGGGAGCTAGGGATCGAGATCGCCGCCCATGTCATCGGCCCGCGCCAACACTGGCAGGATTTCACCGGGGACTGGGCGAATGCCCGCGAGGTGCGCGACAGTGGTGTCGTGCTGGTGCGCCCGGACCACCACGTGTGCTGGCGACGCGAGACGATCGCCGCGGATCCGGTCGCCGAACTCTATCGCGTGATGAGCGCTATCCTGGACAAGTGAGGTCATCATGGAAGCGCATGAGAAAGGGTACTTCACCGAGGAAAATTCGGTCGAGGTCGTGACCGGCCGCAACAAGAACGCCAGGGACGCGCGGCTGCAGCAGGTGATGGAGGTGATCACCCGCAAGCTGCATGAGGCGGTTAAGGAAATCGAGCCGACGCAGGAGGAATGGCTCCAGGCCATCATGTTCCTGACGCGAACCGGACAGATGTGCAACGAATGGCGGCAGGAGTTCATCCTGCTGTCGGACACGCTCGGTGTCTCGATGCTGGTCGACGCGATCAACAATCGCAAACCTTCGGGCGCCTCCGAAAGCACCGTCCTCGGTCCTTTCCATGTCAAGGGCGCACCGGAACTCGAGATGGGTGCCAACATCTGCCTCGACCAGAAGGGCGAGGACATGTTCATTCAGGGCCGCATTCTCGACACGGCCGGCCGGCCGATCGAAGGCGCCGTGCTCGATGTCTGGCAGGCCAATGACGAAGGTTTCTACGATGTCCAGCAGCAGGGCCTGCAGCCGGACTTCAACCTGCGCGGCGTCTTCCGGACCGGTCCGGACGGGCGCTACTGGTTCCGCGCGGTGAAACCGAAATACTATCCGATCCCGAACGACGGTCCGGTCGGCCAGATGCTCGACCACCTCGGCCGCCATCCGAACCGGCCGGCGCACCTGCACTACATCATCAAGGCC
Source organism: Sinorhizobium shofinae (assembly GCA_001704765.1). Lineage (GTDB taxonomy): Bacteria > Pseudomonadota > Alphaproteobacteria > Rhizobiales > Rhizobiaceae > Sinorhizobium > Sinorhizobium shofinae. The sequence continues at coordinate 14,741 of MBFK01000085.1, forward strand.
GACAGCTTCGAGACGCTGATCACCCACATCTTCGATCCGGACGATCCCTATATCAACTCCGACGCCGTATTCGGGGTAAAAGAAAGCCTGCTCGCCGAGTTCAAGCACACGCATGATCCGGCGCGGGCGAAGGACTACGGCTTCAAGGACGATTTCTGGGATGTAGAGCACGATTTCGTGCTGGCGCGCATAGGCGAGAGGCGTGATTAGAACGCCATCGGGTGGCCGCGCGAGGCCGGACGCGTATCGTCGTCCGGCAACATCAGCGCGCGGGCGCCGTGCTCTCGCGGACCACCAGCTCGACCGGCAGGACCGTTTCGAGACTGACGCCATCCGCATTGTCATTCATCAGTTGCAGGAGGATGTTCGCCGCCGCCCGGCCGGCGCCATGCTGCTGGATGCGGACCGTGGTCAGTTTCGGCCGGATCAAATCCAGAAAGGGCATGTCGTTGAAGCCGGTGACGGAAATGTCGCGGGGGCAGTCGATGCCGCGTTCGCGCAAGGCTTCAATGGCGCCGAGCGCCAGTCGGTCATTGGCGCAAAGGACGGCGGTGAAGGGTTTGCCCGCAGACAGCAACGTCGTCAGGCAGCGACCGCCCTCCACCTCGTCGAAACGCGTCGCGGTCACGATCAGCGCTTCCTCGACGGCGATCGAAAGGTCGTCCGCCGCCCGTCGAAAGGCAGCGAGCCGCAACTGGCCAGTGGAAAGGTCCTGGGGACCGGCAATGTGGGCGATCCGGTTATGTCCGAGTTTCTGAAGGTGCCTAAGCATCTGGCAGATGCCGGCGTCCTCGTCATTGATGACATAGGGGATCTCGGAGAACTCAACCTTACGGTTGAGCGTCACGACGGGAAGGCCGTCCTGGGCGGCCTGCGAGATCGAGGGATCGCTTCGAAGTACCGCCGCATGGATGATGCCGTCGACGCCGCGGTCGCGCAGCACGTCCAGGAGGCGGATCTCCCGGTCCCGGTCGCTGTCGGTGTTGACGATGATCGAGGCGTAGCCGAGCGGCTCGAGCACGCTTTCGATGCCGCGCAGGATCGGCGGAAAAATGACGTTGGTAATGTCCGGGATCATCACCCCGACCGTCATCGTCCGGTTCGTCCTGAGGCCCGCCGCGATCCTGTTCGGCCGATAGCCGAGCGCATCGGCCGCCGCCTGGATGCGCTTGACGACTTCTTCCGTGATCGTCCGACGCTCCACGGGATCGAGCGCGCGCGACACGGTCGATACGTGAACGCCGGTTTCCCGGGCTATGTCCTTGAGCGTAATTCTCTTTTTCTGCATCCACTGGCCTCCGCAGCCGCTTCATTCTACAGCCCCGAGCTGAATTAAGCAATCGATTGCACAAAGTTCCTTGACGCTCGATGAATGCCGTGTTAGGAAAACGGCGCAATCGATTGCATTGACCGTTGCAGTGACGGAAGGCGGGTTCGGTTGTGTGAGATGCCGTCTGCCCGAGGGAGGTTTCGGGTGGTTGACGCATCCTTCGCACGGCCCGACCGCCGATTTTTATCACCCAGCATGCAATCGATTGCGTAAAATTGTTTCGTGATGGGAATGGAGGAACATCAATGAGACTTGCAAGATTCCTGGCGGCGACGACCGCCCTCGCGCTTGCGGCAACTGCCGTGCAGGCGCAAACCCTGAAGATCGGCGCATCCCTGCCGATTACCGGCGGACTGTCCGTAAGTGGTGAAAAACATAAGCGCGGTTACGAGCTCTGCACCAAGCTGATCAACCAGGCCGGCGGCATTCTCGGCCGGCAGGTGGAGTTGATCGTCAGCGACAATCGCTCCGATCCAGCGACCGCGATCAACCAGTACGAGCGGTTCATCAACGTCGACAAGGTCGACGCCGTCTATGGCACCTTTTCGAGCCGCCTGACCTTTCCGGTCGGCGCCATTCTTTCCAAATACAACATGGTCCATGCCGTTCCGTCTGGCGGCGCCTTGCGCATCTACGAGCAGGGCTACAAGAACCTCTTCTATTTCCAGGTTAGTGCCGCCGAATATACCGGCAAGGACGTCGTCGCGGTGATCAAGGATCTCGTGGCTGCCGGCGAAGGCCCGAAAACGGCTGCGATCGTCTCGGCGGACGACTTTTTCGCCAATGCCATCGCCGCAGGGCTGCTCGGTGAAAAGGTCAAGGACCCGGCGACGGACAAGCAGATCGCCGATCTCGCCCCCGGTTATCTCGCCGACGCAGGCATCGAGGTCGTGATGCGGGAGAAATGGCCGGAAGAGGGCTTCAACGATTGGCTCAACCTCGCCAACTCGATCAAGCGCTCCGGCGCCGAGATGATCATCGGGCTCACCGCATCGGCGGAAGAGGCCGTGCAGCTTACGCGCAGCCTGAAGACCGTCGGCGCGACGCCCAAGCTCGTCTATCTGAGTCAGGGCGCGCAGGCGGAGTTCATCGAAGGCGTCGGCAGAAATGCGGCCGACGGCGTGATGATCCACACCACATGGCACAAGGACGTGCCCTTCGAAAGCACGCTTGCCGGCAAGCCCTTCAACAATGCCGATTTCGTCAAGGCGTTCGAGATCGAATACGGCGTAGAGCCGGACGAGGACAGCGCCATTCCCTTTGCCGTCTGCCAGGGCATTGAGCAAGCGATCACGGGTGCCGGCGCCACGGACAATGCCAAGATGGGCGAATGGCTGCATGCACGCACCAGGGACGAGCCGGTGCGTACTGTCCTCGGCCGGTTCGCCTGGGATGAGCGCGGCCTCGCCAAGGACAAGTCGCACATCATGACGCAATGGCACGATGGCGAACTGAAGTTCGTCTATCCGACCGGCGAGTTCGAGGGGGTCGTGCCGTTCAGCTACCCCAAGGCCGGTTTCTGACGCAAAGTGGGCGCGCTCGCGCGCCCCTTACAGCGCCGTGCGTCTCTTCGGGCGCACAAAGGTCGCTGTAACACTTTGAATTACTGCATGATTTTATCCTTAAATCGATGCCGATTTAAGGAATCATGCAGGCGCCCCACGCACGAACGTGCCAAGGAAATGGGAGGTCGGGCGCATGCTCGAAGTAAAGAATCTCTGTAAGCACTATGGGGGGATTAGGGCCGTCGACGGCGCGTCCTTCACCGTCGAGAAAGGCTCGATCACGGCCTTGATCGGACCGAACGGCGCCGGCAAGACGACGGCCTTCAACTGCATAAGCCGCACGGTCACGCCGACCTCCGGCGAAGTCTGGCTCGATGGCGAGCGGGTCGATCAGCTGCGTCCGCACAAGATCACAGCAAAGGGCCTGAGCCGCACCTTTCAGATCTCGCGCAACCTGTCGGACATGACGGTGATCGAGAATATTATCGTCCAGTCGCGGGTCGAGGGCATCAAGGGCCTGTTTCGTCCTGCGATGAATGCGGAGGAGAAGGACAAGGCGATGTCCCTCCTCGACTTTCTCGGCATTACCCGCATCGCCTATGAGGATGGCCACAATCTCTCCTACGGGCAGAAGAAGCTGATGGATCTGGCGGCGCTGCTGATGTCCGATCCGAAGATCATCCTGCTCGACGAGCCGGCTGGCGGCGTCAACCCCTCGCTGATGGAAGAGATCATCGGTCACATCCGGGCGCTCAACGAGAAGGGCCTGACGGTCCTGATCGTCGAGCACAACATGGACCTCATCATGCGTCTTTCGCACAAGGTCGTCGTCATGGCGCAGGGCCGGGTGATCTGCGATGGCACGCCCGAGGTGGTGCGCAAGGACCCGCAGGTTCTCGACGCCTATCTCGGCGGCGTTCTCGAGGAGGCCGCGTGATGAGCGAACTTCTTCAAGTCACCAACATCACCGCCGGTTACGGCGACGGGCCGGCGATCCTCGACGGCGCGCATCTGACCGTCGAACCGGGCAAGGTCCATTGCATCATCGGGCCCAACGGCGCGGGCAAGTCCACCCTCCTGAAGTCCATCTGCGGCATGCTGACCATCCGCAAGGGAGAGGTCGTCTTCAACGGAAAACGTCTCAACGGCATGCGTCCGGACCAGATCCTGCGCGAGGGCATCTGCTTCGTGCCGCAGGAAAGGGCGCTGTTCCCGAAGATGACCGTGCGCGAAAACCTGCGCATGGGCGGCTTCATCCTTGACGACCACAAGAAGCTCGAACGGCGCATCGACGAAATCCTCGAGCGGTTTCCGATCCTGCGCGAGCGGGCGGAGCAGCATGCCGGCACAATGTCCGGCGGCCAGCAGCAGACGCTCGCCATGGCCCGCACGCTGATCATCAAGCCGGCGATCGTCATGCTGGACGAACCGTCGCTGGGGCTCGCGCCGAAGGTGATCCAGGAGATGTTCGACATCATGAAGATGATGTCGGCCGAAGGCGTGACGGTTCTGCTTGTCGAGCAGAACGCGCTGATGGGGCTCAAGAACTCCGACTGGGGCGTCGTGCTCGATCTCGGCCGCACGCTTTTCGAAGGGCCGGCCGGCGACGTGCTTGCCGATCCGCGAATCCAGGAACTCTACCTCGGCGGCAACAAGGCCGCCTGAAGGGGGACATCATGGCAGCCATTTTACAAATTCTGATCCTTGGGTTGGCGCTCGGCGGCGTGATTGCCCTGATGGGATCGGGCCTTTCGCTCGTTTTCGGCGTGATGCGCATCGTCAACCTCGCGCATCCATCGCTGATCATCGCCGGCGCCTACATCACCTACTGGGCCTTCAAGGCTTCCGGTGTCGATCCGATCCTCATGCTGCCGGTGTCGGCGGCAATCATGGCAGCAATCGGCGTGTTGCTCTACCGCCTCATGTTCGAGCGGGAAACGAATAGCGTGAAATATTCCGAAATGACGGTGCTGCTCACCTTCGCGCTGGCGATGATGGTTGAGGGCGTGCTCGGCGGCCTGTTCACCAATACGCAACGCGTGACGTCGCCCGACTATGCGACAGAAGCTTTCTTCATCGGCGACGTCTTCATTCCGAAGGGACAGCTCTATGCCGGGCTCGTATCGCTGACGATCATTACGGCGCTCACGCTTTTCCTCAAATATTCCCGCCTCGGCTATGCGATCCGCGCGACGACGCAGAACCGCGAGGCGGCGGAGTTGTTGGGCGTGAACGTCAATTTCATCAGCATTCTCGCCTTCGCGATCGGCCTTGGCCTTGCGGGTGCCGCCGGTTCGCTGGTGAGCTTCGTCTTCAGCTTCTTCCCGGCCAAGCACTGGGAATGGGTCGCCATGCTGATGTCGGTTGTCGTTCTCGGCGGCATGGGCAGCATTCTCGGCACGGTCGTTGCAGCCCTGTTGCTCTCGGTCGTCGCCGCCTTCGTCGGCACGTGGATCGGCGCCACCTGGTCCACCATGACCTTCTTTCTCGCCCTTTTCCTCATCCTGCTGATCAGGCCGCAGGGCCTGTTCGGCGAAAAACCGGAGATGGCATGATGGCCGTTAGTCTTCAGCAATCCAGCGCCAGCGCCGTGATCGAGGCCCGCCGCGCGCATAATGAAAAACTGGCCCGCAGGGCCGACCAGACCCGGGCAACCTGGTTCCCGCTCACCCTGCTCGCGATCCTCATTGCGCTCCCGCTGCTGCAATTCACGGGCAACTACAACTACCTTCTGCACCTCGTGCTGTTCGCCGCCTCCTATGCGGCGATGGCATCGGGCTGGAACATCCTCGGCGGTTTTGCCGGCTACATCTCGCTGGGTCACAGCGTGTTCTTCGGCATCGGTGGCTATTTCTCCGGCATGATCCTGGCGCGCTACGGCGTGTCGACGATCGTGACGGCGCCGCTTGCGGGGCTGGTGGCCGCCGTGATGGGCTACCTGATCGGGCTCATCACGCTCAAGGTGCGCGGACCGAGCTTCATCATCTCCTCGATCGCACTTCTGATGATTTCCCGTATCCTGTTCGACAATTGGGAGCTCGTCGGCGGCGCAAACGGCCTGACGCTGCCCATGAACGATCTCCCGGTTCTCTGGGCGAAGGTGCCCTATTATTACGCGATGATCGCGATCGCCGCCTTCACCGTCTGGGCCACCTACCGGATCAAGCACTCCAAGTTCGGCCTCGGCCTTAGGGCGATCTCCAAGGATGAGATCAAGGCGGAAAGCGCCGGCATCAATACGCGCTTCTACAAGGTCATGGCATTTGCGCTCTCCGCCTTCTTCGTCGGCATGACCGGCGCGGTCTGGGGCGAATACCTGACCTATCTCCGGCCGAACATCTTCCTGCTGATCCTCGTTTCAGCCAACCTCGTGCTGATGTGCATCCTGGGGGGGAAGGGCACCATCGCCGGACCGGTCGTCGGCGCCATCCTCATCGTAGCGTTGAACGAGCTCTTCGTCGCGACGATGGGCGCGTCCGAGATCAATATTCTCGGCACCGGAATGGTGATGGCTCTTGGTCTCATCTTCTTCCCGCTTGGGCTGATCGGCACCCTCGCGAAGACAGGCAAGCTCCCGCGCGTGCTCAACTGGGATTGAGCGCGCATGCCGCCGAGGCGGCGATTTCTCGACCCGTGAATCAAGCCTTGCCGAATAGCGAGAGGAGGAAGTCATGTCCGAATACGTGCTTTACAACGCCCCGCAATCCACCTGCAGCCAGAGGGTCCGCTATGTGCTGCATGCCAAGGGCAAGGCCTTCGAGGAGCACAAACTGGACCTTTTCAGAGGGGACCAGCTGAAGCCGGAATACCTGGCGATCAATCCGAACGGCGTGGTCCCGGCCCTGGTGCATAGCGGCTCGCCCGTCATCGATTCCGCCGTGATCATGGAATATCTCGAGGACATTCTCGGCCACGTGGCGCCGCTGCGTCCGCTGGAGCCACTGGCGATTGCCCGGATGCGGGCGATGATGCGCTACATCGACGAAGTACCGACGCCGGCGGTGCGCGTGCCTTCCTACAATCTCGCCTTCCTGCCGCACTACCAGGCGATGACCGAAGAGGAATTCCTGGCCGTGTGTGAGAGCAAGCCGCTTCGCCGCGAATTCCTCATGAAAATGGGGCGGTCCGGCTTTCCGCAGTCGGAAATGAACGAAGCGCTGGACCGGCTGCAGCGCGGGATCGACCGCATGGCGTGCTGGCTGCGGGAGAGCGGCGGTCCCTGGCTGATGGGCGAGGACCTGACATTGGCGGACGTCGCGATCATGCCGGTGATCGTCCGGATGGACGACATCAACCTCGGCCGCATGTGGGCCGGCGCCCCGGAGATCGCCAGCTGGCTCGATCGCATTCGCGCCACCGACGCCTTCGTCAAGACCTATTACCACGGCGCGCTCCTCACCGAGAAGTACCCGCATCTGCAGGCCCTGAAGACGACCGCCGCGCAGGCGGTCGCGTGAGGCGGCACGAGAACAGGAGAAGTATCATGCAACACGTAGCAGTCGACCCCAAACTCATAGCCACGATCGCGGACGTCACGCCGACGGTGCTCGCTGCCATGTCGCGGACGTCCGATCCCCGCCTCAAGACGTTGATGGATTCGCTCGTGCGGCACCTCCACAATTTCATCATCGAGACGAGGCCGACCGAGGAAGAGTTCGAACAAGGCCTGCGCTGGATCGCGGCCCTAGGCCACCACACGCATGAAACCAACAATGAGGTGGTCCTTGCCGCCGATGTCCTCGGTGCCTCGACGCTGATCGATCTCATCAACAATGACGGCATGCAGGGGGAGACGATGTCGGCGCTGCTCGGACCGTTCTATCGCGGCCAGGCGCCCGACTGCGCGTGCGGCGACTGTATCGCCCGTTCCGAGACACCCGGCCCGGTGCTCTACTTCAAGGGCAAGGTAACCGGTGTCGACGGTGCGCCGGTAGCGGGCGCAAAGCTCGATGTGTGGCAGGCCTCACCGGTCGGTCTTTACGAGAACCAGGACTCCGGGCAGGACGATTTCAATCTGCGCGGCGTCTTCAGGACCGATGCGGACGGAAACTTCCATTTCACCTCCGTCAAGCCGGCCGGTTACCCGGTGCCGACCGATGGTCCCGTGGGCGATCTTCTAAGGGCGCAGCACCGTCACCCGATGCGGCCCGCGCACATCCACTTCATCGTCTCCGCTCCCGGTCACAAGACGCTGATCACCCAGATCTTCTCCGACTCGCCCCAGGCGCTCGCGACGGATGTGGTCTTCGGCGCCAAGACCCAGATCGTCGGCCACTTTGCCGAACACACCGAACCGCACCCCGACTATCCGGATACGCCGCTGCCGTTCTACAGCTGCGAGTACCAGTTCAAGCTGGTCGAGGGTGAGCCGACGTATCCGGTTCCGCCGATCTCCGGTACGAAATCGTGACGGGGCCGGCCATGAACACGTCGAATGGATTGGCGGGAAAGGTCGCCGTCGTCGCCGGCGGTTCCGGCGGTATCGGCCGGGAAACCTGCCGGGTGCTGGCAGAGGCCGGCGCACGTGTGGTCGTCGGTTATCGCTCGGGAAAGGAGAGGGCCGAAGCGATCGTCGCCGCATTGCATGGCGACGGGCATGTAGCCCTGCCGGTCTCGATCGAGGATTCGTCGACCATTGCCGCTTTTCATGAAGCGGTGCTCGCGCGCTTCGGCCGTGTCGACATTCTGGTCAATACGGCAGGTGTGACCAAGCCGGTGCCACATGCCGACCTCGACGCTCTCACCGACGACTTGATCGACGCGATCTTCGTCAACAATTGGCGCGGCGTGTTCTCGACGGTGCGGGCTTTCGCGCCGTCGCTGAAGGCAAGCGGCGATGGCTTGATCGTCAATGTGTCGTCCATCGCCGCTTTCACCGGCATCGGCTCCAATATCGCCTATTGCGGCGCCAAGGCCGGGCTCGACATCATGACGAATTCGCTCGCGCGAGCACTCGCGCCGGATATTCGCGTCATGGCGGTCTCGCCCGGTGTCGTCGATACCGAATTCGTGCCCGGCCGTGGTCAGGAGTTCAAGGAGAAGGCCGCCGCCGCGACGCCGCTGAAGCGGCTGACGACCCCGACGGACGTCGCCGAGGCCATCCTTTCCTGTGCGACTCATCTCAAATTCTCGACCGGCACCCGGATCGTCGTCGATGGGGGGAGGCACCTCTGATGCAGCCAAAGGTCATCATAACCTGCGCCATCACCGGCAACCTGACGACGCGCGAAAATCATCCGGGACTGCCGGTGACGCCGGAGGAGATCGCCAACTCCTGCCTCGAGGCCGCCGACGCCGGCGCGGCAGTGGTGCACATCCACGTCCGCGATCCGGAAACGGCCAAGCCATCGATGGAACTGAAATACTATCGCGAGGTGATCGAGCGTATTCGTGTCAAGAACGACGCCGTCATCCTGAACGTCACCACGGGGCCGGGCGGACGCTACCATCCGAGCGATGAAAATCCGGCGGTTGCCGGGCCACGCACGACGCTGATGCGTCCCGAACGGCGCGTCGAGCACATCATCGCGCTGAAGCCCGATATTGCGACGCTCGACCTCAACACGATGACCTTCGGGGCCGAGGTGGTGATCAACACGCCCCCCAATGTGAAGATCATGGCGGATCTCATCAATGAGGCCGGCGTGAAGCCGGAACTCGAAGTCTTCGATACCGGTGACATCCAGCTCGCACACGACCTCCTGAAAGCTGGCGTGCTGAAATCGCCGGCGATGTTCACGATCGTCACCGGCGTCAAATACGGCCTGCCATCGACCACGGATGCGATCGCGCTGGCGTCGCGCATGCTGCCGCGCGATGCGGTGTGGACCGGCTTCGGCGTCGGGCGCATGTCGTTTCCGATGGCGGCCCAGTCCTACCTGCTCGGCGGCCATGTACGCGTCGGCCTCGAGGACAATTCCTACATCGCCAAGGGCGTGCTTGCGAAAGGCAACGGCGAACTCGTCGAGCGCGCGCGCGACATCGTCGAGAAACTGGGCGGGCAGATTGCCGGCCCTTCCGAAGCCAGAGCGATCTTGCAGTTGAAGGCCTGAGCGGCCCCGAATCCATGAAAGGACCAAAGCCATGAATATCCAGATCGATACCAAAGCCGCAAAGGCGCTTCGCGTTTCGCAAGCCTCTCCCGATCTCGACAATCTGCTGATCGACGTCGTGGACATCAGCGTGCCCCGGCCCGGGCCGGGGCAGGTCCTGGTCGAGATCGTCGCGGCTGGCGTCAATCCCAGCGACGTCAAGGCCTCGCTCGGTCACATGCCGCACGCGGTCTGGCCGCGCATTCCGGGGCGAGACTTCGGCGGCATCGTGCGGGAAGGACCGAAGTCGATGATCGGCATGGAGATCTGGGGCGGCGGCGGCGAACTCGGCATCAGCCAGGACGGCAGCCATGCCAAATGGATGGTGCTCGACCAGAAGGCCGTGCGCGCGAAGCCCGCGAACTTCACGATGGAGGAGGCGGGTTCGATCGGCGTTCCGTTCATCACCGCTTACGAAGGCTTGCGCGAGGCAGGCGGCGTCCAACCGACCGACGTCGTCCTCGTCTGCGGCGGCAACGGCAAGGTGGGCCAGGCGGCGATCCAGCTCGCGACCATGGCCGGAGCGAAGGTTTTCGCCGTCGAGTACAATGATCAGCCGCTGATGGGCCATGCCAATGCGCCGGTCGAAATGCTGAACAGCAGCACCGACGATGTCGCGGCGATCGTGCGCGAAAAGACCGACGGCCACGGCGCGGATATCGTCTTCAACACCGTCGGCAGTCCCTATTTCGAGATCGCCAACAAGGCGATGGCGAAGCAGGCACGGCAAATCTTCATCTCGACCTTCGACCGCGCCGTGCCCTTCGACATCTTCAACTTCTTCCGTGGCCGCCACATATATATCGGCATCGATACGCTGGCGCTTTCTTCGGTCGAGGGCGCCCGCATCTTCGACCGACTGAAGCCGAAATTCGAGGAGGGCCTCTTGAAGCCGTTCCCGATCAATCCGGCGACCTGCTACGGCCTCGCCGATGCGGCCAAGGCCTACGCCTCGGTGCTGCGCGGCACACCGGACCGCGTGCTCCTGAAACCGTGAGGTTCGGCGATGCAGGTGACCCTCTTCGATGAGGCAAAGCCCTATGAGGCAGCCGAGCATTACGACATGCGCTGCCTGCGCCTGCAGGGAAAGGAGGCGACAACTACCGATACGATATGGATCGGTCTGTCGCACCTTCTCCCGGGCGCTCGTACTTCCCTGAAGGGTGCGGCTGTCGAGAAAATTTATATCGTGGTCGCCGGCGAGGTGACGATCGAGACGCATGGCGAAGTGGTGACGCTGGGCTATCTCGATAGCTGCCGCCTCGCGCCGGGCGAGGCGCGGGCGCTCTCGAACCGAACCAACGCCCCGGCTTCGGTCCTGCTGGCTATGCCAACGTAAATGAACGCGCTTCGACACCCAAAAGCTGAAGCCGAAGGTTTCGTCTCACCCGCCCCCGATCGGACTTAAGAGATCCTGACCAGCCCGCCTGATCGGGGGCTGGTCGTCGCGCCGTGAGCGGCCAAGTGACATTTTTTCTGTGGTTGCCGCCCGTTGTGCAAGGAGTTTCTGACCTCTTGAACGTGTGATCGAGTGCGGTCTTCCGTCAGGCCTCTTTGTGCGGCACTTCCAAAAGCCGCTGGCCGGTATGGTGATCAGCGGATCGAGTCCAATCTACTTTCCGAGCTTGCGAGCTCTAGAAACGTCACTGGTTTTCCCCATCCGGATCGGTTCGATCATGCGCCCATTGGGGTCGTCGACTTCTCACACCTCCTTACCGGCGCTGGCTGTCCGTGATCAGCATCAGCTCATGCCCACGGCCAACGTCGGTCACGGGGGCCATTGCGCCGATGGTCAGCAGCCTGCGGATGTCGGCCTGACCGGCTTTGGACACCCGGCCGAGTCTTTCCTTGCCTCCCGACGAGAACTGCCTGGGCCGAGCCAGGCCGCAAAGTCGCACCCGCACTTGAAGCTCCCCATTGCCGGGGCAAAGGCTTCGATCGCAAGGGCCGTCATCGGGCCTATGCCCGGCATCGTCTGGAGCCGTCGCGCAACGTCGCTGTCCCGAGAAAGATCCGCGATCTTTCTTGCCTTGTCCTCGATCCTGGCCGTCTTCTCGCTGATCCGCAGCGACAGTAAAGGCAGCATACCGCATCTGGCCATCTCTCCATTTTCGACGGGATCAATTCGGGGTTTGGATATCTTGGTCAACAACGCCGGGATCATGTTTGAAAAGACGGTGGAGGAGACGTCCGAAGAGGACTGGGACCTCATGATGGCGATCAATCTGAAGGCCCCCTTCCTCCTCACAAAACGAGCCGTTCCATACCTGCGCCAGCGCGGCGGGGGGAGCATCATAAATATCGGTTCCATCGAGGGGCTCGCGTCTAGTCCTGGTCACCCCGCTTACTCGGCTTCCAAGGCAGGCATTCACGGATTCACCGCGGCGATCGCAGTTGATCAGGGGCATGACGGAATTCGTTGCAATGCTTATCGCGCCGGGCTGGATCAATTCCGATCTCAGTGAAGAGTACATCGACAGCATGCCGGACAGCGAACGGGTGCGGCGCGAGCTACTCGCCATGCACCCCTCTGGACGATTGGGCGAACCCAAAGATGTCGGCAATCTCGCCGTCTGGCTGGCGTCGGATGAAAGCACCTTTGTCACGGGTCAGGTTTACGTGATCGACGGCGGACGCACCAAGAAACTTCCGCTTCCGGTGTCCTGACCGATCGGTGAGCCGATCCAGTTTGCGATACCGATCCACGTGAAAGCGGATGGCCAATACCAGTGGCGGCTTCGGCCGCCGGCCGGACGCGCCACTATTCCAGCGAAACTCTGCCAGGGGCCTACAAAAATCATCGATCTGGCTTGCCACGTATTATTATAGTCAGGAAATAAATATTGCGTAAGGGAAAGCGAAGGGAAAGGCGCGGTCGCGCCGGATGTCCGCACGCCGCATTAGACCGTTTCGAGCAGGCTAAACCGAACCGGGATGAGTTTGCGAGCCTTGAGTTGCCCTGTCGCATCTTTGTCAATGACAGTCAGGAACTGTTCTTCTTCAGATCCCACCGGCATAACCAGGCGTCCGTCCGGCTTGAGCTGCTCAAGCAAAGCCGGTGGCGACCGCTCGGCCGCCACCGTGACCAGAATCTTGTCAAACGGGGCGTGCTCAGGCCAGCCGCGAGACCCGTCTCCGACACGAATGCCGACATTGATATAGCCGAGGCCCTGCAGCAGAGCCTCGGCACGGCTTGCGAATTCCTCGATGATTTCGACGCTCCAGACCTGCCCGGCGAGCTCTGCGAGGATTGCGGCTTGGTAGCCCCGGCCGGTGCCGATCTCAAGCACTGCCTCGTGCGGTTGGGGAGTGAGGAGATCGGTCATGAGAGCGACGATGAAGGGTTGTGAGACGGTTTTATCGAAGCCGATTGGCAGCGGCATGTCCTGGTAGGCATAAGGCGCAAGCGGGGCTGGCACGAAGAGATGCCGCGGCACCCGCTGCATCGCAGCCATTACCCGCTCATGGAGCGCCGTCCTGCCGAGCTCTTCGCTCGCAAGCTCGACATGGATTGCAATCAGCTCGACCATGTGCCTGCGCAGAACCGCGAAGTGCTCTTCATTCATTGGTTTCATGACCGCGTGGCTTTCCTCAGCCAGTTTATTCCCAGATAGCTTTTATCCAGTACGCCTTGTCACAGTAACGCCCGCCATCGTTTCCAGTTTCTTACAAAGCACCGTAAGCGACAAGCCGATACCGTTCAGGCGGAGTATTTCCAGGGCATGAGCGCCTCGATTTCGCTGCTCGGTCTGAGTGAGCCGGGCAAGCGGGTCGACTTTCGCCGTTGCAGCAGCGTCGCGAGGGTCGCCCAGGTCCTGCCGCTGCTCTGCTCGATGGGGGGCATCAATCGCTTGGACTAATTAGCCGCATTGAGGGCGGGCTCCCGATCGCGGCATTGGAGCGTGTGGGCCACCTTCTCGCCCCAAATGACAGCCAATTCAAGTATCGCCTTGTGCCAAAGGCGACCTATGAACGGCGAAAGGTAACGCTTCGCCTCTCGCCCGAGGAGGGGATGCGCCTCGCGCGTGTCGCCAGAGTCTGGAATCTTGCGCTGGATGTTTGGCAGAGCGAGGACGATGCCCGCGATTTCCTATTTCGGTCCCACCCGATGCTGGAGGACAAACGTCCGATCGATGTGGTCATTCAGAGCGAAATCAGTGCTGAACTGGTCTTATAAATTCTCGCCAGCCTGAAATACGGCAGCGCTGCGTGACAGCCCAAATACTTGCTCGCACGCTATCGGCTTTTCGAATAGGCGACCCGAACGGCACCTATCCGATATTCGACGCGACCGGATCGACAATTGCACCAGGCCGCTGGAACACGCCGGTAAGCCCGATCATCTACTGTAGTGAACACTATTCGACGGCGGTGCTAGAGAAGCTGGTTCGTGGCAGCGGCCGATTGCCGCCTAACCAACACTACGTCGAGATCACCTTTCCACGTGGATTGAGCTATGAGGTTTTTTCACCGCCAGCTCTCCCAGGCTGGGATACGACGCCGCCGACGGTGAGCAAGAGGTTCGGCGATCAATGGTGCCTCGAGAAACGAAGCGCTATTTTGCGTGTCCCGAGAGTCGTCGCTCGTCTCGACCGGAACGTTCTGATCAATCCGGCCCATCCAGAGTTCCCTGAGATCCAGATCAGCCTTCATCAGCCGGTGTATTGGAATCGCCGCCTCTTTGGTGTGTAGCCGCAGATGCTTAAATACGCGCTCCGGCTCAGATCACAAGCCTTGCCGCCCTGCCTGCCTTTCGCTCAGCATCGCTATAGTAGCGCGCCGCCTGGGTCACCGACTTATGCAGAGACTGCTGCATTGCCTCGGGAAGCGGAATGCCGCGGTTTGCCGCCTCGGTCAGATAGCCGGATCTTAAGCCATGCGCCGAAAACAGCGCTGGATCGAGACCGGCCTGTTCTGCGCGAGCTTTGAGGATCAGGTTGACCGATTGCGGCGTCAGCGCCCGCCGGTCGAGGTTGCCCCACTGGTCGATGCGCCGGAACACCGGCCCACCGTTGATCCCGGCTTCCGCCATCCACCGTTTCAAGGCGGTCACCGGCCGGCCGATCAGCAGCACGTGGTTGTCTTCGTCAGCCGTCGGCGTCTTCGTCCGGCGAAGTCGAATGTGGAGGCAAGAGAGGGAAGGGGAGGTCTTGTCGGCCGGATCGGCGCGCACCGGCTCCTCGTCAACGAGGTCCTCGACGCGCAAACCCGCCACTTCCGATCGGCGGCGGCCGCCGGAGGCAAAAGCGGTCATGAGCAGCGCACGATCGCGCAGGTCGACCAGCCGGTCGCCGGTGCAGGTCGCGAGCAATTGCGCCAGGACATCGCCGGTCACTGCCTTTTTGCTCTTGCGTTGCCGTGGCCGGTTGCTCGCCTTGACCGCCAGTCTAAGTGCGCTCTTGAGCGACGACGCGCCGAAGGTGCCGGTGAGGCCGCGCCAGCGGGTGAGAATCGACCAGGACGTGAGCCGCCGCCGCACGGTGTCAGGCGCGTGCGGTCCGTCGGCTTTGAGCAGCCGCTCGGCGCGTAAACCAGCCTCGACGGCAGCCGGCATGCCGTGCGACGGATCCTCGCTGCGTCTAACCGGAACCCAGAGGTGATGGGCGATGAACTTCAGCAGCAAGCTTTCGGGCGCCGGCCAAGGGAGGGGAGCGCCGGTGGCAAGCTGGCACCAGGCCTCGAGATACCCGAGGTCGGAAGCGAGCGCCCGCAGCGTGTTCTCCCCCCTGCCTTCCTGCGCCAGCTGCTTCAACGTCGCGACGTCGTCGTCAGTCAAAAGGGTGGCGAGGTGGTCGCGCCGGTCGAACGGCAGGATGGTTTCGAGTGCGTCGAGCTCCTCGGCACGCGAAAGAGGTCCCCGCAGTGATGGGTCAGTGCTCATGCGAGCGGTCCGACGATTGCGATTCCTTCGCTTCGGGCCGCATCTGCCATTTTCCGGTCGGCCGTAGCCAGCGGCATGTTGCTGGACCTCGCAAGCGCAATATAGCTTGCATCGTATCCAGACAGCGCATGTCTGAGGGCGATGTCGACAATCGAGACATCGTTGCCAGAACCGCCTTCCTCTAGAGGCAAACTTCGCAGTTTCAGCGTCGCGGCGAGGGCGGCCCCGGGCTTCAATCGACCGCGTCGTTCGGCCATGACAAACAGGTTGCGAGCCTCGAACCAAAATAGTGACGGTACGAGGCCCGGTGAAATGCCGAGCGCGCCAATTAGGCGTTCGGCGGCCTCGCTTTCCTCATCAGGAAGGAACCAGCTAGCAGCGATCGACGCGTCGAGGACGAAGGACATTGTTACACGCGGCCTTCATCGCGCCAGGCGCGGATCTCTTCCTGCGTGACCGGTTTGGCCTGCGCCCGCATCGCCCTGATCTCGGCGATCGCAGTCTCTATGTTGTTCTCTTTGCGAATGCGGGAGAGGCGGGCGATAGGATCGTTGCCGCGGGAAATAATGACCTCCTCCCCGGCTTCGACGCGTGCCAACAATTCGGAGAGATGCGCCTTGGCCTCGGCGACCTTGACGGTAACGGTCATCGTGGTTTCTCCGTGATATCGCTCGCTCGGGGCCTAAAGCCGTGGCCGAGCCTGCAGGGATCTGCGCAAGGATAGGTGCAAAAGCGGGATTGGTCAAGCAGTGGACCACATCACTATCGATACTTGCTACCTATCGATAGTCATATTCAATTCACGGCCGTCAGAGTGAAGGACATATCTCGCTCGTTCTGTGGACGAGAGTCAGCAAATTCATATGGTTAAATTTTTGGTGAATGCCTGTAGTAGGGGCCTACTTGTGACGTATGGTCTTCGTGCCTGTCATGGCGTCAGCGCGATCGTGCGGTCGGTCCACACCTTCCCTCGGGTTAACGATCCTGAGTGTGCTCATGCCCATTGGAGCTTAAGCGGGGCATGCGGGTCAGGTGGCTTTCCGCCTGCGGAGCGCGGATGGCATGCCGTTCTCTGCCGGATCCGTCCGTGGGCTGCAGCATCTTGCGAAATTCATCCCGTTTCTCGTGAATGGATGCAATCACCAGGCCCATCGGAATGCCGATGTCAACGAGCACTGCTTGCGAGAGCTGGAGGCTGGCCTCGATGGTCTCCGGCACTGCATCCGTGACTTTCAGCTCGTATAATTCAGTTGCGTGCACCGCATCCCGCGCGCGGGCGACAATGGTAAGATCCGGCCGCTCCGATCGCGCAGCGCGGACGATAGATTCGACCGCGTCGGCATTGTCCAAGGTCACGACAAGCGCGCGGGCGCTCTGGATTCCACAACGTCGAAGCAACTCGATCCGGGTGGCATCGCCATAAAAGACCGTATGACCGCGAGCTCGCTCATTGGCGACTAGCACAGGATCGGCGTCGATTGCCAGGAACCTCAGTTCGTGCCGTGTGAGCATCTCGGCGACCAATTGTCCGACGCGCCCATATCCGACGACGATCACGCGCTCCAGACCGTCGTCATGCTGGGGCGTCAATCCTGCGAATGCAGGTTCATCCATACCGGCATATGCCCTACCGCGGACCAGTACGCGGATCAGCAGGGGGATGCCAA
Source organism: Sinorhizobium shofinae (assembly GCA_001704765.1). GTDB lineage: Bacteria > Pseudomonadota > Alphaproteobacteria > Rhizobiales > Rhizobiaceae > Sinorhizobium > Sinorhizobium shofinae. Next base: position 32,215 of record MBFK01000085.1, read on the forward strand.
CCATCGTCAAAGTAGCCGCGACCGTCGCAGTGGCGCCGGCTTCATCAGGGACGACGTTGCCCGCCACAGCCGCACCAACAAGGATCAATGCGAACTCGCCGCCGGGGCCCAGTACAACCGCCAGCTCGCCGGCACCCCGGTTCGGCAAGCCCATCAGCCGCGCGATGGGGAACAGGATAACTGCCTTTATGGTAAATAAGCCGATCGCGACACCCACTGTAAGGAACGGGTTAGCAATGATCTCCGAAAGATCCAGACGGGCTCCAACCGAGACGAAGAAGAGGCCAAGCAGAAGTCCCTGGAAGGGCTGGATCGTGACCTCGATCTGCCGGCGATACTCGGTTTCAGCCAGCAGTAGGCCCGCGATGAAGGCGCCTAGAGCCATGGACTGACCGCTGAGCGCTGTGACAAGGCCAGAGCCAATCACGACCAAGAGGCATGCAGCGACGAACAACTCGCTGCTCTTTGTTGTCGCGACCAGCTTAAACAAGGGACGAAGAATTAGGCGACCCAGTCCGGCCATTGCGAATAACGCAACTGCGGCAGGAGCTAGCGCATACAACAAGCCGGCGCCGAGCCCCGTCCCTCCACGTGCACCCAACATCGTCACCATGAACAGGAGCGGCGCCACAGCAAGGTCCTGGAAGAGCAGCACGGCGAAACTTGCGCGTCCAACCGTGGTGTTCAGCAGTTTGCGCTCTACGAGCGACGGCAGAATGATAGCCGTCGAGGACATCGCGAGCGCGCTGCCAAGCACCACCGCTGAAGCTGGAGTTTGACCCAGCAAGCCCGCGACGGCCGCGAGGACAGCTGTCGAGGCGAGAACCTGCAATCCCCCCAGCCCGAAGACGAGTTTGCGCATTAGCAGAAGGCGGTTCCACGACAGCTCGAGCGCGATCATGAAGAAAAGGAATGCTACGCCGAATTCAGCCAGATGCGCGATCTGTCCAACATCTGTTATGGATATTGCAGAGAGCCACGGTAAATCTCTCGCGAGAGCTCCGAGACCGAAGGGGCCAAGCATTATGCCGGCGGCGAGAAATCCAAAGACCGGGCTTAATTTGAACCGCCCAAACAGAGGCACAATTACGCCGGCCGTCGCTAGAAATAGCAGAAGCTCCTTGTAATTTTCTGGTCCTGGCGTCATCGACAGCTCACAAATTTCACGCAGAGCGCAAAGCCCGCACCCGCTCATTACTCCGAGCCGATGCGCACCACCGCTTGCAGGATCACACCTCGTCTCCTCTGACAAATTCTACTCTCATTTCAGGTGATAGTGTCTCCGCTGCGATGATAGGTACCGGGCCAGCGGTTCGAATCCCATTATTGCCGGTCCGAGCGTCTGCAAAGGGGGGGAGAACGGTCGCTCAGCCGATTGCCATGTTGAGACCGGAACGTGCCCAGGAGCCGACAAAACAACTTTGGTGGAAGCGGCGACGCGTGAAGGCCTGTCGAACCTCACCAGCCCACCAAATTCACTTGGGCAGGCCGGCCTTGATATACCCATCGATAAAGTGCTGACGATCCGCCTCACGGAACGGCTGTATGCTCGCCCAGCGTTCTGTCGAGAAGTGTGGATGCGCGGCGAGGAATTGCGCGGCTTCCACCTTGGCCTCCTCGGTACGGCCAAGCTGCGCAAGGCTGGCCGCTAAAATTCGTTGAGACCCCGACCGATGTGTTGCCTCGTTCCGCAACGTTGCGACGGCGTCTTCGTATCGGCCTGCTGCGTATTGTACGAATCCTAAATGCCAGTAATACCATCCAGGCGGGTGCGGATTGAGAACAAACGCCTTCTGCAGACAGTCGATGCCCTCGATGGCGCGCCCTTCTCCCACCTTCATTATTCCGAGAAACGACCAACCGTCGGCATGGTTGGGGTTGATCTGAAGCGCTGTGGTCAATTCCGCCGCACCTGAATTTGATTTCCCCTCGTGCATCAATACATAACCGAGAATTGCATGCGCACCGGCGTTCTCCGGATCGAGCGACACTGCGGCTTCGGCTGCGGCGAGGGCTAGCGCGCGATGGGATTCCAGCGCTTCGCCCCAGTACGACCAGCTCCACGTATGACTGATTGCGAGCCATGCATGTGCATCCGCGAAGTTCGGATCGAGTTCGATTGATCTCTCAAGGAGGGGTCGTGCCGCTCTGTTGCTTTCGGCGGATTGGGTGACCAGCACGCGCCCGCGCACAAACAGGTCGTAGGCTTCAAGGTTTGTTGCTCTTTGCCTTGCAATCGGACGCGCCGATGGCAGCACACCGGAAAGGGCACTGACGATCCTGCCCACTACCTCGTCCTGCACTACAAAAATGTCTGCCAGTTCGCGGTCGAACCGGTCGGCCCAGACATGAGTGCCATCGTTCGCGTCGATTAGCTGCACGTTGATGCGGACACGCGCGGCGGCCCTGCGTACGCTACCTTCGACAACGAACCGGACACCCAGGTCCTTGGCGATCGACCGGATATCGATCGCCCTTCCCTTGAAGGCGAACGACGAATGCCGCGAGATGACAAACAGGCCCTTTATCTTGGATAGATCGGTGATCAAATCTTCCGATAGGCCATCGACGAAGTATTCCTGTTCAGGATCGCTGCTCATATTGGTGAAAGGCAGCACGGCGATTGCCGCGCTGTTAGGCAATCCAGGCAGCGTCGGCATGGATCGGACGGGCTGAGCGGGGGATGTCAGGAGTTGCAGGTTCACGCGATAGCAGGCGATCGGCTCTGCGATGTTCTTCATCCGCTGCTCACCCATCGGCTCAAAGCCAAAGGCCAGCTTCTTCTCGACCTCTTTCGATACCTTTCCTGAAACGCAAATGCCGCCGGGCTCGGCCAGCTCCTCCAATCGCGCGGCGATGTTCACGCCCTCGCCGTAGCGATCCTCGCCGTCGACGATCACCTCGCCCAGATTGACGCCGATGCGAACCTGGAAGCGCTCGTCCTCGGTCACGGAGGTATTGCGCTCCGCGAGTCCGCGCTGCAACATCACCGCGCATTCGACAGCATCGACGACGCTGGCGAATTCGGCGAGCAGCCCATCGCCCATGAGCTTGAAGATCCGCCCGTGGTGACGCTCGATCTCCGGCTCGAACAGCTGCTTGCGCCCGGACTTGAGCCGCACGAAGGTCCCCGCCTCGTCGCGCTCCATGAGCGCGGAGTAGCCAACGACATCGGCCGCGAGAATGGCAGCAAGATGGCGTTCCATCGGTCGCCTTACCCAACTACGTTACCCCGGTCGTCAAATTCTAGGCCCGAAACAATGCAATGGCGAGTCTGGCTTGGGTCATGGCGTGAATTCCACCGTCGGCGAACGAACTTCCGCAAAGGGTTGATTCTTCACCGTCCTCGCCGCGCGCCGCGCGTCTTGAGGAGCTTGCCCTACGCGCTGAGAACCAGTCGGAGGTTCCCGTTCTGTGCTAAAAAGATGGTGTAACGGGCGGAACCCGGACCGCCGGGTTTGAAGGGCCGGTGGTCGTCCCTCACAATGATGGTTCGCGGAG
>MBFK01000038.1 GCA_001704765.1 Sinorhizobium shofinae
TGTGGTCTCCGTTCGTCCTAAGCAAACAAACAGAATCACAACTGGCTGATTTCACTCAACTCTTTTTCGGTCAGGCTCTAACGATTGGTATTGGTGCTGATCCTATGCTGAGCGACAGAGTTAATGTTCGGTGGCGGATTGCCAGGACTACCTGTACCGCAGGGAGTACTAATTCGACCGGAAAGGTACTGGCCGCTGTTGCAGGGAAGCATGTTCACGTCGAGAAAATAACTTCCCCTCAGCGAATTCTGGTAAGCTATAACTTCCTTCATCGACAAGGGCGCTGAGAATATTGTCGCTCCCTCAAAGCCGGGCAATGCCTCTATTGGCTCGCTCGTCGGCGGGGTTTGTCCGGGCGCACCAGCAGCGCCAATAAGCCATGGCCCGACGGATCCGAAAGTGACGGACTGCGGCCGGTTGGTCGGCGTACCGGTGTCGAAGGGAAAATGCGGGAAGCCACCGTCAAGCACGGCCTCATCCCACTGGTAAGCGGTAAACGCCAGAAAATAGGTGTACGGCGCGAAACGGTCGATGCGAACCTTGCCGTCTGGAGTGAAGGTGTAATAGATCCACTCGGTTCCGGAGAAGTCGCCTGTTGGTCCCAGAAGATTCATATCCCACGGCTTCTGCCAATATGCGGTTTGCGCCTTGTTGCCTTGAAGCAAGCTTTTGGCAAAAGACCACTTTTGCCCACTTGCGCTGGGCTTGGCGCCTAAAGCGAATGACAAGTAAGCGTCGTTGGAATTGGAACTTAATAGCGAGAGTGTGCTACCGCCATTGGGAACCGTATTATCGCGGGTCTTTTCGACCAAAAGGACAGTGAACCCCATGGCCGGGCTGATCGAGGCGATCTCTCTTGTCTCGATTGAAGAGCGACGCGGGAGGTTAAATGAAGTCTTATTCGTATAAAAGTCAAATTCCTGCTTTGTAGTATCAGGCACCGTATAATCCTCATTCGCAGCAGAGTCGTGTATATACAGCTTCGGATAGTCGCCAAAAACAGGCACAACCTTGGGGGTGAGTGTCTGAGACACTTTTGCCGAGGCGCTTTTAAGGCAGTCAGTCTGATTGGCGCATGCGGCAGCTTGGCTTGCGCCAGCACCAAGACACGCTATTACAGAGAGTGGTAGAGAGATTGTCTTTCCAGTTATCATTGGAAGATTCCTCTTTAAGCGGTAGGTCTTACCTTAGCGGCTCAGTTTGCTGGTGTTGCGGCGCCCCAACTGGCGCAGCATGTCGGCAACCACGTCGGGCCAGTCAGTGGTGATCAGATTCGTACGATTGACGATCGCCATTTCCGGTTCGCCGCGATAGTCCGGCACTATACCTCCGTGAGCGACGGATCTGGGATCGGTGTTATGCTCAAAACAACATTTTCCCGCGCTGTTGGCGACGCCCTCCGGATAATAATTACTTTCATGATAGGTGGCGAAGCCCTGCTTTTGATCGACATAGTCGAGATACGCCTGAAGACCGTCACCCTTGTAGAATTGGTTCATTTCAAACTGGACGGGGAACGGCGCCACATTCCACTGATCGTAAATTGTATCTTCGTGAGGATCATAGTTGGATTCCTTAACGTTCTGATCGTCCGGATTTTCAACTATGATCAACCCGCCTATGACGTTGGGATCGTAGGTGGTCCGATTCAGAAACGTACCAATATCCACCGCATCCTTAGCCTTCAGCTTAAACACCACAGCCTTGCTGAGCTTTGGGTTCTTTTTGGCCGCGAGAATATCAAGGCAACGCTGCGTGAGCTCGATGGGATCAGTGGGATCCTGTTCGTCAACCGCCCCTTTCACATCGATGATCATCACATAACCATGCCCATCATCTGTGACGTACTGCGCGAGCAGATCAAGCGCCGCGGAAAACGTCATGAACTTGGCGTTGCGTCCTCGCGAGTCCTTGAACACGCGCCCATGACGGTCGCGTAGATCGGCTTGCTGTACTTGCGAGTAGTTCTGATCGTACAAGAAGCCGGTTCCAGTGGACTCGCGCTCCATCCTGTAATCGTGAGATAGAATGACTTCCTTATCGGCGGTAAAGCGGGCATCGACCTCCACGGCTTCAATCTGTGAATTCCAGGCGTCCTGCAAGGCGTAGGCTGAGTTCTCGGGATATACCTCCCAAGATCCGCGGTGCGCAGATAGTAGAACCAAGTCCTGGTCAGGTTTTGGCACTCTAAACATGTTTCTCGTGATGGCGCCGACCAGATATGGTGATGGGTTCACTGGAAGCACCGCCTCTGCCCTGACATTTGACGAACAACATAAGGCAAATATTGACGTAGAAATCAGCGCTACTCGCATGATCAATCCCCGATGAAAACAACGTGACACGCCTGTTCATGACGCCATACTAAGCGCTAATCACCCACGGCCGGCTAATCCACCGAAGATCTGCCGCTGCCGTCTGCTTTAAACGAAATCCTCGCAGCAAGTTCCGTGCCGAATTGGCGCGCCCCTTACGCCGCACCATTTGTCGGCGCCGCGGTCCGGACCTAACGAAATCCTGGCCGGCCACCAACATTCTTGTCCGGCTTAGGACAAACGGTTCGAACAATCTGTTGCAACGAAGATTAATTTGCGCAATGTAATTAAGTGGCAAGGGGGCCCCACGCAAGAGGTGTGCATCTTCAAACTTGGGAGAAGCTCATGAAACTGTCACTCGTCCTTGCATTCCGCAGCCATCGCGATTGCTGCGACATTTTCGGCGAGAGCCGGCGCGCTGACCATCAACAGTGCTCAAGGCGGCGGACGCGCGCGCTGTGGCAGCCGGCGCTGCGTATGGCTTTAAACTATCCTGCGCAGGCAGAGGGGATCCTCTCATGGAAAGGTCGGCTTCCTCCCGGAAGCCGCTTTCCTGCTGCTGAGGTCCGAACTCGAACTGAACTCCACGTGGACTAAGTGGCGGAGGGTGGTCTCGCCGGATAGGGGAGGCATTGGGCTTCACTGCGCTCGCCATCCCTCATCAAGAAGTCGGTAGGAGTATATGGCCGCCTGTAAGCCATCCTTTCGCCGGCGATGCTCTTGGTTTCCGAGACCGACGGTCCGTAGTGCATAATCTGGCGGTTGGATTTGGGAAACCATGCTCTCACCCATCAAAAAATCGTGCCTTCGATGGGTGTCCGAAGGTAGATCTGTCGCCGAGATCGCACTGATTCAGGGAAAACGTATCCCTGAAGTCGAACAAAGCCTTGCTCGTGCGCTTGAGGCGCTTGGAGCAAAATCGATAGAGGAAGCGCTCAGAAAGGCCAATATCTCAATATCCAAATAAGATCTCACCTCGAGTGGAGGTGATTGTCTTTCCATCACGGAGGATGGCATGATCCTGCGCCAGGTCGGCGCGACGCAGCCCGGACCCGCGGCAACGCGCATAAGCGAAGACGCTCGACGGCATATCGGCAGACTCGGCCCGCTTCCGGCAATGATTGCGGACCGTGCCCGGCTCCGCACAATGCTCGCGAGCCTCGCGCGAACATTGCATGTCGGGTGCTGGCCGACTGCTTCTTCGATCCCGGCACTGCCGCCTGCCTGAAGCAGGCAACTGATGCCAAAGGCCCGCTGACAGCGCTTTGCCAGCCGACCCTTGTCCTGATGCCTGCATCACCGCAAGACATCGGCCCGCCTGGGCCCGTTCAGCGCAAGAAGCCAGGAGCCTGTTGAACGAGAATCGACTGTCCATCTTCAGCGCAGTATCCTCCAGCAGGACCTCGAGCGAATGATGGTGGTCCTGATCAACATAGACGAGGTTCGGACTGCGTCTGGCTCCTGATGCTGAGCGGGCCGTGGCAGGCTTCGATCGCCGAGCGGGATGCCGTCATCGAGGGGCTGCGGCAGGAGCTGGCCCGATATGGCGACGCTAGTGTTGTCCCCCTGAAGCGCGCGCCGCGAGACGACGCCGGCTGAGAGCGGCGCATCATCCGGGCCGTTCCGGGCGCCGATCATGGTCGGTGCCTCCTTCATCTCGCCCGTCGAGGCAGGGCTCGGGCGTGGCAGACGCTGCCAGCCCATCAACCCTGTTCCGCACCAGCACCGAGAACAGGGTGTGACGGGCCGGCCTCCCGCGTCTGCCCCTGCCGCCTCGCCCTCGACGGAGAGGGCGAGCTGAAGGAGGCACCCATGACCACAGATCGCAACCGCGAGACCCCGAACGATATCTACGAGCGCGTCACCAGCCAGATCAGCGCCGCCATCGAAGCCGGCGCTGGTGACTACCGCATGCCGTGGCACCACGACGGATCGGCCATCACCGCGCCGGTCAACGTCGCCTCGTGCAAGGCTTATCGCGGCGTCAACATCCTCTCACTCTGGGTTGCGGCGCACGCAGCCGGCTATCCCGCCGGCATCTGGGGCACCTACCGCCAATGGCAGGTGCTCGGCGCCCAGGTTCGCAGGGCGAACGCGGCCATCTGGTCGTGTTCTGGAAGACTACCGATCGTGACGCGGCGGATGCCCAACACGGCGACGAGGATCCTGACGAGCCCGCCCGCCGTATGTTCGCCCGCGGGTACACCGTCTTCAATTGCGCCCAGGTTGACGGCTACACGCCGCCGGAGATGCCAGCGCTGCCCGAGGCCGAGCGGATCGAGCAGGCCGAACGGTTCTGCGCTTCCCTCGGCATCGACATCCGCCACGGCGGTTCGCAGGCCTATTACCGTCCGTCTACCCATCATGTGCAGATGCCGGTGTTCGCCTGCTTCCGCGACGCGGTCGCCTACTACGCCGTATTGCTCCATGAATGTGGCCACGCTTCCGGCGCCAAGCGTCGCCTCGACCGCGATCTTTCCGGACGCTTCGGCTCGGCCGCATACGCTATGGAGGAATGCACGGTCGAGTTGTTGAGCGCGATGATCTGCGCCGATCTCAACCTCAGCGTCGAGCCGAGACCCGACCACGCCCGGTACATCGCCTCCTGGCTCGAGGTGCTGCGCTCCGACCAGCGCGCCATCTTCACTGCGGCGAGCAAGGCGCAGCAGATCGCCGACTGGATGCACGCGCAACAGAGCGACGCTCAGAGGAACGAGGTCCGGGGCGCTGCATAGGCGCCCCCAGCGATCAGTTGACAGTGCGCTCCTGGAACAACGTTTCGATCAACGGACACTCCGGGAGCGTGCCGTCGCCGCATTGGGCAACGACGGATTTGAGAACGCGCTCCATGCGCCTCAGGTCGGCGATTCGCCGCCGATGCCAAGGCTGAACAGGACAAGGCGAATGATGCAGCAGGACGAGGCGGCGAGCGCGCCGAGAATGCCACCGGCTGCGACCAGGCGCTGTCGTCCGAGCATGAAGCCATAAACAATTGCTGCGCATCCTCCCCCCGGGACAAGGCTGTCATTTCTGTGCCCGCGACACCGCCGAGCTTTGCCGTGCGGCCGGGTGTGACGTTTCCCGACTGGTCGGTCGTCACGTCGCCGGTAGTCCGGAACGCGCTGCTGGCCATGGTCGGCTCCGACCATGTGCTCAAGCGCTGGAGCGGCTATGATACAGCGGCGGACCGCGTGCGCATCGCGCTGGTTAAGCTCTATGCCGAGGGCGGACGAGCCCCAAGCCGGAGCGCGCTTGCGGAGCGCGCCGAACTCAGCGGGGCGGCCATCCGGCCTCTGCTCGCAGAACTTCGCCGGCGCGGTCTGGTCGTTCTCGACGGCGAGCAGATCGTCGGCGCTTATCCCTTCGCCGACCGGGAGACGGGCCATCGGGTGACGCTGTACGGACACGTAGTCAACGCCATGTGCGTCGTCGACGCGCTCGGCATCGGCGCCATGAATCCGACCGCGACATCGCGATCGCCTCGCCTTGCCGCCATTGCGGCGCGCCGATCCGGATCACCACGCGGCAGCGAGGACGGGCGCTGGCCGAGGTCGCGCCGTCGACGGTCGTCATGTGGCAGAGGGTCCGCTATGAACGCGGCTGCGCAGCGAGCTCGCTCTGCGCGACGACGGCGTTTTTCGGCTCTGACGAGCATCTATCCGCCTGGCGCGACGGACGTTCCGCCGACGAGCCGGGCTTCCGGCTGTCGATCGAGGAAGGGCTCGAGGCCGGCCGCGCGCTTTTCGGGCCGAGCCTTGCCGATCTCGATGCGGCATCGAAGAGCGCGACGGTCGCAAGCCGGCCCTTCCCGGCCAACGGCCGCAATGGAGGTGCCTATGACCTCGTCGTGGTTGGCGCCGGCTCGGCCGGCTTCTCTGCCGCGATCACGGCCGCCGATCAGGGCGCGCAAGTCGCGCTCATCGGCAGCGGCACCATCGGCGGCACTTGCGTCAATGTCGGCTGCGTGCCGTCGAAGACCCTGATCCGCGCCGCCGAGACGCTGCACAATGCACGCGCCGCCGCCCGCTTTGCCGGCATCACCGCCGAGGCCGAACTGACCGACTGGTGTGGAACCGTCCATCAGAAGGACGTGCTGGTTTCCGATCTGCGCCGGGCCAAGTATGTCGACCTGCTCCCCGCCTATAACGCTATCGCCTATCGCGTTGAAGGGCCAGCGCGCCTCATCGACGGCGGTGTCGAGGTGAATGGCACGCGCATTCCGGCCGGCAAGATCATCGTCGCCACCGGCGCAAACCGGCGGCCCCCGCCATTCCCGGCATCGAGACCGTGCCGTATCTGACCAGCACGACCACGCTCGACCTCGAGGAACTGCCGCGTTCGCTGCTCGTCATGGGCGCTGGCTATATCGGCGCAGAGCTCGCCCAGATGTTCGCCCGCGCCGGCGTCAAGGTGACGCTCGTCTGCCGGTCGCGCCTGCTCCCCGAGGCTGAGCCCGAGATCGGCGCGGCGCTGACGGGGGTATTTCGAGGACGAGTGTATCACCGTCGTCTCCGGCATCGCCTACCGCGCCATCCGCAGGATCGAGGGCGGCGTTCTACAGACCGTCACGCGCGACGGCCAAGATGTTGCGATCGACGCCGATCAGGTGCTGATCGCGACCGGCCGCACCCCCAACATCGACGGCCTTGCCCTCGCCGACCATGGGATCGCCGTCTCGCTGAACGGCGGCATCGTCGTCGACGGCCGAATGCGCACCACCCGGGTGGCATCTATGCCGCCAGCGACGTCACCGGCCGCGAACGAGTTCGTCTACATGGCCGCCTCCGGCGCAGGCTCGCGGCGAGGAACGTCCTCAACGGCGACGGCCTGTGCTACGACAACAGCGCCATGCCGGCGATCGTGTTCACCGATCCGCAGATGGCGAGCGTCGGGCTGACCGAGGCCGCGGCGCGCGCCGAGCGAAATGCGGTCCCTGTCTTGACGATCGGTCCGACCAGGTGCCCCGCGCGCTTGCCGCTCGCGATACCTGAGGGCTCATCAAGCTCGTCGCCGACGCTGGAACCCGTCGCCTACTCGGCGCGCATATCCTGGCGCCGGAGGGTGCCGACAGCATCCAGACCGCGACGCTGGCGGTCCGGCAGGGCCTCACCGTCGACGAACTGGCGGACACAATTTTTCCGTACCTCACCACCGTCGAAGGGCTGAAACTCGTGGCGCTGGCTTTCGACAAGGACGTCGCCAGGCTGTCGTGCTGTGCCGGCTGATCAACGCTGCTGACAGGGGTTTACTGGGAGAAATCCGTCGCCCCGTCGCTGCTGACGGCTTGACTGTCAGGATATGTCGCGGAGCTTGGTAGTTGCTTCCTACGCGCCGATCTCGGTATCGCGCCCGAACTCGAGCCGCGGCCGGATCACGCGTCTGCGGAGCTCCATACGGAGGTGCTCGCGGCAAACGACCAGGCATCCGGAGCGGTTTCACCTATGAGCCGTTTGGACACATTCGATCGAAAGGCGCGAGCGTAGCCAGTCTCATGTTCCTTCTCTTCATTGGTTGCGGCGCTCACTTCTGGCGCTCGATGAGGCATGCCTGACCGGAGAACGGCTTCGCCTCGATTGGCTTCCCGCAACGGCCCTTCAGAACTTTCTTCCCCTGCCGGCTCCGCCGTCATTCCTCACGGAACAACAAAGTTTCTTCCTGCCCGCCCTCCACAATGTTCCGGCCTTTCAGGTGCGGACCGATCGCCCCCCGGTCTTTCCGACAGCCATCGAGGCCGCGAAGGGCGCGGCCCGAAACAACGAAAGGAACATGACAATGGCTACCATCGGCACCTTCACCTCTACCGAAAACGGCTTCACCGGCTCAATCCGCACCCTCGCCCTTAACGTCAAAGCTCGCATCGGCCGCATCGAAAACCCCTCGGACAAGGGCCCGCACTTCCGCATTTACGCGGGTGCCGTCGAACTAGGCGCCGCCTGGCAGAAGCGCTCCGAGCAGGACCGTGACTACCTCTCGGTCAAGCTCGACGACCCGAGCTTCCCGGCCCCGATCTACGCGACGCTGACGGAAGTCGAAGGCGAAGATGGCTACCAGCTCATCTGGTCCCGCCCGAACCGGGACTGATACTCTCGATTAAGGCCTCGCCGCCAGGCGGGGCCTTTCACCGCGGAACTACACAGCATTTACAACAATACTGTAAATGCCGGATTTGCGTCGGTTCTGATGCTATTGTGCCCGCCGGCAAAGACATCTGGAGATCAACATGCCTCGCCCCGGTGGTTCCTACTCAACAAGCGATCTATCCCGGAAGTCCGGCGATATCATCGCCGAGGCGTTGCGCCATCCGGTCACGATCACCCAACGCAACAAGCCGCGCCTCGTCCTCCTTAACATCGACGACTACGAACGGCTGATGCGGCAATACGATGCCCGTTCAGTCGGCACACTCGAAACCCTGCCGGGCGAGCTGCTCAACGAATTCGAGGCGGCGGTGGACGCCTATGGGGAAACCGACGAGACCAATCGATGAGCAGCTATGATGGCATCCAGACCGCGACGGTCATCCGTTATCCCTATTTATGGGCGCGGCAAGCCCGAAAAGGAGAGATAGAGGGGCGGAAGTATCGGCCAGTCGCCGTCGGCGTGAGGCTTGCCCGACCTGATGACGACCTGGTTCTGTTTTTCCCGATCACCACCAAGCAGCCCGAGCAGGCTCGCTGCGCGGCTGAAATTCCGGCCATCGAGAAGCGGCGGGCCGGCCTCGATGCAGACCTGCGCCTCTGGATCATCTTCGATGAATTCAACACGTATATCGTTGGCCGCTCCTTTTACATCGAGCCCGAGCCGCCGATCGGGCGGTTCAGCAAAGCGTTCTTCCTTCCCCTCCTCCGCGAGTTCATCGCGCGCCGCAAATCGCTCACCGAGATCAGCCGGGTCAGATAGCACACCCTGAGATTCGTACCCGGGCGAGTGAGGCCGGACGTCCCCTCCGGCCGGGAAGAACCCATAAGCGGTGGTGGCGCGCCATTCCGATGTCTTCGATGAGGCTGTCGCGGGTGGCGCCTTCGCCAGGCGTTGGATCGGCTTCTTGCCGGAACCCCGCAACATTTCGCGCTGGAAGGGCGCTCCTTTCGGCTCACCGTTGCTGCGACGGCACGCGAGGCAGGGGGCAGCCGTAACACGATTATGCCGAATACAGCGAGTTCATCGATGGATTGGCAAGTCCGCGTGGTCCGGCAATAATCCGCCCGCTCCAAAACAAGAGACTGCCGCGCTGCGGATCTTGATCGGCCAGCTTCAGGAACAAAGCGCCTTCTCGCGACCGAGAATGCCAGGCTTCTCAAGAGGGTGCTCCGGCCGTCGCCAGCGACCCTGAGCTTCGCGCCCAGTACGAGCACCTGAAGATCAGAGGAACCAGGAGGAAGGCCCGTCGACGATATCCCGGTTGTCCTGATGTGTCTCTAGGAGACCTGTGCGCGGGTGTCTGGACTGGCGTGTTGATCTGAGATTCCCTCAATCCGAACAATGGATTGAGGGATGCGATGTCACGTCGGCGCATTGGTCAGGAACAGTTGGGTTTTGCCGTTGCACGCCTTTCGTCGTGCCACAACCTGGCGCCGCCAGAAATCTTCCCCGACGCGTTGCGGCTCCTCGCGAGCCAAAATTCAGGCGGGGGGCAGGTCCTTCACGTCGTTTCGGCCTTTCAGGTGCGTCCCTCCTTCCCAGCCTGCCGCCTGTCCCCGCGATGACCGCAATTGGGACAGAGATCCATCATGCAACAGCTCGCTTAATTCTTCGCCGCTACCGGCCGACGGCTCCGCGTCCTCGGCAAAGGTGAGCAGCCATTCCTTCCGGAAGGGAAAGCTCGGTCTAAAGCTCGCCATCAAGATTCCGTTCTTCATCTAAATCCAAGTGTCCTTCCGGATCTGGAACCGGCGCGGATGAAGCGCTTTCGTGCTCCGCTTCGGCGGGCCATTTTTCCTTCGGCAAGGAAGGTCGCGGACGATAACCGCGTTTTCGTTTCTGTCGGAGCAGATCGAGAAACAATCGGACCGCATCCTCTTCCTGGCCGAAATGATGGACCATCATCTGTCCCTTGGTTCCAATGCGACCCCACTTGCGAAGCAGGCAGATGTCGCCGAAGAGGTTCGGTTCGATCGACATGGCATAGTAGCGGGCCATATTCCTCGAGGGATCCAGGCGCTCGACATAGAGCCGGTAGGGTTGCGAGATCATGAGATCAGAATCGCTGATCCCGACTATCGCGTCCAACGACACTTGTGAATCGGTGGGCACGGATCGATTCATATCGCTGATGTTATGAGAAAGAGCATGTTGGGCGAGACGCCTATGGCGCACGGCTCTACTCGCTGCGCTCACGGAGCCCGCCCGCGGTCCCCGCCCCGTCGGGTGACGATCCTCTCGCGACCTCTCAGTCACACCAGCCGTGTCGCACACCGTCCCAGCGCCTGGCAAGGCCCTCATGAACGAGCGTGCTGCCCCAGCGAGCGCCCCGCTCGTGTCACCGTGCGGAGCTTGCGCCCATACTTGTCCTCATCTCGTAACCCGGTTGAAAGCGAGAATGTCCCCGCTTTGAGCAGGGTGAGAAGGCGTGCGTTCGCCTCCTCCCCCCTTATCCGTTCGGCCTCGCATCGCGGAGGGCGCAACTCAGGTGTGTCGAAATCGGCAATGCGGATTTTTTCGCCCTCGAACCAGAACCGCCATCGACGACGCAGTTGATGTGGCGGCCATCGAAAGCGAAGCCGACAGCAAGTCCGCTTTTGACGTGTTGGCTAAAGTCAGGAGACAAAACTGTGTGCAGAAGCGGGGAGCAGTCGTTCCCGCCTCCCCTTCGGGCCACTATGTTGAGGCTCCTGCGGCTGCCCTGTTTCCCGCTCCTCGCACGACGAGAATGCCCGAAATCCCGCCTGTTGGGCGGCGCTCACGCTGATTTCTCCGATACTCTTCATTCTCCTGGATCCGCCTTGCTCGTTGCACTGCGCGCCGGCTGGATCACGCGGGCTTCAGACATCTTTCCGACCTTGGGAAACCGTTTCGCGCCGCCGCAAGCCTTCATGTCTTCGCGCCGGAACCAGATCGCTCGGCCGCATCGGAGCGGCGCATTGCCGGCCGTAAACACGATCTGTTCATCGGCGCGCATGCGCAGAACTTCGTGTGGCTGGATCAGCGGTCGAGCGGCCAGTTGCTTCGAGCGCGTCCTTGAGGAACCCTTCGCTTGAAAACTGCGGCTGACCTGGTCGATCTCGACCGTGGTCATGCCGCAACGCCTCGAGATATAGTCCGCCGTCTCCGGATCGTTGATCGCGGCAAACGAAATCCAGCTCGCGCTCTCGAACCATTTGCTCGCCGCGTCTCGTCCGCCATAGGTCTCGCGCATCTGGCCGATTGACTGGTAGATCATGGTGAGCATGATGCCATACTTGCGACCGGCATCACGCGCGGTTTCCAGAATCCGCATGTAGCCGAGCCGCGCGACCTCATCGAGAAAGAAGAGCGCCCTCCCCTTTACCTCGCCGTCGCGATTGTAAATGGCGTTGAGGAACGAACCGATGATCACACGCGCAAGACCGGCATGGGTCTCCAATGTCTTCAGGTCGATGTTGATGAACACATCGGTTTCACCGGCCGCAAGCGCGTCGGTCGAGAAGGTCGAACCGGATACGAGTGCGGCGTAGTTCGGATAGGACAGCCAGTGGGTTTCCTTGACCGCATTGGCGTAGACGCCGGAGAAGGTTTCCGGCGTCATATTGACGTACGCGGCCACATTTTCTTTCACGAAATCCGAATTTGAATTGTCGTAGATCGACTGCAGCCGCTCGCGCAGTTTCGGCTCCGGTTCCGCCAGATTGGCCCGAACCTGCCGCAAGGTCTGGTTCTCCTTGTCCGTGTGGCCGGACAGGCAGACGTCGGCAATCAGCGCGGTCAGCAGCTGCAGCGCCGATGCCCGGAAGAAGTCGTCGCGCACGCCGCGCATGCCGCCGCTGTCGCTCATGATCCATGACGCGACCGAGGCGATGTCTTCCTCCTTTGTTCCGCCGAACCGGCCAATCCAGTCGAGCGCGTTGAATCCTGTTTCCGGTTCCTTCGGATCGAGAATGCGGATGAAACGCGCGGCTGCTTTGCGATGCTCATAGACCATCGGGGCCACTTCGTTGGAAGGATCGAGAACGACAAGCGCTCCGCCCCATTTGAGTGCCGTCGGGATTGTCACCGACGTCGTCTTGAAACCGCCCGAACCCGCGAAGACGATCCCGTGCGAGGATCCGAACGAACCGTCGAAGCAAAGCAGCGGCGACTTGCCGCCGGCGCCCCAGGTTTCGGGGTCGCCGGCGCGAAACGACAGCGCCGCCGTGCTGTCCTTGTCGACTCGGTAACGCTCGCCAATAACGATGCCGCCGGTATCGGCAAAGAGTTTTGCCGCTTCCTGCATCTTCATCCAGTCGGCTTCACCGTGGAGCGCCCTTTTTCCCCGGATGCGTTTCGGCTCGGCGTGTGCGAAGGCGGCATTGCCGATCAGTGCGACGCGCAGCGCGAAACATGCGGCCATCAGCGCGCCAGCCGCGCCGAGCATCGTTGCAGGGTCGAGATACGAGGCGATGGACTTGTCCGCCGGCACTTGCCTGGCGAATGCCGCAAGACGTGCCGCCTCGCGTATCCCAGCGATCAGGATCGTTGCCGCGGCTCCGGCCAGGGCGCTCCAGCCGGCGAATTTGATGTTCGCGGAGCCGGCGCTCGCGAACAGGACGATCACCCCGATGGCCGCAGCGGTGACATAGGGCAGAGCGACCCCGATCCGGCCGAGAGTCAGCCTTGCAGCATCGGTCTCGCCGAAGGTGGACAGCCATTGCTCGACGCCGTTCATTCCGATGACGGCCAAGACCATCAGCACGACAGGTGCGACGGCGAGTGTGATCCTATTCACCCTCATCGCCGAAGGCCTCTGCGCCGAGAGCGATCAAACGCGCCCGCTCGCCTTCGTCGGACCTCAACCGGCGACTGAGGTCAACCAACGCCCCGAGCAGGAGCGCGCGCTTCTCGTATCGCAAGCCCGCCTTCACGATCAGGCCGCCGAGTTCGATCTTCTCCCGCGTATCCTTCTTGCGGGCGTCGGATGTCGCAGTCCTCGCCATCCGATCAAGCCTCGACATTGCCGCCCTGAGCCGCGCCAGACCCGACCGCCGTGGTGGATGCGCCGGCGCTGGCGTCTCCATTCCCCTTCTTCCCTCCGGCCGCAAGCCCCTGCCCTCCGCGAAAGCGCTTCGCCAGACTCTCGAAGACTGCCTGAAGTTCGGCTTCCTCGATCTCGATTTCGCCAAGTCCTGCTTTGAGCGCAATCCTGCCGATCCGCTCGGCTTCGCGGGTTTCCGCGGCCTTGAGCTGTTCCTGAAGCTTGGCGATTTCGTCGCGAATTTTCGAGGCAGGTTTCTTCATTCCGTCCGTCTCCGTGGCTGAGAAAGCTTGTCTTTCGAAGCCAGTTTTTCGGAGCGGAGTGCGGAACGCACTACTGTGAATCCTACAATCGCCAAGGGCGATGCTTTGGTGAATGATCCCGGCCGTTCCGAAGGAGCGGCTTCCAAGGGCGCAATTATACGTCGCTGGCGCGACGACTTGGCTTTCGGCCCTGGCGGGGCCACCGCTCCCAACGAACCTGTTGATTTCGTGTGCAATCGGGAAGACTCTGCCGTGGCCGTTCCTCATTTCTCCGTCAGCGTCGTCGCCCGCGGCTCCGGCCGCAGCGCCGTGCTGTCGGCGGCCTATCGGCACTGCGCCAAGATGGACTATGAGCGGGAAGCCCGGACGATCGACTATCGCGCCAAGCAGGGTCTTCTTCACGAAGAGTTCGTCATTCCAGCCGATTCACCCGAGTGGTTGCGGTCGATGATCGCCGATCGCTCGGTCGCCAGCGCCTCGGAAGCCTTCTGGAACAAGGTCGAGGATTTCGAGAAGCGCGCCGATGCTCAGCTCGCCAAGGATGTCACGATCGCGCTGCCGATCGAGTTGACGGTCGAGCAGAACATCGCGCTGGTGCGTGACTTCGTCGAGCGGCATGTCACCGCCAAGGGGATGGTGGCGGACTGGGTCTATCACGACGCGCCGGGCAATCCGCATGTCCACCTGATGACGACGCTAAGACCGCTCACTGCAGATGGTTTCGGGGCAAAGAAGATCGGGGTCCTCGGTCCGGACGGCAGTCCGCTCCGCAACGATGCCGGCAAGATCGTCTACGACCTTTGGGCCGGAAGCCTCCACGACTTCAGTGCGTTTCGCGACGGCTGGTTTGCCTGCCAGAACCGCCATCTCGCACTCGCCGGTCTCGACATTCGCATCGATGGCCGATCGTTCGAGAAGCAGGGCATCGAGCTTACCCCGACCATTCATCTCGGGGTTGGCACCAAGGCGATCGAGCGGAAAGCGACGGCCGATGACCAGGCCGTTTCGCTTGAGCGATTGGAGATGCAGGAGGAGAAGCGCGCCGAGAATGCTCGACGCATCCAGCGCCGCCCGGAGATCGTCCTCGACCTGATCACCCGGGAGAAGAGCGTCTTCGACGAGTGTGACGTGGCCAAGATCCTGCATCGCTATATCGACGACCCCGGGGTCTTCCAAAGCCTGATGGCCCGCATTCTCCAGAGCTCCGAGACGCTCCGGCTCGAACGGGAGCGGATCGCATTCGCGACCGGCATTCGGGTGCCGACCAAATACACGACGCGCGAGCTGATCCGGCTTGAAGCAGAGATGGGATCCCGCGCGATCTGGCTCTCGAGGCGCTCCTCGCATGGCGTTCGGAAGGAAGTGCTCGAGGCGACGTTCACGCGACATTCCCGTCTGTCGGCCGAACAGAAGGCGGCGATCGAGCACGTAGCGGGCGCCGAGCGGATCGCCGCCGTCATTGGCCGCGCCGGCGCCGGCAAGACGACGATGATGAAGGCTGCGCGCGAAGCATGGGAAGCGGCCGGCTATCGTGTCGTCGGTGGCGCGCTTGCGGGCAAGGCCGCCGAAGGCTTGGAAAAGGAAGCGGGGATCACGTCACGCACGTTATCGTCCTGGGAGCTGCGCTGGAACGAAGGCCAAAACCAGCTCGACGACAAGACGATCTTCGTGCTGGACGAAGCGGGCATGGTGTCATCGCGGCAGATGGCGCTGTTCGTCGAGACGGCCACGAAGGCCGGCGCCAAGCTCGTCCTGGTCGGCGATCCGGAACAGCTGCAGCCGATCAAGGCGAGGGCAGCATTCCGGGCGATTGCCGATCGTATCGGCTATGCCGAACTCGAGACCATCTATCGCCAGCGCGAACAGTGGATGCGCGATGCGTCGCTCGACCTCGCACGTGGCAATGTCGGCAAGGTAGTCGATACCTATCGTGCAAATGGCAGGATGATGCGCTCCAAGCTCAAGGCTGAAGCTGTTCAGAATCTGATCGCGGACTGGGACCGGGATTACGATCCGACGAAGACGACATTGATCCTCGCGCACCTTCGGCGCGATGTGCGCATGCTCAACGAGATGGCGCGCGCCAAGCTCGTCGAGCGTGGCATTGTCGATGCTGGTTTCTCATTCAAGACGGAGGATGGCAATCGCCGCTTCGCACCTGGCGACCAGATCGTCTTCCTGAAAAATGACGGAGCGCTCGGCGTCAAGAACGGCATGCTCGGCAAGGTCGTCGAAGCCGCTCGGAACCGCATTGTCGCGGAGATCGGCGAAGGCGAGCATCGGCGGCAGGTCACGGTCGAGCAGCGTTTCTACAATAACCTCGATCACGGTTATGCCACCACAATCCACAAGAGCCAGGGCGCCACCGTCGACCGGGTGAAGGTGCTGGCTTCGCTCTCCCTCGATCGGCATCTGACCTATGTCGCGATGACCCGCCATCGCGAGGATCTCGGGGTCTATTACGGCGCCCGATCCTTTGCGAAGTCCGGTGGCCTCGTCCAGATCCTGTCGCGGAAGAATTCGAAGGAAACCACGCTCGATTACGAGAAGGCAACCTTCTACCGGCAGGCGCTGCGCTTCGCCGAAGCCCGCGGCATGCACCTCGTCAATGTCGCCCGCACGATTGCCCGCGACCGGCTCGAGTGGACGGTCCGGCAGAAACAGAAACTGGCCGATCTGACTCAGCGGCTCGTCGCCATCGGCGCGAGGTTCGGTCTCGCCGTGGGCGCCAAAACAACCAACTCGCAAAACCTCAAGGAGACCAGGCCCATGGTTGCCGGTATCGCGACATTCCCGAAATCGATGGAGCAGGCAGTCGCTGACAGACTCGAAGTCGATCCCGGTTTGAAGAAGCAATGGGAGGATGTCTCGACCCGCTTCCATCTCGTCTATACCCAGCCGGAAGTCGCCTTCAAGGCGGTCAATGTCGACGCGATGCTGAAGGACGAGAGCGCCGCGAAGTCCACGCTATCGAACATGGCCAATCAGCCGGAATCCTACGGTTCGCTGAAAGGAAAAGCCGGTCTGCTCGCAAGCCGTGCCGACAAGCAGGACCGCGAGCGGGCCGAACACAATGTGCCGGCATTGGCCCAGAGCCTCAGTGATTATATGCGCCAGCGCAGCCAGGCCGAACAACGCTATCAGGCCGATGAACTGGCAGTCCGCCGCAAGGTGGCGATCGACATTCCGGCGCTGTCTCCGGGCGCCAGGCAGACGCTGGAGCGCGTGCGTGATGCTATCGACCGCAATGACCTACCCGCGGCGTTGGAGTTTGCTCTCGCCGACAAGATGGTCAAGGCCGAATTGGAAGGCTTTGCCAGGGCGGTCACCGAGCGCTTCGGGGAGCGCGCCTTCCTGCCACTGGCCGCCAAGGACACGAACGGAGAAACGTTCAAGACGATCACAGCTGGAATGAACCCAGGCCCGAAGGCGGAGGTCCAATCGGCCTGGAACACGATGCGTACGGTGCAGCAACTCAATGCCCATGAGCGAACGATCGAAGCCCTAAAGCAGGCCGAGACGCTGCGGCAGACGAAGAGCCAGGGGCTGTCGCTGAAATGAACATTCCTCTCGTTGAATTGACCTCGAGGAGGCGACGCGGTAAGCCGCTCCTCCTCGGGTTAGCCACGATGACAATGGCGGCGGTCGGCACGATCTCGGCCGCCTGGTTCGGCGGCTACCGGATCAATCTCACGCCGAGTGAACCTCTCGGTCTCTGGCGTATCGTCAAGATCGATCGCCCATCCGCCGTCGGCGATCTCGTCTTCATTTGTCCGCCTCGAACCTCGGCCATGCGGGAGGCGCGAATGCGTGGTTATCTGCGCGCCGGCCTATGCCCGGGCGGCATAGCGCCGCTCATCAAGTCGGTCATCGCAGTTGCAGGGCAACGGGTCGAGGTGGGGGTCAGCGTCAACGTGGATGGGCGCCCAGTCCCCTCCTCGGGTCTTGCTCTGCGCGACGGACAGGGACGGCCCATGACGCCGTTCTCGGGCGGCATCGTGCCGGTCGATTACGTTTTCCTGCACTCGCGGTTCGGGGGCTCCTATGACTCCCGTTATTTCGGTCCGGTTCCGGCTGCCGGCATTCTCGGCCTGGCGCAAGAGGTCCTGACCTATGCGCCGTAATCACCTCCAGCCGGCACTGCTGACCGTCACTTCAATTGTAGTCGGAACGGTCGGGTGGAGCGGTTATGCCCTCCTTCTTCCGGTCGCACTGGCATTCCCAATTCTTTGGTCGCTCGCGCTGACGAGATGGGTAGCGGCACTCGTTTCCGCTGGATACTTCCTGGCGGCGTCACGTGGGCTACCGCAAGGCGTCGCGGCGTTTTACGCCTCCGATCTCTGGCCGGGTTTGTTGCTCTGGCTGTGCGCATCGGCGAGCTTCGTTACCGTGCATACGGTGCTCTGGACGAAGTGTTCTGACCGTCGACCGTTCCGCTATCTCTTGGCGGCTGCGCTTATGGCTATACCGCCAATGGGCATCACCGGCTGGGCTCATCCTGTCACGGCCGCGGGAATACTTTTCCCGGGATGGGGATGGTGGGGACTGGTCGCGACGACAGCCGGCCTCATGGGCCTCGTAACCCGCATGTGGCCGGCTGTCGCAATCGCCTTCACAGGCTTTTGGCTTTGGTCCGCCGCAAACTGGACCGAGCCGAAATTACCTGAGGACTGGCGGGGCGTCGATCTCGAACTGGGGTCATCGCTCGGCCGGAACACCAGCATTCAGCGTCACCGTGATCTGATTGCCACGGTGAAGGACCTCGCATCTGGCAACGTCCGGAATGTCGTTCTGCCCGAGAGCGCCTTAGGGTTCTGGACGCCGACCGTCGAACGGCTCTGGGCCAAGGCTCTGCAGGGTACGAATATCTCCGTGATCTCCGGCGCGGCGACGATCGATGCGACCGGATACGACAATGTGCTGGTAACGATTTCCGCGGACGGCGGCAGGGTCCTCTATCGCGAGCGAGTGCCGGTCCCGGGCTCGATGTGGCAACCATGGCGGTCGTGGTTGGGGACGAGTGGCGGCGCCCGAGCGCATTTCTTTGCCAATCCCGTAGCGACCGTAGGCGATCGCCAGGTCGCGCCACTCATTTGCTACGAGCAGCTCGTCCTCTGGACGGTATTGCAATCGATGGCCTACGATCCGGACCTGATCATTGCAGTTGGAAATGGATGGTGGACCAAGGATACTTCCATCGTCGCGATTCAGCGCGCGAGCGCTGTAGCGTGGGCAAAGCTTTTCGCAAAACCGCTTGTTCTTTCCTTCAACACCTGAAGCCCGAGGAGACGTCATGCTCGACGCTGCCCTAATCAAAGAATGCGCCGATCCTTCTCTCAAGCCCGCGATCGTCGAGCAGTTCGTCGCAGCCGCCGGCTCGACGGACCCGCTCGCCGTTTCAGTTGAATCGGGTGGACGATTGATCCTCGTGCCGAAAGCGACTTCCGCCGGCGAGGCGATGGCAATCGTGAGGCAATATGTGGGTCAGGCGGTGGTTCGCGTCGGCCTGACACAGTTTCCAGTGGGCGTCGGCGTGAAGAACGCAGCAGACCTTCAGCCGGACCTCGTCGACGCCTGCGAAAACCTTCGCAAGGGAACCTCGATGTTTGCCAAGGTTCTTAGGATCGTTGCCAAGTCGTATGGCAATCCCGAGAGCGACGACGTCATCCCTCAAATATTCGAGGATGCTGTCTACGCATGGAAGACGGGTGAGTTCGAAGGCGTGAGCGTGTTGGCGCCTGATCCGGGTGGCAGCGTTGCGACGGAAGAAGTGTTGCGGTCGGATGACCGCGATAGTCATACTCAAGACTCGGCCTCTGAATGGCCTGAGGGAAACGACAGCGTTGGATCGGCAGCAATGCGGATCGATCTTTCCCGCATCGGCGGAACGTGAAGCCTAACCCGAATCTCTCAGTGCGCCCCGATGGCGCGTATCACCAGTGGAGGAAGGTTCCACCCAGATAGTTGTCGATAGGGGTAGCTAGCGACCGGTTCGGTTGGGTAACTGGCCGGGTCGAAGCCTCGTGACAAAGGCCACCTTGGGCGGTTGAGCGATCCGATGGGCCGTAATGCGAGTAAAGCCTGAGCAGGCCTCGAAAGTGATGATGTGGATGCCGACGTGCCTGAGATTCGGGGAAGGCCGCGTGAACGGGGAAGCAATCGACATGGGCACCCGTTCGATCCACCCGGGTATTGGGCACGGCACGTTGGAAGGGTGATGCGGGTAACGGGGGAGACCCGTTTGGCATGAGGGTAGCGGCCTCAACGCAGCCAAGGGCGGCGGTGCGAACGGGAGTCGGACAGGGCCATAATACCGCTGAAGCCGGGTAATGCCGGTGGAGGGAAGGGCCCTGACTTCTGATGTGCTTTCGACGTTGGTGAGGAGGGGGTGATTGGCGATGACCCTCGAAACACCCGAAAGATCAGGAACCTGCAGAGGAAGCTGTGTCGCAAGGCGAAGGCGGAGCCCGCTTTCCGCTTCTACGTGCTCTACGACCAGATCTGCCGTGAGGACATGCTGCGCCATGCCTATGGGTTGGCCCGCGCCAATGCGGGTTCGCCGGGCGTGGACGGGGTGACCTTCGCGCAAATCGAGGCGGAGGGCGTGGAAGGGTGGCTGGCGGGCCTGCGGGAGGAACTCGTCTCGAAGAGCTACCGGCCACAGCTGGTGCGACGGGTGATGATCCCGAAGCCGGGGGGCGGTGAGCGCCCGCTCGGCATCCCGACCATTCGGGATCGGTTGGTAAGGCGCCGGTCGAAGAGCGGGACGGTGACGGGAACCGGCGCATGAGCGGCGGCAAAAGCAGCACGCGTGGCACGCCGCTAGGTGGGGTCGCAAGCTCGCTGCTCTCGGTCATCTACATGAACCGGTTCCTGAAACATTGGCGGCTCACCGGACGCCGCGAGGCATTCCGTGCGCATGTCATCTCCTATGCCGATGACTTCGTCATCCTCAGCCGCGGGCACGCCTGGCGTGGACACGGACGGTGATGACGAAGCTTGGGCTGACGCTCAACGAGGCGAAGACCTCGCTGAAGGATGCCCGAACGGAACCGTTCGACTTCCTTGGGTATAGCTTCGGTCCGCACCGTTTCCGGAAGGACGGCCACTGGTATTTGGGTGCGAGCCCGTCCAAGAAGAGCGTGCAGAGGATCAAGACGAAGATTGGTGATCTCCTGGTACCCGGCAACAAAGAGCCGTGGCACGTGGTATGTATCCAGCTGAACAGACTTCTGCGCGGCTGGTCTGGCTACTTCGGCTACGGAACACGTTTGCCGGCCTATCGGGCGGTCGACAACCACGCCTATGACCGTGTTCGCGCTTTCCTCCGCAAACGGCACAAGGTGCAGGGACGCGGCACGCAACGATTCTCCGACGATAGTGTCTTCGGGGACCTCTGCGTGCTGCGTCTTCGACGCGTGCACATTGGATCGCCGCGGTGGGCCTCGCGATGAAACCAGTCGGAAAGCCGGATGCGGGAAATCCGCACGTCCGGTTTGATGAGCGGGGAAGGGAAACGGGGCGATGCCAACACGGCCCAAGCCACCGCGCCCTTCCTCGACTCTACAAGTAGGGGGTTCATCGGGCCCACGAATCTGAGAAGTTGCTTTTACGACAAAGAATTAGCAGAGGGCGCGATGCAAACACACTTATCTCCGCGCAGCTCGAATTTGAAGCCTTCGGCGCTGCTGCTTCGCCACGTCGACGGGGCCATCGGGCTGTTCGACCGGATGGCCGCCTGCTTCGTCGATGGCCGCGATCGCAAGTGCACGGTTCACAGCGTGCGCACGCTGATCGGCCAGCGCGTCGCGGCGATCGCGCTGGCCTAGGAGGATGTCGACGACCACGACACGATGCGCCATGACCCGGTGCTCGCGCCTTTGTCGGAGCGGCTGACGCCGAAGCGGCAGGACTCCGCGGTGCGTGCCGGCAAATCCACTGTGAACCGGCTGGAGCACGGCCGAACCGACCGCGATCACAAGATCGCCCACGCAGGGAACGCGCTGGAAGCGCTGTTCGTGGAACTGATCGAGGCGGGCAAGGAGGCGGGTTCGACCGATTGGGAAATTTTTCAATCGTTCTGCCGATCTCCATTCCGGGTATCATCACTGGTGCGACCATTACCTTCTCTCTCGGCTTCGGTGATTTTATTGCTGCTACATTGGTCGGCGGTGCCGAGGGCGTCATGATCGCCGGCGTGGTCATCAACTTGATGGGCGTCTCATTCGATTGGCCGCTCGGCGCTGCGATCGGCGTCGTTGTTGTGGGCATGGCCCTTGCCCTGATGTCTGTCCTCAATCATCTCGAACACAAGGCAACGGTGCGGCTATGAATCTCACCTTCGGCTCCAAATGGCTGATTCATCCACTTGCCACATTGACCTTGGTCGGCTCGCACACCGTCAAAGGCAACGAAGCCGCCGCTCCAGTGCTGTCGTAAACGATCTTGATCGACCAGGCGTGGATGAGCCCGCTCCAAGGCACGTGCCGTCCGCGTTCCTGGAAGCGGAAGCTCAGTCACTTAGCCAACCGGCCAACTGAGCTCAATGACATCTCCGGTTCGGCAAGGAGGCCCTTCTTTTTCGCCGTGCGGAAAAACGTCTCGCGCGCCGCATTCACATGCATCTCTCCAACAAGGCATTTGCTTAACGCCTGCCAAGTGATGCGGGCGACGAGATCCTCCGCGTCGGGTCGCTTTCGCTCCACGAAGACGATCGCTTGCTCACGGAACAGATTTCCTTCACGAGAGTGCGGCCATTTTGCGCATAGACCAGGTCGTTAAAGGATCCCCGCATCATGACCTCCGCCGTCGGGTCCAAAGAACTGTAACCGGACGCCCCGGTTTTCGGAGCGACTTTCATCTGGGAGGCACATCTTGGGCCTTCAAGATGTCAGCGTCATGTCGAAGGAAAGAGGCTGGCTACTCGACCTGGACTTCGTCGGCCGGAGTTTTTGGACTTATGCGGCCGATGTGCCATTTCCGCCTTGTGGGTCTTGATGGGATTCGAACCAACGGCCATCCTTTGGATGGGCTAACGCCTTGAATATACAGCAAGGCTCGATAATTTGAATGCCGAGCCGCAAGGCACTACTTCGCGAACTCACGATACAGCTCGACCGTCGGTGCGTGCGTATCGATCGTGTCGGCGACCTTGGCGGCCATCGGCAGATTTTTCTTTTCCGCCTCCCATACCGCCCTAAAACGTTCAACCGTCTCGCGCGCCGTGTCGATCACCAGCTTTTCGGAAAGCTCCGCTTTCGCAGCCAGATGCGCCAGCTCGTCCTTCGACAGCGCCGCCATCTTTTTTGTGCGGGAGAAATTGAGCGCCGCCGTATCTTCCCCCTCGATGTAAGGGATAGTCGACAACAAGTCATACGCTGGCGAGAGCGCAGGGGTGCGGCGATCAGGATAGATGAGCGACCAGTTCTTCAGGTGCATGTCGCCATTGCCGATTAGCGTGCTGAAGACTAGACGCCGGATGAATTCCGCCACGTCGGCCGTGCTGGTTTCGATCCCCAGCACGCGGCCGATCATCCGGTAATTGCCCTTATCGTATTTGTGGTCGGGAAAGACGCCGAAGACTTGCGCAAAGTCCTCGATATGCACCGCTCCCTCCGGCGTGCGGTCAAAACGCTTGATCGCCAGCGCCTGCCCGTGCAGTTCACCCACCCCCTGCGGCAGGCCGCTTACGGCGTCGAGATCAACCAGCTGGAGCTCAGGCACGTCCATACCCATCATGCGGGCGATGGTCATCATCGCGAACTCATTCTCGGGCACGCCGCTATATTGCTGAGACGGCAGCTTCACGATCCACGAGCCACCCGTGCCCTCGGCCGGAATGGTCAAGCCGCCGCCCTTTTTGTCGTTCTTAAAGGCCGAGAACTTCAGCTGCACACCTGCCAGCGAAAAGCGCAGCGCGTTCGGCCGCGCTTCGACGATAGCCTGCTCGTCATCCGGAGGCGCGTCATCCCCTTCGGAGGGATGCACCGTCACAGCCCCAGGCAGGTCGCGGCCGAGCATCCAGAGCAGGAAGAATTCACGCGACGGCTTCACACCCGCACGATCAGCGAGGTATTTGCGCAGCGGTCCTTCCGGCAGTAGGTTCGAGAAGAAGGGAGGGACCACCATGTTGTACGGCCTGAACTTCGTGATGAGCGCCCCGAACGGGTCTTTCAGGGACAGGCTAAGCGTCCGCCGCTTTTCGTCTTCGATATAAGCCTCGTTGAACGCGAAGATGGTGCGCCCGTCCTGCAGATTCGTCAGGGTCGAAACCGGTTCCCCATACAGCCTGACATCGAGTACCGTGACCTTAGGCATTATCGTCTTCCTCATCCAGCGCATAGGCCGAGCGAGGGACCGCGTCGTCGCGGTCGCGGTGCACCGCGGCGTTGCGTAGGTGTCTTACGGCATGTGCGATCCTGCTCAGTTCCTGACGGGATGGAGGATCAGCCTGCCACCGGTCGAGGCGTGCAGTCGCCTCGTTGAATGTGTCCATCTCCTCGGCCGACAGAGGAAGATGCCGTAAGAGCGCGAGGCTATCTTTGAATGTATCTGCCTCGGAAGCACTACCGAACCCGCCCCTGTGCTGCGCAAACCACCGCTCAAGGCGCCCCACCAGTTTGCGCTGGTCGGATGTCAGGACATCACTCGATGCCGATGCACTATCGAGGATATTGCGGATTGCCGGCATCAGTTTTTTCGGGGCAAGGACTATCTCGAGGTCGAGCGCGCGCGCCACATCCACTAGGCTGCCAAGTCCGGGCTCCATGGTGCCCCGTTCTATCTGAGAAATATGGCTTTGCGTCAGGCCCGATCGTGCGCTCAGCTCGCGCTGGCTCATTTTCTGCGCTTCGCGCGCAGCGCGCAGCTGCTGCGTTATATGCTCCGTTTTATATGCCATATCATTATCCTGTATCGCAGGATGCGAAACATACAGGATAATATATAGAGGATTCTCAGAGCAATGCAATGTCGATATACAAAACCGTATCAAAACGCTGACTTATATGGAATTATATATCAACTTGCAGTCTTAGGACTCACAGTTACCCATCAGCTCCTATAGCCACCCATCAGTGCGCGCAGCAGATCAACCTGCGCAGACCCTGCAGGTATCGTGTCTGCTGTAAAGGGGACATTGATGTAGGCTTGCCCGTCCGGTTGCGACCGCGCATGCACGCCGAATTCCTCGAAAAGCCGGAAGCCTACCGCCCCGACATCGACCAGCGCATTGTAGCTGCCCCATTTCCCCCGAGTACCCCATAGCGTGCGCTGCTGGTCCACCAACCGGCCAATGGCAGTGACAAAGGCACGATCCTCGGTCGGTAGCTCAGGCGCCACTTCGCAGAGCGTACCGGTATCGTTCATCCCGTCCAGATGAGCGAACAGGTAGGACGCGATCCGCAGGGGCTCAAGGATGACAATGCCGACGTCATGGAAGACGTGCACCACCATGCAGCCGATATGACTGGATAGCATCGCGCGCTCTGATACGACAATCCGTCAGCCCGATCGCGAGATTGTTATCGATACCGGATCAATACTCCCCAAATGTGCCGTTTGAATCTTCCCCAGTTTGCGCCGTGACCGGTCTTCCGGGGCGCGCCCCGGAAGATTGGTCGCATGTCATCACCGATACTACTTCCGATTGTCGGAAGGGGGATGTTGGTGATCAAGCTCGGGGAGATGATGATGATCTTGGATTTGCATCGACAAGGCTTATCGGTGTCGGCGATCGCCAGGCAGACCGGCGCGGACCGAAAGACTGTCCGCAAGTATATCGATCGCGGTCTGGAAGCGCCGGCCTATGGGCCAAGGAGACCACGCGCGACGGTGATAGACCCATTCGCTGCTTATCTTCGGGAGCGCGTGGCGGCCTATCCTGGGCTAACGGCGCGACGACTTCTGCGCGAGCTGAAGGAGCGCGGCTACAGCGGCGGCTATACCGCTGTCACCAAAGCGGCATAAATTGCCTGACACGCATTCAGCCGCCATGGCTGCGCTCGATTTGCTCGATCAATGCCGCCAGGGTTGCCAGATCATCTGGACGCACGAACGACCTACCGGCCGCGATCTCAATGAAAACATCGGGGGCAGCGACGTCCGTCCATGACGCAAGCAGAGAGCGAAGCCGCCCATCCGCGTCGTAGAACATGACGCGGTCCTCGCCCCAGTTCTGCTTGCGTGTCGACAACACGAAGCGCTGGCCGCGCCACGGATGGAACGGGTGCGTGACCTCGAATTCTATACGCGCTTGAGTGTCAGTACGAACTGCAGTCCTGGACTTGAAAGAAAGCCAAGGTCGAGAGGCCATTCCGCTACATACGCGAAGACTTCTTCCTGGCTCGCTCGTTCCGCAACCTTGATGACCTGAACGCGCAGCTGCGCCATTGGCTGGATACCGTCGCCAATCCCAGGGTGCATGCCACGACCTTGCGCGTCGTCAATGAGGCTTTCGCCGAAGAGCGATCTCATCTACGGCCACTTCCCCTGGCCCGTTTCCGATCGGTCCTGAAGCTGGAGCGGCGAATCTCGCGTGACGGCATGGTCATGACGCTGTTGCAACGGCTATGGCTCGGGAGACCCGCCGATGAGCGCCGCCCTTGATGCTATGCCGTCGATGATCGAACGCATCCGTCACGATCTCGTCGGCCTCAAGATGCCGCGTGCTCTCGAGGCGCTCGACCACGTGGTCCGCCGCCTCGAGCATGGCGAACTCTCAGCCCTGGAAGCAATCGACATCCTTCTATCGGAGGAACTGACCCTGCGTGAGAACAGCCGCATCAAAACGGCTCTTCGCATGGGACGCCTTGCAACCATCACCATCCGCCATCCCAAATCTCCAGCTCTTGCCGAAAACCTTCTGGCAGAATCCTCAATGTTCACAAACACGCGAAATCAATGGGATGTAAGCGGCGCATACGCTCGATTTTACCCTGCAGTAGGATTATTCGCCTCATCGCGTGCCAAACGGAGTCTCATCAGTCGGGGTAACCAACTCGACGTGACTAACACCCAAGGCTTGAGCCAGCTCATAAAGAGTAATCACGGTAGGGTTGCGTCGCCCGCGCTCAAGGCTGCTCAGATATTGTTGGCTGAAACCGGAACGAGCTTCGACCTCTTCCTGTGTCAGGCCCTTCTCCCGACGCAGGCGGGCGAAATTAGAGCCGACCAGCTTGCGCATATCCATGCGCTGAAAGATCGTCGTTTACACACCATAAGTTTATCAACTAAAGTATGTAAACGCGGCGGCGCGGAACGCCCGTCGGCTCGAAGCAGTTGTTTAAATGTCGAGTTTAGATTCAACTGCCTTGCCTCAAGCCCAGAGAATTTGGCCGTAGCGGCTAGACCGATACAATGCCGACCTTGGGTGCTGGGCAGTGAGGAAATCAAATCAGGGAGAAGCGGATGAACGATATGGGCTCATCCGAGGTGAACGACGAAAGCAAGGAGAAAGAAGCGCGCTACAGTGTCATGACCAAGTCAGAGCTTGAGGCACTGGCAGTTTCCGCGATTCGCGAACACCGCCGGCTCCTCTGGGCCGATCAGGCCGTTTACGAGGAGTGGTTGCGCGCAAGCGACGATCCGTCGATTTCCGGTCCGGTCCTCCAGACGCTCCAGGATGAGTACGTTGCACGCCAGAAGAGGTCGGAGGCCCAACAGGAGGAGCTATCGGACATTCTGGACGCGCTTGGCTTTGTGCCCGACGTGCCTTTCGACGATGACAACTAGAACTCAGACCAGGCCGCGATCCTTGGCAATGGCAACGAGTTGCGGCACTGATTCCGCGTCAAGCTTTGCACGTGCTTTATCGAGATAGTGCTGCACGGTTCTGGCATTGATTCCAGTGAGGTTGGCGGTTACGGACGCAGTTTTTCCCTTCGAAGCCCACACCAGGCAAAGCATCTCGCGCGGCGACAGCATTTGCTTGGGATTAAGCACCGTTTTCGCCGCAATGATCTTCAATTGGTAGTGCACCATCATCAGCAATTGAACTGCCTTTTTGGGATCGAGCACGCCCGAAATGTCCACTTTCCTTTCCGGCGATGCGAAGGTCAGCATCATCGCGGATCCGTAGCTTCCCTCCACGGGAATGGTGACGCCGCAGCGAATGCCGTGGCTGATTGCCTCGTCACGAAACCGCCGAAGAGGAGACGATCCTCGGGCAGGCCAAGCGTCGGCGGTCCAGAAAAAAACGTCCCGCCGGCGCTTTGCTTCCGCCAGCACGGGATCGATGTTGAAATAGTCGCTACCGAGGTAGATGCTTTCCCATGGTCCGGGATAGGAATGGAACGTCCTAACCTGGGTGCCGTCTTTTTGCAGGTAGGCGAACCTGTCATACCCGCAGGAATGCGCGAAGCTTCTAAGAGCAATCTTGATCATGTGCCCATCTTGCGCGGCTGCCAGCATATCGATGAGCGAGCGAAGGTTTCCGTTCACGGACATCTCTCCTATCTTCTTGACCGCCGAGCTCGTCCTTTGCGAAACGAGCGGCCGTTAGGGCAATCGGGTCATGACTGCGATTTACGCACACAATTACTTTTTGCGGCAACCGCAGGTTAATACAGCATGCGGAGTATTCCCTCGGACCGTGTACATTAGCACTACCTGTGGAGATGCAGCTTTCAAGCCACGTCGGCCTAGAAATGTACAAGTGAGGAAAGGTTTTGCGCTGCAGTGATTGTAGCGCCACACCGCGCGCCAACCAGCGGCAGATACGGAGATCAGATCTGTGGGCCCTGCGCCGCTAATTGTCACGATAGGCGGACGGAAAGATGATGTCCTGGTCAACGAGGACATTGAACTTATAGCCGGGTCGGATGCGGATTGTTGGCTGGACGTTCAGGTTCTTCGATATGGTCTGCTCAGCCACCCGGCCGAACGATTCAGCGAAGTCTCGGCGTACGGCGTCTGAGGCAGTATCCTGTGTCGCCAGCGTCGAGCTCTCGGGCATCGACATATCGATTCCGGTCCCAATCAGCGCGATCAGCGCTGCCGAACTCCAAGTGCGCCAGAGATGCCGGTCGACCTTGTCCTTGAAGCCACCATAGCCCTCGGCGTCCGTGCCAGCCATACCGCCAATCTGCAGGGTCGATCCATTTGGGAAAATGAGATCGGTCCAGACGACGAGAACGCGCTCCTGGCCAAACGAGACCTTTGAGTCATAGCGCCCGAACAGTTTGGCGCCCTGCGGGATAAGCAACCGGTAGCCGGTGGCGCTGTCATAGACATTCTGGCTGACCTGCGCTGTGATGCGACCCGGGAGGTCGGAATTGAGGCGGTGATCAAGGTGGCGGGAATGACCGAGCCGCGCTTCAACTCATAGACCGACATCTGCGGCACGACCCGATTTGGGAGGTAGCCAACATCCTTGATGTCCTGGTTGAAGAAATCCTCCTTCGACGCCTGGGCGTTCGGATCGAGGTTCTCGCCCATGATCCCCGATTTCATGGCGGCGGCGTAGAGGTCCGACGCATTGTTGGTTGCTGCCGTGGGATTTTGACCGGTGTCACTGGCGTTCCTGGCTACTTTCTCGACATCGGAAATATCCACCTTCAACGGCGAGTCCAAAGCGGTTGCTCGTGCCTGCAGCCGGGCCATCCGCTGCCGCCGGACCTCGCGGATAATTTGTTCGTCCTGCTCGCGCTTCAGGCGCGCCTTCCATTCTTCCTCCGTTTCGAGCCGCGGGCGTCGCTCTTCCGGTTCCGTAGGCCGGTCGACGACAGTCGGTTCCTTGTCGACCTTCTGTTTCATGGCGGGCGTCGGCTGAAACGCTTCCCGTTCCACCGGCTCGCCGATGATACCGTCGGTGACGCCGCGCTTGAGCTGGTCGCCGAAATTCGTTGCCGGGGTATTCGATGCGCTGTGGATATCATTGTTGCGGTTGAACGGAAGACCGCGCCATGCCAGTCCGATGACGACGACGCCGACGAACAGCGCAACGATGACGATGGCGACGATGATCGGCAGGCGATTGAGACGGCGCATGCCGTTCTGATCTTCTGTCTCGTTGGCGGCACCAAGCCGCAGAGACTGGACCATATCTGTCTCCGTCAGTTGCGCTGCATGATGGAAAGCGGACTTGCCGGCACAGCACCCGCTGCCGTTGCCGAGTAGGCCCGGCCAAGCGCGATAGAGGGCGTCGAAAGTCGCGCGAGCACCTGACCGTCAACACCGTCGATCGAATAGCCGAGCTCGACCAGTTTCACGTCCTTGCCGACCCTGCCGACCTTGCCATCAGTCACGACCGTATAGCCCCAGCCTTTCAGCGCCGCCTCGAGCGCGCTCGCGAAATCCGACGAGTCTTTTTCGATCTTGATGGTCGTCGTCGCAGACGGGCCGATCTGCTCGGCGAGCCGGCTTGCCATATCGCCGGCAATCGCGCTCGCCGCGGGCCCGGTGACGGTGGTTGGCGTGGAACTGGTCGTCAGCCCGTCCTCGGCCGTTTGGCAGCCGGAAAGAATAGCCACCGTAACGAAGGAGATCAGAAGCTTCCGCATCGTTCAGCCTCCCCGCCGAATAGTGATCTTCTGCTGCCGCCAGCCGACGCCGGAGACGAGGATCGCCTTGTCGACCGCGTAGTCCACGATCATCATGTCATTCTTCATGCGGTAGTTGACGATGCGGTTTTGGCCGCCGCTGACGACGAAGAGCACCGGCGCGTCCTGTCCGGAGATCGATTTCGAGAATTGGACGTAGGTTTTTGCGCCGTCCGAATAGACCCGTTTCGGCTTCCACGGCGCGCTCCCGCTGACCGAGTAGGAGAAGTTCGGCTTGTCGGGTGCCGTTCCTGGAATGCCGCCGGTCTCGAGCCTTGAATTGATGTCAGCAAGCTTCGTCGAAACGTCCTCCGTATACTCGAAACCGACCCGGGCCATATACTGGCTCGGATGGGATTTCAGCTGGATGTGATAGGTGCGGCGCGACGTCGTGACCACCATCGAGGTCACAAGTCCGGGCTCCGATGGCTTGACGATCAGGTGGATCGCCTGCCCGCCTATGGCACCCGATGTCGCAGGTTCGACCTTCCAGCGCACGCTATCGCCAACGAGAACGTCACGGACGATTTCGCCGCCTTGCAATTCGATATCGCAGACCTGCAAGGGCGAGCAGACGACCGACGGCTGCGTCTCGCCGTACAGGAAGATGACCTTGCCGTCGGACCAGTCGTCACCAACCCGGCCGTGCCGCGCCATTTCCTCGAAATACTGGTGCCCTTCACCTCATTGGTGGTCATGCTCTGCGCTTCAGCGGCGCTCGCAAAGACGAGTGTTGCCAGGCAGCCGGCGGCTGCGATCAATCCGGTTCTGTGCATTGAGAATTCCCCTGCCCTTAAAGCTGCGCTGTCCAGTCAAAATCCCGGACATAAAGGCCGATTGGATTGAGGCGGATGGTTGCCTCGTCCTGCGGCGCGGTGAGTGTCACCGTCGCGATGCCCCGGAACCGGCGCGTGCCGATCTCCTTGCCCTTGCGGTCCCGTTCGTATTCGGTCCAGTCGATCTGATAGGTCTGGTTTGAGAGCGCCACGATGTTGTTGACTTCGATCGCGACCGTTGCGGTTTTCGCCTTCTCGAATGGCGAATTGCCTCGGAACCAGGCGTTGATCTTCTCCGTCGATGGATGCGAGGTCCGAAGGAGCGCGTAGGTGCGGTCGATATATTGTTTCTGCACCGCGGCGTCCGGCGTGATCGAACGGAAGCTGGTCACGAAATTGCCGAGCGTGGCGCGCACTACCCGCACATCCGCATATTCAATCTGTTCGGGGAAACCGGTCGTGACCGACGTGCCAAGCTTGTCGACCTGGACGATGTAAGGCACGAGCTTGACCTCGGTGCTGAGATACATAGCATATCCGAAACCGATTACGGCCATGGCCAGGCCCAGAATGCCGACTGTGCGCCATGCCGCGGCGGCTCGCACATAGGATCCGTATCGTTCCGTCCATTCCTGCCGCGCGGCAAGATAGGGGTTTTCGGGGGCGCGGTTCGCTGCCATCGTCTATCACTTTCTGATTGCTGTTAGTCTTTGCGTTCGGGAGGTGGCTTGTGCCCGCTATGACCGCCCCGGCTCTCATCGAGCTTGGCGTTGGCGAGGCCGAGGATTGATCCGGCATAGGCGCCGGGTGAACCGATCGCCTTTTCCTTGGCGGCAGAACCAGCAGCACTGCTGGCGGATCCGATCCCCGCGCCGAAACCCCGAAGCGCCGCGCCGGCGAGGGATGAACCCGCCGCTCGTGCCGACTGACCGGCCGTGAAACCCGTTCTCGCGGCGCCGCCCGCGAGGAACCCAGCGCCGGCGGCGAAGGATGCCGCCTGGCCGCCGTGACGGATCGTTTCCATCCCCCCGGAAACCGAGGCGCCTTGCACTACACCTTGGATGATGCTCGGCACGTACATGGCGATGATGAAAACCACGACGGAGATGCCGGCGATCGCCAGGGTCGTGACAAATTGGTCGGAAGACGCGGTTGGAGCATTCGCCAGGCCCAAGAGGACCTGCGATCCAATCTTAGCTATCATCACGAGCGCCATCAGTTTCATGCCGACGCCGAAGGCATAGACAAGATATCGGACAGCGAAGTCTTTCGTGAAAGAGGAACCGCCAAGCCCAAGCATGATCATGCCAGCGAGCAGGCCGACATACATCTCGACCATGACCGACACGAAAATTGCTGCAACCAGCGAAAAGCAGATGACCACGACACCCATCGCCAGCACCGCAGCGATTGCGAGCGCATTGTCCTCGAAGACGCCGAACTGGGCTTGCTGCGACATTTGTGAGGCGACCCGAATGCCAGCGTCGAAGATTTCAGCGGGGGATGCCGAGCCCCCGCCAGCGCCGATCTGGAACAGGCTATCGATCACGGCGCGCGCGAAGGTCGGGCCCTGCGTCAGAACGAAAGCAAAAAATCCGACGAACATGATCCGCCGGACAAGCTCAGCAAACCAGCTGTCGAGCGAAGCCGCCTGGAGCGCCAGCGAGATGGCTGCGATGCCGATCTCGATGGTGGCCAAAATCCAAAACAGCGATTTCGCCGCGTCAAGGATGGTGGTTTCCCATCCTTTCGCGGCTGCCGAGATGTGGTTCTCCAACTCCGTGAGGACTAGTCCTTCCTGCGCGAAAGCGCGTGCCTCGAAGGCGACATAAGCCAAGCCTGCAATCAGCAACGAACGTGCAAGACTGATCTTCACCATCTTGGACCCATCTCCTGACCATCCTTGATCGGCGGAAGCGCCTTCCCCGCGCCGAAGAATTTTTCTTTGGCGGTGCGTTGCTCCTCAGGTGCGGATGGGTTGGAGGCTCTGGAGTTGACGATCAGCGCTGTCGCTGTGGTCGAAACCGCAGCGACGAGGATCACTAAGGCAATGATAGCGGCGCGGCTCACCAGCGTGGCTCCATTTTCTGACCTTCCGGAATGCTCTTGACGTCGGCGTTGAAGAATTTTTCCCGCCGTGCTTGCGCCAGGTCCTTGTCGGTCTGCTCCGTCTGGAGCCAGGTTCCCATCATGGTCATCTGCTGCGAGACAAGGCCGCGGAGCTTTTGCATCTGCCCGACCTGTTGGGCCGCGATTTCGTGGCCCACCTGCAGAGCCTTCATCTGCCCGTCAGCGGTCTCTGACATCGAGCGCAGCGAGGACATTGTCGTTTCCTCGCTGTCGAACTGATCGGCCGTGAGGCTCGCCGCATTCAGCGTGCTGGCAATCGTATCGCGGTTGGTGTCCGACCAGGTTTCATAAGTCGAGGAGAATGTCTCATTCCTTGGCAGGTTGGTCTTGAGGGTTGCATAGCTCTGGAACCGCTGCTGCAGTACGTCGTCGGCGTTGCCCATGGAAAAGGCGATGCTCTGACCTTGATCGACGATGCTGCGGAGCCGATTGAGATCACGCTCGACCTGCCCCCACATATGAGACGGAAGCGTCGCCGTGTTCTGGAGCAGGTTCTGATAGATGTTCAGCTGCGTCTCGATCTGTTGTGCGAGCTGGCTGATCTGGGTGAGTTGGTTCTGAATTTGCTCATTGGACTTCCCCACCAGGGCAACCAGCTCCCCATTGTTGAGAACCTGCGTCCACTCGGTTGCGGCGCCAGTGGCGGTGCCGGCACCGGCCGGCTCGCCTGTGCCGACCGTTACGGCGACGACCGCCAGACCGGCGAGCAATTTATTCGACATTGAACAGCGACGCGGCATCGTGAACTCCTCTCATCTGAAGCCAGTGGACCGGCCAGTCGCGGTCGTATTCGGAATGAAGTGTTCGGATGCGCTTCAAATCTTCCTTGCCGGATGCGCCAACGAAACTAAGCGCCACCGGACCGAGCACCATATCAAAAAGCCGCCGGCCTTCAGGGGTGACGACATAGTATTCGCGCTTGGGAGTGGCGTTCGAAACGATCTCGATCTGCCGCTCGTTGAAGCCGATCCGTTCGTAGAACTCGCGCGTCCCGGGTTCGCGAGCGGCCCCATTCGGAAGGCAGATCTTCGTCGGGCAGGACTCCTTCAGGACGTCGATAATTCCGGACCGCTCGGCATCCGAGATCGACTGGGTCGCAAGCACGACAGCGCAATTCGCCTTGCGTAGCACCTTCAGCCACTCCCGGATTTTACTGCGGAAAACTGGATGGCCGAGCATCAGCCAGGCCTCGTCGAGCAAGATCAGACTCGGGGATCCATCGAGCCGCTTTTCGATGCGCCGAAACAGATAGGTCAGCACCGGGACGAGGTTCCGCTCGCCCATGTTCATGAGCTGCTCGATTTCGAAGGTCTGGAAGGCGCCGAGGGTGAGGCCATCCTGTTCGGCGTCGAGAAGCTGACCCATTGGGCCGTCGACCGTATAATGATGCAGCGCGTCCTTGATCTCGCGCATCTGCACGCCGCTCACGAAATCGGAGAGCGATCGCCCGGGAGCGCTGGCCATGAGGGTGACCTGGCGGGACATGGCATTGCGATGATCGGGCGTGATAGTGACACCCTGCAGAGCGACCAGCATCTCGATCCACTCCGCGGCCCAAGCCCGATCGGCGTCACTTTCGAGATCCGACAGCGGACAAAAGGCCAGTGCCTTACGCCCTTCCGCATTGTCGCCGCCGATCTCGTAATGATCGCCCCCGGCAGCCAGCGTCAGCGGTAGAAGCGCGCTTCCTTTGTCAAAAGCGAAGATCTGGGAACGATCATAGCGTCGGAACTGTGCCGCGATCAGCGCCAGCAGCGTGGATTTGCCGGACCCCGTCGGACCAAAGATCAGTGTGTGGCCGACGTCGTCGACATGCAGGTTCAGCCGGAACGGTGTCGAACCGCTTGCAACCTGCATCAGTGGCGGAGAATTGGGAGGATAGAAAGGGCAAGGTGCGACCGGGCTTCCCGACCACACGGAGTTCAGCGGAATGAGATCGGCGAGATTGCTGGTGTTGATCAGCGGTTCGCGGATATTGCAATACCAGTTGCCGGGCAAGCTCCCGAGATAGGCCTCGGTCGCGTTGAGCGTTTCGATCCTCGCCCCAAATCCTTCGGCCTGGATCAGCCGGCGGATAGCCTCGGCTTTTTCCTGCAGCGCTTCGCGATCACTGTCGAAGAGAATGATCACGGGTGTGTAATAGCCATAGGCGACAAGCTGCGAAGACGCTTGCGCGATGGCATCTTCGGTTTCGGCCACCATTGTCATGGCGTCCCGGTCGACCGACCGGCTTTGCGTCTGAAATAGCTGGTCGAAGAACGGCCGGACCTTCTGCTGCCACTTCTTGCGCGTGCGTTCGAGCTTCTGACGCGCCTCTTCCGCATCAAGGAAGATGAAGCGCGACGACCAGCGATACGTCAAAGGCATGAGGTCGAGGCTGTTGAGGATGCCCGGCCAGCTCTCGGCGGGGAGCCCGTCGATCGCCACGACACCGAGGAATCGGTTCTCGACCTTCGGCGTCAGACCATGCTCGAGTTCGGCGGTCGCGATCCAGTCGAGATACATGGGAGCAGCTGGCAATCGGATCGGATGGTTTTCGCCGGTGATGCAGAATCGGATAAATTGCAGCAGTTCATCATAGCGGGCGACACGCTCCCCTCCCCTCTCGGCGGCCTCGCGCGTTTCCATGCGCCGGATCGAAAGGGTGTTGGCGAAATACTGCTCGATCTCGCGGATGGCGTTCTTGAAAATGAAGAGCACAGTGTCCGCATAGGTCTTCCTACGGCTCTCCTCGTCCGAGTAGATGTATTTGCTGAGCGCTGTCTTTTTGGCCTCCGACGGCCGATAGGTCAGGATGAGCGCATGCTTGCTTTCGAAATGTCCTCGCTCGCGCGCGAAATGCGCCCGTCGCTCAGCGTCAATTGCGCGCGTCACAGCATCGGGGAAATGGCAGCGGACTTCCGAGGGATAATCGTACGTCGGGATACGGGCGGCTTCGACTTGATGATGTGGACGCCCCCGCGCCGGCGGTTGCCGCTATGATGCCGGCCAGTTACCCGCAGCAAAAGAGGAGCGTTGAC
>MBFK01000159.1 GCA_001704765.1 Sinorhizobium shofinae
TCAAACACAACCGAACCCAAGGAAAAGCCGCCAGTTGAAGGTGTTTTACCCCTTGTGTTCTTTCATTGGAGAAAACCATGAAGAAGTTTGCCTTGATTTGTGTTGCCCTGCTGCTCCCGGCATCGGCGATTGCCCAAACGACCGTCGTGCTGCCGGGCGAGGTCAGGACCTATGTTCTGGAACAGCAAACGCCGTCCGTCACTTTTGAGGGCGATCTCGTCGTTGGACAGCCCCTGCCGGAAACCGTGGAGATCTATACGATTCCCGATCAGCCGGATTTTGCCTACGCGATCGTTAACGAAAAGCGCGTGATCATCAATCCGAAGACCCACGTGGTGGTGGAGGTTCTCCAGTAAATTCGGAGAACGCGGCATGGCGGACGGCCTCCATGCCGCTTTTTTGTCTTCACGCAACCACGGTGCGGCGACCATGTAGAGTGTCGAATTTCAGCTGGGCAGCCCACCGGGAAAACCTGATCGCCGTCCTCTCAGCCCTGGTGCGCCATGAGGATGTATGGCCGGAGGTCGGCCGCGTCCTCGACGAGGTCCGGAACGTCCAGTATCATGAAGAAGATCCGGGGATCGTCCCCTTTGAGGTCTTCGCGAGGCAAGTGACCTCGGAGATCACCTCCATCCTCGGGACGCTGCGATGCGCGCCGCGCTGGATGATCCGGACGGGTCTCGAACCAGGTGAGCAGCAAATCCGAGCAAATTTGTGGGGAACCTCACTCTCTGTTGGCGCGTTAACAAAAAGTCCGCGGTTTTGGCCGCGCCGGTCCACGTCAACAGAAGGGATTGAATCGTGCGACAACGAATGAAGAAAATGCGTCCGAGGTTTGCCCGGCCGCCTGAAAATCCAAATCCTAGCAAGAAGGCGCCACGGAATTCGTGGCAACCGCAGGTCACCGTGCCGCACCAGGTCGATCTCACCCTCAAGAAATCAACGGATGAGGAAATCGCGGTGCCGGCCTCGGTCAACGGTAGGAGCCTCATCGATGGCCGGCCCTGAAGACAAGGCGATCCGCGTCCGCGACGTGATGACCCGCCAGGTCTATACCGTTTCGCCGACGGACACGGCACAGTCCGTCGCGCGGCTGATGAAGGAGACCGGAGTCGGCGCATTGCCGGTGGAGGTTCCGGGAGTGGGTACGATTCTCGGGATCGTCACCGATCGCGACATCCTCACCTCGGTCGTCGCCCAGGGACTATCGACATCGACGGCGGTGTTCGAATTCATGACGGTGGCGGCTGAATCCTGCGAGGAAGGAGACAGCATCCTGCTCGCCGCTCAGAAGCTGCATGATTTGAGGATACGCCAGCTCGTCGTCGTGGACGAAAAGCGTCACGCCGCCGGTATCATCGCGCTGGCGGACGTCATTCGCGTGAGCCCGGAACTCGGCGGCCTCGTGCTTGACGGCATGTCCCGCCACGAGCCGGTAAACCAGCAGCTTGAAGGAATGTCGCCATGTCTGGCCTGACGCAGGACCGCCTGTGGAGCGAAGCGGTGATCCTGGAAGCGCCGAACCGTGTGCTGCGTGTGCAAAGCACGCGCGATGCGTTTCTTTGCCTCAAGAACCATTGGCCACTGCCGGATGGCGACGGCAGCGCAAGGAGCGAGGCACTTGCCGCCTGTGACCGCGTGATCGAGGGGCAGGACGAGCCGGATGTCGCCCGCGCTGCCTTCATCAGGGCCGCCGAGGAGGCTCGGTTCGCCGTCCACAGTTGGACAGGCAATGAAGGCGCCTGATTGGGCTTTTCAAGAAAGCTTGTCGATGATCATGTCCTGCTGTCGGAACGGTTTCGTCCGACAGCAGGCGCCTCGTAGCAGCGCGCCATCGCGGCCTGGACTTCCGCCTGAAACGCGAGGACCTGGCTGCGGATTTCATCTTCTCTCAGGCCAAGCTGCGAAAGCTCATCGGCAAGCTTCCGGCACTCTGCTTTCCAGAATTGCAGAGCGGCATTTCCATGGACCCGATCGAGCTCCCGGGCGCAGCGATCGATCTCGCCGGTGCGCGCCTCAAGAGGAAATGCGACGATCCCGCCGGCTTTGAACACACTCGTCCGCTCGTTCATTTCAGCTTCCATCGAATCACCCCGCATTCGCCTTACGCAAGCTCTATCGGCAAGATGGTTAACGAATCCTTCGTCGGGCGTCCTCGTCCGCTCCAGCTCGTTCGCGCTGGCGAAGACCACGATTATTTCAAATGACCGGGAACAATTCGGAGCGCTTCCAGTTTAGCCACCGGAACGCGCGGAACAGTTCCCTCTCCGCAAGCCCCTACGGATCCGGGCGTTCCCTATTGCTGATGCAGATTATGGGCCCCGCCATCTGGCGGGGCTTATTTTTGAGGCACTGCCGGCCACCTTGGGGGGTGCTGTTCTAGCGCAGCAGCCCTTGTCCGCCGTCAATCCAGACAGGGCTGCCGGTGATATGCCGCGCACCATCCGAGACGAGGAAGCGGATGACGTCAGCGACGTCCTCGCTGCGTCCGGGCCTGCCGCCGGTAATCGGAACCTGTCCCTCCGGCCACTCGACCGGTATCGCCGTTTCCTGCTCGTGGCGTAGACTTGTATTCTCAGCAATGCTGGTGTCGATCTCACCCGGGCAGACGGCATTGACCCGGATTTGGTACCTTGCCAGTTCCAGAGCCAGTTGCTGGACGATTGCGACCTGGGCGGCCTTGGTGGCCGTATAGGCCGTGGCGCCCGGCGTCGTGAACGTCCGCGTACCGTTGATCGACGAGACGACCACGATGGCACCACCCCCGTTTTGTTTTAGATAGGGGACCGTTGTGTGCAGGGTGAGAAAGGTGCCCCGCAGATTGACGGCAATGGTCTCGTCCCATTCGAACGGCTTTAAATCGTCGATCGGCGCCCAGACGCCATTGATGCCGGCATTTGCGACGACGATATCGAGACCCCCGAACGCAGAAACGAGTTCCTTCACCGCCTCGCGCATTGGCACTTCCTCGGAGACGTCTGCCTCGAGGATAAGCGCCTGCCCGCCCTGGGCTATGATTTGCGCGGCGACCTCTTCGAGTTTGGACCGCCTGCGCCCCAGAACGCCCACCTTGGCGCCTTCTGCAGCGAGCACGCAAGCCGTGGCCCTGCCGATGCCGGATCCCGCGCC
The DNA here is from genome assembly GCA_001704765.1 of Sinorhizobium shofinae. GTDB lineage: Bacteria > Pseudomonadota > Alphaproteobacteria > Rhizobiales > Rhizobiaceae > Sinorhizobium > Sinorhizobium shofinae. The sequence continues at coordinate 3,130 of MBFK01000159.1, forward strand.
CGTGATGAGTGCGACAGACGAGCGGCCGGCCATGGCTAGTGCTTTTTCGCGCGGTCGGTCGGGATCGTGGAAGCCGTCACCGAAACGGGATCGCTTGCAGGGAAGCTGTCCTCAAGCCCCTCATCGAGCTGTCTTTCCATTTCGTCCGCGTCCTTGGTGGCCCGAGCGCTGCGGACCATATTCGGCTGGCGCGCGTCGCTGTCGCCATTTTCGAGCAGTTTGGTGTCGGTATTTGCGAGCTCCATCATGACCGCCTTTGCCCGCTCCACTGCATTCATGCGGTTGAGACTGCGGCAGGCGTCATTGCGCAGGGAGACGGAAACGATTTCACCTCCCTCACCGACGAATTCCACGGTGAAACCGGCCCTGCCGCCCTGTTCCGGGATAATCTGTGTGCCGACAACGTGCATATGCTCATCCTCCTGGTCGCGCTTCCAGGCCCGGGTAAAATATTGAGATGGATCATTGACCGGGGCGGAAGCGGGCTTGCATTTCCTGCGGCCCTTTGCCTTCAGGCAAACGGCCATGTGTTGTTTTTGGTTCCACGGGCTGCGAGCCTGGCGTTATCGTGCGCCGGCCTGTTTCGGTTTCCGGCCGGCTGCCTTGGATATCTTCCTGTGCAGCGCCTGATCGTCTTCGGTCGCCGCATGCTCCTTCAGAATTTCGCTGAGCCGTTTCAGTTCCCGCTCATCGAGTCTTTCAATTCCGATGAACTGGTTTTCGGCTTCGCCCGTCAGAATAAGCTCGTCCAGCTTCGCCTGGAGCGCCGTGCCGTCGCGAATCTGAGAATTCTGCAGAATGAAGACCATCAGGAAGGTCACGATGGTCGTGCCAGTGTTGATGATCAGTTGCCATGTCTCGGAAAAGCCGAAAAACGGTCCGGAGATACCCCATAGGGCAATCGCTGCTACCGCGATCACGAAGGTGATCGGCCTACCGGCATATTCCGCGACGGCTGTCGAAAATCTGCTGAAACTATTCGCCATTCAAGAGACCCGTCCTTGGCGTTATGATGATCATGGAACGTCCGCCCGTGGCGGCCGGAGCAGTTCGGGGCGGGGTCCGCTTCACATCGGTTTGCTGAAAATGCCTGAAACCAAAAAAGAGTTCCGGGTCGGCGGGACGTTTCCATCATGGAGCTGCGTTGGGCACTTCGAACCGGGCGCATTTCACTCAAGAGACCTAAACGCCTTGTTCTCCTGTCCCGTCGCGGCGACGATCGTCAGGAAAGCCTCGCGGGAAGCGGCGAGGAAAGCGGCGCGGGCGTCCTCAGGTTTCTTCCGGTGCTTCAGCGCCGCGTTGCATGCGCGGACCGCGCAGCCGTAATAGGCACCGTGCCGTACCGGCCACTCGCTTTGCAGACATTTTATCGCATCGAGCGGCCCAATGACGGTACGGCATTTGCCGTCCAGCATGTTGAGGCTGACGGGCTTATTCCATGGAATCTCACGCATGGCTGTCCTTTCGCACCTTAAGTGCTCACCTCAGCGTCACGGACTGCCGGTTTCGGGCCGCAGTTTCGCTTCGACATGGGCTTCGAAGCGTCACTCATCAAACTATGCGCCTCTATTGGCTGCGAATCGATAGATGTGCCTCCTCAGCCGCCTTGATGAAAGCTCTGCGGGCTTTCTCAGTCTTAACCTTGCCTTCCAGTGCCTGGAGGCAAGTGCGTTTGGCGGCGGCGAGCGCGCGACCATCTCGCTGCGGCCAGAGCGACAGCAGGCATTCGACGGCCTCCCGTGTGCTCTTCACGGCGCGGTATCCGCCCGTTTCGCCGAGTTCCAATTCGACGCTTTTGTCCCACCAGAAACAGTGCATGACGCCTTGCCTCGCAACTGGTTGCCGGTGGAAATCAACTGATGGAGCCGGCTTTTGGTTCCCTCGCAAAGACGATAACGCCGCGCTATCATCCGCCGTGCGAGCGATGCAAGTGAACCGATGGTCCGACGCTCTCCCCTTGACGCAGAATGCGATGTCGCTAAGTAAAGAAACGCTCCCGCTCTCAGACATCGGATCGCGGGAGGAACATTGGTGCCGGGCCCCTCTGGCGAGAGTTTTTACGGCGCTCTCGTGATGTCGGTACCGCCAGCAAATCAGCCGGCGGAAAACGCTACCATGAAAATTCAACTCATGCCTCACGCATGTGCCCGTTCGGCCGTGCGTTCTGTTGTTTCCATCAACCTCCCATTCGCAAACGAGACGAGCTCGCGTGCAGGGGAGGTTCGCCAATGACACATTCGCGCTCGCAAACAGCCACACTTGATTATTTCAAGTGGGCCTTTCTCACCACGGCCGCCGGTCTCGTTCTCGGCGCCTGGGTCGGTTGGCAATCGACCGGCACCCTCAGCGGCATGATGACGGTCTTCTTCGTCTGTGCCGTTCTTGCTGTCCTCGAAATCTCCCTGTCTTTCGACAATGCCATCGTCAACGCCAACAAGCTCAAGGACATGACGCCGGTCTGGCAGCAGCGGTTCCTCACCTGGGGTATCATCATCGCTGTCTTTGGCATGCGGATCGTCTTTCCGCTGTTGATCGTGGTGATCGCTGCAAATATCGGGCCGATCGACGCGGTCATCCTCGCTGCGGCACGTCCAGAAGAATATGCCCGCATCATGCACGATGCGCATCTGCCGATCGCCGCTTTCGGCGGAACGTTCCTGATGATGGTCGGTCTCAACTATTTCTTCGACCATGAGAAGGACGTGCACTGGATCGCCTGGATCGAGCGCAAGATGGCGCGCTTTGCGACCATCAAGGGCATTGAGATCGCCTTCGTGCTCGCCCTCATTCTCGGCTTCTCGACCTTGCTCGAGGGAGAGGAGGCGGTTGCCTTCGTCCATGCGGCCGTTTACGGCCTGCTGACGTTCCTTGTGGTCGAGATCGTCGGTGGCCTCTTGGACGCCACGGAGCAGACCATGAGCGCTGCGGCCAGGGGTGGTTTCGGCGCCTTCCTCTATCTGGAAGTGCTCGATGCCAGCTTCTCCTTTGACGGTGTCATCGGCGCCTTCGCCCTGACGCAGAACCTGTTCATTATCGCCATCGGTCTTGGTATCGGCGCGATGTATGTCCGTTCGATGACGGTGATGCTGGTCGAAAAGGGAACGCTGAGCGAATACCGGTACCTGGAGCATGGCGCTTTCTACGCGATACTGATCCTCTCCGTGGTGATGTATTTCCAGACGCTCGTCCATATTCCCGAGGTCATCACCGGGCTTGGCGGCGCGGGCCTCATCGGCCTTTCGCTCTGGTCGTCGATTCGCCACAACCGGCGCGAGGCGCAAGGGGAGACCCTGGGGGGCAAATCGGACGGGCGGCTGCGCGCCTAGGTCTGAAAACGACCATCCGAAATGACGGCCCGGCAAACCATGTCGGGCCGTCTCTATTTGTCCAATGGCATCATTGTTAAGTGAGAGCTAAAATGATTGATCTGCATCAATGTCATTTTGAGCAGCGCGATTAGCCTGGGTTTCGACGGCAAACGGGAGGCTTCCATGTTCCGCAACATTCTCATTCCCACTGATGGTTCGGAGCTTGCCACGCTCGCCGTGGACGCCGGAATTGCCTTTGCCAAAGATGTGAAGGCTAGGATCACTGTCTTTACCGTGGTTGAGCCTTTCCACCTCTTTTCAGCCGATGCGGAGCAGCTCGGCAGCACGCGGGAGGAATACGAGGCAATCTCCCGTCAGCACGCCGCCGAGACGCTTGCCGCAGCGCAGGCCAAGGCGGAACGCTCCGGCGTTGCCTGTGACACGGATCAGGTTCGCACGCATGAGGTCTACTGGGCGATCGTCAGGAAGGCGCAGGATATCGACGCTGACCTCATCATCATGGCTTCGCACGGCCGCGGCGGCGTCGGCGCGTTGATCATCGGCAGCGTCGCCGCCAAGGTTTTGACGCATACGGCGATCCCCGTGCTGATCTACCGCAAGAAATGATAGGGGCGGGCTGCTCCTGCCCAACCGCCCGGTTCCCTCCTACTTCGGCCGCCTGAGTGACGCTGAAGTCATCCTGCAATCAGTCGCCCAAATCACGCGAGCGAGAATCCGCTTCGCGTCTTCCTTTGCCGGAAAAGGGTCACAGTTTCGGGCCAAAGGCTCGGCGAGCCGGGAACGCTTCCCGGCACAATCGTTATCAGGAATCGACGCGGAGGAACGCTCTTGAACGCCAGCCCGAACGATCTTGCGCTAATTGCCGTGATGCGCCGCTATTTTCTGGTGAAGGACGAGACGAACGCTTTGAAGCAGCGGTTGGAGGCCGCCCGCAAGGATGCCGGCGAGGAAATCGACCGCTTCTACGACCCGCGGCTGAACGCGCCCCATGCCGACGACATTCTCACCTGGCACCGGCTCAGGAAGGAGCAGGAGGAACTGATGAGCCTTGCCGCGCGATGGGGAAGAGGAGGCAGTATCGAGGACTACCATGTCGAGATAGAGGCGCCCGTCGAAACCGTGCACATGCTGGGAATTCACGCCGTGACGGACTGACGGGCCGCGGCCCTACGTCATTACGCAACCGCAACTCTCATGTCCTCCGGGAGAAAGCAAAAAAGCGAACACTCGCGCCCCGGGGGGCGCGAGGTTTCCTGAACGAAATGGCCCCGACGAACTATTGCGCCGGCGCAGGCGCAGGCGTAGTGGGCGCTGGCGTGGCGGGCGCCGGGGTAGCGGGTTCCGGTGTCGCAGGCGCGGGCGTCGCTGGTGCGGGCGTAGCGGGCGCGGGCTCAGGCGCCGCAGGCGCGGGTTCTGCAGGGGCCGGTGCCGGGGGCGTTTCGGCTGTCTGTTCTTTGCCACCCGGCAGCAGGAAAACAACCGCGAGGATGACGATCGCGACCACTACGATACCGATGATCACGTTTCTGTTCATTGAGTAGTTCCTCCGATACTGGAGACCATCATGGGTTGACGGTCTCGACTCGATTATTGGAGCGGCCAGTTTGCTTTGCAATCAGAGATCAGTGAACGCAGCCCATAATCACCCTTGAACGGGGTGATTCGCAACCCAGTTGCCTAATTTCGCTTCCTGGCGAGTGTCGCGGGCGCCAATGGCGAACTGCGACGGGTGCATCAGCGGTGTCGCTCGCCTTGAACGACACGCGATGCGGAAGCCAATTTGCAGGCATGGCTGGGGCGAGCGGCCACTGGCTCGGATCCGCACCAGCGAACCCGATTTGGCTTGTTACGCACCTGCCGTTCGGGCCAAAGCGCGGCCCGGCTAGAACACCGCCAGATATCTCAGCAACGACAAGACGCCGATGATGATCACGATGACTTGGACGATCTGCTTGGTGCGTCCGTCCAGCGGAAGCCGGTTGACGAGGTAGAGCACCAGGATGACGACGAGAAATGTCACAAGCACGCTGATCAGTAAGGACATGTATTTCCGCTCCTGTTGTGTTGGCTATGAAGCTTTACCTATGGGAGTGGAAACGGAAGGAAAGGTCTCCACCGCAGATCGCATCTATATAGCTTTGCGGCGATGAAGCGTCGGAAGGCCTGAGCCGTTCCGGACCAACAGTTCTTGATGCGGAAATGCGTTGCGTCTTGGGCGGGCATGGACGCACGCGGCCCGGATCGTGGAGTTGCTTGTACCGCTTCAAGTGTTTTGAGAATCTCCACGACAATCCGCCATGAAATCATGAGAAAACGTTTTCTCATATTGACATCCCGACTGCGAAAAGGTTTTCTCACTCCAACGGGTGGGAGGCCGATTTGACGACACATCGGGCCAGAAGCGGGCGCGTGACGATCCACGATCTGGCGCGTGAAGCCGGCGTCAGCGTCTCGACGGTGTCGAAGGCGCTGAACGACAACGGCCGCATGGCCGCCGAGACGCGGGCGCGGATCAAGCGGATCGCCGCCGAAATCGGTTTCCGGCCGAACGCACTGGCGCGGGGGCTGCTCTCCAGCCGGTCGTTCACCATCGGGCTTTTGACGAACGACACCTACGGCCGGTTCACCCTGCCGGTCATGGCGGGCATTTCGGAGGCGTTGGTCGATCACGGCGTCTCGGTCTTCCTCTGTGCGATCGAAGACGATCCCGCCCTCGGCAAGATTCATGTCGACGCCATGCTGGACAAGCAGGTGGATGGCATCATCGCGACAGGCAAGCGGATCGACAGGTCTCTCCCGGTCGATCTCGCTGGCCTGCCGGTGCCCGTCGTCTATGCCTTTACTGCAGGGGCACCCGAAAGCGTGACATTTACGGCGGACGACGCACAGGGCGCAGCTCTTGCAACGGTCTGGCTCAAGAAGGTCGGTCGCCGCAGGCTCGTGCATATCACGGGGCCAGAGGATTTCGTTTCTGTACGCGAGCGCGCCTCCGCCTTCGCAAAAGAGGCGGGCGAGGATGCGCCGGTCCATTACGGCGTCTGGTCGGAGAGCTGGGGGCACCAGGCCATCGCCGATCTGTGGAGTGCCGGTGAAAGACTGCCGGACGGCATCTTCTGCGGCAACGATCAGATCGCCCGCGGCGTCATCGACGCGCTTCGGGAGCGCGGCGTCAAGGTGCCGGACGACGTCTCCGTCATCGGCTTCGACAATTGGGAAATACTTGCCGAACAGACACGCCCGCCGCTGACGACGGTCGACATGAATTTGAAGGAACTCGGCAGGGAGGCCGGGTTGATGGTGCTTGCACTTGCAGAGGGAAGGGCTGCCGAGCCCGGGCTGCGCAAGCTGCCCTGCAAGCTTGTTGTCCGGCAGTCCTGTGGCGGGACCCAGATCGACTAAATGAGCGCGACTGAGTGAGCGCGACCGAACGAGGAGGAGGGAGCCTGCATGCAAAGCGGCTCCAGACAAGAGGAGGAATGGAAAGTGTTGAAGAGATTGCTTGCCGCAACGACGCTTGCCTACGGGCTGGGGCTCTCCGTTGCCTCAGCCGAAACGATCAGCATGTGGGTTCGCTCCGGCATCGGGGAGTCCTTCAAGGAAGTCGTCAAAGCTTACAATGCTGCCGGTGAGGACAAAGTGGAACTGACCGAAGTTCCCTTTTCCGAACTTGTCCAGAAATATGCCACCGCCATCGCCGGCGGACAGGCGCCGGATGCGCTATCGCTCGACCTCATCTACACGCCGGCCTTCGCCGCCGCCGGCCAGCTCGAGGACCTGAGCGATTGGGCGAAATCGCTCTCTTATTTCAACTCCTTGTCACCCTCCCATGTGCGGCTCGGCACCTATGAGGACAAGATCTACGGCCTGCCGCTTTCGGTCGAGACCTCGATCTTCGCCTGGAACAAGGACCTCTACCGCAAGGCCGGCCTCGATCCGGAAAAGGCGCCGAAAACCTGGGAGGAGATTGCGGCCAACGCCGAAAAGATCCGCGCGCTCGGCGGCGACACCTACGGCTTCTATTTCTCCGGTGGCGGCTGCGGCGGCTGTATGATCTTCACCTTCACGCCGCTGGTCTGGGGAGCGGGGGCAGACATCCTCTCCGCCGATAGCAAGACCGCGACACTCGACACGCCTCAGATGCGCAAGGCGGTCGACATCTATCGCGATCTTGTTGCAAAGGACACGGTTCCCGCCGGTTCCGCGAGCGACAACGGCGTCAACTTCCTGAGCTTCACGAACGGCAAGATCGGCCAGCAGAGCATCGGTGCCTTCGCCATCGGCACGCTCGTCACCCAGCATCCGGAGATCGACTTCGGCGTCACGCTGATCCCGGGTGTCGACGGCAAGCCCTCGTCCTTCGCCGGCGGTGACAACTTCGTCGTCACCAAGGGAACGCCGAAACTGGAAGCGGTCAAAAAATTCCTCGAATTTACCTATTCGATGGAGGGCCAGAAGATCATGGCGAAATATGGCAGCCTGCCGACACGCGGCGATATCGCCGACCAGGTTCTCGATGGGCTCGATCCGCGCCTCAAGGTCGGCATCGAGGCAATCGCCGTCGCAAAGACGCCCTATACGCTGCAATTCAACGACCTGATCAACAGCTCGAACGGCCCCTGGGCCACCTTCATCAATGCGGCGATCTACGGCGATGACGTCGACGGCGCCTTCTCGAATGCGCAGGCCGAGATGCAGTCGATCATCGACGCGGGTCAATAGCCCGCAACGCTGGAAGGGCATTTTTGCCCTTCCAGCACCCGCAACACGATCGAAGAAATTACTCATGATGATGTCGGGCATAGCATCCCCGTCGCCGCGTCGACGTAAGAGGAAGCGGTCTGGCTGGCGCGGCGTACTCTACATCGCGCCCGCGATGGCGCTGGTCACCGTGTTCTTTGTCCTGCCGGTGCTCTTCACCGTCTGGATGAGCCTGCACAAGTGGCCGCTGCTCGGAAAGCCAGCCTGGATCGGTCTCGGCAACTATGTGCGCATGGTGAGCGACGCGCGCTTCATGACGGCGCTCGGCTTTACCGCGTATTATACGATCATCGTCACCATCGCGATCTTCGCCGTGGCCTTTCCGCTGGCGATTTTCGTCGAGAAACAGCGGCCGCTGGTTTCCGCCTATCGAACGATCATCTTTCTGCCGGTCGTCGTCGGGCTGGCCTCGGCCTCACTGCTCTGGGTCTGGCTCGCCAATGTCGACAGCGGCCTCATTGCACCGCTCATGCAACGGCTCGGACTGACCAATGGCCGCATCAACCTGCTTGCCGATTTCGATACGGCCTTCCTGACCATCATTGTCATGGTCGTCTGGAAGATTGCCGGCTTCACCATGATCATCCTGCTCACGGGGCTCCAAGCGATTCCCGCGGAACTGACGGAGGCCGCCCGTATCGACGGCGCTCGCCGCTGGCAACGCTTCCGCTATCTGACCCTGCCGCTGATGCGTCGGACCATGGCACTGGCGCTGATCCTTTCGGTCACCGGTTCTATCCTCGCCTTCGACCAATTCTACATCATGACCAGCGGCGGCCCGCAAAACCGGATGATCTCCGTCGTCTATTACATCTTCAACCAGTCCTTCGTGTCCTTCAACCTGGGCTATGGCGCGGCGCTTTCGATCGCGCTCCTCGCCATCCTCGTCGCAATAAGCATCTTCCAGCTCTGGCTACTCAAAGTGGGGGATGAGAGGCCATGAGGACGCGCCGTGAAATCCGCGCCCGCAAGGCGCTGCGCGACCGGATCGCCTATCACGGCATCGGCATCGGTACGGCCTTCTTCTTCCTGGCTCCGTTCGTCATCGGCCTCTTGGCGTCGTTTCGGCCGAGCAGCGAATCCGGCTTGCCGCCGCTGCCGCCATGGCCGGTGTCGGGCATCAGCTTCGATGCCTATCGTATCCTCGATGGCTTCGGCTCCGGCGTCTTGCAGCACACGATGAATTCGCTGGTGGTGTCGCTCGGAACCGTGGTGTTGACCGTCGCCGTCAGTGTGCTTGCCGGCTATGGCTTCTCGCGCTACCGCTTTCCTTTCAAGAACGCGCTTTTCGTCCTGATCATCGCGACGCTGATGATCCCGTTCCAGTCGATCCTGACGCCGCTTTTCATCATTCTGGCGCGGCTCGGGCTCAACAATTCACTGTTCGGCCTGATGCTTGTCTATGTCACGCTGCAGCTGCCGTTCTCGGTTTTCATGATGCGCAACGCCTTTGACGCGGTGCCGAAGGAGATCGAAGAGGCAGCTCGTATCGACGGCGTGCGCGACCTGAAGCTCTTGGTGCGGGTGCTGTTGCCTTTGGTCATGCCCGGCGTCGCTACGGTGTCGATCTTTGCGTTCCTCAATGCCTGGAACGAGTTCCTCGCGGCCCTCGTGCTCTTGTCGAGCAACGAGAACTATACCCTGCCAGTCCTGATGATGGCCGTGCGCGCGGGCCGGCTTGGGGCCATAAACTGGGGCGCGGTGCAAGCGGGGGTCGCCGTCATGGTCGTGCCCTGCCTCATCGTCTTCCTTCTGTTGCAACGCTACTACATGCGCGGGCTGATGGCCGGCGCGGTCAAATGACGAGAGAAAGGGACATCATGAGCAAAAAGGACCGTCAGTTCAGACCCGTGGCCGTACCCGATGTCCGGGTCGGGGGATTTTGGGGTAGGTGGCAGGATGCCGTCTGCAACGCCACCGCCGAGATCCTGCTCGACCGTTGCGTCGAAGCGGGCATGCTGCGCGCCATCGACGTCAATCACCCGAACCCCGGCATCGTCCTTCCGATTCAGTCCTGGGGCGGAACGACGCAGATGTTCTGGGACAGCGATCTGGCGAAATCGATCGAAACCATTGCCTATTCGCTCTACCGCGAACCCAATCCGCGGCTAGAGGCCAGAGCCGATGAGATCATCGATATGTATGAACGGCTGCAGGATGAGGACGGATATGTGAATGCCTGGTTTCAGCGGGTGCAGCCGGATCGGCGCTGGACCAACCTGCGCGATCACCACGAGCTCTATTGCGCCGGGCACCTGATCGAGGCGGCGGTTGCCTATTTCCAGGCGACCGGAAAACGCAAGCTGCTCGACGTCATGTGCCGCTATGCCGACTATATGATCAAGCTCTTCGGACATGGCGAAGGGCAGTTCCCCGGCTATTGCGGCCATCAGGAGATCGAGCTCGCGCTCGTCAAGCTGGCGCGCGTCACTGGCGAGAAGAAGTACCTCGACCTCTCCAGGTTCTTCATCGACGAACGCGGCCAGGAGCCGCACTTCTTCACCGAAGAGACGATCCGCGACCGGCGTTCGCCGAAGGATTATCCGCAGAAGACCTACGAATACAGCCAGTCCCATGAGCCGGTGCGCCGGCACAAAAAGGTCGTCGGCCATGCGGTGCGCGCCATGTACATGTATTCAGGCATGGCCGATCTCGCGACGGAGTACAGGGATGACACGCTCACCGAAGCGCTGGAAACGCTTTGGGACGACCTGACGACCAAGCAGATGTATGTGACGGGCGGCATCGGTCCCTCTGCCAGAAATGAAGGCTTCACCGACTATTACGATCTGCCGAACGACACCGCCTATGCCGAAACCTGCGCCTCGGTTGCCCTGGTCTTCTGGGCGAGCCGTATGCTCGGACGCGGACCGAACCGGCGCTTTGCCGACATCATGGAACAGGCGCTCTACAACGGCGCGCTCAGCGGCCTTTCGCTGGATGGCAAGACCTTTTTCTATGACAATCCGCTGGAAAGCACCGGCAAGCATCATCGCTGGAAATGGCACAATTGCCCCTGCTGCCCGCCGAATATCGCCCGGCTCGTCGCCTCGGTGGGCGCCTACATGTACGGTGTGGCGGCCGACGAAATCGCCGTGCATCTCTATGGTGAGAGCGCGGCACGGCTGGAACTTGGCGGTTCGAACGTCACGTTGCGGCAGGTCACCAACTATCCGTGGGAGGGTGCGGTTTCGGTCAGGCTCGAACTCGAAGAACCGCGGCAATTCGCATTGTCCTTTCGCATTCCGGAATGGGCAAACGGTGCCAACCTATCGGTCAATGGCGGCAGCATCGCCCTCGATGCCGTGATAGTTGACGGTTATGCCCGCATCGAGCGCGAATGGTGCGATGGCGACGAGGTTTCGCTCGACTTGCCGCTGGCGCTTCGGCCGCAATTCGCAAATCCGAAGGTCCGGCAGGATGCCGGCCGCGTTGCGCTGATGCGCGGGCCGCTGGTCTATTGTGCCGAGGAGGTCGACAATGGCGGCGAGCTCAACGCCATCGTCGTGCAGGAGGATTTGCCCGAGGCGAAGACGGCCATCCTGGAGGACCTCGAAGGTGCAGTTGCCGTCGAGCTGTCGGTCGAGCGCGAGGACACAGCGGACTGGGGAACCGCGCTCTATCGCTCCACGCCGGCAGCAAGGCGCGCCGCGCGGCTGCGCTTGGTGCCCTACCACCTCTGGGACAACCGCGCGCCGGGCGAAATGCTTGTCTGGCTGCAAGCCGAGAAGCGTGGCGGCTAGATGATGGAACTGGACAGGATAGGTGTAGCGCTCAACGGGGTGCGCAAGAGCTATGGCGCGCTGCAGGTCGTTCATGGCATTGATCTGACGATCAAGGACGGAGACTTCGTCGTCTTCGTCGGTCCGTCGGGCTGCGGGAAATCGACACTCTTGCGCATGATCGCCGGGCTCGAGGAGGTGAGCGACGGGGAAATCGCCATCAAGGGGCGCGACGTGACGGATCTCGACCCCTCCGAGCGCGGCATCGCGATGGTCTTTCAGTCCTATGCGCTTTATCCGCACATGAGCGTGCGCGACAACCTCGCATTCGGACTGAAGATGGCGCGTACCGAACGCGCGGAAATCGAGCGGCGCGTCGAGCAAGCCGCCGAAATCCTCAAGATCAACCACCTGCTCGACCGACGGCCGGGACAGTTGTCGGGGGGCCAGCGCCAGCGCGTGGCGATCGGCCGGGCAATCGTGCGCAAGCCGGACGTCTTCCTGTTCGACGAGCCGCTCTCCAATCTCGATGCCGAATTGCGCGTCTCGATGCGTGTGGAGATCGCGCGACTGCATCGCGAACTCGGCAACACGATGATCTATGTGACGCATGACCAGACGGAGGCGATGACGCTCGCCGACCAGATCGTCATCCTGCGTGACGGAAGGATCGAGCAGACCGGCACGCCGCGCGAGGTCTATGAGAACCCCGTCAACACCTTCGTCGCCGGCTTCATCGGCTCGCCGCGCATGAACCTGCTGGATGCGGAATGGAGAGGCTCGGGAAAAGTGCAGCTTGCCGGCTGCGTGATCGAGGCCTGTTTGGCCTCGCTTCGGCCCGGCGAAAGGATCGTCTTCGGCATGCGGCCCGAGGATATCAGGATCGTCGCCAGCGGACCCGATGCGGTGCAGGCGACCGTGGAATTCACCGAATATCTCGGTGGCACGCGCTATGTCTATTGCAGGCTCGGCGATGCGCAAAATGTCGTGGTGGAATTGCGGGAAGGCGACGACATCCCGCCAGGATCGACGGTATGGCTGACGACGCCGCGCGAGCGTCGGCGGTACTTCGACGGCAGGGGCGCGCGGATTGGCTGACCCTCGAGGGGAGGCGGCGGGGGGAGGCGCATCAAGCATAGCCGAAGCGCGCACGCCTCGCGTTACAAATGCGCAAGGCCCCGATAGCGGGTTGGAATGCCCGCGGCCTCATGGCATCTGGCCAAGCGTTCCAGCCAACAAGCCAGCTCCTCCGGGATCTCTGCCTGACCGCTTTCGATGGCCTCGACCCACGAGAGCTGGCATTGGAGTGCGGATGTGAGATCGATCGTCGTCCACCTCAAACTGGCGAGACATTCGGCAAAACGTTCGGGCGTCATCGGGCAGGGTTCTTCGTTCGAATGCTTGCGCGTCGAATTGGCGCCATTGCTGTCTATCGACCACTCTGCCGTAATGTGGGTTCCTTTGGTAACAGGCTGGTGTCAGTCGCGCCTCCTGCGTGGCGAGTGAACACCTTTCGGAAAGGCCTTTGAGCAAATGGCAACCATTCGCGACCAGTTGCTTGAAAGGTTGAAAACCGTCGCCATAGCGCTCGGCGATGACCTACGCGATCGGCTGGTCTTTGTGGGCGGCTGTACGACCGCCCTTTTACGCGTCGGCCATTTTCTTTCCTGCGGTCGCTAGGGGAAGGCCAGGGGCTGCGCCTCTGCCCGGCGGCCGGCCATTCGGAGCACGAAATCCGAGCACTGGGACGGGCGCTTAATGGCGTCCTCGACAGAATGGCACTTTCCCGGTTTGATGGTCGAGATCGGCGTCATGCCAAGTGCGATCCATTTAGCAGCGACGTTTCCCCGGCACCGTGCACGGTAAGGGCGATTTTTTCGTGCCTGAAATCCGTTCGATTTCACGTCGACGGTGTCTTGCTTTAATGTTTATCGCGATGCCGGCTGCTGGCCACGGCGGCAGAGGAAGTTGTGCGTTCGATGGGATTTTTCGCACTGAAGGTCTGTCGTCTTTCTTCGGCAATCTCCAAGTTGCGGACGGCCGACATGGCTACCTCGAGGTGAGCTTCCATCTTAATCAACCGTTTCCGCATGGAAAGTGCCGCGGCTGAAACCAGCAAGGTATTGGCGACAATAACAACAACTGCCCCTGCAAGACCCTCGATGCCAAGCAGAATCAACGTAATAGCCCCGATGAACACCGCAAGGGCGCTGTATCTCAGGACCCGGCCACCCCTTAGAAAGAGTACCAAGGGTAAAGTAGCCAACAGTACCAGAACGATTCCGGACTTGTCCGCTAACCAACCGGCGCGCTCTGAAGCAAATTCAATGAGAGTGTCCATATCAAACCCAGGCTCGCCAAGATCGTTGAAGTTTACCATCTGATCGACCTGGAACTCCATGGGGACTCTTCGGCTCTCCGGCTGAAAGAGGCCTTCACAAATTCTTCACCGCGAATGGTTACGATGGTGCGCGGACGGCATCCCGTGTTCGGCCGTCTGAGCCTGGTTCGACGATTAACACTTTTGCGACGCTGGTAGTCAGCAGTCTGATCCGCGTATGCCCCGGTGGGGTCATTCCACTGTTGTGGTATCCGCTTTCAACCTTTTTGCACGTCGATCGACAAAAAGTGCTCGTCGCCTCATAAATTGCCTCAACTTACTACGCACTAGTGCTGATGGCACGGATATCCGCGAACCTGATATGCTCTCAAGCTCGATCGGTCAACGGCAGCGAGCAAGGCGACCTGGATGTGCGAGGATCAGGGCGCGGATCCTAAGGTTCACGCGTGTGAGTACGGCTGTCCCTAGACGATCGTGTACTGCAGGCCCTTCCGCTGGTCCAGGACTGGCGGAACTTATCGTTGTTGATATTTTAAGGATTTGGAGATGCAGAGCTCGACCGACAGTGCGATGGTAATACCGGAGCCGGCACTGCTCGATGTGAGAGAAATTGTCGATTTCCTTCTCCGGAGATGGAAGTTTATACTCTGTATTTCTACAGTAACGTTTGGATTGTTTGTTGGGGCCTCCTTTGTAGTAAGTCCATCGTATACAGCGGTTTCGCGAATACTGCTTGATGCCCCTAAAGATTATATTTTATCGCAGGATGCAGGAACTGAACTGCGCGACAATACAACGTTCATCGAAAGTGAGATTGCCGTTCTGACGTCCGCTTCGCTGCTTCAGAAGGTCGTCGATAGCGAGAAGCTCATGGAAGACCTCGATGCTGGTGCGGAAGCCTTGGAATGGCTTAATGGCGCGCTCGAGGTTTCGCGCGTCGGACTTGCAGACGTGATTGAGCTTTCTGTGACCACTCAAGATCCGGAAGAGGCGGCATCTCTCGCGAACGCGATTGCTAAGGCCTATGTGGCAGACCGCATCGAGTCCCGGTATGAGGGAGCAAAGAAAGCCTCCACATGGCTTAGCGAGCGAGCAGAAGTTCTGCGCGAGGAATTGAGCCGTTCGGAGGACGCCGTCCAGAAATTCCGCATGGAGCACAAGCTGCTAGCGACACAGTCAGGAAGCCTGACCGAGCAGCAACTTTCTGAACTGAATATCGCGCTCATTAACGCTCGCGCCGAATTGACGACAAAGCGTTCCAAGTTTGAACAGGCGGAGAAACTGCTTCGGACGGGCGGAGACGCTCAGACGATACCCGACGTATTGCAATCGGATGTTGTTAGTGCGCTGCGCGCTCAGCAGTCTGTGGTGACGCGTAAGGAAGCCGACCTTCTGTTGCGATACGGCGAACTTCATCCGGAGGTAATGACTGCCCAAGCGGAGCGCCGCGACATCGAGCAACAGATCGCCGCCGAGATCCGCCGTCTCATTGGCAATCTCAGAAATGAGGCCGAAGCGGCCGAAGCCCGCGAGGCTGCGCTGGCCCGGGCCCTCGCGTCGGTATCCAGCCAATCAGAGATCGAAGATCAGGTTGGCGTGCAGTTGCGTGATCTGGAGAGGATTGCCGCTGCGAATAAGGAGCTCTTCCAGACATTCCTGTCACGCGCCAAGATCGCCGAGGAAAAATCCACGCTGCTCAACAGCGGCGTGCGCGTGATTACGCATGCAGTTGTTCCGCCTGAGCCAAGCTTCCCGAACAGGCCGCTTTTTGCGGCGTTGGGCGCGGTTTTTGGCGTCGCATTAGGGGGCGCCGGGGCCCTTCTTCGTGAGCTTTTTTCATCCGGATTTATCGCAAGGCGCCAGGTGGAAGAGACATTGGCAGTTCCGGTTCTTGCCTCCATGCCGAGAATGACGGAGTGGTCGAGAACGACGAACTCCAAGGCGCAGCCTGTGGCGTATCTGGGGCACAAACCCTTGTCCAGATATAGCGAAGCCGTGCGGCGACTTCGCCTGGGTATTGACGGCATACCCGAGACGGTTCGCAAGCGGCACGTCACTCTGGTCACGTCGGCGATGCCGGGCGAAGGCAAAACGACTCTTGTGTTGAGCCTGGCCTGTTCCGCGGCCGCCGACGGCGAGCGCGTCCTTGTCATTGACGCGGATTTGCGGGTTTCAGCTGCCACGAAGTTCTTTGGCATGGCGGAAAAGGTTGGTTTGGTCGACCTTTTGACTTTGCCGATCAAACCCGCCAAAGCAATCCATCTGGATGAGTGCTCCGGAATTCACGTTCTGCCTGCGGGTGCGAAGACGCTGAATCCTCCAGCGCTTCTAGCCTCGCCGCGGATGCGTTTGATCCTTGATGAGCTCCGGGGAACTTACGACACCGTGATCATCGATGCGCCGCCCGTGGGGCCTGCGGCCGATGCCTCCATCTTGGGGCGCCATGCCGAGAAAGTGGTCTTTGTCGTGAAGTGGCGGGAAACCTCTCGTGAAGTCGTGGCTGAGGCGATTCGGCATCTCGGCGGTCGTTCCAGGATCGCCGGCATCGCCCTGACTATGGTTGATGAGCCGAAGCTACCGAGATATGGCCGCTACGTATCCATCGAGGGAAATGTGTCGGATGGATACTACACAAATTAATGGAAACAATTCTCGTGGCATGAATTAAAAACGCAAATTCGAGTATGTTTACTGTTTTAGTGATTGTTGAACCAGAAGAATAAGCAATAATATTAAATCTAAACTCTAGAAATACAATATTAATTGGCCGTGCTGGCAATTTTTTTACTTCGTATGCCTGATGCGGCCTCCAGGGATTTTGAGGGGCGATGATGCGGAACGATAACGCACGCTGCGATTCGGTTGCAGAGCCAGTAGAGGCCTTGCACGAGGCACGGAACGCACGTTGGTACGTGGTTCAGACACACCAGAATTGCGAGGGCCTGGCCGAAAGGCATCTGTCCTCGCAGAACTTCCGGACTTACCTGCCTAAGCGACAGCGTACTGTCCGCCATGCGCGCAGTATCAGGACAGTTTTCGGCGCGTACTTTGATTGCTACCTTTTCGTCTCACTGGATATTCGAAAGCAGAGATGGTCCCCGATCAACTCGACTGTGGGAGTGCGAAAGCTCGTTGCGAGTGATCGCTCGCCGATACCTGTTCCGTATGGGGTTGTCGAGTCTCTAATCTTGGCTACAGATGAAGAAGGGTTCCTTCATCCGAAGAACCTACTGGAGCCAGGGCAGACAATTCGGGTCGCAGATGGCCCCTTCGCAGATCAGCTAGGCACTCTGGATTATGTTGGGCGATCTGGAGCGGTAAGAGTTCTGTTGGATATTATGAATCGTTCTGTCCCGATATATATAAATAGAGATAAATGCTTGATAATTAACTGATTATAGTATAATAACATTAATTAGTGCAAAGACTGTTCTTGATTGCAAGGCATTTTTTCAGCTTAGGTGAGTTGATGCGACTCACCCTCGCTGCGGTAGCATGGAAAAAACATGCGAGTCTTTTTGAGGACAGAGTGCGGCGGCCGTCCTGCCACAATCCAAATCTCATGGTCATCAGCACATCGTTCGATCTGGGCGTCGGCGAGAGGAATGTGTGGCCGGACGAGAGCCAACCGACGCAAGCCAGCCAAGGCGTTCATGGCGTCCCCTCCAGGCCTCGAGCGATGCAAGTAAATGACGCTCATCGTGATCAATTGCAGGAACCCCATGCACCCGCGCACGACCAAACACGGAATTACAGCAAGCTTTTGCAGGATTGGGCATGGCCTTGCCATCGAAGGCTTTGCCGCTGGCCGTTTGAAGCCAAGGCTGAAGTTTGGCGGCCAAGCGCGCAATCTTGATAGTCACGGGGACTCAGCATGAACCTGCAGCAAGCTCTTGTCCGGCGCCGGAAGGCGGCCAGGAAGACAACGGTGCCGGCGACGCCGGACGAGATGAGAGACGCGGCATCTTCCGCCGCCGAGGCGACCACAAGCGGCGGGGCATTGCCGATAGCCGCGCCGCTGTTTCGGGCGCTGGATGCCGCCGGGGTAAGATATGGGATCGTTCAGGATCTCGTCAGCCTGCCCGATGCCCTAGCCGGCCGGGACGATATGGATGTGCTTCTGGACAAGCAGGACTATCCGGTTTTTTGCTCGATTATGGCCGAACTGCACGGTCTGCGCGGCGTGAGCCTCTCCTGCTATGACAATGTCTGCGCCGGCAGAGAGGACTGGTTCATCCCTGATTTTTCGCGGGGTGCCTATGTCCATCTCGACCTGCACATCGGCATCCGGGTCGGCTGGGAGTTTCGGAAGCGTTATCTGGCGTTCGATTATGCGGCAATAGCGCGATGGGAGCGGATTTCTGTGGAGGGAATATCCATCCCGATCGTTTCTCCTGAGGACGAGATTCGGATAGCGATCGCCCGTTTCGCGTTTCGTGTTTGGACACGCCCGTGGACGCGATGGGTCGCTGTGCCGGGTGATTGGAAGGACCAGCTTTCGCGTTTGCCTTCTCAGCCCGGCGAGCAGGGTTCGCACCTCGTCGAATATAATTCTGGCCGTGGCGAGACTATGAGCTGCAGAATTCGGCCAACCGAGGACGGCTTTGTGGTGCACTGCACAGATCTAGCCAGGCTCCGGCGTTCGATCCGCCACAGCTGCGGGTTCTCAAGAGGCAGTGGGCTCACGGATGCAATGGTCCATTTCATCCGCAAGACCTCCTATCTTTCGCTGAGGCTCCTGGGACGGCTGGTGCCGGGCGCCGTTCCAGCAAAAAGGCGCCCTTCAGCTGGCGGACTCGTGGTGGCCCTTGTCGCACCGGATGGACTGGGAAAGAGCACGCAAGTCGATCTGCTGACGCGGATATTCCGATGGAAGTTCGGCTGCGCGCAAGCCTATGTCGGAACCGGCGAGGGCAGGGGATGGTGGTTCCGCAAGGGGCTGCAGCATCTGGTTACTCCGCGCCGGCGCCAATTCAAGGCGATGATCCAGCGCGACCGCGAGGAGTCGCGAAGCGGGGCAAAGGGGAAAGTACTCGCGGCGGGGCTGGCATTGTGGGGCGTTCTGATTGCGATCGAAAGATACGCGGTCGTGAAGCGTGCGCATCGATGGGCAACGCGCGGCCTGATTGTTATCAGTGACCGGTGGCCGCAAGCGGTGCGCGAGGGGTATTTGGACGGGCCAATGATCCCGCCGAACCTATCGTTCATCCCCGGTCTGGCAACGCTGGCTCGGCTTGAACAGAAACTTTACCAAAAGATGGACGCATGCAAGCCGCATCTGACTCTGCACCTCGTCTCCGATTTTGCTGTTTCCCAGAGGCGAAAGCCGGGAGAAATCAGCAAAGAAGGTTTTGAGGCTCGGATGTTGCTGATGGCCGAGCTTCGAGCTCTGGACAAGGACATTCGGGCCATCGACGCAAGCGGCAGTGCGGAGGCGGTCAATCGGGATCTTTTCAAGCAGATCTGGCTGTCTTTGTAGGGGACAGCGGTCAGCCTTCCAATAATGACACATCAACAGGCGCGGGGCATGCGGCACTTCGGTAGTGCCGGGGGAAGGGTGCGTCCTCGCAACTCTCTTCTCTTTCCACCCACAGGCTCCTGCCCAAAGGCGTCATCTGCAGGCATTCAAGCTCGCGGAGATACACCCAAATGAAGATCGTTCATGTGTTAACCCGACTGCTTCGAGGGGGCTCGGAGGAGAATACGCTGGCTTGTTGCTTCGCTCAGGTGAAGCACGGTCATGAGGTATTGCTGATTCATGGGAACGAATATGATGCGCCTTTACAGGCCTCGGTTGCCAAAGCCATGCGGGTGGTGACGCTCGACACGCTTGTTCATCCGCTGTCGCCATCCAGCGACATTGTGGCACTGACGCAACTAAACCGCCTTCTGCTCGAATGGCACCCCGATATCGTCCATACCCATCAAAGCAAAGCGGGCATCATTGGCCGTCTTGCTGCCAAGCAAGCCAATGTTCCTGGCATCATACATGGCGTGCACATCCTACCTTTCGTGCACGTCGGTCACGCACAAAAGTTGATATTCCTTGCGGCTGAACGCCTGACAGCAAACTTCACGCGCGCTTTCATCGACGTCAGTCAATCGATGCGCGACATTTGCATCGCCCATCATATTGGCAGCCCCGACCAACACCATGTCGTTCATTCCGGCTTCGATCTCATGCGCTTCTCGCACGCTCGGTGGCCGGAGGAGGCACCTCGACTTCTGGGTATCGCTCCCGGTGAGCCAAAGCCACCAGTGGTGCTGATGCTGGCGGCGCTGGAGCCCAGAAAGCGACATGTCGAGTTCATCGAAGCGTTCGCGCAGGTGGTCGACCGCATCCCGAACGTGAAGCTGCTTCTGGCCGGCGAAGGGCCTGGACGAACCGACGTCGAGGCGGCAATTGCACGGTCTCCGGTGGCAAGCAGCATTCATCTGATCGGGTACCATTCCGAGCCGGAACAGCTGATCAATCTGGCAGACGTATGTGTACTGACGTCGATGCGAGAAGGATTGCCTCGCGTCGTGATGCAGTACCTGGCGGGCGGTCGGCCCTGTGTTGTCTCGGAGCTGCCCGGGCTGGAGGAGGTTGTCAGGCATGGCGTCAACGGCGTCGTGACACCAGCACACAACGTGGATGCCGCGGCGGCAGCGGTGGCCGATCTTCTCGAGAACAAAACATATTGCGCTCGGCTGGCCGAAGGCGCGAAACGCACCGACCTTACGTCCTGGGGGCTGGATGCGATGTGCGACAGTGTTGAGACGGTCTACCAGTCCGTCCTGGGATCGCTGCTTGGGCAAAGCCTTTCAGACGCCATGGCAAACCGCGCACGGCGACAATCGCAATGACGGGGCTGGCAGACCTCGCAACGGCTTTAAGCGGGGCGCCTGTCGTTCTGCGCAGGTCAGCCTCCTCTTTCAACGGCAATAAGTTCGTCCCGAAAACCCTCCGGGAGGTGTGTTGTGAATCACGTATCGGCTGGATCCACGCGTCTCTGGCGCAATGCAGTTCTGCTCGGTAACGAGCGGGTCAAAAGTCGGCGCGTCTTCAGGTGGCTCTTATGTTCGCTATCGATGCTGGCCGATTTATGCATAATTTTTGCAGCGGCGATCGCGGCCGAGCTATACTACGTCGGGTTGACGAGCTTCGATGAGAGCCCCAAGCTTGCATATGTCGTTTTCCCAACCTACCTGATTGCAGCCTGGAGCCTTGGCGCGTACCGCTTGCCTACGCTGCGGATGGCCTCAGCTTCTGTTCAGAGTTCACTTTTGTCCCTTGGCGCGGCAGCTGGCCTTTCGCTTCTCGCCGCACTCGCCTTCAAAGTCATAAGCAGCTTCTTGTGGGAAGAAACGCTTCTATTCTTAAGCCTTGCTGCCGTCGGCCTCACCATCCTTCGCTGGACCGTTGCTGCGGGGCTGCTGCGCAAAGCTGATCAAACGGAGGCAAGGGTTGTTCTACTGGGCGACGAGAGTGTCCGTTCGAATCGCGATCGCAAGGTAGCAGCGATGATCAACGTAAGGGCATGCGACTGGCGCCCGGTAGAGACGGATCCGAATTTTCTGAACGATCTGTCGCTGGCCGTCGCAGGGGCGGATCGGATCGTTTTGTCATTCCAGGCCCTCAAGGAGCGGCAGGAGTGGGCCCGGCTCCTGGGGCAAATCGGGCTTGAAACCGAACTTCTTGAACCGAGCCTTGCCGATCTGAAACCTTTGGCGCTTCGCTACCTCGACTCTACGCCGACATTGGTGGTCTCCACGGGACCGCTAACATTGCGCAAGCGAGCGCTCAAGCGTGCATTTGACTTGACGCTCGTGCTCCTGGCGGCGCTTGTGATCGTGCCCCTTGTAGCTCTTCTGGCAATTCTCATCCGCCTCGACTCGCCAGGACCCGTGTTCTTCGTGCAGAAGCGCATCGGCACCAACAACAGATATTTCAACTGCGTCAAATTCAGGACTATGCGTGTTGACGTGACGGACGCGGCCGGCAGTCGCCTCACCGAACGCAACGATCCCCGCGTAACGCGGCTCGGACACTTTCTGCGTCACACGAGCCTCGACGAACTGCCTCAGCTTTGGAACGTCCTCAAGGGCGAAATGAGTCTCGTGGGACCCCGGCCGCACGCGTTGGGCGCATCGGCCGAGGGCGCGCTTTATTGGGAGGTCGTGCCGACATATTGGCAACGTCATTCGATGAAGCCTGGTTTGACCGGGCTTGCTCAAATCCGTGGCTATCGCGGCCCCACCGAAAAAAGAAGCGATATCGAAAGCCGGGTCGCCGCCGACCTGGAATACATCCATACGTGGTCGCTGTGGCTGGACATGAAGATCCTGTTCAGGACCTTGCGCGTCCTCGTTCACAACAATGCATTTTGAAGTGTTTTGAGTAACGTCAGGTCCTGAGCCTGGATCACGGCGATTAAGGTCGAACGACCAGAAATCATAAATGACTCCAGTAGGTTGAGACGCGGGTTGTGTTCCCGCTCGAGGCCAGCACGGCAGGACCGCCCCGGGGGAAAGCGATGAAGTGGTGTGTCGATCGATCGTTTCCGTCAACGCTGTTCAGAAGGAAGAGCAGGAGCCGGTGGCTCTTTCCCCGCCTTGGCCAAGGGCTTGATCCCGGGCGCACCGTGTTTCGAGCGCTTCTGATCATCCTTGCCCTGCTTGCCGCCGATGTTGCCCGCGCGGACGTTTACGTACTCGACACGGGCGATGTCGTTCGGGTGTCGGTGTTCGGCGAGGCGGCCTATCCTCTGGAGGTTGTGGTCGATGACCGGGGCTCGATATCTCTTCCGCTGCTGGGTGACGTTCAAGCGCGTGGCCTGACCGCCATTGCTCTTTCCCGGGATATCCAGCGCGCCTTCCAACAGCGGAAATTAATCCTCGATCCGTATGTCAAGGTCGAGATCGGGCAGTACCGGCCATTTTTCATTTCTGGTGCCGTCGCTCATCCAGGATCCTATCCGTTCCAGCCGGGAATAACCGTTCGCCACGCGCTGGCCCTGGCCGGTGGGTTCCGGCCGTCGACCGCCGGCGAAACCGTACCGGCACTGCAGATTGCGGATCTGCGCAGCGAACGAGCAAGCCTGACGATTGAAGAGTATCGCCTGAAGGTTCGACTGGCCCGCCTCCATGCCGAGAGCAGGCTGGCTAACACCTTCGTCGCCCCGCCGGACCCGCCGGCCGAACTTGGTCAGAGCTTGATTGATGACATCATTGGGACCGAACAGGCGCAGTTGGAGGCACGGCTTGCCGCGTTCCGCGACGATATATCCTACCTTGAAGCCTCCCTGGTTCGCGTGAGGAAAGAAGCCGAAACGGTCGCCAGCGCGAAGGAGGAGCAGGAAAGGACCGCGAAGAACCACCTGGAGGAATTGGAATCCGTTCGGTCCCTGCGCGAAAAGGGTCTCATGACCAATTCAAATGTCATGGCACTAGAACGCGCGCACAATAACTATCGCTTAGACCTTACCCAGTCCGAGCTTCAGCAGACGCGTGTGCAGCAGGAACTGCTCAATTTGGAGAGCGAATTGCGAAGAAAACGCCAGACCCATGAATTCCAGTTGATTGCGGATATACAGGATACGCAGGTTGCGCTGGCGAAACTAGCAAGTCAGCTCAGGTATCTGACGGACAAGCTCCTGTTCGTCTTTGAATATGGCGAGCACCGGACGCTTGAAGACCTGCAGGGTTCCGTGAAGATCTCGATTTTCCGGCGCGGCCAAAAGGCGGGTCAGGAACTTGTGGCGAATGAAAATACGGAAGTGAGGGCAGGCGACGTTATCGAGGTCTCGGTCGTTGCGAGCAGGGGATTCTATATGCCAGGCGCATCCCGTCCCGAACCGACAGCGGGTGCCGACAAGAAGGGCTTTTGAGGGCGCGTAAGCAGCCATTGGCTGGTAGGCGAAGGGCTCGGATCATTCAGCTTCATACTTTAGCAGAGCAGTCAATGAGCCCGATTGTATGGTCGCTACGGCCACGAACGTTAGGAAAATCAACGCCAGGGGACTATCGATCCCCAGCTGTTCCGTCAGATAGACCGGCGCGCCCACCAACACGAGGCCGGACGAAAGAAAGATCCAGGCGATGTGCCTGAAGCATCCTCCGAGGTAGCCAATCGTTAGCAATACAGCGAGCTCAAGCACCTGCCGCTCCTTTACCTAAGCCTTTGGTCGTGGCCTCAGTTCCGAATCATTACCACTGTTGCAGCTACTATAGATGAAAAGAATGAAAATCTTGCAACAGTGTTCCAAAGTTCGGCCGGCGCGGCTGATTTTTTTTTTCCAGAATGATCAGAGTTTGGCCGGATGAAACCGATCTCGGCGCCAGACCAAGCGGTCGTTCCGCGATGAGATAGATGACAAGGCAAACATAATAGACCGGCTTTCATCCTCCACGCTGGCCAAGGGCGTGGGGGTCATTGTTTTTCGCCGGGCTGATTTGGTTCGTTACCCTGCGCTTCACCAGCCCCTCGTACCGGGCAAGATGTGGCCGGGTCTTGAAGGGCTTATCTTTCTAATTCACTTGCGAGCTTGGATGCATTGGGCATGGGTTTCGGCGACTACAATCTTCTCCCCGGCATTTTAATCATGCTCTTCGGTGCAGCCCTGGTGGTGCTGGGAAGCCGCATGCGCGCGGCTCCTGCTCATGGCGTTGCGCAGCCGAAGCGGATGGCGCTTTTGCGCGGACAGAGGCGGCGGCCGCGGCGCGGCCGCCGCCGCGGCGTCACACCTTCGCAAATCGCCGGCGGAGTCCTGGTTCTGGTCGCGCTCGCCTGGGCTGGATTTGAATTCCTGCCTCCCGATGGCGCGAGGCAGGCAGTTCTGTCCAGGTTCTCGGCCGGTCCTCTGCCTGACTGGCTCGATGGTTTCGATGGCGGAGTCATCGCGGCGCTTGCGGAGCAATTGTCCAAGCTGCAAGGCGGCGCAATAGATATCCTCCCGACCTGGCTGATGGTCGGAGGCCTGGGGCTGCTGTTGATCGCAGTTCCGCAGCGGCGAAAGCGGAGAGGCGCTTTATCACGTGTTTCGGCGAACGTGTCCCCGGATACCCGTTCTCTTGGCTTCAGACCGGCGCCGGGAGCCGAATTGGCCAGCGCTTTGCGCTCCTGCAGGGGGGCGCTTGGGGGTGTTGCCGTCTTCAGCGGCGTGAGTAACATTCTCATGCTGAACGGCGCAATTTTCATGCTGCAAATCTATGACCGCGTGTTGCCGAGCCGCAGCGTTCCGACCCTGATCGGTTTGTCGATACTGGCCGCCATTCTTTTCCTTGGGCAGGCGGTCATCGACCTCGTGCGCGGTCGCATCATGTCTCGGATAGGCGCCGAACTGGACGAGGCGGTCTCGGGACGCGTATTCACCGCCATGGCTCGACTGCCCTTATTGGTCGGTCAGCAGGGCGAGGGGCTGCAGCCCCAGCGCGATCTCGACAGCATTCGCACATTTCTGGCGAGCCCCGGGCCCAGCGCGCTTTTCGAATTGCCGTGGCTGCCCTTCTACCTGGCGATCATATGGAGTTTCCATCCGATCCTCGGGATAACGGCCGTCTGTGGTGCCATCGTATTGGTGACACTGACAGCCGCCACTGAAATGCTTACGCGCAAGCCGGCAAGTCTTGCGGTATCGACAGGAATCAGGCGCAACAGCTTGGCCGAAGCGAGCCGTCGGAATGCGGAGGTTCTGGCGGCGATGGGCATGGGCCGGCGCCTGCATGACCAATGGCGGGAAACGAGCCGCGAACATCTCGCCCAACAGCAGCGCGTCAGCGATGTCGTGGGAGGCCTGGGCAGCATCTCCCGGGCTTTGCGGCTGATGCTGCAGTCGGCCATGCTGGGCATGGGGGCTTGGCTGGTGATCCAGGGCGAGGCGACGGCCGGGGTCATCATCGCAGGATCGATCCTCTCGGGGCGGGCACTCGCGCCGGTCGACCTCGCCATCGCCCACTGGCGCAATTTTGTATCCGCTCGCCAGAGCTGGCGCAGGCTGAGCCAATTGCTTTCGCGCCTGCCCCAGGACGCGGAGCCAATGGCGCTACCGATGCCACGCTCGAATTTGACCGTCGATAGGATTGCCATTGGCGCGCCGGGCGCCCAGCGGATCATCGTGCAGGGCATCGAGTTCAGTCTGAGTGCGGGGTCGGGGCTCGGCATCATCGGCGCCAGCGGCTCCGGCAAATCGACCTTCGTTCGCGCGCTTGTAGGCGCATGGCGGCCAATGGCCGGTCGAATAAAGCTGGATGGCGCGGCGCTCGATCAATGGCCGCAGGAGCATCTTGGGCGCTATGTCGGTTACCTCCCGCAGGATGTAGAGCTTTTCGCGGGAACGGTGGCCGGCAATATCGCGCGCTTCGAGCCGGGGGCGGACGCGGAGGCTGTTGTGGCCGCTGCGCGTGCGGCGGGCGTTCATGATCTGATCGTCAGCCTGACCAACGGCTATGAGACCCAGATTGGCGAGGGCGGAGCCGCCCTCTCGGCCGGACAGCGTCAGCGCATAGCACTCGCCCGCGCCCTCTACAGGGATCCTTTCCTAGTCGTCCTCGACGAGCCGAATTCGAATCTCGACGTGGAAGGCGAAAACGCCCTTGGCGAAGCCATTCGTGGAATCAAGGCACGTGGCGGCATCGTGGTGATCGTCACGCATCGGCCGAACATACTCGCCGCCGTAGACCTCGTGATGGTGATGAAGGAGGGGCAGATGCACATGTTAGGCCCGCGGGATCTTGTATTTTCGAAGCTCCCCTCGCTGCAGCCGGCCAACAGCGATGGCCTGAAGCTCGTTGCCACCTCGGCGAAGCTGCAGAATTGAAGTCGTCCGAAACTTAGGCTGCTGCAACAATGCCAGATATCAAGATAAACGGAACGCGCTCCCACCGGCGATCCATTCGCCGCAATCTGCTGGGCGGGGTCACGGTCATTGCCCTGCTTGTCGGCGTCGTCGGCGGCTGGGCGGCGACCGTGGAGATTTCGGGGGCGATCGTTGCTCATGGCGCCGTGGTCGTCGACACCAACGAGAAGAAGGTTCAGCACGTGACCGGCGGCATCGTCAGCAAGATCTTCGTGCGCGATGGCGCCCATGTCGAAGCCGGGGACCTTCTTGTGCAGCTCAGCGACATTATTCCCCGCTCCAATCTGGCTTTCGTGACGAAGAGCCTGGACGAGCTTTATGCCCGTAAATCGCGTCTTGAGGCCGAGCGTGACGGCGCTGAGCAGATGACGCTTGCGCCGACGCTCGTCGAACGGATGACCGAACCCGAGGTCGCAGCGCTAGTCACCAGCGAGCGGCGACTGTTCGAGCTTCGCCAGGTTGCGCGATTCGGCAACAAGGCGCGACTTCGCGAGCGCATGGCGCAACTCGAGAAGCAGATCGAAGGCCATTCGGCCCAAGAGGCGGCCAAAGGCAAGGAAATCGAGCTGATCAACAATGAACTTGACGGCATTCGTGACCTTGTCGAAAGGAAGCTCACCCCACTATCGAAGCTGACCGCCTATGAACGCGATGCGACGCGCATCGAAGGCGAACGGGCGCAACTGATTGCGAGCATTGCACAGGCGAGGGGCGCTATCGCCGAAGTGGAACTCCAGATCCTGCAACTGGACAAGGAATTCTCGAGTGAGACCGGAAGCGAGCTGCGCGACGTCGACGCCAAGATCGCCGAATTCGAGGAGCGCAAGGTTACCGCAGAGGATCAACTGTTGCGCAGCGACATTCGCGCTCCATCCAGCGGCACCGTTAATCAGTCAACGGTCCACACCGTCGGCGGCGTGATCAGCGCGGGTGAGCCGATCATGCGGATCATTCCCGACAACGATATCCTGACGGTCGAGGTGAAAGTTGCTCCGCAGGACATCGACCAGCTCTTGGTCGGCCAAAACGCTCTTCTTCGATTTAGCGCCTTCAATCAGCGCAGCACGCCGGAGGCGCCGGGTGTCGTGTCGATGATCTCGGCCGATGTCACGCGCGATCAGCGCACCAATGAGAGCTACTACGTCGCGCGGATAACGCCGAACCTTGAGAAGTCGGAGCGCCTCAGTCCCGTCACGCTCGTTCCCGGCATGCCGGTCGAAGTGTTCATCAAGATCGGCGAGCGCAAGGTGATCTCCTATCTGATGAAACCTTTGACGGATCAGATGATGCGTGCCTTCCGGGACCAGTAGTCGCAGCACGGCGGCTGCGGCCGCTGAAGCTGAAGACTGGCTTCCGGTTACTTCAGTCAACGAGGATTGCCATGATAGCAACGAAACTGAGACCTCCGATTTTTCTGATTGGCAATTATCGATCCGGAACAACCATTACGCAGAATTTGATCGGCCTGCATCCGGACGTGGTGACCTGGTATGAGCCCAGGACGCTGTGGCTGTACGCAGACCCTGGGCGGCATCACGATGAATTCGCCGAAAGCGATGCGACGGAAAAGGTCATCCGTTACATTCGCGGCCGCTTCCTCGAGTTTCAGTTGCGGAACGGCAATCGTCAGATCATGGAAAACACGCCATCGAATGTCTTGCGCGTACCCTACGTGCGCGAGATTTTTCCGGAAGCAACTTTTCTTTATATCACAAGGAATCCGTTCTCTTGTATAAGTTCAATGGAGTTGAAGTGGCAGAGAACAAAAACTCTGAAAGGCGTGAGAAGAACGCTTGCAGTAACCCCAATAACTCAATTGCATTACTACGTTGGCGGCTTCATCAAGCAAATGGTTGTAAAGAAAATATTGAGGCAAAAGTATACGCCGATTTATGGGCCAAGATACAAAGGAATCGATCAGGATCTGAAGGAACACGGCAAGCTGAGCGTGATTGCACGTCAATGGGCGCGCGGCAATCGCAGGGCCCGGGAAGACCTCGCCAAGCTCGGGAATGGCCGGGTGCTGACGTGTCGCTATGAGGACCTGATGCAGGATACCGAGACCACCTTGCGACGCATCTATGACCACTGCGGACTGACCTGCA
Source organism: Sinorhizobium shofinae (assembly GCA_001704765.1). Classification (GTDB taxonomy): domain Bacteria; phylum Pseudomonadota; class Alphaproteobacteria; order Rhizobiales; family Rhizobiaceae; genus Sinorhizobium; species Sinorhizobium shofinae. Next base: position 32,224 of record MBFK01000159.1, read on the forward strand.
GCGACGATATTGTTCGTGCCGCCAAGGCGATGGTCGATCCCACCCGTCAGGAGAAGTGGCTCCGCCTCGATCGCGAAAAGCTGCAGGCGATCATACCGGAGGTCGAAGAGGAGATGGGTTTTTACGGCTACGAGGTCCCCCCGATGCTTCGATGACGTGCGGCAACCAAGGGCCGACATCGGGGAATTCATCATCCGGCTGCAGCGATTTTGGAAAGCTGCAAAATGCGAAGCGGTCGGCTCGGTCGCGTAAGGAGAGCAAGGCGTGAGTAATATCCGGCAAGGACTGGCAAAGCGCAGTGTCGTGGGCATCTTCTGGACGGGCCTGTCCATGGGAGCCCTCGCCGTGGCGGAGGTCGCCGCGCTCCTTGTCATGGCCCGGCTGCTCTCTCCCAATGAATTTGGCCTCTACGCCGCGGCCCTGGTCGTCATCAAGTTCTCGGCCATCTTTGAGAGCCTTGGTGTCGCTCCTGCAATCGTGCAGCGGCCCACGCTCGATGAGCGCCATCTCCGGGTCGGCTTCACCTTGTCGCTCCTCCTCAGCCTCACAGTCGCCGGGCTGGTCTGGTTGACGGCGCCGGCTATTGCGGACGCGTTGCGCCTTGCCGATTTGGCGCCCGTGGTGCGCGCCACATGCGTGGTCTTCCTCTGTCAGGGAGTTGCGATGGTGGCACAGGCGTCCGCTCAGCGCGCGCTTCGCTTCCAATGGCTCGCAGCCGTTGATGCTTGCACGTTTGCGGTCGGCTTCGTTGTCGTGGGACCGGTGCTCGCCTTGCTCGGCTTCGGCATCTGGGCGCTCGTCGGGGCACTCGTCACCCAGCATTTCCTGCGCATGGTGGTGTTGCTGTTCGGCGAACCGCATCCGAAGCGACTTTTGCTGGAACGTCGCGCGATCGGCGAATTGCTCTATTTCGGTGGCGGCTTCACGCTCGCGAGGATCTGCAATTACCTTGCCACTCAAGTCGACAGGCTCGTCGTCGGCCGGTGGCTTGGAGCGGAAGCGCTCGGCGTGTATTCGCTTTCCTCTCAGCTCATGACAACACCGGCGGTCATTGTCGGGCAGATCCTCGATCGCGTGCTATTTCCAACGATGGCACTCGTGCAGCAGGAGCCCGCTCGGCTCGCCCGTGCCTACCGCAGCGCGGTTGCGTCCTGCGCGCTTGTCGTGTTGCCGGCCAGCGTGATCGTCGTGATCGCTGCGCCTGAACTCGTGTTCGTCCTACTCGGCTCGGGATGGGACGAAGTTGTCGTCCCTCTCCAGGTCCTTGCGGTTGGGATGTTGTTCCGCACCAGCTACAAGCTGAGCGATTCCGTCTCGCGTGCAACCGGTGTTGTCTACGCCCGGGCCTGGCGACAGGCAATCTTCGTGATCGCCGTCGCGATGGGAGCCGTGATCGGGCAGTTGTGGGGAGTATCAGGCGTGGCGTTCGGCGTCGTCGCGGCCGTCGCGACCAACTTCATCCTGATGGCGCATCTCAGTCTTCGTGTCATCGGGATGCGCTGGTCCGAGTTTGTCGCTGCGCACGTGCCCGGAGTGGCCCTTGCAGGCGTGGTTGGACCAGGGGTCTGGGTCGTGGCGGATCAACTGCGCCAAGCCCAGGTGACCCCGCTCGCCTTCCTCCTCAATGTGGCATTTGCTGCAGGCACCATGGGGCTGGTGTTGTGTTGGCTCCTGCCGTCGCTGTTCCTTGGGAGGGACGGGCAGTCAGTGGTTCGCCTGCTTGCCGGGTTGGCGCCCGCATGGTTGCAGCGCAGCCGCCCGGGATAAAGGAGGGAGCGGCCCGGCCGATAGCGGCCTGATCCGGACCGGCGATCCGCCAACACTCCTGTCTTCGACCTGCGAGCCACTCAAGGAGCGCCGTTTTCGGTGTGCCGACGATGGTCAGCGGGCACATTTCCGGGAACGGCTTTATCTGCTCCATTTCCGCGAGAGACGGCGCCATCCACCGAAAGAACTCGCGAAGCGATCATAGGCAAGGTGGGGCGCCGACGCTCGACAATAATCGCATTGGCCCTGGCCATGACGCCGCACCAAAAGCGGCGGCAGACCCCGAAAATACTTTAGTAACAGCAGCCTCAGCAAAGGAGATAATGCATGCCCAGATTGGCGAGCTTTCCTGGCATCAAACCCCTCTTCACGGAGTTTAGTTTCGACTACGGCATCAAAGGCGACCGACTGGCCGATGACGGGTCGATGACGCTGATCGGCAACGCCGGTTCGAGCGCCGCGATGCGTCTTTATGCCGATGGCGCTCTGCCGGAGGCGGTAACCTTGAACGGGAGAGGCCACTGGAGCTTCTCGTCGCACCAGCTTTCGGAGGATAGCGATGGCGTCGCCTCCACAACCGGCAGTGACGACCGCCTGCAGTCCCCGGACTCGTCCTTGGCAGACATCCCCCCTGCGCTTGAACCGGACCAAGTGGACAACGGTGTTACGCGTTCGGGTATCGGAACACTTGATGCCCAGTCCCAGCCGTCGATCGCCCTTACAACTTCGACAGAGAGCAGCAGTGCCTACGAAAGCTTCAGCATAACGGCCGGCACGAACTATCAGCTTCCGACTTCGGTGAGCTTGGTGCGTACCATCCTGACCTCGCAGTGGTCACCGGCGAGCCCCGACCCCTCGGGGATCACCTATATCTCTCATCTCGGAACATTGCTGATTTCCGACGGCGAAGTTGATGAGATGTCGATATTTACGGGGAAGAATGTCTTTGAGATGAGTCTGAGTGGCCAGCTTGTGAGGCCGCTCACCACCATCAGTTTTTCGGATGAGCCAAGTGGGGTTGCTTACAATCCGACCAATCGGCATCTCTTCTTCTCGGACGACACCGGCACGAAGAAAGTCTACGAGCTCGACCCGGGAGCGGACGGGCTTTACGATACGTCCGACGACATCGTGACCTCATTCAGGACGGCGGCATTCGGCAGCAAAGATCCGGAAGGGGTAGCCTACGACACCAATCGCGGAGTTCTCTACATCGCGGATGGCGCAGCGAAGATCTACACCGTCGACCCGGGTGCGAACGGCCAGTTCGACGGCGTGCCGTCCGTAGGCGGCGATGATGTCGTGACGAGTTTTTCAATGGGCACGCTGACAAACGGGGACCCCTGCGTCGAATACGACCCGGTCCACGATCTGCTCTACATCATCAAGTCGCGTACCGAGGTAGCCATGTTGACACCGACGGGCGAATTGTTGGGGACGCTGGATATCTCGGCGGCACATGCGCGCAAACCGGCGGGGCTGGCACTGGCGCCGAGCAGCGAGGATCCGAACCAGATGAGCCTCTATATCGTCGATCGCGGCGTGGACAACGACTCGAACCCGAGCGAGAACGACGGCAAGGTGTACGAGTTCATGCTCGATCACTGGCTGCTTTCCTGAGCAGTAGAGAGAATGCTCCCCCGAGCAGCGGCTACCTTATGCCGCCGGCAGAAATGCAACGCGGCCAAGGTCTTATTTCTAGGCCCCATTGGCTCCCGGGACAGCCTCGCTCTGCTAACGGCATCCGAAAGGGCCCCGGTCCGCAGGCTTGCCCTATGTTTGAACGCGTTTGAAAGGAAGACCTGAAGATAGCGAGCGCAAAGGAGATACGACATGGCTAAATTGGCTCGGTTTCCTAGTATCAAACCCCTCGTCACAGAATTCGGCGTCGACTACGGCATCAAAGGCGACCGATTGGCCGATGACGGGTCGATGACGCTGATCGGCATCGACGGTTCGAATGTCGCGAGGCGTTTTTATGCCGATGGCGCCCTCCCGGAGACGGTAACCTTGAACGGGAGCGATCATTGGAGCTTCGCATCGCACCATCTTTCGGAAGATGGCGACGGCGTCGCTGCCGCAACCGGCAGCGACGACCTGCAGTTCCCGGACTCGTTCTTGGCAGACATCCTTCCCACACTTGGATCGGATGCGAATGGTTTGCGGCTGGTCGGCACCTTGCACGACAATCTGAGAGCGGCCATCGCCGACAAATGGAACCACGTGGACAACGGCTGCGTGGGTAGCCGCGTCAGCGACATTGCCAAGACCCTTGGGGCGGCGGCGAACGCGGCAGAGACGACGGCCGAAACCGGGTCGGCTGAGCTGACGGCAACGGCCTCGTCACAGCAGAGCCAGGTTTCCGCATCGCCGGAGCCAGCTGCATTCGCAACTGGCAACGACGATACACAAGCCCTCACCGCGATGAGCGTGCAGAGCCTCGCTGTCACGAGCATCGCCACCCCGACGATCTTCGAGAGGAGGGTGGCTGCCGCCGGCGACGACGTCGAGGAACGGGCCACCGGCTCGATGTCCCTCACCAGCAGCGATCTCGAGCTGACTGTCGATGACGGCATAAACCAGACCGTCGGGATCCGCTTCACCGGCATCGACATCCCC
>MBFK01000207.1 GCA_001704765.1 Sinorhizobium shofinae
ATGACGCGCTCCTCTTCATTGGAGCGCGCAGCATCAAGCCGTCTTGGATAACAAATCGTTAACGTGCCAAAGTAGTGCTAGCCAGGAGAGCCTTAGCGAGCGCAATGACTAACCACGAGAACATTGTGACAGTGTTCGGCGGAACGGGGTTCCTTGGGCGGCGGATCGTGAGCAGGCTTCTGGACAAGGCCATCGAAGTTCGTGCCGTCTCGCGTCATCCCCACAAGAATAAGTTGGACAGCGCGTCCGGCAAGAGGCCATCTCAGCAGATCGAGGCGGACATACTGGATCCATCCTCGATCGCCGCTGCCGTGGTTGGATCTCGCGCGGTGGTGAATGCGGTCAGCCTTTATGTCGAGCGCGGTGAGCAGACCTTCGAGCGTGTCCATGTGGAAGCCGCGGCCGATCTGGCGACCGCTTCGAGGGATGCGGGCGTCGAGAGGTTCGTCCAGATTTCGGGCATTGGATCGGATCCGAAGTCCCGTTCGAATTACATCCGGGCCAGGGGCCGCGGCGAGGAGGTTGTGAAGGCAGCGTTTCCAGGCGCGGTGATTGTTCGTCCCGCTGTCATGGCGGGACCCGACGACGTGTTCATCACAACGATCGCGAGGCTGGTACGCCTCCTCCCGATCTATCCGCTGTTCGGCGAAGGCGGCACTCGGCTGCAACCGGTTCATGTCGAAGACGTGGCGGAAGCCGTGAGCCGCTTGGCTTCGGGGCAGAATTCCACGCATGCTTCGATCTTCGAGTGCGCCGGTCCGCGCATTTATTCGTATCGGGAACTCGTCCGTGAGATCGCCACTCAACTCAAGGCGCCAATCAGGCTGGTGCCCGTGCCATTCGCGGTATGGAGCATATTGGCAACTGCTGCGGAGTTTCTCCCCGCCGTGCCCCTGACGCGCAACCAAGTCGATCTCATGCGTCGTGACAATGTCGCGGCAAACGATCTGCCGGGCCTGGAAGAACTGGGCATTCAATCCCGCCGCATCGAGGAAGTCGTCCAGATGATCGAGCACGAGACTTGATCCCTTTGACGGAACCTATCGCTACTCGCGCGGTTGGTCGGATTGAACAGGAGGAATACAGCGATGGCCAGATGCGACCAGTGCGGCAACGACTATGATAAGGCTTTCCAGGTGAATCTGGGGGATGAAACCTACACTTTCGATAGTTTCGAATGCGCGATCCAGAAACTCGCTCCGACATGCCCGCATTGCGGCGTCCGGATCATCGGGCATGGAGTCGAGCAGGGCGACATTATTTACTGCTGTGCGCATTGCGCCGAACAGGAGGGAGCCGACGCTCTCACCGATCGCGCTCCTTGAGAAGGGGAGACAACCTCGGCAACCAAGATATGATTGCAGTCAGCGTCAAATCACGACTTGCTCTCCGAGCTCGACCACCCGGTTGGGCGGAAGGTTGAAATAATCCGCGGGATCGATGGCCGTTCCGGCCATGGTAATGAATAGTCGATCCTGCCATTTCGGAAGACCGGAATTCGGATCTGGAATCAATTTGCGCCGGCCGAGGAAGAACGAGGTCGACATGATTTCGAACTTGAAGCCGGCCTTCTTGCAAAGGGCAAGCGCTTGCGAGACATTTTGCGTGTCCATGAAGCCGAAGGTGAGTTCGATCCTGGTGAAGCGCTCGGAAAGCTCTGTTATTTTGAACCGTTCGCTTTTCCGAACAAACGGCACCGCAGCAGTCTTGATCGTCAGGATGACGTTGCGCGCATGAAGCACACGGTTGTGCTTGATGTTGTGAAGGAGCACGGCGGGAGTTTTGTCGGGAACGCTCGTCAGGAACACGGCTGTACCAGGAACTTCCGCAGGCGCATGCTCCGACTTTCGCTCCACGGAGGCAATGAAGGTCTCAAGCGGCACATCGTTGCGGGCCGCCTTCTCCCGCAGAAGAAGTGTCCCTTTGCGCCAGGTCCACATCAAGATCATGATTGTCGCCGCGATCAGGATCGGAACATAGCCGCCATCGTGAACCTTTAGGAGGTTCGCGCCGAGAAAGATGCATTCCAGAATAAAGAGTGGTGCCAGGAATCCGACCGCAGCCAAGAGCGACCAGCCCCACGCAATGCGGACAAACTCGAAGGCGAGAACGGTTGTTACGACCATCGCCCCGGTCACCGAGATACCATAGGCGGTCGCGAGCGATCCCGAATCCCCGAATGAAAAGATCAGGAACAGGACGCCGAACAGCAAAACAGTGTTGACGTCCGGAACGTAGATCTGGCCGGTGCTGGTCTCGGAGGTAAAGCAGATCTCGAGCCGCGGCAGGAAGCCAAGATGGATCGCCTGCCGGGCCAGCGAAAAGGCGCCGGTGATCACCGCCTGGCTGGCAATGATCGTCGCCGCCGTGGCAAGGATCACCACCGGCAGCAGGGCCCACTCCGGAAACATCAAGAAAAATGGATCGGAGGAGGCAGCCGGATTGGAAAGAACAAGGGCCCCCTGTCCGAGGTAGTTCAATGCCAGTGACGGAAAGACGAGAGCAAACCAGGCCACCTGGATCGGACGCCGGCCAAAATGGCCGAGATCCGCGTAGAGCGCTTCCGCTCCCGTGACGGTCAAGAACACCGCTCCTAGCACGATCAGACCGACAAAGCCTGCATGCGTCATGAAATAGACCGCATAGGTAGGATTGATCGCGTTGAGGATCGACGCATCATCGGCAATGTGGGCGAGCCCGCCGGCGCCCATAATCAGAAACCAGACAACGGTGATCGGCCCGAAGAAGTTTGAAACGGCGGCAGTGCCTCTTGATTGAACCAGAAAGAGCACCAGCAGGATCATCGTTGAAATCGGCAGGACATAGTCGATGAGCGCCGGTGTCACCAGCTTTAGGCCTTCAACCGCCGACAGAACCGATAGAGCGGGGGTGATCATGGCATCGCCGATGAACATCGCCGCTCCGATCACCCCGGCAAAGAACAGCGCTGTCTTGTGTCGCTCTGACTTCTTCATGAGCAGGGCCAGCAGCGAGAGTGTTCCTCCCTCGCCGTCGTTGTCGGCTCTGAGAAGAAAGAGCACATATTTGACGGTCACGATCAGCGTCAGCGTCCAGAGCATCAGCGAAATCAGGCCGACGACTTCGTCATGACTGACGCCGTCATGGGCAAAGGGCCGCAACGCTTCTCGGAAGGCGTAGAGGGGGCTCGTGCCTATATCCCCGTAGACGACGCCCACGGCGCCTAAAAGAAGAGCAAAGAACCGCGCTTTGTCGCCGCCAGCGGATGGAGCGTGACTTTGAGACGTTGTCATGCGTTCCTCTTTACGGTGATCGCCGCTGGTGGACAAGTGCGCAGCTTAAAGCTCAGGCTTGGCTTCTGTTCGCGAAACTCCAAACCGAGCGTAGCAAATCAACACGCTGGTTCATGAGGCCGCCCGGGGCCTTCAGGACCACAGAGAAGGCACGACGCCGGCCGCTTCCTGGGCCTGCCGAGCCATTTTGGCAAGCTGGGACCGGTCATGGCTGACATTGGTGACCTCGTGCGCGACGATCAGATGGTGCTCGGCGTCGACCGCCGCCTGAACGTTGTAGCCGACCATTCCGGTGCCCTTGCCGCTCGTTTGCCATGGCCCCCGCATCGGGATCGGTCAGCGAGATCTGGTGGTCCGGCGCGTCTTGGACCGCTTGCTCCATCGCCTACAATTCTGCCGCCGCAATGAGTCCAGCCGTTGCTTCAGTCGGCCGACCCGCCTCTGTGCAACGTGGTCCTCCTGCCGGTCGGCCGCGTCGAGCATTCCCAGATACCGCTCGATGCTGGCATCCACCTGCTCCATCCGTCGGCGGATCGCGCCAGGTGTGAAGTTCTTGTCGCGTGTCTAGCGATCATTTGTCTGCGACTAGGGAATGAGTTGTATGCCGAGAAGCCACAGTTGTTCGAGAGTGTCCTTGTCGCGCCCGCCTGAACTTCTGCAAAGCAGTTGGCATCCGACAAACGCGGTTGTTGGCGGTCACACTTGCTGCCGACTGTTCAGTGGTGCTTTCTAAAAGATACGATGCAGAACAGCGATCAGCGCTGGCACCGCTAATCCGAAAGCCAATATGCGCAATGCCTCCGCCAAGAGTGAAGGCATTTGTCGCGGGAAACTCCTCTTGTAACGGCAGCAATCAATGATTAAATTGCAATCAATGATGAAGGAGGCAGCCGTGGCGAGCATAACGATCCGCAATCTCGACGACCGCTTGAAGCAGCGGCTGCGGCTACGCGCCGCCGCGTACGGACGCTCAATGGAGGACGAGGCGCGCGACATCCTGCGCACGGCGCTGTCGACCGGTGAACGCCCGCCGGGCAATCTCGCCGCCGCCATTCGCGCCCGCATCGCGCCGACCGGCGGCATCACGCTCGAAGCACCCCCACGCGAGGCGATCCGCGAAGCGCCGGACTTTTCCGCGTGATCATCCTCGACACCAATGTACTGTCGGAATTGCTGACACCGGCACCGTCCGCCGCCGTCGAGGCCTGGCTCGCCGAGCAGCCGCCGACCGCGGTGTTCACCACGACGGTCACCGAAGCCGAGATCCTTTACGGACTGCGGCTTCTGCCGGATGGGCGCCGCAGACGCGACTTCGAGGCGGCGATCGTCCCGATCTTCCGCGAGGATCTTGCCGGACGCATTCTACCATTCGACAGCGAGGCCGCAGACGCCTATGCCACCCTTGCCGTGGACCGGCGCAGAGCTGGCCGTCCTATCAGCCAGTTCGACGCGCAGATTGCTGCGATCGCCCGTTCCCGCGGCGCGGCGTTGGCCACCCGCAACGTTGCGGACTTCGAAGATACCGGCATTGCCATCATCAATCCTTGGGACCACCAGCTCTCGTGATTTCGAGATGCCCCAATCGAAGGGAGCGCCGGTGCCGGTAGGCTCATTCGGGAGACGCCGTCCTCAGCACATTGAGATGATTGAGGGCCCGGCTCATGTCGGATTTCTCGATTGCAGCGACTTCATCGCCGCTCGACGTCACGGTTGCTTGTACGCAGCGGTCACGCTTTGCCTGCCGGCAACACTGCGGCGATCGTTCCACGTCATCGCAAGACTCCTTTCCCGGAAGCTGAGAATTTATGTTCTTCGAGAATGACGCTCGGGAGTCGAGATGACCCTATCAAAGAACTCGGAGGCCGTCGGCAACGAAGCGGTACTCCGCAGCGCCGAGGAACTCGACGCACTCGACGCCATCCTGCCGTTCGACCGGCGAGATCAGCTCACCGAACTCCTGACCGACGGAAGTGGCGGCTTTGCGTGTCGAGGATCTCGTTGACGAGGAGCCGGTGCGCGCCGATCGGCCGACAAGTCCTCCCCTTCCCTCTCTTGCCTCCACATTCGACTCGGTCGCACCAAGGCGACGACGGCTGACGAAGACAACCACGTGCTGCTGATCGGCCGGCGGGTGACCGCGTTGAAACGGCGGTTGGCGGAAGCCGGGATCAACGGCGGGCCGGTGTTCCGGCGCATCGACCAGTCTCGACCCGCGGGGCGCTGACGCCGCAATCGGTCAACCTGATCCTCAAAGCTCGCGCAGAACAGGCCGGTTTCGAGCCAGTGTTGTTTTCGGCACATGCTTAAGATCCGGCTATCTGGCCGAGGCGGCAAACCGCGGTATTCCCTGCCCGAAGCGATGCAGCAGTCTCTGCATAAGTCGGTGATCCAGGCGGCGAGCTACTACAACGCGGTTCTCGCTACGTTTTCAAATTTCGGACAAATTCATCACTTTCGTGGCGCGACGCCAAATAGTGAGATCGGACTGCACCCTCTCCACGTCAGTCCGCCCCGGTCTCGAAGAGGTCGTCGAAGACCGAACCGGGCGGGACCCTTCAACCTCGCCGAGCGCCACCAAGGGAGCGCGGACGTTGAGCCAGGTGCGATCGCCGATGCGGTAAGCGACGAGAGCCTTCACGGCCGGAACAACAGGGTATCTGAGCACCTCCTCCACCAGGCCGTTGATCCGCGCGTCCCCTCGCCCCTCCTGCGCAAGGAGCAGCAGGGATTGCGGGCAGATGTTGGCTAGGCCCGAGATCGCCCCCTCGCCACCCAGGCGCACGCCTTCAGCCAGATAGCGCTCGTCGCCGATCAGGATGGCGAGGTCCTTGTGCGCCGCCAGCAGCTTCTGCGTATAGACCCAGTCGCCGGAGGAATCCTTCACGCCGGTGACGACACCCGGGAAGCCCTGTTTCAAGCGGGCGATCAATTCGACAGACAGGGCGACCTGAGTGACCGCAGGGATGTTGTAGAGAATGACGCCGCCCGCCGCCGCCCCCAGCCTTTCCAGGACTTGGCTGAACCATAGAAACACGCCCTCATCAGCAACACCCTTGAAGTAGAATGGGGGCGGCAGAAGAAGGTTTCGACTGCCGAAATCTGCAGCCATGCGCGCTTGCACGAGCGCCTCGTGCACCGAGGCGGCGGCGACGCAGACGACAACGTCCCTTCCTTCGATCCCCGCACCGGCGAGAGCGCCTAGCACTTGCTCGCGCCCGGAGATGTCAATCGAGGCGCCTTCCCCGGTTGTGCCGAAAACCGTCACGCTGGCACATCCGTTGTCCAGGCACCACCGCGCGTGTCGGGCAAAGCGGGCAAGATCGATGGTGCCGTCCGGCCGAAATGGCGTGGCGATTGCCGCGGAAAGGCCGAACCGACTGGATCTCTCTAGCATCACGATATTCGCCTCCTTCTGGCAATTGGCCGCTGCACTTGCGCGATGGCTGGGAACAAGCCCGGCCGTGGTGCTTGCATAGCGGACCTTGACATACCACTTGCCCCTGCTAAGGTACAGTACCTTACATACAAGAAAAGAAGACAATGGTGGATGCGGTAGAACGGGATCGTCCCAGGGAGGATGCGCTCGAGGAATTGAGGGTCGAACTCGGGGCTCAGGCGGTCCTGACCGGCAACGACATTCCCTTGCGCAACAGGAACGACTGGAGCAGCAAGCCTCCTGGTCAGCCCCTTGCCGTGTTGCGACCCAGCAATGCAGAGGAAGCGGCGCGCGCCGTAGCGACCTGCCGGGCCGCCCGGCTGCCCTTCGTGCCTCAGGGCGGCTTGACCGGCCTGTGCGGCGGCGCAACGCCCGAGCCAGGCTGGGTCGCCATCTCGCTCGAGCGCATGGTGGGCATCGAAGAAATCGATCCCGTCAGCGCGACCATGACCGTCAAGGCAGGCACACCGCTCGAGGTCGTGCAAAAGGCCGCCGATGAAGCGGGATTTCTGTTCCCGCTGGATCTCGGCTCGCGCGGATCATGCGCCATCGGCGGCAATCTCTCGACCAACGCGGGCGGAAATCGCGTCATCCGCTATGGAATGACACGCGATCTCGTTCTGGGCCTCGAGGTGGTTCTGCCGGATGGAACCGTGCTGACGAACCTCAACAAGCTCCTGAAGAACAACGCCGGCTACGATCTCAAGCACCTCTTCATTGGATCGGAAGGCACCCTCGGCATCATCACACGGGTGGTCCTGCGGCTGTTCCCCAAGCCGCGCTCCACCACGGCGGCCCTTTGCGCCCTCTCGAGCTACGAGGATGTGGCGGCGCTGCTGGCAGGCGCCCGCAGCGGGCTCGGGCCCATCCTGTCAGCGTTCGAGGTGATGTGGCCCGATTATTGGCAGGTCGTCACCGAGCGGCTGAAAGTCCGTTCGCCGGTCACCTCCGGTCACGGTTTTTATGTACTGGTCGAAACGCACGGATCCGACGAGGCGAGCGATGCCGCGCGGTTCCAATCCTGGCTGGAGGAGATGATGGAGAGCGGCATTCTGGCCGATGCCGCCGTCGCCCAGTCCCATGCTCAGGTGAAAGACTTCTGGGCGGTACGCGACGCCTGCGCCGAATTCGGCACCGGGCTTGGACCACATATCTCGTACGATATCGGGCTCGCGGTGGGCCAGATGGACATCTTCGCGAGCCGATGCAAGACGGTCCTCGAAGAGGGCATTCCCGGCTGCGAAAGCGTCTATTACGGGCATATAGGCGATGGGAACCTGCATTTGGTCGCCTGGGTACCGGGACTGCCACTTGACGAGCAACCCAAGGACGCGATGGACATGATCATCTACGGGCTTGTGCGCGAGATGGGCGGCAGCATTTCGGCGGAGCACGGCATCGGCACAACAAAGAAGAAGTGGCTTGGCCACGCCCGCAGCGAGGCCGAGATCGCGCTGATGCGGCTCCTGAAGGGGGCGCTCGACCCCGAAAATCTGCTCAACCCCGGCAAGGTCATTTCGCTATGAACCGGTTGTTCCAGGCCATTGAGGCGCTGCTCGCCGTGATGTTGGCCGCCATGGTCGTGATGGTCTTCGGCAATGTGGTCCTGCGCTATGTCTTCAATTCCGGCATCGTGGTCTCCGAAGAGCTGTCCCGCATTTTCTTCGTCTGGATCACCTTCATCGGAGCGGTCGTGGCAATGCGCGACGGCTCGCATCTCGGAATGGACACTTTCGTGCGCACGCTCACGCGGCGAGGCAGGATCATCTGTTGCGTGGTGAGCCAGAGCTTGATCCTGATCTGCTGCGCAATGCTGTTCCGCGGCACATGGCTCCAGCACGAGGTCAATGCCAGCACCTTGGCGCCCGTGACGGAAATTCCGATGATCTGGGTCCATGGCGTGACCTATGTATCGGCCCTTGGAATCGGCTTGCACGCGCTGGCCAAGCTCTGGCGCGCTGTGACGGGCCAGATTCGCGACAGCGAACTTCTCGAAATCAGCGAGAGCGAGGAGATCCCCCCGGTTCCCGTAGCTGAGAGGGTCGACCGATGACCATCGCGATTTTCACCGGCTCGCTGATCGGCGCCATTGCACTGGGCGTGCCGATCGCCTTCGCCCTGTTGATCTGCGCCGTCGCGCTCATGGTGCTGCAAGGCAATATCGACACCACGATCCTGTCGCAGAAGATCATCGAGGGTGCCGACAGCTTTCCCCTGCTCGCCATTCCGTTCTTCATGTTGGCCGGCGAACTCATGAACGCAGGTGGCATTTCGAAGCGGATCGTCACCTTCGCGCTGACCTTCGTCGGGCATCTTCGGGGCGGCCTCGGCTTCGTTGCGATTTTCGCTTCCGTTTTGATGGCCGCCATCTCGGGGAGTGCCGCGGCGGATGCGGCGGCCATTGGCGCGCTTCTCATCCCCATGATGCGCCGAGCCGGCTACGACGTGCCGCGTTCCGCAGGGCTCATCGCAGCCGGCGGCGTGATCGCGCCGGTGATCCCGCCTTCGATCGGCCTCATCGTCTTCGGCGTCATCGCCAACGTCTCGATCGGCAAGTTGTTCCTGGCCGGGATCGTTCCGGGACTGATGATGGGACTGTCTCTCCTCCTCGCCTGGCTGTGGGTTGCGCGGCGCGACAAGGCCAAGATCCTGCCGCGTCAGGACTGGAGTGCCAGGTTGCGCGCCGGCATCGACGGCATCTGGGCGCTCGTCATGCCGGCTGGCATTATCGGCGGGCTCAAATTCGGCATCTTCACCCCGACGGAGGCTGGTGTCGTTGCTTGTGTATATGCCTTCGTGATTGGCGCCTTCGTCTACAAGGAGTTGCCCCTGCGCCAGCTCCACCCGATACTCGTGGCCTCCGCAAAGAGCACCGCCGTCATCGTCTTCCTGATCGCGACCGCGCTGATTTCGGCCTGGCTTATAACCCTATCGGAGCTGCCCTCGCAGGTTGAGGCGATGCTCAGCCCCTTTATGGACAACAAGATCCTGATGATGGCCGTCATAATGGTCATTGTGGTGATCGTCGGCACCGCGCTGGACTTCGCGCCGACCCTGATGATCCTCACCCCCGTCCTTATGCCGGTGATCAAACAGGCGGGCATTGACCCGGTCTATTTTGGCGTCCTCTTCATCATGAACAACGCGATCGGGCTGATAACGCCGCCCGTCGGCATCGTGCTCAATGTCATGTGTAGGGTCGCCAACATTTCCATGGGCGATCTGATGAAGGGCTTGTGGCCCTTCCTCTGGGCCGAGCTCATTGTTCTCTTCCTGCTCGTCCTCTTCCCCGATCTTGTCATGGTTCCACTCGACTGGCTCACGCGCCGATAAAAATCCATAGGGAGGATTAAACAATGCGCATGCTCATCACACGAACCGGCATTGCGGCGACCATCGCCGCCACCGCACTCTTTGCCGCGGGATCGGCCAATGCCGAGTTCGAAGACCGGACGATCCGCGTCTCGAACGGTGTCAGCAAGGAACACCCCATGGGTAACGGCCTTGCCGCCATGGGAACCTGCACGCTTGAGAGAACTGGCGGCAAGATGAAGATCCAGCCCTATTGGGACGGCGCTCTCGGCAATGATCTGACCGCGACCCAAAGCGTGCGGACCGGCTCCCTCGAAATGGTGCTGACGTCGACGGCGCCGCTGACCTCGATTATCCCCTCCTTCGGCGTCTTCGATCTACCCTTCCTGTTCAACGACGAGAAGGAGGCCGACCAGGTGCTTGACGGCAAGGTCGGCGGGTGGTTCTCGGACAAGCTGCCAGCGGTCGGCGCGGTCAACCTCGCCTGGTGGGAGAACGGCTTCCGCCACACAACCAACTCGCGCCATCCGATCACCAAGGTCGAGGACTTCCAGGGCGTGAAGATGCGCGTCATGCAGAACAACATCTTCATCGACACATTCAAGGAGCTGGGCACCAATGCAGTGCCGCTCGCTTTTTCGGAGATCTATTCCGCCCTCGAGACCGGAACGGTCGACGGCCAGGAGAACCCATTCAACAATATCGAGAACATGAAGTTCTACGAGGTTCAGAAGTACCTCACGTTAACCAAGCACGCCTATAGCCCGACGCTGGTGCTGTTCTCCAAGAAAGTGTGGGATGAGCTCTCGCCAGAGGAGCAGAACGTTCTCAAGGAATGCGCCCTCGTGGGCCAGAAGGAGCAGCGCAAGGTCAACCGGGAGAAGTCCGAGGTCAGCTTGGCCAACCTCAAGGACCAGGGAATGCAGGTCAACGAGATCACGACCGAGGAGATGGAGCGGCTACGCGAGAAACTCAAGGTGATCTATGAACGCCATGCGGCATCGATCGGACCCGAAACGCTCGATCTCGTCTTCGCCGAGCTCAAGCGCATCCGGGGAGATTGAGCCCTCCCGCAAGCCAATCCGCACGGCGCCGGTACGGCTTGTCGCCATCCGGCGCCGTGTATATATCTTTGGCGTGCCGCCGCAAGCCGGGCCGACCCGGATCAGATCTCTCTCGAACGGCGGCAATCGCCTGCAACTGGATCCTGCCATGCCGTCATTGAAGCTCGAGCCGTCACAATCTCTGGCCCAGAAGGTGGCGTCGCGTTTGCGACAGGCGATCATCGAGGGTGAGTTTCCGCCCGGTGCCGTCATCGCCGAGGAGATGCTGGCACAATCCTTCGGAATCAGCCGTACCCCCGTTCGGGAAGCTCTGAACCAGCTCCAGTTGCAAGGGCTGGTGGTGATCCGCCCCCAGGTCGGTAGCTTCGTCTTTAGCCCGGACGCCGAGGACATCGCGATGCTTTGCGAATTCCGCGCCATTCTGGAGCCCCAGGCTGCCAGACTGGCCTACCGGAACGACCGGCCCGGCACGCTCGCCGAGCTCGAAACGGTGATCGGCGAGATGGAGAAGGCCGTAGAGGCGAAGGACAAGGTCGCCTATGGTCGCGCCGATACGGCCTTTCATGAGACTTTCGTCAATCACTGCGGCAATCGCTACGTGCAGGAATCCTATCGTCTGGTGGCCGGACGCGTTGCGGCACTCAGGACCAACTACAGCGCCCCGATCGACGTGCAGACACCCCGCTCCTTCAAGGAGCACCGCGCATTCGTCGAGCTCTTTGAAAAGGGCGCGTTCGAAGAATTCGACCGCCTGATGCGGATCCATGTGACGGACACCGCCAAGACATACACGGCGGCGCTGCGCCTGTGATCCTATCACGCCTGCACACCCTCGCAGCTCTCGCGAAGGGATGTTGTAGGATCCGCGTTGCGATCACGACCACGCACGAGCGTTGGGCGCTACAAGGCCAATCCGCTTGCCCGGTCGAAGACGTGGACGTGGTCGGCGCTGACCTTGGTTTCGAACCGAGCGCCATAACGAGCCGGATGTTCGCCGTCCACGATCGCAACGACGGATTGGCCGGCGAGGTCGAAGACCACGTGTGTCTGTGCTCCGGTAGGCTCCACCAACAGGGTCTTTCCGGCGAGCGTCGTCTCGCCGGCACCAGGGTTAAGATGTTCTGGACGCAGCCCGATGGTGACGGCCTGGCCGACCTTTACCTTCCGATCCGGTGCGATGGCGATTTTCGAACCATCGCCGAGGCGTGCCGCCGGCTGGGCGCCGTCGCCCTCCACCGTGCAATCGAGCATATTCATCGCCGGCGAACCGATGAAGGCGGCGACGAAGAGATTGGCGGGTTTTTTGTAAAGTTCGAGTGGCGTACCGACCTGCTCCACCCTGCCATGGTTCAGGACCACGATCTTGTCGGCGAGCGTCATGGCCTCGATCTGATCGTGCGTGACGTAGATCGAGGTTGTCTTCACTTTCTGATGCAGCGTCTTGATCTCAGAACGCATCTGTACACGCAGCTTGGCGTCGAGGTTGGAAAGCGGTTCGTCAAAGAGAAAGATCGCCGGATTACGGACGATGGCACGACCCATGGCGACGCGCTGGCGCTGGCCGCCCGAAAGCTGCGCAGGCTTGCGGTCAAGCAATGCCGTAAGGTCGAGCATGCGCGCGGCCTCGTTGACACGGCTTTCCATGTCCGCTTTCGGGAACCCCGACAGTTTCAGATTGAAGCCCATGTTCTGCGCGACAGTCATATGCGGATAGAGCGCATAGGACTGAAATACCATAGCGATATTGCGCTCACGCGGTGTCAGGTTGTTGACCACTGCGCCACCGATGGCGATGTCGCCGCTGCTGATCTCCTCCAGGCCGGCGATCATGCGCAACAATGTCGACTTTCCACATCCGGAAGGCCCGACAAGTGCGATGAACTGGCCATCTTCCACAGCAAGTGAGATGTCGTGGATGACCTCGAGGGAGCCATAGGCCTTCCGCAGATGTCTCAATTCGACTGACGCCATAATTCTGTGCTCCGACGATTTCGCTTAGGACTTCACGGCGCCAGCGGTCAGGCCGGCAATGATATGCTTCTGTGCAAGGAAAAATACGATGACGGTCGGCAGGATGGTCAGCGTAATGAAAGCGAGCACTAACTGCCATTCGGTGCCGTACTCGCCGCGATAGACCATGATGCCCAGTGGCCAGGGATACTTCGCTTCAGAGTTCAGCATGATCAGCGGCAGGATATAGCTGTTCCAGCTACCGACGAACGAGATGATGCTCACGGTCGCCACGATCGGCCGCGACAGCGGCAGCGAGATGTACCAGAAGAAGCGCAGATAGCCGCAGCCATCGACAAATGCCGCCTGGAACAGTTCTTCGGGAAGGTTGCGAAAGTAATTCCTGAAAAGCAGGATACTCATGCCGAGCCCGAAGGCGACCTGCGGTAGCACCACTCCCCAATAGGTGTCGAGTAAACCGAGATCGCGGATGCGGATGAAAAGCGGCAGGATCGCGGTGGCCGCTGGAAACATCAGACCAAGCAGAAAATAGTTGAGCAGGAACGAAGAGCCGAAGAAGCGCACATGGGCGAAGGCGAACGCCGCCATCGACGAGACGACGAGCGTGAGAGATACCGTCAGCGCCGCAATGACGAGCGAATTGAAGATCTGCAGCCAATAACGCTCGCCGAAAAGGATGTCCGTGTAGTTCGACCATTGCCATTCGGCGGGAAGCCCGAACGGATTGGTGCGCAGGTCGCCGAGCGACTTGAATCCTCCGAGCGCCGTGGTCAGCAACGGTATCAGGACCAAAGCCGCGATCAGCGTCAGCGACACGTAAAGATAGACGCGCGTCTGCAACGGCATGCGTAGGGTCGACGTCATATCAGTCATTGCGCATGAATATCCTTTTGTAACCGAAGGCGAGCGTGACGCAGATGATGAAGAGGACGACTCCGACAGCGCTGCCGAGGCCGACCTGCATGCGCATGACGCCATAGGTGTAGAGAAAGGTGACCATCGTCTGCGTGGAGTTCGAAGGTCCGCCGCCGGTGAGCGGCATGATCATGTCGAACAGCTGCAGCGAGCCTATGACGGCAAAGAAGATGGAAAGGCGCAGCGTCGATCCGAGCAATGGAAGCGTAACGTAGCGGAACTTCTGCCAGCCCGTCGCACCATCGATCTCGGCAGCTTCCAGTACGCTCTTGTCGAGCGACTGCAGCCCCGCGATGAAGAGCATCATATGGAAGCCGAAATACTTCCAGACGATGACGCCGAGCACCGCGTAGATGGCCACGTCCTTGTCCGCAAGCACGTAGGGCGTCGCAAAGCCGAAGAAGTTCGATATCGCTGCAAAGAGGCCGTAGTCGCCATCATAAATGAAGCGCCAAATGAGACCGGCTGCGACGTCCGCAAGCACGTAAGGCAGGAAGAAGATCAGTCGGAAGCTCACGACGCCGGCAATACGATGCGCCAGCATCGTGGAAAGCCAGATTGCCAGCGGAACCTGGATGGCGATCGATATCAGGATGATCAGGCCATTGTTGATGAGCGCCTGCGTGAAGGCGGCATTGCGGAAAAGCACCTGGAAATTGCGGATGCCGATGAACTCCGTCGGGGTTCCATATCCGTTCCATTTGTAGAGGCTGTACCAGGCCGCCTCACCCATCGGCATGATAACGAACAGCGTGAAGAGCAAGAGAGCTGGCGGAAGGAAGAACACTAGGACTGCCCAGCGGTCATGGGCGACCGAACTGCGCTTCCTTGTGACAGTCCTGACCGGTCTTGCTGCGCGAGCCCCGGAAGAAATCGAAATATTCGCCATCTGTCTCACTTTCGCATTCGCCAGGCCCGATCCCGGCGCTTCTGATGGCGCCGGGAAGGAATGCGGAACCAATTACTGCTCGAGTTCGAAGGCGTCCTGGATCTGCTGGGCAGCGTCCTCAGCTGTCATCTGGCCGGAGACAATCTCGACCGACACGTCGTTTACGACGCGCCCGACGGCGGCGCCGAGATCCTGGTCGAAATAATTCTGGTGCCAGGTCGACGCGGCGAGTTGCCTGGCGGATTGGGCAAGGAGCGGATTTGTCACACCGTCATCGGCGCCGACTGCCACCGGCAGAAGCATGGCAGCCTTAGCCATTGCTCGTTCGTTTTCGGCGTTCGTCAGATATGCGAGGAAGTCGATCGCTTCCTTCGACGCCTTCTTTGTCACCGCCCAGCCGTTCAGACCGCCCAGCGTATCGGTGACGCTGCCGGCGCCGCCTTCCACGGCGGGAAATGAGAATCTTCCGATGTTTTCCGGCGCCAGCCCCTTGCCATTACCGGCATTCTTGCGTTGGTTGGCCTCGGTATTCTCAAAGCCAAGGATCATCGCCGCCTTGCCGTCGCCGAAGACACCGAGTGCCTGCGGCCAGGTTGCGCCCAGATAGCCGGGCTGGAAGGGCTCGAGCTTTCCAAGTTCTGCAAGATCCTCTCCGGCCTTGATGATCGCGGGATCGAGGAAGCCTTCGCCCTCACCCTTTTTTGCAGCATCGAAGACTTGCTGGCCGCCTTCGCGCATGACGAGGTAGCTCCAATAGAAATGGATCGGCCACTTTTCACCGCCCCCGCCGGCGATCGGAACGATGCCGGCGACCTTCAGCTTCTTCACGGCTTCGAGGAAGCTGGCCCAGGTCTTGATATCCTCGGCCTTCACTCCCGCCTTGGCGAAGTGGTCTTTGTTGTAGAAGAAACTGACCAGCCCCACCTTGTAAGGCACGGCCCACACCTTGCCGTCGAAAGTCAGGCCGTTCACCGAAGCCGGACTATACGCCTGACGCAGCTTACCGCCATCGGCATCGAGCACCGCCGTCACGTCTTGCAGCGCACCTGTTTCGGACTGCTGTTTGAGCACGCCCCCACCCCAGCTGAAGAAAAAATCGGGGACGTCGTCGGATTGAAGCAGCGTCGGCAATTTCGCCTTGAACGCCTCGTTTTCGAGAAACTGCATCTGGATGTCGACATCTGGATGCTGCTCCTCATAGGTCTTGGCGATCTCTTCCCACTTGGCGAGGTAGGTCGGATCGAGCTCCAGATGCAGCCACTTGACCACTGTTTTAGCCGAGGCAGCACCGGCTGCAAGCATCAGCGAGATTGCGGTGGCCGCCGCCAGGAATTGGATGCTCTTCCCGCGAACGGCAATCCGCTTTTGTGTGTGCGTCATGATCTTTCCTCCCAGAAGCGCATGTTTTCCTCCTCCGTTATTTATTCCTCATTGCGGATTAATTCAGCGGGAGCTTTTGCTGAATGTCAACCCAAACCAGCGCATTTTCGCCAAATCCGATTGACAGGGGCCTGCGTTTATCTGCTATTAAATGCGCGATCCGACAAAAATCTTGCCGGGTTATGCCCGATGAAGCAACTGCCCGGCTAACCATTCATGAAGACTGCAGACCCAGAATTGATGCGCGCGATCAATCGGTTGAACGTGCTGGACACGATCCGCCGCCACGGACCGATTGCACGCGTGGAGATCAGCCAGCGGACCGAACTATCGACGACCACTGTGTCTGCAATCACCGCCTCACTCCTCGACGACGGTCTCATTCTGCCTCGCCATGAAGGGGACATTCGCAACGAGGCGGCCCGCGGCCGTCCCCGCGTGATGCTTGAGCTCAATCCCGATGCCGCACGCGTTGTCGGCGCGAAAATCGCCGCGAGCAGGCTTGTCTTCGTCGTCACGGATTTTCGTGGCGATGTGCTTTCGAAGCTTACGCTGCCGATCCGCATCGACCGACAGCCGATCGCCGTCGCAGCCGATCTCGTTGAGGACGGGGTTCGACGCTGCGTCCTGGATGCCGGCTTGTCCCTGGAGGATGTGGATACAGTCTGTCTCGGACTTCCCGGCGTCATCGAGCATCGGACCGGCTACGTCCGCAGCAGTCCCGTGTTTCGCGACGCGAATGTTGATTTTGCGGCCGAGATGACGGCGCGGCTTGCGACACCGACGATCGTCGAGAGCGACGCGCATGCCATCACGCTTGCCCATCACTGGTTCGGCAAGGCGCGGGATCTCGAAGACATGGTCTTGATTTCCCTGGAACAGACGATCGGCCTTGGCGTATTGCATGGCAATCAGCTCTTTAGAGGTGCAGGCGGTCTGAGCCACAACCTCGGTGACCTTGTGCTCGGCATGGGTCAGCAAGGGCGTCTCGTGCGGCTGTCGAGCCAGGCGGGAGAAAGCGCGATCCTCGGTGAAAAGCAGGCGGACGGGCGCTTTGCGGAAGCAATCCGCCTTGGGCGTGGCATGAACCACGCTTCCGCACTGATCAAGGCGGAGGACAATGTTCTCATTGGCGCGGCCGTTCGCGCCGGCGAGGCGGTCGGGCTGACGATCGCCAATATAGTCACGCTCTTTGCTCCGCCGCGCGTGATCCTCGTCGGATCCAGCCTGGCCCTGGGCGAGCCGTTTCTGGAGAGCTTGCGCAACGCCTATGCGCTTGCCGTCCCGCCCTCGCTGAACGGCGTCACCGAGCTCGTTTTCGATGATTCAACGGACGATTTCTGGGCACAGGGAGCAGCCGCCGTGGCCCTTCACGAGCTCTACGAGTCCCCTTGGAGCACCACGGGGCCGGCGCTCTGAGCGCGCTGACATTTCAAAAAGATCATCGGAGGTAAGGATGGAGACGGTCGGCATTGGCATCATTGGATGCGGCAATATTTCGGGTGCATACCTCAAGGCCATGGCCGCCTTCCCCATCCTCGATATCCGCGGGGTTGCCGATCTCGACCGATCTCTCGCAGAGGCGAAAGCGGCCGAATTCGACGTGGCGGCGAAGAGCGTAGATGCGCTGCTTGCCGATCCGAAAGTGGAAATAATCGTCAATCTGACGGTCCCGAAGGCCCACGTGACCGTCGGCCTGCAGGCGCTCGACGCCGGGAAGCACACATACTCCGAAAAACCGCTCGGGATTAATTTCGCGGAAGGGAAAAAACTGGCGGAAGCCGCCAGATCGAAGAACCTTCGCATCGGTGCCGCACCGGATACCTTTCTCGGCGGGGGCCATCAGACGGCGCGCGCCTTGATCGATAAGGGCGTTATCGGCCAATCGGTGGGAGGGACCGCTGTCTTCATGTGCCCCGGCCACGAGCGGTGGCACCCAAATCCAGCCTTCTATTACGAAGTCGGCGGCGGGCCGATGCTCGACATGGGCCCTTATTACATCACCGATCTCGTCAATCTCTTCGGACCGGTCGCGAAGGTTGCAGGCTTTGCCGTTGCTCCGCGCAGTGAACGTGTGATCACCAGCGAGCCGCGCAATGGCGAGCGTATTCCGGTGCAGGTACCGACCCACGTCGCCGGCATCATGGCTTTCGCCAACGGCGCGGTTGTCCAGATCAGCATGAGCTTCGATGTCGCCGGTCACAAGCATGTGCCGATCGAGATTTACGGAACGGAGGGCACGCTGATCGTGCCGGACCCGAACAATTTCGGGGGCGAGGTCCAGTTGCTGAAGAAGGGCGGCAACTTCGAACCGCAGGAAGCGACAGCCCCTTACGCTGACGGCAACTACCGCTCGCTCGGAGTTGCAGATCTTGCCCATGCGATCCGCTCGAACCGTCCACACCGGGCAGACGGCAGCCTCGCATTGCATGTGCTTGAAGTCATGGAGGCGTTCCACACCGCCTCCGAAAATGGCTCCGTCGTTACGATCACCACCAAGACCGAGCGTCCGGCGCCGCTGTCGGACTCGCTCATCGATGGACGGCTGGGCAAATAGGAATCAGGAGGAATACCATGCGTGAAGCACTGATCGTCTGGGGCGGCTGGAGCGGCCACGAGCCTCAGGAATGCGCGGCTATCATTAAGGACATGCTCGAGGAGGACGGATTCAAGGTCTATGTCGAGCACAGCACCGAAGCCTTCGCTGATCCATCCGTGCACGATTTGAGCCTCGTCGTGCCGATCGTCACCATGTCGAAGATTGAAAAGGAGGAGATCAAGAACCTGGCTGCCGCGATCGAAAACGGCGTCGGTATTGCCGGCTACCACGGCGGTGCGGGCGACAGCTTCCGCGAATGCGTCGAATATCAGTTCATCATCGGTGGCCAATGGGTCGCCCATCCCGGCAACATCATCGACTACACGGTGAATATCACCCGGCCGGAGGACCCGTTGATGGAAGGGATTACCGACTTTCCCTATACATCGGAGCAATACTACATGCATGTCGACCCTTCGAACGAAGTGCTGGCGACGACAACTTTCACGGGCGATCACGCCTACTGGATCGATGGTGTTGTCATGCCCGTGGTCTGGAAGCGGAAATATGGTCGTGGCCGCGTCTTCTATTCCTCGCTCGGTCACCAGGCAAAGGAGTTCGATGTCCCGCAAATGAGGACGATCTTCCGCCGCGGCGCCAACTGGGCGGCGCGATAAAATCGACGAAGAAGCGATCGGCCAGTCGAGAAACTGGCCTATGTCCTGGTCAGCCTCGGAAGAACTTATAGTATGACGCGATCTGCGCCGCTGTATTGGATGAGAGCTTGAGCTTGATTCCGATGCGATCCCCCCTGTTCCACCGAACGATACCAGTCAGAAGACCGAGCTCGTCGCTGCGTATCGTGACCTCCTGTCCGGTGCGAGCGCCAATGTCGAAATAGAGCTGAAAGCAGATACCCTCTTCAGAAAGATCCTTGACGATCCCGTTGCTCGAGCCGGTTTTGCAACTGACGTTCCCGGTTATCTGGGTCTGCGTTCTCGTAGAAACACGCTGAACACTGTCTTTGTACGGCATAGCTTCCTCACTGCTCCATATACATGTTTAGAAATACTTTCTAAATGTAAAATAATTCATAATTACCCGAAAAAATCACTTACATAAGCACCGTTCTCATATATTCTTCAGATCTATAGAAACTTAAGCCCTGACTTAAATTGCTTGGGAACACACAGGTTCGTCACCTACTCACCTATTCGCTAAACCTGATTTGCAATCTCAAAATGATCTCGATTTTATCATAATGTCGAAATTTGAAGTGCTGCCCTTTTCCGCCGGTCAACCGCGGTAGAGCATCCAATCCTTGCGGGCGCCACCGGCGCTGCCAGCAGAAAAGAACACAACCCTGTCGCTTGTCGTGTCTGTGGCGGTCTGCAGGGCCTTTTCCGCGTTTCCGACCAGTTCTGATGCGGTGCTGGCGTCATAGGTGGTGCTGCAGCCGAATCTGGCGACCACGGCAGGCATCCTCGCCTGGCGGCTATCGAATGCCGCAAGGCAGCTCTTTCGAAGGTGGTCCGCCATTTTCTGGATTTCCGCCTCTGCGGTCATCCAGACAAGGATGCCGATCTGTGGCCGCTCAAGCCAGGCAGCAAAGTCGGCGGCCTGGACGGCGCGCGCCACGGCGAAACCGAGGCGCTCGAGGACGGCTTCCTTTACCTTGATGAGTTCCTTGGCGTCGAAGGGCTCGAGCACCAGAAGATTGCAGAGAAGAAGCGACACCCCGTCGGGATAGTGTTCGCCACCATATAGTTCGGCCAGCTTCTTGTTGAAGCCACGCCGGTTAGCGAGATTGGTGACGAGATGCGTGAACTTTGTTCGCTCGAACTCATCCACATCGCTCGTAATCGCTGCGACGGCCGATATCTGGTTCGATACGCGCTCGAGGATCTGCGTATTCGCCGAGTGCTGCACTTCCGTCATTTGACGGATGGCCTGAATCTGGGACTGGATCGTATTCATGTCGCGCGGATCGACAGAGGAGATCTTGCCCGTCGCTTGGCCAAGCATGTTGGTGTAGGTGGACAGCGAGTTCTGACCCGATAGCAGAGACTCCTTCAGAGTCGTCAATTCGCTTTGCAGGCGATTTGCGGACTGGTCATGGATCGACTTCCCGAAGTGATGCGGCAGATAGATGCGCGCCAGGGTCTCGAGTTCCCCTTCGGAGATCGGCTTGCTTAGCCGCGCGAATTTTTCACGAAGTTCCGGATTGTTGCCGCTGACAATCTCGTACATGAGCTCGTAGTTCACCGGAGATGCGTCGATCTCCAACCGGTTCAACGTAGCAAATACTGTGTAGAAAAGTTCCTTGCGACTCTGCTGCGCAAGCTGTTTCGGGGATGAATTCACAATTGCCATCATGCAGCGCCTTTCAAAGAAGCGTCGCAGGCAATCGCGCCTGTGACGACGTCGAACAGGTAGGCGTGGGGTCGGAACCTCGCATCGAATTTGCGGCGGCAGGAATTGTCGTGTCCGACCCGCGTTCATGCGGTTGTATTGGCGTTAGATGCACCCGATCAGACAACTCAGAGTAAAACTGGGTCACTTAAGAATTGGTGAAGTCCACCGGCAATGCCTGCCTCGAGCGGCTTGGTTCCCTTGGTATCGAAGTCTGCGGGCCCTCTCGCGGAAAGAGAACGGAGAAGCTCAGAGGATGGTTTCGCCTATCTTGCACTCGGCGTGAGTTCATCCGAACTGCCTGTCTCTTATGGCAGCCCGCGTGCGTTCGTACTTGTTTGCAAGGGTGGAAGGGCGGATCGCCGCGCCCCTGATGCCGTTCGGCACCTCCTCACTCGTTCACTGCAAGCTGCACTCAACCGCTCTCAGCCTGCGAAATCAGCCGCCAAGGCCGCTTTTTCTCGGAGTCAGGTGTCAAGCGTGTTGTGGGCAGCCTGCATGATGTCCAGGTCATATATGTAACCAATGGCCGCCAATTCCTTCATCAGATCGCCGATCACCAAGTCGACGCGCCGAGGAATTTCCGTTTCATCTTGCATTATGACTGCCTCAATTTGCTCAAACGAGCCGCCGAGAGCACGGTAGAGCTCCAGGGCCGAAAGCAAGAGTTTCGTCTGGCGCTCTGCGAGATCACTCAGTGAACCTTCTCCGCAGGCGGCCATCAGTCGAACAGCTTTGTTTTGAAATTCGCTCATCAATATTAACTCAGATAACGATCGACAATGCTCGCAAGTATATCTCTAAAAGTTGAACGCGGCTTTAATTTCAACCAGTCCGGTTCGGCAGATCATGCGGCCTCTCCGGCGCAAACCACAGCATCTCGTCAAACATTGTCAGGGGGCGCGAAGAAGCAGTTTACGTTGTCCTCGGTCGGATGAAGGCAGATGTGGTAGTCGCCGTCTCCGGACGGAATCTCGTCTCCATAAGGGATGAAAAACCAGTGGTTTCTCGTCGCGAGGTGATGGTCTCCGGGATGAAGGGTCACGGAGAATCCGTGAGTGCCTTTTCTTACATCAGTGCCGGGTATCGCCGCGCAGTCTCCTCCGACATCTTTGTCCTTGCAACACGCTGGGGGATAGGTCCAGCCGCTGCCGGCCTGGTGGGCGTCGCTCGGCACGACAAGAACCATCGATATACCAGCAATGGTGATCACGGACATTGTTAGCGATGTCGAAGTCATCGACGCCCCCTCGAACAACCTGCTGCCCTGATAAAAGAAAACGTCGCAAAGGCCACCCTCGTTGCGCCCCTGAGGTCTGCTGCGCCCATCGGTAACGGCTCGGCTCAAGCGGGCCTGTCCGAGGGCCACCCTGCCCTAACCTTGGCCACACCTGCCCTACATTACCAACTTCTAATTTATCATCGTCGCGATGGTTTGACAGCCCGCATACGTGCCTTTTGCGAGCCGCCACAGCAGCGCTTGGAATGCTTTCGACGGATATCAGCCGTTCTTCTCTTCCTTTTGAGTACAGATCGGTCAGATCATCGCAACTGTGAAGTCAGCAAATTGGAAGCAGGCGGGGCGTGAAGCCAACGGGACACGACCGTGCCCCGCAGCCATTGTGAGCGCCCCCACCTCCGAGCCCTGCGCGGCGCAGCAAGGCCCGGGAAAATGCGGCTTATTGCGCGGTCGCCTCGAGGTCGACCTTGTCGAGAAGAAGCACGGGGTTCTCAGAAACCGCAGCCAGGTCAAACACGCCGATGCCGTTTTCGGCCTTGGATCTGACCGTCAAAGTGAAGATTCCGGGCTTGGCGATGAAGCGCGAAAGCGCGTCGACCGCGCCCTGCAGCTTCGGCTGGTCGGCCGCAAACTGCTGCAACACCCCCGCGGCAATCATCGTAACCATGCCGCGCACCTGATCCTCAGTCATGCCGTTTTGCCCGGCATAGAGTTTGATCGCCTTGGCCATGCCCCCTGCATCCTCGATCTTGAGCTTCATTTCCCGCGCGGTGAGACCGAAAAGCGCCACCTGAGTCATGGCCGTGTCGCCGGAGAAAAACTCCTTGGTGAATCCCCCCATTAGGCCGGAAAGGGAGAGGCTGCCCACATCCTTGCCGCTCATCGAAATGTCCTTGATCACCAGGGCCTGATTGGGCTCATCCCAGGCCGCTTCGAGATTGGAGGAGAGGACCAGTTTTTCGAAACCCAACTTGCGGAGCTGCACGAAGGTTTCGTCCTGCGCGTCCGCCGGCACGGGCACGCTCAGATCCTCATAGCTGACGCGGATATCCGTCGGAATGCCGTTGTAGGGCTTGGTGAGCGCCAACTCATAATTCTTGAGCGCGAAGCGGATGCGTTCCGGAACGGAAGCGGCAGTCGGCTCTTCCTCGGAAGGGGCGGGCTCGCTCGCCTGCTGATCGGCCCCATCCGGCTGCTCGGCGCTGGGAACAGGCTCATCTGAGGACGGCGCATCGCTTGCCGACGCGTCGGTTTCGTCGGTCGGGTCGACGCTTTCTGCGTCTGTCGCGCTCACACCCTCGGGATTGGGCAGATCGACATCAATTCCCGCGACGCGGAACGTACCGAACTCCGGCAACAGCGTGGTGAAGGGGAACGTTTCAAGCTGTTGCTCGTTGAGCTGGGCCATCTTCTTCAGCGCTTCCAGGGTGGAATCCCACGAAAAGCCAGTAATGCTCGCTTCGGAGAACTTGGCGTAGTCGCCGCCCTCCCCCATCGACATGCCGTGCAATGCCCCGTCGAGCTTCCGACCGTCCAGCTGAAGCGCCATACGATCGATGGCGAGCTTGACTTGCTTTCCCTCGTCTTCGCCGTCCTTTGCGGGCACGTCGATCTTGAGGCCAAGCATCTCCATATCACCCTTGCCGATCATGTCGACAACCGACAGGATTCGGGTAAAAAACGCTCGGCGTTCCTCCGGAGCGAGCTCTTCGGGATTCGTGACCGACTTTAACTTCTCCAGCGTTTCGAGAAGCGGCTCGGCCGGCATGCGCATGCTGAACCCATTGCTGCGCATTTCGTCATAGGCGAAACGCGACTGGCTGTCCGAGAAGGCGATTGCCTTGACGGAAAGAGGTCCGTAGAGCGGCTTTGCCTCGTTGTCGTCCGGACCGGCCTTTTCCGTGTAAAGACGGGCCATATAGGCCGCGTCGAAGTCCTGTCCCGTTACTGCGCCGATCGAACCGGCCATGCGCTCTTTCTTCGTTCCTCCGCCTACATCGGGGATGTCCATGGCGAATTCGAAGCTGGCGCTGTCGGCGGAGTAGTGTGCGACGCGGCCATTGGCGATGTCGTCCAGGGCCACGTTCTTGTAGACCGTCTTCTGCTCGCTGCCGGCAATGGTCTGGGTGAGGGCAACCTCGGGCGCGGAGATGCGCTTTACCGCAAGGCGTTCGATGCGTTTCGACAGCGAGGCGGGGCTTTTGCTGCTGAGCAGCTCAGTCAGGGTACTAGGGTCGAAATTGGCATCTTCGACCCGTGCATGCGGTACGGAGATCTTGCCCGTTGACACCTCGATGTCGAGGCCGTTCACCTCGAGCATCCCATTCAGGAAGAGGATCTTGGGTCGTCCGTCGACCGCCGCGATGTGAACATTGGAGCCATTGGCGAGCGGCAGCGACACGTCGCGCAGATGAGCTCATCCCAGAAAATCCACCTCGACGGAGCCCGCCTTGCCGCCACGCTGGGCGACTAATTCGTTGACTTTCCTTTCGAGCACGATCTTGCCGCCGGTGACACCCGCGGCAGCGATCGCGATTACCGCGACTGCCGCCCAAAGCGCCCTGCGCCGGCCCTTGCCGGTTTCCTTCCTTGCCTGCTCCACGATCTTCGTCCTTTCCCGACGCGAATGATTGAAACTGCTTGTGCGCTGACTAGCCATGCGGAGATTTCTTCGCAAGTTTTGCGGTAGTACTATTCACCAATTTCTTCTATGGGCTGCATTTTGCGGGTGGACTCTGGTCCGGCTTGGCCGGATCGGCCGCGTGGGAGACTTGCTGAGCACGCAGGTGACCCGCCAGCCGCCTTCGACGAGCGCGGCGGCGCCGCCACGACGCTTCAATCCTTGATTTCGACTGAATAGGAACAGCCGAGAAGTGCTTTGGCGGGGCGGCTGGTCACATTCGAGAGCACACGCTTGACCGTGGATACGAAACTCAACCCATTATCCGTCTCGGTTTTCGACGAAATCACCCGTTCGCCCAGGAATTTTTGCGTATCGCCCATGGCATTCTCAATATTCTCACGGCGGGCGAGTTCGTTGAGATCGGCCTCGAGCACGGCCATAATCGCCGTACTTGAAAAGACGACCGTTCGCGTGCTGTGACCCGCGATCGTGATCGGCTCCGGCAGTTCGTACTGCGAGAGAAAACTGTTGTTGGACTCCTGCCGCTTCCAACCCCGAACTTGATAGCCGCTGTCGTCAGATCCAATGGTGAAGGCAAAGCCGTTATAGGTTGGCGGATCGAGTCTGCATTCCAATGCATCCACCACGTCGACGGTGAGGGGATCGAATTCTTTCTCCTCCGCCACGGCGACAGCAGGTACTGTATTCACTGCGGCAGCTGCCGCCACGATCGCCAAAGAAACCAGTTTACGCATGCAACCTCTCTGCTATGCAGGACCCCGGACGGTGCGTCCTATGCGCGAAAAGTCCATAGCGGATTTTCCAGTGAAATTAGAAGAGATAACATGAAAACCTTCGCCCCAATCCCCTCGGTGATCTTTGGTCTTGTCGCTCTTGGCGTACTGAGCGTTATCTTCGGCTCCTGGTTCACGATCGATCAGGGTGAACGCGGCGTTATTCTGCGTTATGGCGCAATTGTCGGAACCGCAGAGCCGGGGCTCGGTTTCAAGCTTCCATTGATTGATTCCGTCGTGCGTATTTCCGTACAGTCGAAGGCCGCCGTTTACGAGAATATGGAGGCCTATAGCCGCGACCAGCAACCCGCCACTGTCAAGCTGTCGGTCAACTACCGCATCCCGGTCGATCGGGTCGCAACCGTCTATGAACTCTATGGCTCCGAAGACGGTTTGTTGAGCCGCCTCGTCGAACGTAAGGTCTTCGAGGAAACCAAGACCGTTTTCGGTCGCTTCAACGCGGTCACCGCCATTCAGGAACGCGCCAGGCTGAATCAGGAAGTTGCAGCAGCCATTCAGGAAAGTGTCAGCGGGCCGGTCATGATCGACAGTGTGCAGATCGAGAACATAGATTTCTCGGAAGCCTATGAGGCCAGCATCGAACAGCGCATGCTCGCTGAGGTCGAGGTGCAGAAACTGTGACAGAATGCAGAACGCGAAGGTGCAGGCCGAAATCACTGTCACCCAGGCCAATGCCCTCGCCGATGCGCGTCGTGCCGAAGCGCAGGCGCAAGCGGATGCGGTCCGCCTCCAGGCTCAAGCCGATGCCGAGGCCATCAAGCTTAGGGGTGAGGCTGAAGCACAAGCGATCAAAGCGCGCGGTGACGCGCTGCGGGACAATCCCGGCCTTGTTGCTCTGACCCAGGCGGAGCGGTGGGACGGACGGCTGCCCACCACCATGTTGCCGAATGGTGCGCTGCCGATGATCGACCTGAAGGCTCGGTCGATCCCGGACGGCGAATCCGCGCAATGAGCAGGCCATGGGGGCCGTCTGCAATCTGGCGGTTCTCATCGTTTCGAGCGGAGGGCGTCGCACCTTGCACACCACGCCCACAACAGGAGGAAAGCGCGTGCAAAACCGTATCCTGAAATTCCTTATCGTGCCGGTCCTGGCCGTCGGCGTCATCTATCCCGGAGTGCCTGACGCTGCGCATGCTGAAAGCAGTGCCACGGCTCTCGTCCAGACGTATCTCGCCAACGGCCGTATCGGCGAGGCCGATGAGCAACTGCTGGCCATGACAGCAGCGACCACCGGCAACGCCGATGCACAGCTCGGTCTTGGTCTGGTTCGATCAGCGCGCGCATTCGAGAAACTGTCGCAGGCGCTCTATCGCGTTGGCTTCGCTTCAAAGGCCGAGGGTTACCAATCGCTCTTCGGTTTGCGCGCTCCAATTCCCTTCAACCCGAATCCGCAGCCGGTCACCTATGATGAGTTTCGCGCCATGCTTGAGACCTTCATCGCCGATCTCGAGTCGGCCGACCGGGCGTTGCAGGCGGTTGGCGAAAAGCCCACTAAACTCAGCGTGGATCTCTCCGTCGCACGTTTTGATTGGAATGGTGACGGTAGGCTTGGTCCCGAGGACCATTTTGGCATGGCCATCTCCGATATCGACGACAACGGCCATGCCAAGCCATTTGTCGTGGGTTTTGACACCGCCGACGCCAAATGGCTGCGCGGCTACTGCAATCTCTTGATGGCGGTGACGAAGGCCTGGTTGTCTCATGATTTTTCAGAGACCTGGGACTATAGTTTCCGCCTGCTGTTTCCACGGGCCGTGTCGACAATGGCCGCCGCCGAGGGTGGTGATAACCAGGACACCACCATGTTCGGGGTAGAGAAGCAGCAAGCCGATGATCTCGCGGATCTCGTCACCCTTTTGCACACCATCCGATGGCCGGTTCAGGACAAGGCCCTGTGGGGTGAGGTACGCGATCACGTCAAGGCAGTCATAGCCCTCAATCGCGAAACATGGGCCTTGATCGGAAAAGAGACCGATGATGATCATGAATGGCTGCCTGGCCCCCGACAGAAGTCGGGCGTATTGCCGTCCTTCAATGTCACTGAAGAACGGGTCCAGGCCTGGCTCGGCATGCTCTCCCGTTCCGAAGCGGTTCTCGATGGCAAGCTTCTGATCCCCCACTGGCGTTTTGCAAAGGGCATTGACGCCGCCAAGCTGTTCGATGAGCCGAAGCCATTCGATCTCATCTTGTGGGTGACCGGGCCGGCGGCCCTACCCTACCTCTCCGACGGACCGGTGATGAACGGCGATGAATGGAACCAGCTCCTGGCGATCTTCGAGGGGAATTTCGCCGCCTATGCCTTCTACTTCAACTAAGGGCGAGCCACGGCCGGCGTAAGCTGGCTCAATCGACCCGAAGCTGCGATTTTGGCCAACTTGAAGGACGTCGTGGGAATATGCCAACCGAAATTGACGATCGCGATCGCGGTGCCATGGTGATAAGGCGCTGGCCGAGCCGCGCCAAGCAAACCGTGCATTCCTCGAATAGACAATTCCGTTAGACGTCCTACAATCCAAAACAATGCGTTTTGTGAAAGCGCGCGCGATATGGCTGAAGAACGCGCTCAACGGCGTCTTGCCGCCATAATGGCTGCCGATGTGGTCGGCTATAGCCGCCTTGTCGAACTGGACGAAGGCGGTACGCTGGCAGCGTTGAAAGAGCGCCGCAAGCGGATCCTGGAACCGCTTGTCCGAGAGAATAACGGCCGCGTCGTCAAGACGATGGGTGACGGTGTTCTGGTCGAGTTCGCCAGCGCGGTGAACGCCGTGACTTGTGCAATCGAATTCCAGAGGCGGATGTCGGCAGCGAACCAGGGGCTTCCTGACGACCGCCAAATTCTTCTGCGGATAGGTATCAATCTGGGCGATGTCGTCGTGGAAAGCGGCGATCTATACGGCGATGGCGTCATCATCGCCGTGCGGCTCCAGACGATGGCTGGCCCAGGAGAGATCTACATCTCCGGCAGCATTTACGATCAGGTCAGGCGGCGGCTCTATTGCGAATTCGACGAACTCGGCCCGCACGCGATCAAGAACGTCGCCGAACCGGTTTCCGTCTATCGGATCGAGACGTCGGCCTGGGCCCAGCACGGCGCAGCCGCCAGGGCGCCATTGCCACTGCCGATCAAGCCGTCGATCGCCGTCCTTCCGTTTACGAATATGAGCAACGACCCTGAGCAGGAGGTTTTTGTCGACGGATTGACGGAAGACCTGATCACCGACCTCTCGAGGGCCAGCGGACTGTTTGTCATCGCCAGCAATTCTGTCTTCGCATACAAGGGCAGACATGCGGACGTGCGCCGCATCGCCCGTGAGCTGGGCGTGCGTTATGTATTGGAGGGGAGCGCCCGCCGGGCCGCCGGGCGCGTTCGCATCAATGCCCAGCTGATCGACGCCATGCAGGGAGATCACCTGTGGGCGGAGAGATTCGACCGGAGCCTTGAAGACATCTTTGCCGTCCAGGACGAGGTAACAGGCAAGATCGTCGAAGCTTTGGTGGGTCGACTGACGGCCGCGCCGGCGCGAAACAGGCCAACGGACCTGGAGGCCTATGATCTTTGCGTCCGAGCGCGGACGCTCGGCTTGCAAACCGCGGGTGCCGCGAGGGAGGCGATCTTCCTGCTGGAGCGGGCAATCGCCCTCGATCCGGAATATGCCGAGGCACATCGGCTGTTGGCACTGAACCTCTGGCTGAGCTGGGAGTTCTGGGATCAGCCGATTGATCCCAATCGGGCGAAGGCCGTGTTCGAAGCACAAAGGGCGGTCGCGCTCGACCCCAACGATGCGGGGAACCGCTGGGTGCTGGGGATCATTCTCGGCCATGAACGCCGCTGGGAGGAGTCGGACGCCGAATTCGACCTTGCCTTGAAGCTGGATCCCAACCATGCCGACGCTTGGGCGATGCGAGGGGATCTGATTGTCCTTTGCGGCCGACCCGCCGATGCCATCGAGCATGTCCGCAAAGGGCTCCGGCTCAATCCTCATCCGCCGGGCTGGTATTATTGGATGCTTGGGCAGGCTCAATATGCCATCCGCGACTACGAAGCAGCGGTCCAGACACTGCGCCGTCCAGAAACATACCGCGCGACATCGCGCCGTCTGCTGGCGGCAAGCCTGGCACGACTGGGACGCCTGGATAAGGCACGGACGGAAGCGCAATTGTTCATGATGAGCAATCCGAACTTCACAATAGGGCAGTGGTCCGATTCACAACCTTTCAGGGACGAAGACCTGCGGCGCCACTTTGTGGAGGGCTACCGACTGGCCGGCCTGCCAGAGTGAGCGCCTGCGAAGCCGTTGTGTTGGGCGTTCCACATGCCCGGAAATACATATGATGAATTTTCGCGGAAATTTCTTGCTCAGGCATTTTCATACGATGGCCTCGATTTTCCGTAGCATGAAGAGTATGGATGATCGTGAGACCAAGAGCGCGGAGGATCCATGCAGCAGGCCGAACAACGCACGCCCCGCCGGTCGTTCGCTTCCCAGGTCGCGGATGCATTGCGCAGTCAGATCGAGGCGGGCTTCTACGCGCCCGGGGACAAGCTGCCGACCGAACCTGCGCTGATCGAAAGGTTCGGCTTTAGCCGGACGGTGATACGAGAGGCCATTGCCGCGCTGCGCGCCGATGGACTGGTGGAATCTCGGCAGGGAGCCGGCGTCTTCGTGATCGCCGCCAAGCCGGCCGACGAAGCTTTCAAACTTTTTACCGATGAAACGGACAAGATTTCCGACATCATCGAAGAACTGGAGCTTCGCATCGGCATTGAGGTTGAGGCCGCGGGCCTTGCCGCGGCGCGCAGCTCACCGGCCCAGGAGGCGGAAATCCAGGCGCAGGTCGACAAATTCGCCGATCTGGTGGCGCAAGGGAAGCCCACGGACGATGCGGACTTCCAGTTCCACATGGCGATCGCCACAGCCACCAACAATCAGAGATTCAAGGCCTTTCTCGAACATGTGGGCCGCCGCATGATCCCGCGCGTGAAGTTCAAGACGGTGATGGGCGGCGTCGATCCGTTGCCCAATCGCGATCACCCGATTCTCGAGGAGCACAGGGAAATCGCCGACGCCATCCTGGCGCGCGACCCGGAAAAAGCGCGCGAAGCGATGCGCCGGCATCTGGTGACCGGCATCAAGCGCTATCGCTCCCTGATGGTGCGGCGGTCGGCAGGCGGCTCGACGAACGGTAGTTGACTCTCATCCAAAGTCATCATATGACTTCCCATGACATCATATCAATTCATGGGAGGAATTCCGTTGTTGCCAGATGAGATCAAGTCTCGCATCGCTTCGGGACTATTGTCGTTTCCGGTTACCCACTTCCACGAAGACTTCAGCCTTAATCTCGAAAGCTATCGCGGCCATGTGGAGTGGCTTTCCGGCTTCGGCGCGGCGGCTCTGTTCGCCGCCGGGGGCACAGGTGAATTCTTTTCCCTCTCGCCCGATGAAGTTGGCGACGTTACCCGCGCGGCGAAGGAAGCCTCGGGGAATGTGCCGATCATTACTGGCTGCGGTTACGGCACCGCGCTTGCCAAGGAGACGGCCCGCCGCGCCGAAGCTGCGGGAGCCGACGGTCTTCTGCTCCTGCCCCACTATCTCATGGAAGCTCCCCAGGAGGGCATCTACCGGCATGTGAAAGCCGTATGCGAGTCCACCGGCCTCGGCGTCATCATCTACAACCGGGCGAACTCGGTCGCCAATGCCGACACGGTCGCTCGCCTCGCCGAGGCATGCCCCAATCTCATCGGCTTCAAGGACGGCACTGGCAAGGTCGATCTCGTCCGACACGTGACTGCAAAACTCGGCAATCGGCTCTGCTACATCGGTGGGATGCCCACGCATGAACTCTTTGCCGAAGGCTTCAACGGCGTCGGGGTGACGACCTACTCCTCGGCAGTTTTCAACTTCGTACCCGAACTGGCCCAGCGCTTCTACAAGGCCATGCGAGCAGGCGACCGGGCGACGATGGAGGAGATCCTGCACAGTTTCTTCTTCCCCTTCGCGGCATTGCGCGATCGCGAACAGGGCTATCCGGTATCGATCATCAAGGCGGGCGTAGAACTTATCGGGCGGACACCGGGACCGGTGCGTCCGCCGCTGACGGACCTGAAGCCGAAGGAAAAGGAACTGCTTTGGGGC
Source organism: Sinorhizobium shofinae (assembly GCA_001704765.1). Classification (GTDB taxonomy): domain Bacteria; phylum Pseudomonadota; class Alphaproteobacteria; order Rhizobiales; family Rhizobiaceae; genus Sinorhizobium; species Sinorhizobium shofinae. The sequence continues at coordinate 32,006 of MBFK01000207.1, forward strand.
CTGATCGAAAAGGTTGCCGCATAAGCCCGCGAGAGCGGATGGGTTTGGCGGCCGAACGGGAGGACGTCCGGCCCGCCTCACTGCGTGAAACAAAGTTAGAGGGAGGGAAAAATGCACAGGACGAGCAATCATGCGCTCGCATCCGCTATGCTGATGGCGGCGCTGGCCCCATCGGCAATGGCGCAGGGCGCGGCACAGGAGATCCGGATCGTTTTGCCGGAACAGCCGGCGAATCTTGAGCCTTGCGGCACGATCATCACCAATGTTGGCCAGATCTTGAGCCAAAACGTCGTTGAACCGCTGACGGTGATCGACCCGGAGACCGGGCAGCCGCAGTCGAAACTGGCAACCGAATGGACCCAGGTCGATCCGACGACCTGGCGGCTCAAGCTGCGCGACGGCGTGAAATTCCAGGACGGGGCCGACTTCAATGCGGCTGCGGTCGTCTTCTCGGTCAACCGGATGGTTGGCGGCAAGATCACCTGCAGCAACATCGCCAAGTTCGGCGACGCGAAACTGACGGTGACCGCGGTCGACGACCTCACCGTCGAAATCAAGTCAGACAAACCCCAACCGATCTTGCCGACGCTTTTGAGCGTCGTGATGATCGTCTCGCCGAAGACCGCCGCCAATCAGGCCGTCAACGATCCGGTCGGAACCGGCCCGTTCAAACTATCGACCTTCTCGCCGCAGACCGTCGTGCTCGATGCCTTCGACGGATACTGGGGCAAGAAGCCCGAGATCACCAAGGCGACCTATGTGTGGCGGCCGGAATCTTCGATCCGCGCGGCCATGGTGGAAACCGGCGAGGCCGATCTGACGCCCTCGATTGCCATTCAGGATGCCAGCAATCCCGAGACGGATTTTGCCTATCTGAACTCCGAAACCACGGCAATCCGCATCGACACGGCCCAGCCGCCTCTCAACGACCTGCGCGTCCGCAAGGCGCTGAACCTCGCGATCGATTGGGAAGGCCTTGCGCAACTCTTCGGCGACGACATCAAGCGCGCCTCGCAGATGGTCGTTCCGGGCATCAACGGCCATGACGATGCCCTTGAGGCTTGGTCCTACGACCCGGAAGAGGCAAAGAAGCTCATCGAAGAGGCGGCGGCGGATGGCGTCCCGGTCGATACCGAGATCAAGCTGATCGGCCGCAACGGCATCTATCCAAACGGTGCCGAAGCGATGGAAGCCATGATGACCATGTGGCAGGCCGTCGGCCTCAACGTCAAACTCACCATGCTCGACGTCGCCGACTGGCTGCGCTACCTGCAGAAGCCCTTCCCGGCCGAGCGCGGCGCCAATCTGTTGCAGATGATGCACGACAACAACAAGGGCGATGCCGCCTTCACCATTCCGATCTTCTACCGCACGAGCGGCAATTACTCGACGCTCGCCGATCCCGCCTTCGACAAGGAGATCGACGCAGCGCTCGCCACCACCGGCGAGGCCCGCACGACTGCCTTCAAGACGATCTTCGCCAAGGCGCGCAAAGAGGTCGTTGCGGATATCCCGATGTTCCACATGATCGGCTATACGCGCGTCGGCCCAAGGCTGGATTGGAAGCCGGATATCACCACCAACAGCGAAATACCCCTGGCCAATATCGCCATCAATGACTGATCGAACGGGCTGCATGGCGTGAAGGTCGCCCTGCAGCACCGATCTACTGTTGCCTCGATATTCGATTCAAGGGCATCCGAAATGTTCAGCTACATAGGACGCCGGGCGTCCCACAGCATCCTGTCGGTTATCGGCCTGTTGACCCTGGTTTTCTTCCTGACACGGCTCACTGGAGACCCCTCGGCGCTTTATCTGCCACTCGATGCCACGGCGGAGGCGCGCGCCGCCTTCGCGAGATTGAACGGCCTCGACCAGCCCCTTCACTGGCAGTTCGCGGAATACCTGAAAGACCTGCTGCAGCTCGATTTCGGCCAATCCCTGCGCCAAAACCGCTCGGCCATGGAGGTTGCGCTGGAGGCCTTTCCGGAAACCCTGAAGCTCGCATTCATTGCGATCACGCTTTCGACCGCGCTGGCGATCCTCGTAGGGTCGCTTGCGGCGGCCCGCCCCGGCAGCCTGTTCGACCGCCTCGCCAGCCTTGCTTCGCTGGCCGGCGCGAGCGCTCCGGATTTCTGGGTCGCAATCGTCGCCATTCTCGTCTTTGCCGTCGGGTTCGAGATCCTGCCAACCTCCGGCACCGGAAGCTGGGCGCATTGGGTCATGCCGATCTTCGTGCTCACACTGCGTCCCTTCGGTCTGCTTGTGCAGGTCGTCAGGGGCACAATGCTCTCGGCGCTCACCTCGCCCTATATCAAGACGGCGCGTGCCAAGGGCCTTCGCCGGCAGAAGATCATCTTCGGGCACGCGCTTCGCAATTCGCTCCTGCCTGTAGTGACGGTTGCCGGCGACCTTGCGACGAGCCTCGTCAATGGCGCCGTCGTCGTGGAATCGATATTCGGCTGGCCGGGCATCGGCAAGCTGATGATCGACGCGATCATCCAGCGCGATTTCGCCGTAGTCCAATCGACGATCCTGGTAACGGCAACCGCCATCTTCATCCTGAACATCGCAATCGACCTGCTCTACGCGGTGCTCGATCCGCGTATCCGGTACTGAGCATGACAATCATCACTCCCGATACGAAACCGGCGACAGGCCCAGGCACCGGCCGCGTCCTTCTCGCCTATCTCACGCGCGACCGGCTCGCCCTCGCTGCCGCCGCTTTCCTGGCGATCTTCATAATTGCGGCAATCTTCGGGCCGCTTCTCGTCGGTGACGCCGCATCAAGGCTCGGGCTACGTCAGCGCAATCTCGCTCCCTTCTCGTTCGAGCACGGCTGGATCTACTTCCTCGGTGCCGACACGCTCGGCCGGCCGATCCTGGCGAGGCTGATCGTCGGCGCCCAGAACACGCTCGGCATTGCCGCGGCGGCCGTCTTTTCGTCCATGCTTATCGGCGGAGCGCTCGGCCTCGTCGCTGGCTATTCCGAACGCTGGTACAGCCATCTCATTCTGCGCCTCGCCGATGTCGTCATGAGCTTTCCGTCACTGCTTCTGGCGCTGATCGTGCTCTATACGCTGGGTCCCAGCATCGCCAACCTTGTGATCGTCCTCGCTGTGACGCGCTTGCCGATCTATCTGAGAACCGCGCGCGCCGAGGTGTTGGAATTGCGCGAGCGCATGTTCGTCAGTGCGGCACGCTCGATGGGTGCGGGACCGGCCCGTATCATCCTCCGGCATATCGCGCCGCTCGTCCTGCCGAGCCTGGTGACGATTTCCGCGATCGATTTTGCCACCGTCATCCTGTCGGAATCGGCGCTGAGCTTCCTCGGCCTCGGCATCCAGCCGCCGAATTTCACCTGGGGCGCAATGGTGGCGAACGGCCGCGGCTATCTCGCGACGGCCTGGTGGATCGCCTTCTGGCCCGGCCTTTCCATCATGCTGACGACGCTGTCGCTCAACATTCTTTCGAACTGGGCGCGCACCATCGCCGATCCGCAACAACGCTGGCGTCTGCAGAGATTGCGAAAGGCCGCCCGATGAACCAAGCCAATCCCATCCTCAAAGTCGAGAGCCTGACGGTCGACTTTCTGTCGGACAACGAGCCCGTGCGAGCGGTCGACAACGTTTCGTTCCATGTCAATCGCGGCGAAACCCTCGTCATCCTGGGCGAAAGCGGTTCCGGAAAGAGCGTCAGCACCAGCACGGTGATGGACCTCATCGACTGCCCGCCGGGCGACATCGTTGCGGGCACCTGCGTCTTCGATGGCGTCGAACTCTCGCGTCTCGACGCGGAAGCGCGCAGAAACATCAACGGCCGCCGCATCGCGATGATCTTTCAGGATCCTCTCGCCTATCTTAATCCGGTCTATACCGTCGGGCGGCAGATAGGCGAGGTGTTCGAGAGCCATGGGGCGGGAAGCGGCAAGGAAGCGCGCGCCAAGTCGATAGAACTGCTGCGGCGCGTCGGCATTCCGGAGCCGGAAAGCCGGATCGACTATTATCCGCATCAGTTTTCTGGCGGGCAGCGCCAGCGCGTGATGATCGCCATGGCGATCGCGCTGAAGCCCGACATTCTGATTGCCGACGAGCCGACGACGGCGCTGGATGTCAGCGTGCAAGCCCAGATCCTCGATCTCTTGCGCGATCTCCAGCGCGAGACCGGCATGGCGCTGATCATGATCACCCACGACCTCGAAGTCGCAGCGGCGATGGCCGACCGGGTCATCGTCATGAACGCCGGCAGTATCGTCGAGGCCGGTCTTGCCCGGGAGGTTTTCAGCAATCCGCAGCATGCCTACACCCGTCGACTGATCTCCGCACTGCCGCATGGCGATGCGGCGGAAGTGTCAAACAGGCGCTCGACGACGAGCGCCGGCGAAACGCTGCTGCAGGTGGAAAACCTCACCAAGGAGTACGTGGTTGCGTCCGGCGCCTTCGCCGGCAAACGCAGATTCAGGGCGGTGGACGACGTCAGCTTCGAAGTCAGGAGAGGTGAAACGGTTGGCATTGTCGGCGAGTCCGGTTCGGGCAAGTCGAGCATTGCACGCATCCTTTTGCGACTGAACGAGCCGAGCTCCGGTAAGGCCGTTTTCGCCGGCCAGGACGTTTTCCGGATGCGCGGCAAGCCCCTGATGGATTTCCGGCGCAAGGTGCAGATGGTGTTCCAGGATCCATATGGCTCCATGAACCCGCGCATGAACGTCCGCGCGATCATTTCCGAGCCCTGGGTCATCCACCGCGATATCCTACCAAGGAAAGCGTGGAAGGACCGTGTGGCCGAGCTTTTGGAACTCGTCGGGCTTAAGCCGGAGCATGCCGAGCGCTATCCACACCAGTTCTCCGGCGGACAGCGCCAGCGCATCGCCATTGCGCGTGCACTTGCCAGCGAGCCGCAGCTCATCATCTGCGATGAGGCGGTGTCGGCGCTCGACGTCTCGATCCAGGCGCAGGTGATCGAGCTTCTTGCCGATTTGCGCACCAGGCTCGGCCTCTCCTATATTTTCATCACGCACGACCTGCCGATCGTGCGCCATTTCGCCGACAGGATCATGGTGATGAAACAGGGCAGGATCGTCGAGGAAGGACCCACGTCGACGATCTTCAGCGCGCCGCGCCACGAATATACGCAGAGCCTGTTGCGAGCTGTGCCGAAGCCGAAATGGCTCGTGCCGGAGGAAAGGCCGACCGCCGAACGATCGGTCGGCAAGACCGGCCTTCGGCTTGAACGGACGAGAAACGGGAGTTTGGCAGGATGACACTTCACCAGAACCTGATTGCCGGCGAATGGGTCGCTGGCGGAGACGCTTTTCACAACATCAATCCGTCGAACACCAACGACGTCATTGGCGAATATGCCCGGGCGAGCGCCGACGACGCGAAGGCGGCGATCGCCGCGGCCAAGGCCGCCTTTCCGGCC
>MBFK01000023.1 GCA_001704765.1 Sinorhizobium shofinae
CGAGAGGATCGCTCTCGCAACCCTCGATACCTGCATATTGTGAGACGGGTCACCCAGCCCCAGGCGAACATTTAGTCTAGAAAGAACGGCGTTTCCGGCAGAGGAGTGGTGGAATGTCCGAGCATCATCATGGCCATGAAGACGATCACGGCCATCACCATCACGACAACCATTTCACCGATATGGAAGCGCGTGTGAAAGCGCTTGAGACGGTGCTGACGGAAAAGGGGCTGATCGACCCGGCGGCAATCGATGCGATCGTCGAAACCTACGAGACGAAGGTGGGGCCGCGCAACGGCGCCCGCGTCGTCGCCAGGGCGTGGAGCGATGCGGACTTTGCCGACTGGTTGAAGCGAGATGCGACTGCGGCGATCGCCAGCCTCGGCTTTACCGGCCGGCAGGGCGAGCATATGCGCGCCGTTTTCAACACGCCCGATACGCATAACCTCATCGTCTGCACGCTCTGCTCCTGCTACCCCTGGGCCGTGCTCGGCCTGCCACCCGTCTGGTACAAGGCGCCACCCTATCGCTCGCGTGCGGTCATCGATCCGCGCGGCGTGCTTGCCGAATTCGGGCTTGAACTGCCGGAGGCGAAGCAGATTCGCGTCTGGGATTCGACCGCGGAATTGCGCTACATCGTCGTCCCCGAACGGCCTGGCGGCACGGAGGGCCTCGGCGAGGAGGCGCTGGCCGATCTTGTCACCCGCGACTCGATGATTGGTACCGGGCTGGCATTGTCACCGGAGGCTGCGCGATGAACGGACCGCACGACCTTGGCGGCCAGCACGGCCTCGGCCCGATCGCGCCGGAAAAGGACGAGCCCTATTTCCACGCGGATTGGGAGAAGCGGGCCCTCGGTATCACGCTCTCCTGCGGCGCCTTTGGCGCCTGGACGATCGATGAGAGCCGACATGCGCGCGAAAGCCTGCCGCCCGCGACCTATCTTGCGGCAAGCTATTACGAGATCTGGACTCGTGCGCTGGAAACGCTCCTGAAGCGCCACGGCTTCACTACTCAAGCGGAGCTCGATGCCGGCCATATGCTCGAAAGGGGGCGGGAGCCGAAGCGGGTTCTCAAGGCGGAGATGGTTGCAGGTGTGATCGCCAAGGGCGGACCGTGTGACAGGCCGGTGCAGACTTCGCCGCGTTTCTTCGTCGGGGAAACCGTGCGTACGAAAAATTTCAACCCCGAGACTCATACGCGCCTGCCGCGCTACGCCCGTGCCAAGGTGGGCGTGGTGGAAGCGGTGCAGGGCAGTTTTGTTTTCCCGGACGACAACGCCCATGGCAAGGGCGAGAACCCGCAATGGGTCTACACGGTCGTCTTTGATGGCGGCGAGATCTGGGGCGAGGGCGCGGGTCCGACGCTGACCGTCTCGATCGATGCCTGGGAGAGCTATCTTGAGCGCGTGTAAGACTACATCTCCGCTGGTCGCCTCCGCCGAACTGCCGAAATCGGCCGACGGCGATCCAATTTTCGCCGAACCCTGGCAGGCGGCCGCCTTCGCCATGACCGTCCGGCTCCATGAGCAGGGTGTGTTTTCCTGGAGCGAATGGGCCGAGGCGCTCTCGACCGAGCTCCACAAGCCCGGTCGAAAGGCGGATGGCAGCGATTACTATGATTGCTGGGTGGCGGCGCTCAGCCACCTGGTCGCGGAGCTTTCGATCACCTCGGGTCCTGAGCTCGAAGCGCTCGTCCGAAGCTGGCAGCGTGCCGCCGAAGCGACGCCGCACGGCAAGCCAATCGTGATCGGGAATGATCCGCTGCGAAGAGAATGACACAGCGTTTCTACGACGCGTCCGAACGCTCGAATTGCCGGTAGCATTCGTCGGCGACTTTCTGCAGGAGGCTGCGCGGCACCTCGCCGGTGACGGCGTAGCCGATCTCACCGTCGATCCAGTAGAAGGTTTCGAGGCTGCCCTGGCTTGCAATTCGGAAGCTCGTCTCGCGATTGTTCCTGTTGCGGCCGAGAAGCACGGTCAGGCGCTGGCCGGAGCCGTCCTCATACATCAGCATGGCGCCCGCCGTCCCATTGACCGGAATGAGCCTGCCGCCGACGAGTGAAAATCCGAGTGCCGAGAGATTGGGGATCTTCAATCCGTAATCGAGCCGCTTGCCAAGCCAGGTCGCGAGATGCGCCTGTTGGTCGGCGCCGACCTCGACCGGGTGGCGCACTTCGCTCGCGTAAACGAGGAAGGCGGATTGCGCCTGGCGGGGGAGACTGTCGGGGCTCTCAGCCGTCTCAGGCGGCCGAACTGGGGCGATGATCCCTGGGCCGTACATGCCGGCAACGGCACCTGCGGCGAAGATCAGAAGACCGGCGGCGATGCGCCGCAGCACGAGGGCAGGGGACGACGCGACGGCGTGGCCATGATGCCGATGGGCGGAGACCAGCGCCCGATCGCCTTCTTCGCCGTGGGCATAGACTGCGAAATGTTGTTGCAGCGCTGCCGCCTGTGCCTGCCATTCGCGGACCTCCTGAGCGCGGGCCGGGTGCTTTTCCAGCCAGGCTTCGATACGCCCCCGCTCCGGCTGGCTGAGGTGGCCATCGACATAGGCATGCAGTTCGTCTTCGGAGACTGTGTTGAATTCGTCCGTCATTTAGGTCTCCGCAGGGCAATCACGTTGTCATCCTTCATCGCTTCGGCAAGCTGGCGGCGAGCGCGCGACAGGCGCGACATCACCGTGCCGATCGGAATAGCCATCATCTCCGCCACATCCTGATAGCGGTAACCCTCGATCACCACGAGCATCAGCACGGAACGGTTTTCCGCCGACAGTCGGTCCAGCGCGCGTTCGAGCCGGCGGCTTTGCAAGGGGTCGGCGCTTTGCTCTTCGGCAACGAGGCCAAGCGCCTCCTCATACTCGACCTCAGGATGCAGCGCGCGATGGCGGTGGCGGTTGCGATTGAGGTTCGTCATGATCGTGAAGGCCCAGGCGCGCAGGTTCACGCCTCGCCATTGCTGACGGCGCGTCAGCACCTTCTCGACGCAATCCTGCAGCAGATCCTCACCGTCCGAATCGGATCGCGCGAGGCTGCGCGAATAGCGCCTGAGCGCTGGCATCAGGGCCAGGACGTCTTCTTCGAAAGCGTCGGGTTCGGAAGCGTCCGCACCCGCGCTCGCCTCCGAACCGTCACGGCCGTGCGACATCCCATTCGCCCTTCACGCCGTCACCGGTGACGTCGCCCATCTTCTTGTCCTTGACCCAGAAATAGAGTGGCATGCCGTCCTTGGCCCATTGCTTGCTGCCGTCCTTGCGCTCGACGATCGAATAGGCGCCTTCAGCCATTGCGTTACCCTCCACCATGAAGGGCGGCCAGTTCTTTGCGCAGGCATCATAGCAGCTGGAGACACCTTTCTGGTCGTCTCTGTAAGTGTAAAGCGTCATGCCGTTTGCCGCGGCAAGGACCGGACCTTTTTCGCTTTCGACCGTCTTGACCGGCGGCGCCGCCAAAGCCGAGGCCGTCGTGGCAAGCGAAATTGCTATGGCTAATGCAAACGTTCTCATGGGAGCTTCCTTCCTCAATCTGATGAAGTTCACGCAACGCCACGCTCCCGACGGCTGGCCGACGGTGTGCGCTTTACGCGGAACCGGTTCCAGGTTCACGAATGAGACACGAATGGTGCAGGATTTATTCCCCGCTCGCCCGCGAAAGTTGTGAGGAAATCACTTCGCGGACGGCGGCGCATAGGTGCGGCCGTTTCGGGTCTCAAGTCAGACGCGGTCGGCGACGAAGCGGGCGAGGACCGGGCCTATGAGCGTAATGATCAAAAGCCGGGCGGTCTGCAGTGCCATGACGAAGGAGAGATCGACATTACTCGAGGCGGCGATGACAGCAATGGAATCGAGGCCGCCTGGACTGGTGGCGAGATAGGCTGTCAACGGATCGATGCCGGCCGCCTTGATGAGCAGCAGTGCGAGCGAGCCGGAAAAGGCCATCAGGACGAGAATGGAAACGACCGTCGGCACGAAGGCGCGGCGCGCATGCGCGATGATGCTGCGGGTGAAGCTTAGCCCAATGTTCCAGCCGAGCAGCGCAAAGGACAGCGCCAGCAGCCATTGCGGCAGTTCGATCGTCAACACGCCGGAAACATTGAGGGCCGAACCGATGGCGAAAGGGACGAGGAAGGCGCCGGCCGGCACGCGCAGTAGCTTGCCGAGGAAACCGCCGGCGATGCCGACGGCGAGCGTCGCCAGGAAGGGCAGACCGGCGACCGGCGCAAACCAGCGGGTCGCCGTCTCGGCCTCCGTGCCGGTGACCCAGAGATGCGCGACCATCGTCGCGGTGCCGGCGACGAAGATCACCCGCAAATATTGCATAAAGGCAACGAGACGGGCATCCGCGCCATAGGCGTCTGCCATGAGCAGCATGGTCGAGGCGGCCCCGGCCGAAGAGCCCCAGATCGCTGTCGTTCCGGGCAGGATGCGCATGCGGGTGATTGTCCAGCCGCAAAGCGTGCTAACGCCGATCACCGACAGGATAACCGCGAGGAAGAGCGGCCAATTGCTGGAAAAGGTCGCAAACAGGTCGGGTCGCACCGAGCCGGCGATCATCATCGCCAGGACGAACTGGACGCAGAAAAAGAACTGACGGGGCAGGCGGATCGTGCCGCCGCTCATGCCGACGAGCGCGCCGGCAACCATCGGCCCCATCAGAAGCCCGGCCGGAATGCCCGCTATTTCAAGAAGGGCAGCGAAGGTCAGGGAAAGCAGGGCCAGCAGACACCATTGCCAGATGCGAGCCAAGCGACCCAACCCGGTGCTTTCCGGCGTCGTCGGCGTTGCGGGCTGTTCCGGCTTCAAGGGCATTCTCCGACGAGGACGGCTTTCGGTGCTCGTGCACACAGTATGCAGCCGCGGCGTTGTTAGCAGCATCGGGCGAACTGATTCAAGGTGCACTGCAAGAAACTGCCACAGTGATATTGCAGCGAGAGTGGGCTCTCGGACGCAGCGCATGAGACTGATTGACGGCTCTCGAGCCGCAGAAGATTTCTCGCGAGCGCCACGGGGCGGCATTGTGAGCGCCGAGGCGTCTACGCCGAGGGACAGATGGAAATCCGGACTTGCGCTAAGCCACCGAATCCTGACACTGCAGGCCATGCAATTCGCTCCGCAACAGGATGAGGCTCTGAAGGCCGTTTCGCGTTGGCTGAAGGAAGGCCGCTCGCCGCTCTTCCGGCTGTTCGGCTATGCCGGCACCGGCAAGACGACGCTCGCGCGGCACTTCGCAGAGCACGTCGACGGCGACGTCTTGTTCGCAGCCTTCACCGGCAAGGCCGCCCAGGTGCTGCGCTCGAAGGGCGCCAGCAATGCCAAGACGATCCACTCGCTGATCTACCGGCCGCGTGGCGAGGAGGAAGTCGAGGACGAGGAAACCGGCAAGACCTCGATCGCGCCGATGTTCGCCATCAACCGCCAGAGCCCCGTCGCCAAGGCGGCGCTGATCATCATCGACGAATGTTCGATGGTCGACGAGGCGCTCGGTAGGGATCTGATGAGCTTCGGCACGCCAATCCTTGTGCTCGGTGACCCAGGGCAGCTGCCGCCAGTGTCGGGCGGCGGCTATTTCACCAATCACGAGCCGGACTATCTGCTGACCGAGATTCACCGCCAGGCGCGCGACAACCCGATTATCCAGCTCGCCATGCACGTGCGCGAGGGCAAGGAGATCATGCATGGCGACTTCGGCACGGCACAGATCATCTCCAAGAGCCAGGTGACCCAGCCGCTGGTGCTGGAGGCCGACCAGGTGCTTGTCGGAACCAACCGGACGCGGCGACGCTACAACCAGCGTCTGCGCGAGTTGAAGGGCTTTACGAGCGAATATCCTCAATCGGGCGACAAGCTTGTCTGCCTCAGGAACGATCCGGCCAAAGGCCTGCTCAACGGTTCGCTCTGGCAGGTGATGAGCTCGTCGAAAGAGACGGTGAAGCCGGGGATCAACCTGATGATCCGTCCCGAAGATGACGACATGGATCGCGGCGCGGCGAAGATCAAACTGCTGAAGGCAGCTTTCGAGGAAGTCGAGGGCGAGATTCCATGGTCCACCCGCAAGCGCTACGACGAGTTCGACTATGGTTATGCGCTGACCGTGCACAAGGCACAGGGCTCGCAATGGGACAATGTCGTGCTCTTCGACGAGAGCTGGGCCTTCCGCGACACGCGCGAACGCTGGCTCTATACGGCAATCACCCGTGCGGCGGAGCGGCTGACGATCGTCAGGTGATTGTTTTGCGACCCAGTTGCCTTCGATCTCCATATACCATCGTGCAGGTACAAATAGAGGGATCTAGATCGTTGCAACTCTCCGCCGATTGACATAGACCGGTCCGGCGATCAGCCTTGGTTTCGCCAGGGGAAGGAGAGCGAAGTGGGCTTCTGCAACACGCCTCCTCAAACCAGATCTTTCAGGAATTACAAGAAACAGATTATTTGTGTTGAACATGCGCGCCTAAGTCTATGGGGAGCGCGCTGCCGAATGCGGGGTGGTGCATGCTGCGCGAAAGCCGGACCAATACACCACGAAGAGCGGTCAGTCGCACGGCGCGCGCCGGCGGCCCCTCGGCGCATGGCAGCGAGCGCCGTATCGTTACGGCACTCTGCTACGACCTCGTCGGGTCGACGGATCTCCTGCATGTCATGGACATCGAGGATTATCAGGAACTGATGTCCGCCTTTCAGCGGTCGAGCAGGCAGTCGATCGCCTCGCACTCTGGAGTGATGCAGCACGAGGCTGGTGATGGCGGCGTGGCGCTGTTTCCGATCGACCTCGACGCCAAGGATGCGGCTTCGCTCGCCATCCGCGCCGGCCTGGACATCGTCGACTCCTGCAAGCGCGTTGGCCAAGAGCGCGGACGGGACGATCTTCGCGTCCGCGTCGGGATCGCCACGTCGGCGGCACTTATCCGCGACATGGAGCGTGAGAGTTGGCTCCAGGAGCCCGTCACCGGTGCTGCGCTCGCCATGGCGGCTCGTCTTCAAGTCATCGCCGAGCCGAACAGCGTGTTGGTCTCCGAGGAGACACGAAATCTGGCAGGGCGATCGCATGCCTTCGTTTTCCAGGGAAGCAAGGCACTCAAGGGCTTCTCGGCGCCAGAAAAAGTGTGGCGGGCGCTGGGACATAAGATGGAGGTCGACCGCTTCTATGCCTACGGCCGGCCCGGCGGCCCTTTCATTAATCGCGAGAGCGAGTTGAATACGATCGCTCGTACCTGGGATGGCGTTCTTGCCGGACGGGGCGCAAGTCTGCTCATCGAGGGGGACGCCGGTATCGGCAAGTCCCGCCTGCTGCGGGAGATCCGCAGGAGGACGCGGGATCGGCGGTCGAAGCTGTTTTTCTTCCAGTGCCTGCCCGGGGGATTGCGCTCGACGCTGCATCCGCTGCTACACAGCTTTCCCAGTTCGACGGCGAGGGGCGGCCAGATGGGCGTCACGGCTTCCGATGTGGCGACGTTATTCGGGCGCAACGGCATCGAAGACAGGGAGGTTATCGATGTCTTCGCCTATTTGCTTGGAGCAGAGGGGCGAAACCAGCTTCTGTCGAATGACAACCCCAAGACGATCCGCGAAAAGGCGCACTGGGCGCTCTTGCAGACGCTTGAAGCAGTCTGCCGGAGCGGGCCTGTGGTCGTGGCCGTCGAGGACGTCCATTGGATAGACCCGACCTCGCGGGACTTGCTCGGCGAAGCGGCCCGGCTCATTGATCAGTTCCCGATCTTTCTCGTCTTGACGTCGCGCCGCGGTTCACCCGCCGACTGGCTGGACGCGGCAAACCCGCTGCGGCTGTCGCTGCGGCCGCTTGACAGCGACGAGACGAGACTGGCGATCAGGGCGAAGTGGCCGGAGCATCAGCTGGCGAGGCTGCCTGAGCTCTTCGAAGTGGCGGAACGAATATCCGGCGGCGTTCCTCTGTTCATCGAGGAAATCTGCCAATGGGCCTCCCAGAATGCCGAAGCAGATGAGGCGAGCCTTTCGGAGAATATGAAGCCGGTTCATCTATCGGCGTTCGAATCCATACTTGACGCGCGACTGCAGCACCTGGGTCCGGCCAGAGAGGTGGCGCGAGCGGCGGCCGCGGCCGGCACGCAGGTGACCTTGCCACTGCTGCGCCTGCTTCTGCCCGACTTCAGCAAGAAGGCAATCGCAAGTGCAGCCGACATGCTATGCGAGACCGGCTTCCTGACGCGCGTTCGGGCCCCCGGACGCGTTGCCTACGGCTTTCGCCACGTACTGGTCCAGGAGACGATCTATAACGCGCTGTTGCGCAAGCAGCGGCAGGTGCTGCACCGGCGGCTCTTTGGCGCCGTCAACCAGAACCGCGGCATGGCCGCCTGGATCGACACCGGCGCACTTGCCGAACATGCGGAGCGAGCCGGGCTTCTCGAAAATGCGATCGAACTGCTCATCGCGGCCGGAAAGGAGAGTTCGAGCCGCTCGGCAATGATCGAGGCGCGCCAGTACCTGGAACATGCGCTGGCGCTTTGCAGCCAATTGGGCGAGGGGCGCGCCGTCGAGACCTTGCAGCTTGCCGCGCTGACGGCGCTCGGGCCCATACTGACTGGACTCGTGGGGCTGAACTCGCCCCCTGCGCGCAAACTCTACGAGGACGGCGTGGAAATCGCTCGCCGGCAACCGATGGAGGAGCAATCCAAATGGTTCCCGATCTACTGGGGCTGGTGGTTCACCGGATCGAATTTCCGTGTCATGCACGACCGCGCCCTGGAAGTCCAGGCGATGCTGGCGAGGACCGACGACCCGGAAATCCAACTGCAGGTGAACCATTGTATCTGGGCCATTGATTTCAACCTCGGCCGGCATCGGGAAACCCAGGAGGCGATCAAGGCTGGCTTGGCGCTCTATGACGAGCAAACGGCAAGGAGAAGTCGAACAGAGTTCGGCGGGCACGACGCGAAGGTATGCGGGCTCGGGCAAATGGCCCTTTCATTGTGGCTGACCGGACAAACGAAGGCATCGGACGCGGCGCTGTCCAAGATGATCGCTTTCGTAGATCGTATCGAACACGCGCCTAGCAAGGCGCACTCGCTCGATACAGAAGCGGTTTCCGCCTTTTATCGGGACGACTTCGAGCGCCTTGCCGAAGTCACCGAACGGATGGCAAGTTTTGCTACGAAGCACGAGATGCAGTCTTTGTCCGGCTTGTCGCTTCTCTTCCGGGGATGGGCGAAGGCACATGGGGGCAGCCTTGACGATGGGCACAGCGTTTTTCGGGAAGGCCTATCGCTTCTAAGAAAGCTGGGCGCGGTCGCGGATCTGCCGATCTATCTCTACATGCACGCCACCCTGGTGGGGCGGGCAGGTAAGATCAGTGCCGCAATCGACATTGTGAACGAGGCGATCCAAAAGGCGGAGGAAACAGGCCATGCCTATTGGCTGGCGGAGCTGCACCGCTGTCGTGCCGTTCTCAATGCGCAAGCCGGGACGCACCAGGATGCGCTCGCTGCGGACTTGCGATCGGCCATCGAAATTGCCGAAAGTCAGGGGGCGATGGCTCTTGCCAAGCGTGCCCGGAAGTCGATTCAGGAGCTCGGTGTTGTCGGCGTGTGCTGATCGAAGCAGTCTGAATGGAGGTCTGGCCGATCTGCATGCCTCCATCGTTTCAAACCCGCGCGCCTCTCTCTCTGTTCGCTCCACCCCTGAAGAGGTCAAGCGTCGTTTCCACACACTTTTGCCACTCTGCCAAAGAGCGCGAATAACGCGGATCGGCGACGTGACTGGGCTGGACCGGCTCGGGCTCCCCGTGGTGCAAGCCGTGCGTCCCGCGGCTCTGTCCGAAGTCACCGCTCTGGGGCGTGGCCTCACGACGGCTGAAGCGTCGGTGGGAGCAATTATGGAATCGCTGGAGCGCTATTATGCCGAAGCTATTCCCCCGCAGCGCGTCTTCCTCGCGACCGCGGAGGAACTCGCAATTGCCGACGGCTTATTTGACAATCTTGTAGTGCCTAGATCGGAAAACTGGCGAACCAGAACCATACCTTGGATCACGGGCGTCGATGTCGCCACGGGTCATGCGTTGCCGGTTCCCGTGGAACTGGTCCACACCTGCTATACCGATCCGCCGCCTGTTCACGATGGCTGGTTCGTCCGCACGACAACGGGTCTGGCCTGCCATATGGATGCCCGGAGCGCCTATCTGCATGGTTTGCTCGAATGCATCGAGCGCGACGCTATCGCCCGCGCCTTCGCGACGCACGGGTTCTTCGACCGGATGCGCATTGCCATGACGGAGCTCGGCACGCGGGTGGATCATATTCGCTCTGTGGCAGGAAGCCGCGGAATATCCTTCGCCTTGTGGCATGCCCCTTCGCCGGCGGGCATTCCGGTAATCTGGTGCCAGACGATCGAGACGTGTCCGGGCGAACCGATCCTCGCCCTGCCGACCGAGGGCTATGCCGCGGGGCCGAGCCTCGAAGCAGCGGCAGTAAGCGCCATGCTTGAAGCGCTGGCGGCCCGGGCAGGGGCGATCTCGGGTGCTCGCGATGACCAGACGAGGGCGCATTACAAGAGAAGCACCGAGGACGTCGTAGCGAAAGCCCGCCAACTGATCCTCGCGGAAGGTTCCGAAAGGCCGATGTCGGCGGCCCCTTCGCCGACTATCGCCGATGCCGGCTCCCTGCTGAACAGCGTCCTTGCCGCCGGCCTGGGGCCTGTAGTCGCCGTGCCAGTGGGTCATGATCTCGAAACGGGCGTGCAGTGCGTGAGGACGGTCCTTGCCCACGCGCATCCTTTCGCTGTGGTACGGTGAGCAGATGGCGGATGCGAGCGAAGAAGGTCCGATCCTGGTGTTTCTCGGCCCGACGCTTCGGCTTGCCGAGGCCGAGGCGGTGCTCGACGCCATCTATCTGCGGCCCGCCGCGCAGGGTGACATTCTTTTGGCCGCCCATGCTTTCCGCCCGCGTGCCATGGTCCTGATCGACGGCCAGTTCGAAGACCGGCCGGCCGTTAGACACAAGGAGATTCTCTGGGCGATGGCGCAGGGCATTGTGATGGTCGGAGCCGCCAGCATGGGGGCGCTGAGGGCAGCGGAACTGCGCGACTTCGGCATGAAAGGCGTCGGCCTGATCTACAGATGGTATCGGCGATGGGCTCTTTCATCGCTGAGGGAGGTTCGCGGTTCGCCTCTCGCGCTGGCACCGGACGATGCCGTGGCCGTGCATTCGGGGCCGGCGGAGCTTGGCTTTCTGCCATTAACCGACTCGCTGGTCGATCTGCAGCGGACCTTTTCCGTCCTGATGCGCAGCAAGGTCATTACTCCTGCCGAACGCAACTTCCTCACAACAATGGCGCGAAATCTGAACTTTCGCGAGCGCACGCTTGCAGCGGTACTGGGCGCGGAGGGATGGCCGGACGGCCGCTTTCAAGAGCTGCGGCAGACCGTGGTGGGCCAGAAGAGAAAGGATGCTCTCCTGGCACTTCACACCGCGCCGAGCCTTGTGCGAAGCGCACATGCGGCAAGCGGCGGCGATTCCTGGGTGGCGACTAACACCTTCATGCGGGATCTGGAAGCCGGCGGCATTGACTCAAATTTAGTGAACACTTATAAATTGAATCCCTAATTGCCGGATTTCACCGACCGAGGGGGCAATTTTGCGATGCGTTTGCTTCGGAATGAGGCCCTCGAGTCTGGCGATGCGCGTCTAGGTACGCGCTTCTGGATTTTCCCCCAACCCCCTTTCATTCCAGGATACGAGCAACCGGATCGTGTTTGGCTGCCGATATTGAGGGACGAAATCGGTGCGGGGCCAAGTGACTCGCTGATGTATGTCGTCGATCCGCTCTCCGACAAGCAGCCGTATGGCTTCGATCGCCTGCCGCCGTTCGATGGGGCCAGGCACCCGCCGGCAAGGCCCGGTCCGGACCGTCACTTCGATAATATATCGCCGAATTCACGAGAATTCCTCTCCGTGCACGCCTATGCCTGCGTGCACTTCGTTCTCGATATATGGCAGAGCTATCTCGGCCGTCCGGTTCGATGGTTTTTTGATCAGACCTTTCCACGCCTCGAGATTGTTGCCTTTGTGAATTGGGACAACGCACAGGCGGGCTACGGTTTCCTGGAGCTTGGGTGTGCGGACACCGATGGGGTGCGGCGGCCGTATGCGTTGAATTTCGATACGATCGCCCACGAAGTCGGACACCTGATCCTTCTGTCTGAGACGGGCGTGCCGACGATACACTCGCCCGCAGCCGACTTCTTTCCTTTTTCGGAGGCGTTTTCGGACGCCGTGTCGTTGATCTCGTTCCTGCATTTTGGCTCGGCCATTGACCGGCTGCTGCGGAGAACGAGGGGCAATCTGCTGCTTTACAACGAACTCAATCGCTTTGCGGAGACGAGTCCGGAGGCCCAGGTTCGACTGGCCACCAATTTTCGCCGCATGTCAGAGGTGACCAGCGAGGTGCACGACCGCGCGCTCCCCTTCGTCGGCGCCATCTTCGATACCATTGTCGAGCTCTATCATCGCGAACTGGTCGCCCGGGATTGCGCCGACAGTCGGCTTCTCGACATCGACCTGCGCGAGTTGAGCCAGCGTGACTTCGACGATTTCCGCGCGGCGACGGCCGAGGCCTTTCAGGTCAAGCCGATGGTCTTCGAGCTCGCGCTGGCCGCTGCTCGTGATGCGGTTGGACAGGCGCTTGCGGCATCGTTGAGGAGGCTCGACCCGACGACGATGCGTCTGGATCAGGCGGCAACCGCTGTCATTGCCGCCGCCCAAGGCGCGGCTGCGGAAGTACTGGAAGCAAATTTCGCATGGCGTGAGATTATCGGTCGAAGGTGAAGCCAGGAAAAGGAGAGGAACATGAGTGATTGTTGCAACTATCCCGGCGTGGGTAACCAGGCAGTGGGCCTCGATTCTCCAAAGTATGACGCTTACAATCCAAGCGAGGTGCGTCTTTATGGCCGTCCGGCTGTCTCTCTCTCGATATTTACACCTAAAGAGATTGAGGACCTCGACCTCAGCCTCGAAGAGGAACTGAAAGATCGTGAAATAAAGAGTGACGATAAGAAGCTGATATCTGAAATTATTAGGCGTGTTGCCAAATCGAAATTAATCGACTTGTTTCAGCAGCAAATAGTCTTGGCTTTAGTTGATGAGAAGGAAGCCGAAGTCTTAAAGCTTACGGTAGAGATAAACATTCCATCGCGCAATTTTCGCGGCGACGACGGTAAATATATCAAAAGCATTGGCGTGATCTATGGCTATGCCTATGAGGGACATTGCTACAAGTTGCCGAAACCGCAAATCATGTATCTGCCCGCAGAGCCGAGAGCGATTCTCGGCGGCGATTGCGGGTGCGACTGTGGATTTGTTCCGGAGCTTGGCTACGCCGTCTGGCAGATTGACAAGCTTGAACGTGTCATTGCTCTCGACGTTCGCTCCGATGATGTGAAAACGCTGGTCCTGGACGAGAACATGCCCGGCAGTCGATCTCCAATGGCATACGCGCAAACCATGGCGCTGGCGCCGCCTCGGCACCGCGATTGAGATATTCGAACCCTGTGATACGACGATACGCTGCACTGCTGCACGCGCCCGGTCCGTGAAGACATGAGGCGGCATTCAGGGTGCGGACGGATTCTTGCTCGTGAAGGTTTCGCAAACACATTCCGAAGACGATGAGCGAGCGCCGGCCACAGCACTCCAACGACCGTTGGGCGTCAAAGAAACGCACGGCGTCCCACGCTTGCCTTCCTATTGCAGGCTGCCGTCGCCGCTGCGGTCAGCCGCCTTGAAGTCCGCCATGACCCGGTTCAGGAACTCGCTCTGACTAACCTTGCCGTCGCCGTTCGTGTCGGTGGCGGCAAATTGCTGAGCGTTCAGTGCCTGCGCCACCTCGTCGGAGCGCAGGCTGCCGTCCTTGTTCTTGTCCATACTTGCGAAGGCGATCGTCATGAAGGCCTGGTATTCGGACCGGTCGACCGCTCCGTTTCTGTCACGGTCGAGGCGATCCATTTGCCCCTGATTCATCACCGCAGACCGATCCTGCGCGGCGGCCGAAACGAGCTGGCAAAGCACGAATGCCGTCGAAAGAAGCACTTTTCGCATCATGTCGGCCGTCCGCTAATAGGCACAAGTCAAGGCATTGCCGGCTGCACTGCCCAGCGTGGCGCCGCCGCCAACGGCCCAGAGCTGACCGGTTCCCGAACCGATGGTCGCGCCGACCAGGCCGCCGACGATCGCGCCACCGACCGTTCCGGCAATGCAGCCGAACTCGCCGGTGCGTCCCCCCTGGGATGTCGCAGCGGATTGGCACCCGGATAAGGCGAGGGCACCAGCGATAATAAGGGTTACGGTACGCTTGCTCATTTTATCCTCCAATATATTCGTCCGAATGCAATACGAATCGGCGGAGGCGCCATTGTTGGCGTCGGATGTAAATAAGCTTCTGAGTATGTCTCCCGAAGTGCGAGAGGCTCTTCTGTTCGATCAGAAGCAGCTCAATGACGAAACATGCAGTCTGTCGACGAAGACGTCCGGAACTGCGCGCAAATACTACTGCTACGGACGAATAATGACAACTCTCGGGGCGGTGTCGGGCCCTGAGAGGGCGCGCTTCTTTGAGTGGTAACACGTTTGACGGTTGCTATTCCGATGCGATCATTCCGGTGAGCACGGCCTTGGCGACGGCCTGGAAGCGGTTTCGAGCATCGAACTTGCGGATGATGCCCGATTCGAGCGTGAGGGCTGCGGTGATATCCATATCCATCAGTTGCGCGATGCGTGCGGCAGGGTGCCCTTCCGCCATCAGGCCGAGGCATTCGCTCTCGATTGGCGACAGGTGGACGTCTCCCGGTGCCGGGTCAGTAGGCCCGCTCGAGTCAGTTTCGAGCAGCTCGGCGATCCGCTGCATCTGCCGGCGCAGGATCGATTGCTGGGCCGCAAGTTCGCGGCGGCGCGACTGCAGCGCCGCCTCGAAGGTCCGGTCGGCCTCCGCCTGGCTTTGCGCCGCGTCGAGCGCCGCCAGCAGATCCTGGATTGCGGCAACTGGCATGTCGACCTCCCGACACGCGTTGATCACGGCCATGCGACGGATATGCCCTTCGCTGTAGACGCGCATGGGACCGAGGCGTGCGGCGTTCAGCAGTCCCTTCTCCTCGTAGAAATGCAAAGTACGATGCGTCACCCCAAAAGCCTCGGCCATTTCGGCAATGGCGAGCCGGTCGTCCGAACCATAATAAGGGATGGGCAGCTTCGGCAGAAAACCGCCAGTCCCAGGCGTTGCACTGGCCTCCGCATTCTTCCATGGATCCTGTGACATTTCCGCGCCCCCGTTTCCTCGCCGCGATGTCGCGATCAGCCGATCGCAATCACCGCACAGGCTG
This sequence comes from Sinorhizobium shofinae, assembly GCA_001704765.1. Taxonomy (GTDB): domain Bacteria; phylum Pseudomonadota; class Alphaproteobacteria; order Rhizobiales; family Rhizobiaceae; genus Sinorhizobium; species Sinorhizobium shofinae. The sequence goes on from MBFK01000023.1 coordinate 15,344, forward strand.
CCTCTCGGGGCACATCGTGCGCGTGGCACGACTACTGCAGACCAATGTGCTTGCTCTTCACCGGCCCTGCGCTGTAAAGGCGCGGCGCCGCAGCGAAGTGCTGGAGCTCCTTGCGCGTTCGTGTGAACGTGCGGTGCTCCAACGGGCAACCAGGCATTTAAATTCTAACGCACTGGTTCACGGTAGGCGCGAATCAGCGAAATGAACAGCCCTCAATATTGCGGGTGAAATGTTGCAAGAGCAGAGGTACGGCACGGCGCTTTGGCTGCTGCAGCAATTTCAAGCTGCTCAGTGGCCGAAGAGCCGGTTCGGTCTGCTGGCAGAGAGGATGAAGAGAGGTTCATCGCCCTTGAGGGGTGCAAGTTCCTGCTGGCACGCCCAAGCCTCCTGGAAGCTCGCGCGCGTCAGCAGCTTCTTGTAGCGCGCCGTCGTCACCATGCATTTCATCAAGGTACTCTGGAGCCCCTCCATGGCGGCGTGAGTGTAAATCTCGCCATCGAGAGCGAAAAGCTGAGCGGCAAGCGAGGTGGTCTTGTAGACAATGTCGGATTCACTTGAGAGCTGTTGCGCACTAATGAAATCCTGACGGAGCGGCACGCCTTCGCCGTTGTGCGAAAGTGTGACGCGAATGCCGGGCGCAGGGGCATTGTGCCAGGCGACGGTGATGGAGAAGGCGAGCGCTGGATTTAAGGAACCGGTCGCAGGTGAAGAGCCGGTAATGTCTGCCGAGGCGAGGGTCTTGTAACGGAGCGCGGCTGCACGCAACATCGTGGCGAAATGCTCGGCGTTGCCATGTTCCGCATCGACGCTGAAACCCACGGAGGGAAGACCGCGGACGGCGGCCATCGGGCCATTCGCAAGCTTGGCTTCTGCGTCGAAGTCGAGCGTCAACTTCGGTGAGGGTAGCGGCGCGAACAAGAGAAGCGGTAGTACCGTCAGCACAGCCCAGGGCGAGGAGAAGGGCGTGGGCTGCCATGCGGGCCGGCGCTTGGAAGGGCGACCCCCGGCAGCCGTCGCCAGGTGCACAGAGGCTGCCGCAGCAGGTTCGTGCAGGCGGCGGTACTCCGGCACATAGGTTCCCTTCGGGATGCTGATCTGCCATTCCTCGCCGGCCCCTTCGGCTTCGTAGAAACCTTTCAGCAATTTGCGCAATTTGCCGGCGTGGACGCGCACGAGAGGATCGCTATCGGCATCGAAGGCCTGGCTTCGTCCGAAGACGTCTACGGCGATCGAATAGCCTTTCAGTTGCCCGGCTTCGCCGACGACCTCCTTCTCGACCACATAGGCGAGGAAGGCGCGCAGCCGTTCGGAGCGCTGAAAGCTCTTGCTGTCGAGAATCCGGCCGAGCGCCGACCGGATCGTCTCGTCGCTGGGCCTTTCGGCTGGCGTCATCAATGGCTCCGGAAGAAAAGGCGCTACGCCGTGGGGTCTGAAAAGCGGGCAACTTTAACCTGATTCGAAATCTAGACCCAAGAATGGTGGTTGTCAGGTTTAGCAACAAGAAATGTCAGCTTTTTCTGAAATGGAGCGCGGCGGAGCCACGTCCACGAAAGCGGGGGTGGCACGGCCGGACGTCCGTGCCAGATTGATGTGCCCAATCGGGACAGTGCTGCCTAAACGCCGCGGCGATATTCCAGTTTAGGATACCAATCCGCGCCGCGGCCTTCCGGCGTAGTGTCGAGCAGGTGCCATAGCGGATCGGGGTCGGGCGCGCCGCGCGGGTCCTGGCCGGGATCGGCCATCTCGCCGTTCATCTCGCCGCTCCAAAAATGCCGGATCGTGCCGTCCCGGCGGGTGAAGACCGTGTAACCGGGGATATCCGCGTCCTCTGCACTGACATAATCGCGGGTAAAGCTCCCTTCGCTGTCGGAATAGACCTTCAACTGGGTCCAGCCGCGCGCCTTCTTGGTCTCGACCAGCCGCGCGATCGGCGAGCGAGCGACCATCGCCAGAGCGACGCGTTGCTCGATGTCCGGCACCTTCCCTTCCCAGGAGGCCATCAGCGATGTGCACATGGGGCAGGGCTTCTCGCGCTGCGGGCCGAACATGTAGCTGTAGATGATGAGCGTGTCCTTGTCCCCGAACAGATCGGCGAGCGTTACCGGACCGTTCTCCCCCTCGAAAACGTAGGTCCGCGGTACTTCGCCGCCCGGTGGCAGCTGCCTGCGTTGCGCGGCCACGCGCTCGATGTGGCGGCGGAGTTCGATTTCTTCGGCAAGCAAAGCGTTGCGTGCGCGCCGGTACTCGGCACTCTCATTCGGGAAGCGGGCGCGGTTACTTGCGGCGAGTTCAGTTGCGGGGGCGAGTGGGGCCTGCGTCGTCATGGTCGCTCTCCTCCTTCATCGTTGCGACAGCTGTCCAGTTCATCGAATAACGTTGATATCAACATAATGAGGCGCTGTCAAAACGCCTCGACGAAACCGTGCAAAGGCCGATTCCGGTCTTGCAAATTCTGCAGTAGAACTGCGACGATCGATTTGGTCGCCGACACGCTCTCTCGGAGGGCATCGCTTTGAAAGTTTCGATATGCCCGCAAAGCTTTCCGTGAATCTGAACGCTATCGCCATGCTCCGCAATCGGCGCGATCTTCCCTGGCCCTCCGTGACCGGCCTCGGCCGCATCGCGCTTCAAGCTGGTGCGAGCGGACTAACCGTGCATCCGCGCCCCGATCAGCGGCACATCAGGTTTCCCGACCTGCAGCCGATCCGCGACCTGATTGACGACGAATTCCCGGCGGCGGAGTTCAACATGGAAGGCTATCCCAACGAGGAGTTTCTACAGCTCGTTGAACGGCATGAACCGGAGCAGGTGACGCTGGTGCCCGACGATCCAGTACAGGCGACCTCCGACCACGGCTGGGACTTTCGCGAGAACCAGGCTCTGCTCGGCAACGTCGTCGGGCGCCTTAAGAAGAAAGGCTTCCGCGTATCGCTCTTTGCCGATGGTGACCCGGATCCGGAAGCGCTGAAGATCGCCAAGGAGACCGGCGCGGATCGCATCGAACTCTATACGGGCCCATATGGCGGCTGTCACGACGACCCGGAGAAGGCAGAGAGGATTGCCGGCGAGCTCGGCCGCACGGCCGAAATTGCAATCGATCTCGGCCTCGCGGTCAATGCAGGTCACGACCTGACAGTCGCCAACCTGCCGCTGCTCGTTAAGCATATCCCGGCGCTCGCCGAGGTCTCGATTGGCCATGGACTGACGGCCGACGCGCTGGAATACGGCATGGCCGAGACGGTGCGCCGCTTCCGCCGCGCCTGCGGCGAGGCGGTGTAAGGCGATCCCACGACATGCACGTGCGATACGTCGCCCACTTGATGGGAGACGGACGGCGGCATTGTTGTTATCGGAGGATTGGAGAGCGCAAACGCGGCGTCGTCGACCCGTGCGGCCTGAGAATGCAGGTGAGGCAAATTCTGACACGGCAACCAAAAGCATGTTTACAATTGGCAAGGTCCGTGTTCTCTTTTCCCCAAGACAAAATTCGATGCATTTGCCCTGGAATTAGCGTTCCGGGGGTGGTTGGTTTTTCAGTAGGAATTCGGCGACGTGTGATGTCGGCGAAGCAGGCCAGAATTCGGTTCGCAGCACGAAAAGTGCATCCGGCAAATGGCTATGAATTGGCAACATCTACGAAGGAAAAGCCATTATCAGGTGTGCCGGGCGACAGGCGCCGGCGGCCCCCGCAACATGCGATGGAGCTCGTTACCGAGTTTTGAATTCGCCAGAATGCGGTTTTTGTTGAACTAGAAATATTGACGGGTGATGACATGATCTTCACGGATCCGGTCTTCCTCTTTTTGTTTCTTCCGGCGACCTTGTTCGCGTTTTATCTTGCACTGTTGACGAGGGGCAGGAACGAGGCGCTTCTCGTCCTGTTCGTCGCGTCGATCATTTTTTACGTCCCCTATGGGTTGTCTTCGGCCGTGCTGCTTGCCGCGGCGCTGCTCGTGAACTTCAGCGTGGCGAACGCGCTCCTGAACATGGAGGACAATCATCGTTATCGGCGCACTGTCTACGGAGTAGGGCAGACCTACAACATCGCCTCGCTCTGCTATTTCAAATACAAGATCGTCACGGTGCTGTTCGGGACAGAAAACGCTACGATGGATTTCGCCGGCATTGCCATACCGGCGGGCATCTCCTTCTACACCTTCCACCAGGCAGCATTCCTCGCGGACGCCTATGTCCGCGAGAAAAACGTCGTCGAGTTCTTTGCCGGCGCGCGTTCGCTTGCGGGAGGGTTCTGGGCGTTCTGCCGCTACGGCGCCTTTGTCAGCTTCTTTCCACAGCTGATTATCGGCCCAATAAGCTATCTCCACGAATTCCACCCTCAGGTGAAGTCCAGTAAATTCGTCGGTTTCAATCCGATGGATATCGCGGTGGGGCTGGCCTTCGTCTCGATCGGCATGTTCAAGAAGGTTGTCATCGCGGACAACCTCGCGCCCACCGCCGATCTTGTTTTCGGAGCGGCGCAGACGGGCGCGGTGATGGACCCGGCGCATGCCTGGATCGGCGCCTTTTCCTACATGGCGCAACTCTATTTTGATTTTTCCGGCTATTCCGACATGGCGCTGGGGCTCGCCCGGATGTTCGGTCTGCGCTACCCGCTGAACTTCTTCTCACCACTCAAGGCAACAGGGGTCATCGATTACTATCGGCGTTGGCACATGACGCTGACGCGCGTCATTGCCCGTTTCCTGTACACGCCCCTGTCGATCGCTGGAACGCGCTATAGCGCGGAGAAGGGATTGGCGCCGATCACCGGTCAAATACTCAGCCTCTGGCTGCCGATCCTGATAAACTTCCAGGTTATCAGCCTCTGGCACGGCGCGACCTGGACCTTCGTCGCCTTCGGCCTGATGCATGGGATCTGGTACGCGGCGGAGGCGGAGATCAGGGCCAGCAACAAATATAAAGCCATGCGCGCGCGCGTATCGCCCGTCATCAGGATGTTTGTCGAGCGCGTCATATTCACCCTGCTTCTTTGCCTCACGCTTGTGATGTTCCGGTCTGAAACGATCGGGGCAGCGTTCCACCTTTACGCGCAGATGTTTGCAGCATCGATCGAAGCGCCGTCGGCCTTCGCGCTGCGCAATCCCTTGGTCATGCTGCTTTTTGCCTTCTCAATCGTCTATCTGCTGCCCAACGGGGTGGAACTGATGCGGCGCTACCGGCCGGCAATCATGACCTACGAAAATGTGAGCTACGGATTTGTATTTCTGCGCAACATCTGGAAGCCCTCCTGGGCCTGGGCCGCGTTCGCGGCGGTGTTGACGGTGTCATCGCTGCATTTTGTGTCGCGGCAGCCGCCCTTCCTCTATGAGGGATTTTAAGCCATGAGCAGCAAGCAGCGCGCCATATTCATGGATGCTCCTTCTCCCCCAAAGGCGGCGCCGTGGTCACGTGTGGTTGGAGGCGCGGCCGGCGGCAGGCTGAGTGGAGGACGCCCGAATGGCCGCCGTTGGCGTGCTGCCGCCCCAATCCTGGTCACATTCGGTATCATCTGGCTCGCCTATCTTGCGATCGTCGCAATCGTGATCGCGACCGATCCTTACGACATCTACCGGTGGGGATCGACGCTTCAGTCGAAGAGAAGTGACATGCCCAGCGATCGACTCCGAGCGATCAACATCGCGGCAAAAAAGGCAAGCATCGATACTTTTCTCGTCGGCGGGTCAACGACCGAAATGTATTCTCCCAACGAGATTTCGGCGGCACTCGGCGGCAAGGCTATCGCCTATAATCTAAGTTACGGCGGTCCGCGCCCGCTGGATCGCGACATCGTTCTCGACCTTCTTGCGGAGACCTCTCAAGCCAAGCACATCATCATCACCTTCGATTGGATGTATATTCTCGGCAGCGAAACGATACGCCGGAATTTTCCTGAGTTTCTTTACGACGAGGAAATCACCGACGACATCAGGATGGTGGATCTTAAAGCGTTGCGCCGTACATTGAAGGTCCTGTTGGGCATTGCCAACCATGGGCCGGACAATGGTGAGAACTATGCGCACCTCGTGGCGGAGCAGCGCAACGATTTCCACCAGCCCGCGCGAATGGCCGAGCTTGATAGGCTGGTTGAGGAGTTCCGACCGGTCATCGATGCCCCGAGCGGCAGGACATGTAGGGATTTCGGAGCGGTTAACGAGCAATTGGTGCCGCGCGTGCGCGCCTTCTCACAAAAGGGCGTCAAAATCGACATTCTCATGCCGATCCTATCTTACGTGAAGTACTACCATAACGTCAGCAACATCAGTCCGACGATACTCGACGAGGTGTTGACGTCGCGGAAGTGCCTTGTCGATGCCATTGATGGCCTGCCTAACGTGCGGGTATTCGGATTCGACGACGATCCGGCCATCGCCGGAGATCTTGGCAACTTCCGGGATCCGGCGCACATCGACAATCCGGCCCTCCTGAAGCGTACGCTTGCCTCGCTGTCAACGGGCGAGAAACAGCTTACCGCGGCGAACGTCGACGAATATCTGCGACGTATCCGGAGCGAAGTGAAGAACTATCACGTCAGAAACAGCTATCTCGAACGAACGAGATGATCGGGCTGGCGCGACCAAATGCCGGCTCACCCACATGTCGCCTTAAGCTGCGGTCAGATCGAGGGTCGAGCGCATGTCCGATCGTGAATTTTACCTCTCCCAGGTGGCAGACGTCATCCGCGGCTTGTTCGATGAATATGATGGGCCGATTACCATGGAGACGACGGCGCGCGACGTTCCGCAGTGGGACAGCCTCTCTCATGTCAGGTTGATGGTGTTGATCGAACAGGAGCTGGGGGTGCGCTTCAGCACCACGGAAGTGCAGGGTTTCAAGAACCTTGGCAGCCTCATTGACGCGGTCGTCAAGCACAAGAACTGATTCGAGATCAGCCACGCGGCGCCTGGAGCAGGAGCGCATTCATGAGCAGTCTATTTCCGTGGAGAAGACCGCTGGAGGAGGACTGGGGCGCCCGAGTAAGCGAGATCGAGGCGGCCGTCGTCGACGGCCATATGCCGGACTACGCGACCGCCAGAGCCGTAGCCAACCAGCAGCTTGGCCCACGCGAACAGCTCCGAGTCGAGCGCCTCGCCAAGCGCATGGGCAAGCTCGAGGCAATCGGCTTCACGCGTGTGGAACTCGGCCTCCTCGGAAGCCGGACGCTCAGCTATCTCCGCGATCCTTTGGGCGCCGCGGGTCTGGCACGCGGGCTCGTCGTGTCCGTGCACGAAGCGCCATACGATCGGGTGGCGAGCTTCGCTTTCTCGGCAAGCAACTGTTTCGAGCGGCGGCTGGATGCCGTGCTCGCCGTTCTGGACGAAGTTTCCTTTCAAGGCTCACGGCCACTGTTGAACCGCGCCGCGGAAGACGAGGCCGTGCATGAGGCGGAGAGGCTGGTGTCCGCGATCGCAACGGCGGCGCGCTCGAAAACCGGATGCCCGGCGATCATTGCCACGTTGCCGCCGCCCTACCAACTGGCTTCAGCGGAAACCGCAACACCCGGCTCGAGCGCCCGATTCCGCCTGCGGGTCAATATGATGCTTGCCGATGGGGCGGCCGAGGGGCGATGGCTGATCTGGGATCAGGCAGCACTTGCAGCGCGGGTAGGGCTCGAGCGTTGGTTCGATCCGATCGCCTATCATTCGGCGAAGGTGCCCTTCAGTGTTCAACTCTGTCCGCTCGCGGCGGACGGCGTTGCCTCGCTGCTCGCGGCCATGAGCGGCAAGAGCGCGCGTGCGCTCGTGCTCGATCTCGACAATACGCTGTGGGGCGGCGTCATCGGCGACGACGGCATAGCCGGCATCCGGATCGGCCAGAACTCCGCCGAGGGCGAGGCCTTCGTTGCGTTTCAGGATTTCCTCTTGGGACTGCGGGCGCGCGGGGTGGTCCTTGCCGTCTGTTCAAAAAACACCGATGCCGTTGCACGCGAGCCATTCCGGCGCCATCCAGAAATGGTGTTGAAGGAAGATCATATCGCCGTATTCCAGGCGAATTGGGACGACAAGGCAACGAATCTCCGCGCCATCGCCGAGGCACTCGGACTAGGGCTGGAGTCGCTTGCCTTTGTCGATGACAATCCTGCCGAACGCGAGCGCGTGCGGCGGGAGCTACCGCTTGTCTCGACGATAGAGGTGGGCGAAGACCCGTCCTTCTACATCGAACGGGTCGCCCAATCGGGCCTGTTCGAACATTTGCCGCTGAATTCCGACGACCTTGCGCGGGCAAGTAGCTATGGCGGTCGCGCGGCAGTAGCGGAGATCCGCGCGCGGGTCGGAAACTATGAGGACTATCTTAAGTCGCTCGAAATGCAGATGACGATCGCACCCTTCGACGAGGTGGGGCGTCCCCGGATCGTTCAGCTGATCAACAAGTCCAATCAGTTCAATCTGACGACCCGCCGCTACAACGATGAGGATGTCAGGCGGATGCAGGAGGATCAGGGGCTTTTTGGCTGGCAGGTCCGGCTCGACGATAGGTTCGCGCAACACGGCATGATCGGGGTGGTAATCGTCCGCAAGGAAGGGACCGAGTGGGAAATCGACACGTGGCTGCAATCGTGCCGCGTCCTTGAGCGCGGGGTGGAACAAAGCATCATGAACAGCCTGTTCCAGGAGGCATATGCGGCCGGGGTCGAAAGCATTCGCGGGCGCTACATCCCAACCGAGCGCAACGGGATGGTATCGGAATTCTATCCGCGCCTTGGCTTCGATGTCGTCGGGAAGAATGGCGACGGCTCGATGGACTTCGCCTGCGCCGTACCACGATATGCGCCCCATCCTGTCTTCATGAATATCAGCCTCCTGCGTTAGGTTCGGTTGCCTCTGACCACGATATCAGCGACGCCACGCTACGCTGCTTGCCCAGCGACCGCATCCATGCAATATCCATACATTCCGAAGAGGGAGGTTTGCATGGGCAGGGATCGCGCGGGTCTTTCGTGGGTGCCGGTGCTTGGCAGGGCGCACGGACCGCTCTATCTCGCCATTGCCGATGAGATTGCCGCGGACATCGCGGCAGGGCGACTGCCGGCCGGGACACGTTTGCCGCCGCAGCGGGCGCTCGCGGCCGCACTCGGCATCGATTTCACAACCGTCAGCCGTGCTTATAACGAGGCGCGGCGCCGCGGCTTGATCGAAGGCCGAGTCGGACAAGGCACCTATGTCAAGGTGCGCCTGAGAAGCGCCGGCGGTTCGTCTCCAGGTGGGCTCGTCGACATGAGCATGAACCTGCCGCCGCTTTTCGATGATCCGGCGCTTGCGGAAAGGATGTGGCGCGATATCGCCGATTTGCAGCAGGCGCAGGGCTTGGCCCTGCTGATGCGCTATCAGCCCGTCGGTGGCGCCCGGCAAGACCGGGCCGCGGGGGCGGCCTGGCTGAAGCCGCGGCTCGGCGAAGTTTCGCCCGAACGGGTGCTGGTCTGTCCCGGAGCGCAAGGGGCGCTGCTTGCGACCCTTGGCGTGCTGGCGACGAAGGGTGAGAGGATCTGTGCTGAGGCGCTCACCTATCCTGGTCTTCGCTCGCTGGCGGCCCATCTCGGCATCGAAGTCCTGAGTGTCGCCGTGGACGAAAAAGGCCTCCTGCCGGAAGCCTTCGAGGCCGCGTGCCTCACGCATCGGGCCAAGGTTCTTTACTGCAATCCGACGCTGCACAATCCAACAACCGCTACACTCCCGCTGAAACGGCGCGAGGCGATCCTGGCGATTGCACGCAGGCATGGCGTTGCCATCATAGAGGACGACGCCTATGGGGCGTTGCCCGCAACGCCCGTGCCGCCACTTGCAGCCCTCGCTCCTGATCTCGTCTATCACGTGGCGGGGCTTGCCAAATGTCTCTCGCCTGCACTTCGGATCGCCTATCTGGTCGTGCCGGATTCGCCGACGGCCGTCCGCCTGGAGGGCGCCATCCGGGCCACGGCCGGCATGGCATCGCCGCTTTCTGCTGCGATTGCCACCTGTTGGGTCGAGGATGGGACGGCGCAAGCGGTGCTGGCCGCCATTCGAAACGAGGCGCGACGTCGTCAGCTGATGGTTGCCGACAGTCTGGCCCGTGCCGATGTCCTCACGGACCACGAGGGCTTTCACCTGTGGCTGAGATTGCCGCCCCACTGGAGCCGCGGCGAGTTTACGGCCCGGCTCAGAGCAGCGGGGATCAGCGTCGTGGCGAGTGATGCCTTCGCGCTTTCCGAGCCTCCGGAGGCCGTTCGTCTCGGCCTCGGCGCACCAGAGACGCGGGCCGAGCTCCAGCGAAGCCTCGACGTCATTTCCGATCTTCTCGCGCAGTCTTCGGCGGCGCTCAATCTCGTCGTCTAACAGCGCGCCGTCTATTTTCGTGGCGTGTCTCTCGGGGCGGGCGGAATTGTCGCAGCCGCTCATGCATACAATAATTGACGATGTATGTTTTGTATGTCTTTATGAAGCGCAGAGAAGTCGCTGCGTCTGTCCGCGCCGGGCAGCCCTTTGTGGAACGTCCGGCCCCGGTTCCGGGTCTGCGACTGCGCGCGAAAAACCTTGAAAGGAAGAATGATGTCTTCAAACGAGGAGTGGCCGCCTCTGTCGCCGCTGCACACGGGCCTGCGCGGTCGCTGCCCGCGTTGCGGGCAAGGGCATCTGTTCGAGGGATTTTTGAAGCTCAGGCGAGAGTGCGAGGTCTGCGGGCTCGACTATTCCTTCGCCGACCCGGCCGACGGTCCCGCTTTCTTCGTCATTTGCTTCGCCTGCGTGCCCAGCGTGTTTCTCGGCGTCTGGCTGGAAGTGCAATACAATGCGCCACTCTGGGTGCATCTGTTGGTCACGGGGCCGTTCATGCTGTTGACCTGCATTCCGCCGCTGAGACCGCTCAAGGGCTGGCTTGTCGCGAGCCAGTTTTTCTACAAGGCCGAGGAAGGCAAGCTCGTGCGCAAGCCTGCGCCCCCGCCGGAGGAGCCCAAAGCGAGCGCCGCGCGGTGATTTGAGGTAGAATTTCAGGGGCGCCCGCGCGGCAGTCGCGGGGCGTGGAAAGACACGCCGCATGACGGAGCTCATCTCGATCCTGACCTGTCCCTCCTGCCGGCATCAGTCGGCCGAAACCATGCGCACGGATGCGTGCCAGCACTTTTACGAGTGCAAGGGCTGCGGTCTTCTCATGAGGCCGAAGGAGGGGGACTGCTGCGTGTTCTGTTCCTATGGTTCCGTGCCGTGTCCGCCGGTCCAGGAGGAACGCGGCCGTCGATAGCCGGCCCTGACATTCCTGATTCCGTTTGCTACCAGCGGGCGATGCGGTTAGCGCCGAGCGCACCGAGGAGCGCTAGCATCGCGATCGCGGTCGTATACCAGGTCGCAACGAACAACGGTGAATCGTCCGTGCAATGGGCGGCATAGAAGGTCGCGGCGAGGCTGCCGGCGGTAAGCCCGGCAACCGCGCCTGCAAGCGCGGGTTGGGAGGGCGCGCCGTGGCGTAGCGCGAGCAGCAGCAGCGCGAGCGGACCGATGCCTATCACCGGAATGAAGGTGAGGCATACGAGGCTGTTCGTCCCGAAGAGCCTTGCCGACCACGTGTCGGGAGACGAGACGGCGAGTTCGGCGACAACGCCTGCCGCCAGCAGCGCCGGCGCGATAGCAAGATGCGGCAGCGACCGGCGCACGTCCGCTTCCGGCCGCGACAGCATGTGCAAGAGGGCGAAAGCGCTCGCGGCAAGGGCGATGGTCACCGCGAACTTGAAGAGGAAGCGAAAGGTTTGCGCGGCGTCGGCAATATCCGGCCTTGCCCCGAGCAGGGCGAAGAAGACGGCGGCGGCGATGGTGACGGCCGCGAGAACGGCACTCGACCAGGCGACTGTCATCGATATACCGCTTCGCCGGGCGTCGGCCGCAAGGGCTTTGATAAGTTCGTGCGTTTCCATTTCAGTCACGTCCAAATCGTCTGGCGATGGCAGCAAGGCCGCGATGGAGCGCGACGCGAACTGCGGTTTCGTTCATATCGAGGCTTCTTGCCGCCTCGGCTATCGTGCGTCCTTCGACCGAGATCGCGGTCACCACTGAACGCTGGCCGGGGGTCAACATCTCGAGCGCGCGGTCGATCTCCCAGTCCCTCACTGTCTCCGCTTCCTCAACTGCGAGCTGTCCTTCCAGCTCGCTGATTTCCAACCGGGGGTGGCGGCCCAATCGTCGTAAGGCATCGACAAGCTTGTGCTTTGCGATCGCATAAAGCCAGGGCGCTACCGGACCGTCGGTACGCCAGGTGTGCCGCTTCACATGGATCGCCAGCAGCGTTTCCTGGACGATGTCTTCCGGATCTAGGCCACCAAATGCAGTTCTGCGCCGCGCCCAGACACGAACAAGCTCCGCGGCGGCATGCAGGAAGTCGCCATAGGCGCGCTCATCGCCCGCGAGCGCTGCGCGGAACAGCCGGGCGAGATCGCTGTCGTCCACCTGTACTTCCTCCCAGTTCGCCGGCACCGATCGCTTGTTACATATGCGCCCGCATATTTTCCTCGGCGCGGCGCCGATCACGTTCATGATCTTCGGTCGAGTCAAGCCAAAATCAACGTGATCTCGCACGGAACTGTGCTCACGAAAGCGTGTGGGCGGGGAATGTAACATCTCTCCCATTGGCGGCGAACGAGGCTTTGTGTGGCCGAACAAGGGCGCACAAGACCCGTCAACATGGAGAGACGTCATGTCCAAGAAATCCACGATCAATGCCGCTGTACTGGCAGGCGCGGTGGCAGCAGCGGTTTCGTCGCTTGCGATCGCCGCGCCGCTTTCGCAGGAACAGGTCAAGGCCGCGATGGATGCCGGCAAGGAGAAATGCTTCGGTGTCGCGCTGAAAGGCCAGAATGATTGCGCGGCCGGACCGGGCACGACCTGCCAGGCCACGTCGACGGTCGACTATCAGGGTAACGCCTGGAAATTCGTCGATGGCGGCACCTGCACGACGATGGAATTGCCGGGCGGCCGCAAGGGCTCGCCGGAGCCGCTGTCGCGCGACCGTCCCTCTTAAGCAAAGGTCAACACCAAGCCGGAGAAGTGGAGGCAACGATGCCCAAATTGGCAATTCACGCGGATCGCAGCGCATCGGGAACTCTCCGCTTTCCGGCGCATCCGATCGACGGACTGGCTGGTACCAGTTTCAAGCACCAGCATCTGCCATCCATCCTTGCGGACGGCGACCGGGATGACGGCTTCTTCGAGGTTCATGCGGAAAACTACATGGGGGCGGGCGGTCCTCCGCATGCGGCGCTCGCGCGAATACGTGAGGACTATCCGGTTTCGCTCCATGGTGTCTGCATGTCGATCGGCGGGCCGCAGCCACTCGACAAGGCCCATCTCGGCCGCTTCGCACAGTTGGTCGAGCGGTATGAGCCTGCGCTCGTCTCGGAGCACCTGGCTTGGTCGACGCACAACACAACCTATTACAATGACCTCCTGCCACTGCCTTACACCGAAACCACCTTGCGGCGCGTCGCCGAGCACATAAACGAGGTGCAGGTGGCGATCCGCCGGCCCCTCCTACTGGAGAACCCCTCGACTTATGTGCGCTTCAAGGAGTCGACAATGAGCGAGACCGCCTTCATCCGGGAGATCGTGAGACGTACCGGCTGCGGTCTGCTGCTCGACATCAACAACGTCTTCGTCTCGGCGACCAACCAGGATTATTCCGCGCTTGAATATCTTTCGGACTACCCCCTCGAACATGTCGGCGAGATCCACCTGGCCGGCCATGCCGAGCAGGAGGACGACGAGGGCGATCGCCTGCTGATCGATAGTCACGATGGGCCCGTCGCCGATGACGTGTGGAGGCTCTTCGACATCGTCGTCGACCGCTGCGGCCCGATCCCGACGCTTATCGAATGGGACAGCGCGATTCCCGAATGGCCGGTGCTGAAAGCCGAGGCGAAGGCGGCGCAGGCTATCCTCGATCGTTACGCGGCATTGCAACGGGAGAGGAAGCATGCAAACGCTTAGGAAGTGCCATCCGGAAACCCTCGACGGGCTCGGCTATCCGGCGGGCTTCGTGCACGGCCTGCTCGATCCCGATTGCCCGACCCCCGCGCTTGTCGCCGGGCCGAACGGCAAGGCCGCCGACAAGCGCTTCAATGTCTATCGCAACAATGTCACCGTCAGCCTGATCGATGCACTCGCTGCCGTGTTCCCCGCAACCATGCGCATCACCGGAGAGGCATTCTTTCGCGCCATGGCGCGGTTTCACATCCGCAAGGCGCCGCCGACGTCGCCCCTCCTGTTCGAGTACGGCCGGGATTTTCCCGATTTCATCGAGCACTACGAATATGCGCAATCCATGCCTTGGCTGGCGGATGTCGCGCGCATCGAGAGGGCCTGGCTCGATGCCTATCACGCGGCGGACGCCGCCGTGTTGGAGGCGGGTCCCCTGGCCTTGATCCCGCCAGAACGGCTCAGCGACCTGGTGTTCGTAGCGCATCCAGCGACCCGCATTGTCCGCTCTGCCTATCCGGCCGTGACGATCTTCTCAGCGAACCGGGCGAGCGACCCCGTGGGGCGCATCGATGCTACGGCTCCGGAGAGCGCACTTGTAACAAGGCCGGCGCTGGAAGTGGAGGTTCGCCTCCTCCCGCCGGGTGTCGATACTTTTCTCGACGGCCTCATTGCCGGTGAGCCGCTTGGAAACGCGGCGGCGACGGCGAGCACGTGCTGCCTGGAATTCGATCTCTCAGCCGCTATTCGTATGATGCTCGAGGCCGGCGCCGTAGCGGCGATCCAACAGGGAGGATAAGATGGTGACGTCCAAACGGAGACTGTTCGACTACCCCGCGGGGAGGGCAGGCTGGCTCGGGCGGATCGACGGGCTGATTGCCGCCGTGGCGCCCGTATCCCTTGCCCAGCTTGCCTTGCGCTTCGGCCTCGCCGTGCCTTTCTGGCGCTCCGGTATGAGCAAGTGGGATGGCTTCCTGCATTTGAACGATGTCGCCATCCTTCTCTTCACTTCGGAACTCAAATTGCACCTACCGGGTGGCCCTTATGACTTTCCGGCGCCGGCGGTGATGGCGTTTGCGGTCGCTTGCGCGGAAATCCTGTTGCCGATCCTCCTGGTGTTGGGGCTGGCGACGCGCCTTGCCGCTCTCGGGCTGCTTGCGATGACGATCGTCATTCAATTTACGGTGCCAGATGGATGGCCCATACACTTGACTTGGGCCGCGATGGGGCTTGCTGTCGTCACTTGGGGTGCGGGCAGGCTGTCGCTGGATTGGTGGCTGGTTTCTGGATCGGGAAAGGGGTGAGTGCTTTTCCCCCTCATCCGGTCTGCCAGCCACCTTCTCCCCGGCTGCGGACGCGCGCAGGGAGAAGGCTGGGGTGAGAAGCAATCAGCAGACGGGGCGCGGCGCTGGATCGCACAAGCATCAGACCTCAGCCCGGGTTTCCCTGATCGAGATTGTGCTGCCATTCGATCGCGTCCTCCAGGCGATCGTGGCCCCAGAACAGTTCGCCATCGGCGACGAAGGACGGCGAACCGAAGATGCCGAGCGACTTTGCCTCGTCGGTCGCGGTGGCGAGCGCCTTGACGCCGTCGTCCGAGTTCGCGAGCTCCAGCACACGGGCGGGATCCTGTCCTGCTTCGGTGATGCTCGCCGAGAGGTTCGGTTCGCTTCCGGCGGGATTGCGCTCCACGAACCAGTGGCGATAGGTCGCGATCGTATAGGCGTCGCACCAGCCTTCCCTTGCGGCGAGCACTGCCACCCGGTTGGCCTGTTCCAGTTCTGGAAGCGGGTAGGGGATCGGTAGCCGGAGAGGGAGGCCGAACTTTGCGGCGCGCCGCTCAATGTCGCGCCACATATAGGCGGCCTTTACGGGTTTTTTCGCGAAGGGAATGTTGTCCATCTCGATCATGATCGCGCGAACGTTGAAGGGCCGCCAGCTGAACTCCACACCGTACTGCTCGGCGAGCGCCGGCAGCCGCATGACGGCGAGATACGTGTAGGTGCTTCCGATCGAGTACCAGAACTCCATTGGTGCCGTCATCGCTCCTCCTCCAAAGGCCCGCGCATTGCATGAGGCGTTCGTGACCGGCCCATTCTTCCGGCCGGACGCCGGCGAGCGTTCTCGGCGTTTCATACATGAGAGGTAGTTAGGGTCGAAACGCTGTGCGCCAATAAGGTATTCAACAAAAAGCCCCGGCCGGTGGGCCGGGGCCGTGCCTTGGGGGACAGCCGTTGCGAGCTAGTGAGCGAGCGCCGCCTTGTTTGCCTCGAGGAAGGCGCCGAGGCCGAGCGGTGCCTTGCTAGTGAGGCTCGCCACGTCGTCGGTCACGACATCGAAATGGCCTTCACGCGTATTGGTGTCGAAGGAGACGAGGATCGGGACGAAGAAGTCCGGCAGCCCGGCTCCCTTGAGGCCGCCTGCCAGTGCCTCGTCGGAAATGTGGACGACCTCGAGCGTCTTGCCCGTAGCTTCGGCGACGAGGGTGGCGATCTCCGCGGTCGTCAGGGCCTGCGCACCGGTCAGCGTATAGGTGCGGCTTTCCGTCGAGCCCGATTCCAGCGCGGCGGCAGCGGCCTTGGCGAGGTCGCCGCGCGCGACATGGGAGATTCGGCCTTCGCCGGCCGACGAGAACCATTGTCCGGTCTGAAGCGCATGCGGCAGCGCCAGGAACAGGTTCTCCATGTACCAGGCATTGCGCAGGATCGTGTAGGGAATGCCGCTTGCCTTGATGGCGTTTTCCGTGCCGAGATGATCGGCGGCAAAGGGAATGACCGAGTTTTCAGGATTTGGCATGGATGTATAGAGGATGTGCTTCACGCCGGCCTTTTTGGCGGCGTCGATGGCGGCAAGATGCTGCCTCAGTCGCTTGCCCGGTTCGTCCAGTGTGTCGGTCGAGATGATGAGAATCCGGTCGGCGCCGGCAAAGGCCCTTTCGAGCGAGGCAGGGTCGTCGAAGTTGGCGGCGCGGGTCTTGATGTCCTTGGCCGCATAATCGGCGAGCTTAGTTGTATCGCGGCTGGTGGCGATGATATCGGCCGGCTTCGTCTTGCCTGAGGCGAGAAGCGCATCGAGTACGAGTTTGCCGAGCTGACCTGCAGCGCCGGTTACGAGCAATGTCTGGGACATGATCTTCCTTTCACTTCGCTTTCCAGCTTCGCAATGCCTCAATCGGCTCATACCGAATACTGGTCTCTTTTTGAGAGTTGCTCTTATCTCGTAATCTGCTAAGAGCTGTAAAGGAGGCAGTTTTTTCTGCGAAGGTTACGAAAAGGGTACCGCCATGAACAAGGCGACCGGCGAGGTGAAGGGCAAGCGGGTGGCAATCGTCTGCGGCATGCCGCTCGACATCGACAATTGCCCGGTGCGAGATGTAATGGACAATATCGGCGGGAAGTGGAATTCGCTGATGATCCTATCGCTCGCCGACGGGCCGCTGCGCTTCTCGCAACTCCGCCGGCTGATCCCCGACATTTCCCAGCGGATGCTCACGCAGACGCTACGCGACCTGCAGCGCGACGGCTATTTGAGCCGTACCGTCTATCCGACGCAGCCGCCGAGCGTGGAATACAGCCTCACCGATCTCGGCAGGTCGTTCCTGGCTGTCCTCAGACTGTTCGTCGACTGGTCGCTCGAAAATCACGACGCGATACGCAAGGCGCGTGCGGAGTTTGACGCCGCCGCCTAGGCGGCGCCGAGGCTCAGGCGGCGTGGCTCACATTCGGCGTGCTTAGGGAGAATTCGACTGCGGCCTCGGCGTGGATAGCCGTGGAATCGAAGCCCGGCAGGGGCAGGTTGGCCGGGTCGAGGATCAGGCAGATCTCGGTACAGCCGAGAATGACGGCGTCGGCGCCGTCCGCCTTCGCTTTCTCGATGAGAGTCACCAGCGCCTCGCGCGAACCTTCCAGCACCTTGCCGGCGCAGAGTTCGTCGAAGATCACTTCGTGGGTCAGCTTGCGCCCGTCGGCATCCGGGACGATCAGATCGATGCCTTGCGCCTTCATGCGCTCGGTATAGAAGCCGTGTTCCATGGTGTAACGGGTGGCGAGCAGCAGCGGCCTGCGGCTGCCTGCGGCCTTGAGGCGAAACGCGGTCTCGTCGATGATGTTGATCAGCGGTACATCGACCGAATCCGCAACGGCGTCGGCGATTAGGTGCATGGTGTTCGTGCAGATCAGCACGCAATCGGCCCCGCCGGCTTGAAGTGCGCGCGCAACATCGGACAGGCGCCCGGCCGCCTCGTCCCAGCGGCCGGCCTTCTGCAGGTCGACGATTTTCTGGAAGTCGACGGAATGCAGGAGCACTTCCGCCGAATGCAACGCGCCCAGACGCTTGCGAACGGCCTCGTTGACCATCCGGTAGTAGACCGCCGAGCTTTCGAAGCTCATACCGCCGATGAGGCCGATCTTGCGCATTTCCATGATCTCGTTCCTTTTTTGCATCCGATCATCGGAACCGAAACTAGAAGAGCGCGTTGCCACTTTCCGATCCCGTTCCACCGGTAAGATTATGACGCGGTCCGGGTTGGATTTGTTTGCTTTGAGGGCTATCTAGAAAGCGAAGTTCAAAAGTTTTTTGCGCCATTTGTTAAGTTTGTGCAAAATAATGGCGTTATTGTTGCGAGTGGTGAGGAGTAAAGGGCGTGTTGGATGAACGGGACCGAAAGCTGCTCACACTTCTGCAGGAGGATGCGAGCGTTGCGATGGGCGATCTCGCCGAACGGGTGAACCTTTCCTTGTCCGCCTGTTCGCGCCGTATCCAGCGGCTGGAAGAGGCGGGTTATGTGTCCAGGCGGATCGTTGTTCTCGACCGAGAGAAGATGGGCGTGCCGACGACGGTCTTTGCGCTCATCAAGACGGCGCATCACTCGGATGAGTGGATCGAAAAATTCCGGCGTGCGATCAGCGATATTCCCGAAATCGTCGAGGCACACCGGTTGACGGGCAACTACGACTACATTGTCAAGGTTGTGCTGCCGCGAGTCGAGCAGTATGACATGGTCTACAAGCAGATCGTGCGCAAAGTGGAGCTTTTCGACGTTTCCGCCTCGATCTCCATGGAAGTCCTGAAAAGCGGAACGGCGGTTCCGGTCCGTTATGCCGAGTAAGGCTTGCGGCGCGGCATTGCGCCTTGCAAGGATCGGCGCCGAAGCCATGTCGAATCGCCGCCGATTTAACGCGTGAGGTCTATTCAGCGAACGAGGCAGGAGCCATGCAGGAAAAACATCACGTGGTGGTCGCGGGGGGCGGATTCGGCGGGCTGCAACTTATCAATGACCTCAAGGGCGCCCCGGTCCGCATCACGCTTATCGATCGGCGCAACCACCATCTCTTTCAGCCGCTGCTCTACCAGGTCGCGACCACCATTCTTGCGACCTCCGAGATCGCCTGGCCGATCCGTCACCTTTACCGCGACCGACCGGAGGTGATGACGCTGCTTGGCGAGGTGCAGGGTGTCGATAGGGTGGCAAAGGCTGTGACGCTGGCAAGTGGCCAGGCCGTTCCCTACGATACGCTGGTGCTCGCGACCGGCGCGACGCACGCTTATTTCGGCCATGACGAATGGGCCCCGGTGGCCCCGGGACTGAAGACGCTCGAGGATGCGACGACCATTCGCCGGCGCATGCTGCTCGCATTCGAGCAGGCAGAGATCGAGGAGGATACGGCCAGGCGCGATGCACTGTTGACCTTCACGATAATCGGCGCGGGTCCGACGGGGGTGGAACTCGCAGGCATCATTGCCGAAATGGCGCATCGAACCTTGCCAGATGAGTTCGGTCGCATCGACACGCGTCAGGCCCGCGTGGTGCTCGTCGAGGCAGGGCCGCGCATTCTGCCGGCCTTTGCGGAAGAGCTTTCCGCCTACGCAATGACCGAGCTTGGGAAGCTCGGTGTCGAGGTGCGCACCGGAACGCCGGTGACGGATTGCACGGTAGCCGGCGTGAGGATCGGCGACAGCTTCGTTCCCAGTCGCACGCTCGTCTGGGCGGCCGGCGTTCAGGCATCTCCGGCCGCCAAATGGCTCGGGATCGAGGCAGACCGCGCGGGGCGCGCCATGGTCAATCAGGACCTGACCGCGCCGGGGAACCCGGATGTCTTCGTGATCGGCGACACCGCTTCGGTCAAACAGGAGAATGGTACGCCGGTGCCGGGCATCGCGCCCGCTGCCAAGCAGCAGGGTGCCTTTGTGGCCCGGGTGATCCGCGCCCGGCTCGAGGGCAAGCCCGTGCCTGGGCCGTTCCGGTACCGCCACCAGGGAAGCCTCGCCACGATCGGCAAGCGCGCCGCGATCATCGATTTCGGCTGGGTGAAGCTCAAAGGCGGGCTTGCCTGGTGGATCTGGGGCATCGCCCATATCTACTTCCTGATCGGCACCCGCAGCCGTTTTGCGGTCGCCTGGAGTTGGCTGTGGATTTATCTCAGCGGCCAGCATAGCGCCCGGCTGATCACGCAAAAGGAAACGCAGCGCAGGGAGGAATAGCCGCGGCGGTTGCAAGTCGACGACTTCCTGTGCAACCTAGATGCGCTATGTAGCGACAAGATGATTCGATGACTACCTCCTCCGACATCGCAATCGACACGTCCCTTGTGAGGCGGCTGATCGCGGCACAATTTCCGCAATGGACGGACCTGCCAGTGCGACCGGTCCGTCATGGCGGCTGGGACAATAGGACCTTTCGTCTTGGCGACGACTTGGCCGTTCGCCTGCCGAGTGCTGCGTCCTATGCGCTCCAGGTCGAGAAGGAGCAGCGCTGGTTGCCGCGGCTGGCGCCGCAATTGCCGCTGCCCATTCCGGCGCCTTTGGCAATGGGGCGGCCGGGCGAGGGCTATCCCTGGCATTGGTCCGTCTACGAATGGCGCAGTGGCGAGATCGCGATGCATGCTCCGATCGCCGATTTGACAGCCTTCGCGGCGACGCTCGCTGATTTCCTGGCCGCGCTGCAGCGCGTCGACGCTGATGGCGGGCCGCCACCGGGGCAGCACAATTTCTTCCGTGGCGGTTCGTTGACCGTATATGACCATGAAACGCGCTGGGCGCTTGGGGCACTCGAGGGAAGGATCGACACCGATGCGGCGGGTGCTGTGTGGGAAGCGGCCCTTTCAGCAACATGGACCGGCTCTCCTGTCTGGTTCCATGGCGATGTCGCCTCGGGCAACCTGCTCGTCGAAAACGGCCGTCTAGGCGCCGTGATCGATTTCGGCACGTCGGGTGTCGGCGATCCGGCCTGCGATCTGTCGATTGCCTGGACGATGCTCCACGGTGAGAGCCGCGAGGCGTTTCGCGCGGCACTTCCTCTCGACAAGGGAACCTGGGCGCGTGGCCGCGGCTGGACCTTGTGGAAAGCGCTGATCGTCGCTGCCGAGATGCCGGGCACCGATCGGCTCGAGGTCGAAAGGTCGCGACGTGTGATTGCCGAAGTCCACGCCGATCACGCGCAGTGCGGTTGAGACGACCGATTGCGATTGGGTCAGCCCGAAGCGCGGGCCGTCTGGCCGCACCAGGTTGCGGGCCGGCTGGCGCGCTTTCTCACCAGCCCCTCGGAAACCAGAATGTCGCCAAGCGATCTGCCGCCTCTCATCACCACACGCGGTTTGCCCGCCTCGTCGTCGGCGAAGCCGCCCTTCGAATCGACCAGCGTGAATTTGCCGGCGTTCAGCAGTTCGCGCAGCCTTGCCTTTGCATAGGAGCCGCGCGACCGCTCCGCGTCGCATTTCGCGAGCTTCGTCTCGGGCGCGTCAATATCGGCGATGAGGATTCTCTCGCCGTTGAAGAGGAATGTGTCTCCGTCAATGACGCAGTTATCGTGGCGAATGCCGCAGAAGAAGAAGGTGTCGTTTCCTGCTTGAAATGCGGTAGCTTGCGCCTGCGGCTGTTCCAAGGGCCGGCCGATCGGCGCCGGCGGGGCCAGCGCGGGTTTCCGAGCGATGGTGCCGGTGTGTTCCTTCGGCCGCACCGCCATGTTTGCCGTCTTCGTCTTCTTCTCGGGTTGCGAAAGCAAGGCCATCAGCTCTTGTCCGCCGGGCAGGTCACTGAGTTGTCCCCTGTGATCATAGGCGACGACTCCTCCGACAAGAATGACGGCTGCGAGGTACCAACGCGTCATGCCGCCCTGGCTGCCCTTCCGACCTGTGCTGCGATTGCGTCGCCTGGAATTTCCTTTGGCCATCCGATTCGATCCTCGATTGCGCGGGCATTATCGGGGCGAGGAGTTGCTGAAAGGTTGTCGTGGACATCGGGCGGAAACCGCACTTTCTCATTCCGTACCTCGTCAAAGAGCAAGGGCGGGCTCCGTCGGAGCCCGCCCTTTGCAGATCGTTGTCTCGGTACCGGCTAGATCGCGCTGTACCGTCGAAGTGCGTCGTATGCGCTTGTTAGCGGTTGTCGTCGTTCTTGCCGGAGTTGCCCGGGGTCCCGTCGCTACCGCCGTTGCCAACTCCGTTATTGCCACTGCCGCCGCCACCGCCGCTGTCACCGCCGCCGCTGCCACCGCTGCCGCTGCCGCCGCCACCGCCGCTGTCACCGCCGCCGCTGCCACCGCTGCCGCTGCCGCCGCCGTTGCCGC
>MBFK01000103.1 GCA_001704765.1 Sinorhizobium shofinae
GAGAGGATCGCTCTCGCAACCCTCGATACCTGCATATTGTGAGACGGGTCACCCAGCCCCAGGCGAACATTTAGTCTAGTCACCGGTGCTGCCATCCGCTACGGCATGGCTCTGGTCGTGCAGCACGATGATTATGTCGTAGACAGGCTCAAGTCGTTGCGCTGCAAAATCTAATATCCGGCTTCCATACCAACTAGGGTCGCAAGCAATGGCAGAGTTTCCGCAAAGGGCGAAGGTCGTAATCATCGGGCTGGGTGGCATCGTTGGCGCGTCAATCGCCCACCACCTGATCGAGCGTGGATGGGACGATATCGTCGGCATCGACAAGTCCGGCATCCCGACCGACATCGGCTCGACGGCGCATGCCTCCGACTTTTGCTACGCGACCAGCCACGACTTCCTGTCCTGCTGGACCACGCTCTACTCCATCGATTTCTACGAGAAGATGGGCCATTACGCCCGCGTCGGCGGCCTCGAGGTGGCTCGCGTTGGCGATGACGACCGTATGGAAGAGATCAAGCGCAAGGTTGCCTCCGGCAAGGCCTTCGGCACCCGCGCCCGCCTGATCGAACCGGCCGAGATCAAGGAGAAGTTCCCGCTGATCGAGGAAAGCATGGTGCAGGGCGGCCTTTGGGATCCGGACGCCGGCCTCGTGATCCCGCGTTCGCAGACCGTCGCAGGCAAGCTGGTCGACCAGGCCGTCGCTGCCGGCAAACTTCAGGCCTTCGCCAACACACCGGCCCAGTCCCTCGTCATCAAGGACGGCCGCATCAAGGGCGTCGTCACGCACCGCGGCACGATCGAGGCCGACTATGTCGTGGTTTGCGCGGGCCTCTGGGGCCGCCTGATCGCGGAACTGGCGGGCGAGGATCTGCCGGTCATGCCGGTCGACCATCCCCTCACCTTCTTCGGCCCCTATAACGAGTTCGAGGGGACGGGCAAGGAAATCGGCTGGCCGCTTCTGCGCGACCAGGGCAACTCCGCCTATATGCGCGACACGGGCGACCCGAAGACCGCCGAAGGCGGCCAGATCGAGTGGGGCTATTACGAGGAAAAGAACCCGCGGCTCTGCCATCCGCGCGAGCTTCTCGAAAAGCATGAAGCCCGTCTTTCGCCCTCGCAGCGCGACCTGGAAATGGAACAGATCCTGGAGCCTCTAGAGCGTGCGATGGAACTCACGCCGATCCTCGGCGAGCTCGGCTACAATGAGAGCCACTCCTTCAATGGCTTGCTTCAAGTGACGACGGATGGCGGACCCTCCGTCGGCGAAAGCCAGAAGGTCAGGGGGTTGTGGTACTGCGTCGCCATCTGGGTGAAGGACGGCCCCGGCTTCGGCAAGCTCGTCGCCGACTGGATGACCGACGGACGCACCTCGATCGACCACAACAAGATCGATTTTTCGCGTTTCTACCCCCATATGCTGCAGGAGAAGTTCATCGAGGGCCGCTGCGGCGAAGCAGCTCAGAAGATCTACAATCCGGCGGTCCATCCGCGCGAACCCTATGAAACCGGCCGTAATGTGCGCCGCTCGCCCTTCTGGGAGCGCGAGAGGGAACTCGGCGGCCACTTCATGGAGCTCGGCGGCTGGGAGCGCGCCCACGGCTACGCCGCCAATGAACATCTGCTCGAAAAATACGGCGACCGAGTCCCGGTGCGTCAGAACGAATGGGACAATCGCCATTTCTGGCGCGTCTCCAACGCCGAGCATCTCGCCATGAGCGAGGATTGCGCCATAGTGAACCTTTCGCATTTCGCCATGTTCGATGTCGAAGGGCCGGATCATGTCGAGCTGATGGAATGGGTCTGCGCCGCGAAGATCGGCGGTGACCCCAATATCGGCAAGGGCATCTATACCCATTTCCTCGATGACGAAGGCATGGTTCGCGCCGACCTCACCGTTATCCGGATGGCCGACCGCTGCCGCGTCATCGACGGTGCCGATGCGGGCCCACGCGATTTCCATTACGTGCGCCGTATTGCCGAGGACAAGGGTTTCGACGTCACCGTCACCGAAGTGACTGAGAAATATGTGACGATCGGTATCTGGGGACCGAACGCCCGTGCGACCCTGCAGAAGGTCGTCGAGGATCCCGAGGGGCTCACGCCTGAGAACTTCCCCTTCGCTGCGATCAAGCCGATCAGGATCGCCGGCAAGAACGTCACCGCCTTCCGCATCTCCTATGTCGGCGAGCAAGGCTGGGAATTGCACATGGCCTATGGCGATGCGCTCGCCGTCTGGGACGCGCTGCGGTCGACAGGCGTGATCGCCATGGGCGTCGAGACCTATGCAAACAGCCGCCGCATGGAAAAGAGCCTGCGCCTACAGAACGCGGACCTGCTCACCGAGTACAATCTGCTAGAGGCCGACCTCGCCCGTCCGAAGGTCAAGGAGGCCGACTTCCGTGGCAAGGTCAAGCATCTCGAGCATCGCGCCCGCCCGCACCAGCCGGCCATGCTCTGCACGCTCGTGATGACCGAGAATGTCGATTCCAAGGGCGTCGCCCGTTACCCGGTCGGCGTCCTGCCGGTCATGGATCCCGAGACCGGCGAGACGCTAGTCGACGAGCTCGGCCGCCGGTCGTTCACCACCTCGATCGCCTATGGACCGACGATCGGCAAGAACATCGCGCTTGCCTATCTGCCCTGGGCCTATGCCCAGGAGGGCCGCAAGCTTGTGGTCCAGTATTTCGGCGAGACCTATCCGGTCGAAGTCGCCGGGGTCGGCTACAAACCGCTCTACGACCCGGAGAACCGCAAGCCGCGAAGCTAAGGGCGCCAGGACGACAAGCGAGCCTGCTCCGACCGAGCAGGCTCGCTTTTTTGTGCAGGGTACGCCGAGTAGGCCGCCCGGGATGACGATCGCTATTGACGGCGCTCAGTTCGGGCCATCGGTCGTCGCGATCACTTCTCGGTGTCGGCTGAACTTCTTGCCGCTTCGGCTTCGCCAAGTGCTGTGGCGCATTCCTCGCAGCAGACTTCCACGGTCTTGCCGCCGAGCTTGACCTTGATGCTGTTTTGATCGAGCTCGCAGTCGCAAGCGGCACAGGTTCTCTGGTTCATGGTGTTCTTCTCCTCCGTCGTTGCTTCGACGTGTAGAAGAAGAGCATGTCTGCTGCCGTCCGGCTGTCAGATTGTTTAGCGACTTAACGGAGACGAAGGCTGCGCTGGAATTCGGCCGGCGTCCGCCCGAAAGCCTGCTTGAAAGCGGAGCTGAAATGGCTGTGGCTGGAAAAGCCGAGATCGAGGCCGAGCGCGGTCAGATCGTGATGTGAGCCGAGCAGGTCAAGCGACCGCGCAAGTCGCAGCCGCAACTGATAGCGGTAGAGCGGCATCGCTTCGACCTGTTGGAAAACCTGGGTCAGATAGACCGGCGAGACGCCCACCTCCTTCGCGACCTCGCCGAGCGTCCAGCGGCGAGCAAGATCGCTCGAGAGCACCAGTTTGGCCCGATCGACCAACTTCTGGCCGCCGTAAGTGCCGGCCGCTCCATGCGATGTCGGCTCGCCGAGGGAACGCCTGATGAGCGTGAGCGTGAGGGTTTCCGCTTCCAGCGTCTCGGCAACGCCGCGAGCAAGGCCATAACGCAACAAAGCGACGAGTGCCTGGGCGCGTGCATCGACGCGCCGACGCTGGCGCCTGAAGGAAACATCCCCGCCGGAACGCAACTGTTCCTTCGGCGTGAGTTCGGCAAGGATCTCTTCGCTGACTTTCACGTCGAGACACGCATCGCCGCCGGCGATCGGATGGCTGATGCGATATTCTTCGCTGCGATTGAAGAATATCACCTGATTGGATTCCGCCACGGCATCGGTCTTGCCAACATGCCGCATGAAAACGCCTCGGTATGGGTAGACCAGGCTTGTAGAATGCGCGCACTCCTCGGCACCCATCCCGCGGCATGATCCGTCGCAGACCACGTCTCGAAGCGAGACGGTCGACGTCGCAAGTATGGTCTGACACGAAAACTGGGACATTCCGATCCTACAAGTCCCTTTTGTAGAAATCGTTGTACGCGGCCCCGCGCGATAGGCCAATATCCTTGAGCTGATAGTCAGAGAGGGCGAGCAGGTCCAAGCGACCGCGCCGGGTGTCCATCCATCGAGCAAGCCGCGCCAGTAGCCGAAACGGAAGGCTCCGGCCTTCAAGCGCGGCAAAGGCCGGAACTCTTGGCTGGGGTGGAATTAATCGCGCCGAGACGTAGCTTTGCTTCCCGTAAGTCGCGGTCCTATTTGACATCGAATGATCTCCTCTCGTCGCTTCCTGTGAGAGGAATCTGACGCAAGGCCGCACCCGGCGCTGTCAGATTATTTAGGGATATCGCCGTTGAGAGCGATGGTAGGGCCGCGGATCACGTCGTCCTCCATGTTGCGGACGATCCCGGTCGCTGACCGCTTCGACGTTCTGCCGGATTTGCGAGAATACGCCGCTAAGCCTCGATCCACGCTTCCAGCTGGTCGAACAGCGCTCCAACGCCGTCATCATCCGCCGCAACACCAAACACGACGTGATCGGGACGGGCGAGTACCGCCCGCCCGCCAAGCGAAGCGAGCCACTCCCGCAATACGCCGTCTTCTTCCCTCAATATGAGCTCGCCAAATTCGCACAGAACGACATTCAGCCTCTTCGCGCGATCCCGGTTGCCCTGGCTGATCTCGAGCTCGCAGACCAGCAAGGCAAAATTCCAGCCGATCATCTCGTCCAGTCGAACCCGGCGGCCTTCCGACAGAACCCAGGGCTGCGGGCAGGCCTCGCCTGCACCCGGCGGGGGTGCGCCGGCGGCATCACATGCGATCAAGCCAGCGGAAATCGGCGGGAAGAGCTCCTGCCGGACGCCTTCAGCTCGTCGTCCCGGCGCTTCGCCTTCTCCTCGTCGAGCTCGCAGATGACTTGCCCCAGTTCCTTGGTGATCGAAATGACCTCGTGGACGAGCGGTCGCCTCTCCTGCTGGTAAGTCGCTAGCACTCGATCCGGACCGCCTTTGAGCACATGGGCCAGTTTCCATCCGAGATTGGCGGCATCCTTGATGCCTTGAACCATGCCCTGGGCAAGGAATGGCGGCGTCATATGGCACGCATCGCCTGCAAGGAACACCTGTCCGACACGCCAGGTTTCTGCAACGAGCGCATGAAACCTGTAGGTCGCAGACCGCCAGATTTCGGCCTGCCCCTGCTTCAGCCACGGCGACAGCAATTGCCAAATCCGTTCAGGCCGGTTGAGCTCGTCCGCCGTTTCGCCTGGCAGCATCATGAACTCCCACCGCCGCAATCGGCCGGGGCAAATGACGAAAGTATGCGGCCGCTCCGGATGGCAGAACTGCACATTGGTTTCCGGCAGGTCGAAATCGTCGTCGCCAAGAATGACGTCGACGACCAACCACGGCTGGTCGAAAATCAGATCCTCGAATTTGACGCCAAGACCGCGGCGGATGAAGCTTGCTCCCCCGTCGCAACCCACAACAAAGCGGGCGCTCAGTGCAGTGATGTCGCCCGTATTGCAATCGCGCAGCGTGAGTTGCGGGCTCTCGGGACTATCCAATGCGACCACTTCGCTGCCCGTCAAAAGCCTGATCCTGTCGGACGAGATCGCTTTTTCCCGTAGTTTCCTTTCCAGCTCCGGCTGAACGAATGTGAGGTAAGCTGGCCAGCCGAGCCTGTAGGGCGACGGCGGCGATGTGAAACGACGCAGCAACGCTCCATCGGCAGCACGATAGATCGAGTCCTTGTATTCGCTGACGACCGAAGCCAGATCCCCGGCAATCCCGATATTCTGAAAGACCCGCATCACTTCGTGATCCATGCCGATCGCGCGCGGCAGCGAATAGACCTCGTCCCGCGCATCGATGCCGACAACATCGATTCCGGAGCTGCCGAGAATATTGGAAAGCGTGTTTCCGACGGGGCCCAGACCAACAATCGCGACTTCGGTTGTGATGCTCTGCAATATAGACCTCGTATCGTCACATGTTTGGTGGCGAGCAATTTGGTCCGCAGCCTGCCTCCTTCCGGTGCGAGGTCATGCGGAGCCGGTTCGAGATGCGCGGTTAGGCGATCGACGAAAGTCCGCATTTACCGGGTCCCAGCGCCGATCAGCACGAAGGCGACGGTCGCCGGCTCACTGTTCGGGTTGCGCCAGGCGTGGCGCACACCATGCTGGACCAAGCTGTCTCCGGCGCTGAGGTTCACCGTCAGACCGTCATCGAGCTCAAGCGTGATCTTCCCGCTGAGTACGATGCCATAATCCACGGTCGGTGTGGTGTGCATGCCGGGATTGTCCATCTCGAAGGTTTCGGCGATGCCTGGCGCTGCAGCCGCGTGCTCCGGACCCGCAAGATCGGGCCGGAAATCCGGCGACATCATCACGGCATCCGGCGGGAAGGTCACGATGAGAAAGGTCGAGCCGCCGGCCGGCTGCAGCAGGGTTCCGTCGCTCGCCATCGGGTCCTTGCCGTCATGTGGCAGGGATGGAACACCGGCAGTCGTCCAGATCGGAGCAGAGATGAAACCCGGCGTGTGCTTGAGCACCATTTCGCGGGGCGATGCGCCATCGCTGACGACCACCGATTTGCCGGCGGCATTTTTCGCGGTTACCACGCGTCTGAAAGTCATGACTTCCTCCCAAGTCAATGGTCAACTGAAATGCCCGTTGCAAAATGCCGCGGGCACTTTTCTGAAATATCAGGGGCAGATCACAAAATTCGAGAAACCGCCGTGACGCTGTGCAATGCCGGAGATCGCCGTGTTGACCTCCGAAAGCGGATAGCTTTGGGTTTCCAGGAGCGAGAAGTCGGCTACCCCGGAAGCGACCATGTCGGCCATTTCCTGGCCTTCCAGCGTGGTAAACCATGCCGATCCGTAAAGCCGCTGATTGTGGTCCATGAGCCAGTGCACATCGATCGGCAATTCGCCGGCGACCGCGCCGATGTCGACTGCAATGCCGCCGCGTCGCAAGCCCCGAAGCCCTTGGAGGAAGGTCGCGTGTTCGGCGCCCGGACCAAGGCAGTCGATGAAGGCGTCTACGCCTTCCCCGTCCGTGTGCGCCAAGGCGAAATCGGTGACGCTTCCGTCGTCTATCGAGAAGACCTCGATGCGGTTCGGGGCAAGCGCCTTGATCTCCTCCAGCAGTTTCTTGTCGCGCCCGGTACCAAGAATTTTGCCAACGCCCAAGGCCAGACCGAAAACTGCGCCACCGATGCCCAGAGTTCCGCTGATTCCGTTGATCAGGACCGTGTCGCCCGGCCCGACATTTGTTTTCCTGAGGGCGGAATAGGCAGTGCCCATGTAGCCGAGGCGCGCCGCTTGGTCGAAGGTCATGTTATCCGGGATCCTGACGATTGCCGAAGCCGGCGCGACCATGTACTCGCTCAAGCCACCAATCGGATAGTCGGCGAACGTCTGCATGGCATGTTCGGAGAACCCGAAATAGCCCTGAAACGCATAATGCTTGCAGGAAATGGAGTCTCCACGGCGGCAGTGGCGACATGAGCCGCAACTGCGGCCCGGATTGACGTAAACCCGGTCGCCGGGCTTCAGACCGTGTACCTGGCGCCCAACTGCGGCAATTTCGCCCGCCGGATCGAGACCAAAGACGGCCGGAAGCGGCGGCAGCGGCATATGCGGGAACCAGGTCGTCCAATTGGCCAGGATGTTGCCGAGATTCGGCACGATGCCGCACGCCTTGACCCGGACCAGCACATCCATGTCACCCGGCTTCGGCGTTTCCAGCCTCTCAAGCCGGAGCTCGCCGCCGACGGTATGCATGCGCGCAGCAGTCATTATTTCCGGAATGGTCATGAAGTCCTCCTCGAATACGAAACTGGCTACCCGAACGGGCCTGGCGCTCCTCCGCCTCAACATGTCGTAGCGGACAATTTTCGAAATTTCAACTGATTTCGTAAAACATGGCGATCATATGACAACCGCGAGCGGATGTCCCTTAACATGGATGCGTTCGGGAAGAATGCGCTGCCTCCTACGCCAGGGCATCCTCGAAGCCTGCGGCATGCTCGACATTATCTACGTCTTGACGCTTCCAGACTGGCCATTGGCGCGAGGGGCTTGCCAGACTACCGTCTCAGATGTTTACGATATCATAGTAATTTCGAAAATCTGAGGCCTATCATGCGTTACCTGAGCTTCCTGCACAACGGACATGCGAGCTATGGCTGCATCGTGGACGGGAGCGTCGCGGACCTCGCCAGACGAAGCGGTATTGCCGATCTGGCAAGCTATATCGCCGCGAATTTTAACCGTCTGGGGTCGGAAAAAGGGCTTCGGCCCGACTTTGCACTCGATGAGATCCGCTATCTTCCGGTCATTCCCAATCCTTCGAAAGTCCTTTGCATAGCGACAAATTATTACGAGCCTCAGAAAGACATTGCCGACAGCCCGGAATATCCGCTGCTCTTTTCTCGCTTCGCCGCATCGCAAACCGGCCATGACGAGCCGTTGCCCAAACCGGATGTCTCGGACAAGTTCGACTACGAGGGCGAACTCGCCGTCATCATCGGGCGGACGGGCCGGCGCATCGCGGAATCTAACGCGCTGTCACATGTTGCCGGCTACGCCTGTTTCAACGACGGCAGCGTTCGCGACTGGCAGAAGCACTCGACGCAATTCACGCCGGGCAAGAATTTCGCCCGGACCGCCGGTTTCGGGCCCTGGATGGTCTCGTCCGATGAGTTGTCCGACCCCACTGGTCTTGCGCTTACCACCCGGGTGAACGGCGAGGTCCGGCAGAGCAACAATACCAGCCGGCTGATCTTTTCGATTCCCTGGCTCATTTCCTATGTCAGCCAGTTTACCGTCCTCGAGGCCGGCGACGTGATCGTGACCGGCACGCCATCAGGCTTCGGCTCGAGCCGTAATCCGCCGCTCTTCCTGAATGTCGGCGACGTCGTCGAGGTCGAAATCGAGAGAGTCGGAACGCTCCGCAACAGCGTCGCATCCGAAAGGACCGTATGGAAATAATTTCGATAATCACTTTTATTTCGAAATATCTTGATGCCGTCCGACATACGCAGTATCAGATCGGCATGGCCGATTTCAGAATTGAGGAGGAAACCATGACGCATATTGTGCACGCCGTTGGGCACATGAAGGTCAACGTCGTCGATCCGCAGGCCGTCACCCGGGATGCGGTGGACATCCTGGGCCTGCACGTCACGCATCGCGACGATCACCAGACCTGGCTAAGCTCGAATGGCCGGGCCGCGGAACTCGTTCTGGTCCATGCCGGCGAAAATTCGGCCCACACGATCGGGCTCGAAGCTCTGACACCGGAGTTGGTGGCCGAGGCCACATCCCGCGTCGAGGCCGCCGGATGCCGGATCCTCTCCCGGGAGCCGAGCCTCGACTGCATTGCCGAAGGCGTGACTTTTGCGACTCCGGAGGGGCTGTGCTTTGAAATCCACACGCCCATCCGCAACAAGACCTATGGCAGGCGCTATCCGACCAAGGGCGTCGGCCCGAACCGGATCGACCACATTAACCTGATCACCCCAGACCCCGCGGCCACCCGCGCCCAGCTCGAAAAGATCGGCGGCATGAGATTGTCTGAGCGAATGGTCAACGACAGCCTGAGCTGGATGTATGCCGGCAATCGCCAGCATCACGTCCTAGGGCTCGTCAAGGGCCAGGCGGCCGGCCTGCACCATGTTTCCTTCGAGTTCCTCGAGTTCAATCAGTATCTGCGCCTCGGCGATATTCTCGACCAGTTCGACCGGCAGTTCCTGTGGGGACCCGGCCGCCACCGCCCCGGTGACAACACTTATGCCTATTACACCGATGCCAGCGGCATGATGATCGAATGTTCGGGCGTGATGGCGCATATCGCCGACGATGCCGATTTCACCGCCAATGTCATTACCAACCTCGAGCGTCCGGGCAATGTCCGCGACATGAATGTTTGGGGCACGCCGGCGCCGCTCGAATGGCGCGAATATTTCCACCCCTTCGCCAAGATCGCCTGATCCAAACCGAGGTGAAAGCCAATGCAGGAAAAACTCACATTCATGTCCGACGGCCTGAAGCTCTCGGCCGTTCTTCATGTTCCGGATAGACGCAAGGCCGGGCAGATGCTGCCGGCATTCATCGTCTGCCACGGCTTCGTCGGCTCGAAGGATGAAAGCCATGCCCAGATCCAGGCCGAGATGATGGAAGCGTTCGGCTATGTCGCGCTGCGCTTTGATTTCCGCTGCTGCGGCGAAAGCGAAGGCGAGCGGGCGCAGGTCCGCTGCTTCGATCAGGTGGCCGACGCGAAGAATGCGCTCACTTTCCTCGCCCAGCGCGAGGAAGTCGATCCGCAGCGCATCGGCATCACCGGTCACAGCTTCGGTGCTGCCGTGTCGGTCTATGCCGCCGGCGTCGACGACCGCTTCGCCTGCTGCCTTTCCTCCTGCGGTTGGGGCAATGGTGAACGCAAGTTCCGCGGCCAACACCCCACCCAGGAATCCTGGGATAAGTTCATCGGCATTCTCGAGAATGGCCGCAAGCACAAGCAGGAAACCGGCGAAAGCCTGTGGATGTCCCGGTTCGACGCCGTGCCGATCCCGGAGCATCTGCGCAAGAACCTCTCGCCCAAGGCAATCATGGAGATCCCCGTCGAAACCGCCTGGTCGATGTATAATTTCCGCGCCGACGACGTGGTGGCCAATATCGCGCCGCGCCCGCTTCTGCTGTTCCACACGGCAAACGACATCATCACGCCGACCATTGAATCGGTGCGGATGTTCGAGAAGGCGGGACAACCGACCGAGCTCATGCTCATCGACACGATCGCGCATTTCCCACTCGCGCCCAACGACGCGCCTCGGACGAAAATGATGGTCAAGGGTTGGCTCGACAAGTTCTTCCCCTCGCCGCTCGGAGTCGCTGCATGAGCACGTCACCGGCCAGGAGAGTGATTGCCAAAGACACGTTGGAGGCATTCTCCGCATCGCTCCTGGAGGCGGGCGGATTCAGGACGGACTACGCCCGCCAGTCCGCCGATCTTCTGGTCTGGGCCAATCTGCGCGGAGCGGACTCTCACGGCGTCCTACGCATTCCCCGCTACATCGAGATGGTGGAGCTCGGGATCGTCAAGGGAGATGCGAAGCCGAAACTGTCGCGAGAATTCGGAGCTGTCGCAGTCATCGAGGGCGATCGTGTGCCGGGAGCAACCGGCATGTCGATGGCGGCCGACAAGGCTGTGGAGCTTGCTGAGAAATTCGGCATCGGCATTTGCTCGATCGTGCGAACGAGCCACGCCGGGGCGGTTGGCTATTTTACCGAGAGAGTTGCAAGGGCCGGCATGGTCGGCATTGCCATGACGGCGTCGAAGCCGCTGATGATCTATCATGGCTCCAAGCTCGAAGGCGTCTCCACCAATCCAATATCGATCGGCGCACCCAGCAGGAACGCGGCTCGCCCGATCGTTCTCGATATGTCGACGGCGGCGGTCGCCCTAGGCAAGGTCATGGCGGCGAAGGACGCCGGGAAGTCCATCCCGCCGGATTGGGGAGTGGATTCAAACGGCGTTGCAACCACCGACCCAGCAAAGGTAAAGGCGGTCTTGCCCATGGCGGGGCCAAAAGGCTCCGGACTTTCGCTGATGATCGAGATCCTGGTGAGTGTCCTCGGTGGTAATCCTCTCATTTCGGCCGCTCTAACCGACAACCGGGATGCCGGATTCAATGGGTTGGTGATAGCCCTTGGTCCAAGCGCGTTCGGACTCGGCGACGATTTTGAGGGTGAGGTCAATCGGCTTGTCCGCGCCATCAAATCCTTGCCACCGGCTGTGGGAACCGATGAGGTGTTGCTGCCCGGAGAGCGCGGTTTCCTGCTGGCGGAGAAGCGGCTTCAAGAAGGTATTCCGCTCGCCCTCGGCACGATAAGCCGCCTTGCGGAGGAAGCCGGCAAGCGCGGCATAGCGGTTCCGCCCGAACTCGGGTGACGCCAAGGGCGAACGCGGCGCCTGTCGCAATTTCGCGCTGATCCTTCTAGGGAGTTGCCGAGCCGGACCCCTTCGCGACGAACGGAATTCGTTGCAGATGTGCGTGAAAAAGCGCGGCCGAGACTTCTTCGCTTCTCGTCTATAATCGCCCCCCTACAGCGCCGTGCGTCTTATCAGACACGGCGCTGTAGCACTTTGAATTGCTGCATGTTCTTATCCTTAAATCGGCTCCGATTTAAGGATAATGCAGTAGCCCGCAGTGCCCATCGCTAAATGGCGTCCATTGCCTTACCTTCTTCGAGCTGACGGAAGGGAGGCTGCCGGCGAGACAAGGCCATGAGGCCGGCTGCACCTCGCGCGGCCTCCGTCACCAGATAGCGGATCACCTCGATGAAATCACGCTGGGCGCTTTGGGCCGCTTCCTATCTTCTCGGCGCCGGCACCGCCGCGGCACAGGATCTTGTCGCCGTGGATCTTCAATTGGTCATTGCCGTCGATGTCTCCTACTCAATAGAATTGGACGAACTGCGGCTTCAACGGACGGGCTACGTGGAGGCGTTTCGCAGGCCGGAGATAGTCAGGGCGGTCAGGACAGGGCCGCTCGGCAGGATTGCAGTGACCTATGTCGAGTGGGGTGGCAAGGCCATCCAGGTCCTACCTTGGACCCTGATCGAGGACGCGCAGAGTGCGGCACATTTTGCCGAGGCATTGCACCGTCAACCGATAAGACGGATCTCCTTCACCTCTATCTCGAATGTGCTTGCGTTCGCACGAAGACTTATTCACTCCAGTCCTTACCGAGCAAGCCGACGCGTGATCGACATATCGGGCGACGGGCCCAACAATGCCGGGGTACCGGCGCCGGTTGCCCGAAATAACACCGTCGCCCAAGGGATCGTCATCGACGGGCTTGCGATCATGTTGAAAAGCACTCCGGATTCAGCGTCGATCCCGTATCTCGATACCTATTACAAGGAATGCGTTATCGGCGGAGAAGGGGCGTTCGTCATGAAGGTGTCGAAGGCCAGCCAATTCTCCGCCGCTATTCTTGCCAAGCTCACGACGGAGATTTCCGGACTGAAG
The DNA here is from genome assembly GCA_001704765.1 of Sinorhizobium shofinae. Lineage (GTDB taxonomy): Bacteria > Pseudomonadota > Alphaproteobacteria > Rhizobiales > Rhizobiaceae > Sinorhizobium > Sinorhizobium shofinae. Next base: position 13,012 of record MBFK01000103.1, read on the forward strand.
GTCAGCGGAGTTAGGCCGCACCGGCCGGGACTTAGACCTGCCGAATATGCGCAATCCTACAATTGTTTTATAGGCGAAGAGATCCAGGAGCGTTCCATTGGAAGATAGGTCCTGGCACCCCTAACGGCTCAGCTTTGCGCGTCTCAGACCCGATACCCAGCCGCCGATCACGAGCGCGAGGGTCAGGGCGAAACGACCAACTGCCACAGCCTGCTTATGCCTCGTCAGCCATAGGACGCCACCGCTTCGGAATGCGTGACGCTTAGAGCGCGACGCCCGCCCCCAGGTGATCGCCTTGAAGGGACGCGAACCACACAGCTGCAATTGGACTCTCTGACGTACTCGCGGGGGCTCGCGCGCCGCTTCATTGAAGGCCTCGCGCAATCGCCACTCGATTTTAAATTTACTCATTTCCCCTGCGTAGCCGCCGGAGTGACATTGCTATCGGGGTGGGCTATGCAACGGCCTGAGCGCCAGTGATCTCAACGAGCGATCCACACATGAATGCGGCCTCGTCTGATGCCAGAAATGCGACGAGGGCCGCTACTTCCTCCGGCTTGCCGATTCGTCCGAAAGGCGCCAGCTTGTCGAGGTCGGCAATGGTCCTGCCGGAGCGTTTCACACCGGCTTCGAGCATTGGCGTGAGGATCTCGCCGGGGCACACAGCGTTTACGCGGATTTTGTTCGGGGCATAGTCGCGCGCCAGATTCTGTGTAAAGGCCGCCACCGCCGCTTTGGTGGTGTTATAGGCGATGTGGTTCGGCGCCGGATAGAGACCCCATTGGGAGGCGGTGTTGACGATCGCTCCACCGCCGGCCTCGATCATGTGCGGAATTGCCGCCCGGCAGAGGTGAAACATCGAATCCAGATTGACAGCGAAGCTCATATGCCAGTCCTCCTCGGTCAGAGACAAAAGATTGCCACGCCTGTTGATGCCCGCATTGTTGACGAGGATATCGATACGACTTCTCAGCGCGAACGCTTCCGCAATTAGGTCGCAGCCGGTATCTTTTTGCGAAATGTCGGCGGCAATCGCGACCGCGGAACCGCCGGCATCCTCAATCTCGGACGCGACGAATTTGGCCGCGTCAAGGTTTCCGTCGGAAACGACGACGAGAGCTCCCTCATCCGCCAGACGCCGCGATATGGCAGAACCAATGCCGCCGCCTCCGCCAGTCACGACCGCGACCTTGCCCTCGAATCTTTTCATGGTCCTGCTCCTGTGCTCGGATTATCGGATGTAACTGCCGCCGTTGACGTCGAGCGTTGCTCCATTCAGCGAGCGCTGTGATGGAAGCAACGCGAAAGCCACAAGTTCGGCAATCTCGCCTGGCTGTGCCATTTCGCCGATCGGGATGTCAGCTACGGCTGCCTGTTTGCCGAATTTCTCGACGAAGTCGTTTGCCATCTCCGTCTGCACCCACCCCGGAGCGATCGCGACGGCTACGACTCCGTCGCCCCCGAAGGCGCGGGCGATCGACTTCGTAAGATTGATGAGGGCTGCCTTGGTTGCGCCGTAGGGCATCGCATCGGCCGCGTAGCCGCGCTGACCGGCGCGGCTAGCCATGTTGACGATCCGCCCGCCGCCGTGCGCCTTGAAATGCCGAACCGCCTCCTTGCAGAGAGCGGCCGCGGCGAAGAAATTCACCTGAAACTCTCTTCGCCAGGCAGACGTCCAGGATTCCGGATCCGCATCGATGGAGACCTCGGTGCGTATACCCGCATTGTTGACGAGCCCGTGAATCCGGCCAACCGCCTCTTCTGCCTTGTGCCAGAGTTCAAAAGGGCCGCCGACCGCCGAAAGATCGGCCTGAGCAATCAAGCCCTTGACGCCAATGCGCGCCAGCAATAACTCCGCGGCGGCTTTGTCGCGACCATAATGTATGATCGGATACGCCCCCTCTTCGGCCAGACGTTCCACAATCGCCGCACCAATGCCGCCAGAAGCACCTGTGACAAGGATGCTCTGGCCCGATAGCCGCTTTTCTAACTGCGCCATCACCCAATCCTCAATCGAGCATACTGACTTGCGGCCCCCAACTGTCGGAGAGCGCAAAGCCGTTTCTGAACGGATCTTCGTCCGATAGCCGGAGCTGTTCGCGACCATAGATCCAACCGCGGCCGGTGATCCGCGGCAAAACGGCGGGACGTCCACCGACCTCGGACGTGCCAATCGCTTCCGCGACGAACTCGCCTCCGATGATCGAGCACGACGTCCGCCGGTCGCCAATTGCGATCTCGCCGCGAGCGTAAAGCGCCGCCAGGTTTGCGGAGCTTCCCGTCCCGCAAGGGGATCGGTCGACCCGGCCCGGTTTCAGGGTCGTGCAGGTGCGCACCGCGCCGTCCGGTTCCTGCCCGCGGAACATCACGTAAGCGACCTCGTCGACACCGGTCAGCTCCGGATGCTTCACCGTCACCTGATCGGCCAGGAGCGATTTCAGCTCAATTCCCGCCTCGGCCAAGAAGCGCGCGTTGGCCGGTGCGATCTCGCTTCCGACCTGATCGACATCGACGATTGCGTAGTACACGCCGCCGAAGGCGATATCAGCTTTGATGCGGCCCCAGCGTGGGGTCTCAATCTCGCCATCCAGCACCTCGGCGAAACTCGGAACGTTGTCGAGGCTGACCGATAGGCAGCGCCCCTCCTGGCAGGTGGCGCGCGCGATGATCAGCCCGGCGGGCGTGTCGAGCCGGACGATCGTTTCCGGCTCCTGCATGGCGACGCGCCCGCTTTCGAGCAGGGCCGTGACGACGCAGATGCAGTTGCTGCCGGACATCGGATGGGCACGGTCCGCTTGCAACACGATGAAGCCCGCGTCGGCGTCGGGCCGCGTCGGCGCGACGAGCAGATTGACCGACATCGCGACGCTGGCACGCGGCTCGAAGGTCACGAAGCGGCGGAGGCTGTCGTCGACTTGATTGATGTGGTTCATCTTGTCGAGGATGGTGGCGCCGGGGATTTCCGGCGCACCACCGACGATCACCTTACCGACCTCGCCCTGGCAATGGACCTCGAGGAGATCGAGCGAACGATCCCAGTTCATCGGTTCCCATTCATTTGATGTACCAGCCCCATTTCTCGCCCGTGGCAAAGCGGGTGATCTGCTTCGTCTCTAGATAGTTTTCGAGACCCCAGCGACCGAGCTCGCGGCCGATGCCGGATTCCTTGTAACCACCCCAGGGCGCTTCGGTGAACGTTGGCTGCGAGCAGTTGATCCAGACGATGCCGGCGCGGAAGGCGGCGGCAACCCGCTCAGCACGGACATCGTCCTTCGACATCACCGCGGCGGCGAGCCCAAAGCGTGAATCATTGGCAAGCTCGATCGCTTCTTCTTCGGTCGAGAATGGCCGGAGGCAGAGGACAGGCCCGAAGATCTCCTCGCGCCAGGCGTCGCTCTCCAAAGGCACCTCGGTCAGGACTGTCGGCTCCAGATAGTAGCCCGTCTCGAAACCCTCGGGCCGCTTTCCGCCGCAGGCGACGGTCGCACCGGCGGCTTTCGCCGCCTCGATCGCCGCGACGACCTGCTCGTGCTGGCGCTTGGAGACCAGCGGCCCGAGGAGCACGCCGTCCTCGAGACCGTCGCCGATCTTGATCTTCTTTGCCTCCTCGACAAGCCGCGCCAACAAGCGGTCGTAAATCCCTTCCTGGACGAGGACCCGTGACGTGGCCGAGCAGACCTGCCCCTGGTTCCAGAAGATGCCGAACATGATCCATTCGACCGCCTCATCAATATCGGCATCGTCGAAGACGACGAAGGGCGACTTGCCGCCGAGTTCGAGGCTGATGCGTTTGATGTCACGGGCCGCTGCCGCCATGATCTTCGAGCCAACCGGGCCGGAGCCGGTGAAGGCGAGCTTGTCTACGCCCTTGTGATCGATGATCGCCTGCCCGGCGACCGAGCCGGATCCCGTGACGATATTGAGGACGCCCGGCGGCAGGCCCGCCTCATCGGCGATCGCCGCGAGCTCGAGCGCGGTCAGCGACGTGACTTCGGCCGGCTTCAGCACGACCGTGCAGCCGGCGGCAAGGGCCGGCGCAACCTTCCAGGCCGCCATCAGCAGCGGATAGTTCCAGGGGATGATCGCCCCGGCAACGCCGATGGGCTCCTTGACTGCCTTGGAGATGAAACGGGCGTCGGCGAGCGCGATCGGCTCTTCCGGATTGTTGTCGAGCTGTTCGGCAAGCCCGGCGTAGAAATCGAAGCAGCCGGCCGCGTCGGCGATATCCCAATCCGCCTCCGGGAACGGCTTGCCGTTGTCGATCACCTCGAGCCGGGCGATTTCCGCCTGCCGGGCCCGGATGCCGTCGGCGATGGCCCGGAGATAACGGGCGCGTTCGCGGCCGGGGAGCATGGGCCAGCCGTCCTTGTCGAAGGCGCGCCGCGCCGCCTTGACGGCAACGTCCACGTCGTCGGCGCTCGCCGCCGCGGCCTTGTGGATCACCTCTTCCGTGGCAGGATTGACGATCTCGAAAGTCCCGCCCTTGATGGGTGCCACCCACTTTCCGTCGATATAGAGTTCGCTGCGCATGGTTCTCTCCAATCGTTGCTGTCGTTGATCGGGTCTGCCGTCAGAACCCGATCCACGCGGTATGGTTTGAGATCGATCGGCGGGTTGACGCCAGTAACAAGGTCACCGATCAGCCGGGCTGTCGTGGCCGCATAGGTCAGACCTAGATGTCCGTGGCCGGTGGCGTAGATGACGCCGCGGTGTTTCGCCGAACGGCCGATGATCGGCACGGTATCGGGGAGCGCCGGCCGATGGCCCATCCATTCCGTGGCCTTCTCCGCCCGAAGATCCGGCAGAGCCTCCTGCGCCCGCTTAACGAGGACCCTGGCGCGGCGATAGTCCGGCGCGGCGTCAAGCCCTGCCATCTCCACCGTGCCGCCGACACGAATGCCGCCGGCCGTCGGCGTGACCATGAAGGCGCGCGCCGGCCAGATGATCGAGTGGCGCATCGAAATGCCGGGCGCCATGATCTGGGTGTGATAGCCGCGCTCAGTCTCAAGCGGGATCGGTTCGCCGAGAAGGCGCGACAGCCTGCCGGTATAGGCGCCGGCGCAAAGCACGAACTGAGGCGCGGCGATCGACCGACCATCCTTTAAGCGGACGGCCTTGACGCGATCGCCCTGCTCGAAACCGACGACATCGCCTTGCTCGATCCTGCCGCCCAGCGACAGGAATTTCTCGCGCAGTTTCAAGAGCAGCCGGTGAGGATCTCTAATCGAGCGGTTGTCGGGAAAGAGCACTGCTTTGGCGATCTTCGACGTCAGGGCAGGTTCAAGAGCGCGTATGGCATTGCCGCCGAGCACTTCATGGCGGAAGCCGAAGCGCTCGAGGATCGTGATGTGCTCCCGGTCCGCTCTGAACTGGGCCTCATCCGCATAGAGGCTGAGGCATCCCTCCTCGGTCAGCATATCGGTTAGGTCCGCTCCCTGCAGCAGAGGCATCAGGTCTTCGTAGACGCGTCGGCACAGCGCCGCCCCGGCTGCCTCCAATTCCTTGACGCGGGACGTGCGGCTTGCTTCGAGAAATCGGAGAAACCAGGGCGTGAGGCGCGGCAGATAGGAGGGCCGGATGCGCACCGGCCCCTCCGGGTCGATCAGCCACTGCGGCATCTGCGCCCAGACGGACGGCCGGGAGGTGGGCATGAATTCGGTGACCGCGATCGACGCCATATTGCCGTAGGAAGCGCCCTTGCCATCAGGATCCCGCTCGATGAGAACGGCATTCCCGCGGCGCCGCAGCTCGTAGGCGATGGTGGTGCCGATAATACCGGCACCTACGACCACGACATGGCCCTCGTTATTGCTCATCATTTCTCTGCTCTCGGACGGCGCTTGGTGCGGAGTTCAAACTGTGGTCATCCAGGTATCGGCCACCTTGAAGCCCCCGGGATAGGGGTCGGTCGGGTGCATGCCCATCTGATAGAGACCGGTGATCCAGGCCTGGCCGGCGATCGCCGGTATGACAGCGTTGTACTTCCCGACCGTCGTCAGGCCGTCGATGGTGCACGTGAAGCGGCTGCCGGTGATCGACTCATGGATGAGCGTTTCGCTTGGCTTGATAAGACCCTTTGCGTGAAGCAGCGCCAGCCTCGCCGATGACCCGGTACCACAGGGCGAGCGATCGCATCGCCCCGGGGAGACGACCACGCAGTTCTTCGAAACGAGCTGGCCATTCTCCCGTCGAAGCGGCCCCATGAACTGGGTGCTGGTGATACCAGGTATTGCCGGGTTCTCGGGATGTTCGACCGCTAGCTGCTCGGCGGTCGCGAATTTGAGCTTCTGTCCAACCTCGCAGAGTTCGCGGGCTTCCGAGGGGTCGATCGAGAAGCCGAGATCGGCGGCGTTGACCATCGTATAGGTCATGCCGCCATAGACGATGTCGACCCTGACGGCGCCCAAGCCAGCGACTTCGATCTTAGCGTCGAGGTGGTAACAAAATGCCGGCTGGTTCACGAGCCGGACGCTCGTCACCTTGCCGGCTGAGCATTCGCAACGCACTTTGATCAGGCCCGCCGGAGACTCGAGCGTTAGTTGAGTGACGGGCTCCTGCATCGGCAGGACTCCGGTCTCGAGAAGCACCGTCGCCACGCACATCGTGTTCGAACCGGACATCGCCGGGTATTCGGTCGTCTCGAGGATGACGTATCCCATGTCGGCGTCGGGGTGATTGGAGGGAAGCACAATGTTGGCATTGTGCCAGACAGCTCCTCGCGGTTCGAACAGGACCATCTTGCGGATGTCGTCCATGTGGGTTTCAAGATAAACCCGCTTTTCGAACATGGTTTCGCCGGGAACCTGGCCGACGCCGCCGACGATGACCTTGCCGCTTTCTCCTTCGGCATGACAGTCGACGACGGACAGGACTTTGCTGAAGCGCATCCGTCTAGCTCCAAGTTCGAGGCGTGAGTTACGAGAGGGAAACGATTGCGCTCGACCGCAACATCAGACATGTCCGCGCGGAGCATGGAAGGCTGGACCTTCCATGCTCCGCGCAAGGTCACCAATTCAGGATCGGTTCCATGGCCGCCTTGAACTCGGCCTTCTCCTCATCCGTAAGCGCACCGAGCGGCGCACGGCAGTTGCCGACCGGCGTACCCTGAAGTTCGCAGCCATATTTGATCTTCTGCACGAATTTGCCGGTCTCCAGGATATTCATCGCCCGGTAGAGAACGGCCATCTGTTCGCGCGCCTTGTCGAGATCGCCGGAGCGGAAGGTGCGGTCCAGGTCGCAGCAGGCTTTCGCCATGCAGTTGGCCGGGCCGCAGATCCAGGAATCGGCGCCCCAGAACATGAAATCGAGCGCAATGTCGTCCGAGCCCGAAACGAGGTCGATGCGGCCCTTGTAACGCGAATGAATGTCGACAGCGCGCTGCAGGACGCCGGAGCTTTCCTTGATGCCGATCACACGGGGATCATCGGCGAGCGCATCCATGAGCTCGAAGGAAATTTCGACGCCGTCCTTCGGCGGGTAGTTGTAGAGAACGAGGCTTACATCGACGGCATCGAGAACGGCGCGATAGTGGTTGAGCAGCTCGGCCTGGGTCGGGCGCGTGTAGAAAGGTGTGGCGAGCAGAACCGTATCGTAACCGATCTCCCTGGCGCGCGCCGTGTTCTCGATCACTTCGCGGGTTGCCGGCGCATTGGTGCCGGCGATCAGGATTTCGTCGTCATTGGCGAAGTCCTTGACGAACTTGAGCACTTCCTCGCGCTCCTCGTTCGACATGGAAAAATACTCTCCGGTAGAACCGCAAGGCACCCAGCCGGTCACCCCTGCCGCCCGGAGGCTCGTCATGTGCTTTTCAAGCGCCTTGAAATCGATCCGGTTGTTCGCATCGAAGGGGGTAATGAGGGCGGGCATGACGCCAGAAAGTTTCATGGGGGGTCTCCTTTTCAAATTCGGCTGCGATCAGATCGCCAGTTTGGCAAGCACACGTCGCTCGACGAGCGTGACGGCGCGGGTGAGCGGAAAGGCGATGACGAAGTAGATGATTGCGACGACCGTCAGCACTTCGACGGGCCGTGCCGTGTTGTTGGAAATGTTCTGGCCGACGAACATCAGGTCGGCCATGCCGACGGCGGAAACCAGCGCGCTTTCCTTGAACAGGCTGACGCAGTTCGACAGCAGCGTCGGAACGGCGCGCAGCACCGCCTGCGGGAGGATGACGTTCGTCACCTGGACGCGGCGCGGCAGGCCGAGCGCAACGCAGGCGTCGAGCTGCTCCGGACCGATGGACTTGAGCGACGCCCGGAAAGTCTCGCTGGTGATCGCACCCATGTAGAGGGTGAGTGCGATCACTCCCGAGGCGAGATTGGAGAGCTCAACGCCGAGGATCAGCGGCAGGCAGAAGAAGATCCAGAAAAGCTGGATAAGCACCGGCGTGCCGCGGAAGAACTCGACATAGACACCGGATATAGCCCGCAGCAGGGAACGGCGCGATGTCCGGGCGAGGCCTACGAGAAAGCCGAGGCTGCAGCCGAGGACGACGCAGATCAGCGTCAGCTTGATCGTCATCCAGAGACCGAGCGCGAGCGCTTCCTGGAAGCGGAGGATGATGGAGAAATCGAGAGCCATGGTCATGTCCTCAGCTCATCATCAGCTGGCGGCGGCGTTCCAGGAAGCCGACGATCTGGCTGATGGGGAAGGAGACGGCAAAGTAGACGAGCGCGACGATGGTGAAGGTCTCGATCGGCCTGTAGGTCTCTGTCGCAAGTGTCTTCGCCTGGTACATAAGATCCTGCACGGCGACGATGGCGACCAGCGCGGATTGCTGGAAGATACCGATACCGTTTGTGAGCAGGACGGGTATCGAAGCACGAACCGCGGTCGGCAGCACGATATAGAGCGTGCGCTGGAGCGGATTGAGACCAAGAGCGATCCCGGCATCGAGCTGTTCGCGCGGAACAGCCTGGATCGCGGCGCGATAGGCCTCGGCGTTGAAGGCCATCAGATTAAGGCCGAGCGCCAGAATGCCCATCGTCATCGAGCCGAGGAAGACATTGAAGAGCATCGGTACGCAGTAGAAGAACCAGACGATCTGCACGATCGCCGGCGTGCAGCGGAAGAATTCCACGAAGAGCATGGCCGGCAGCCGGATCGGCGCGAAGCGGCTCATGATAAGCAGCGCAAGCGGAAAGCCGAGCACGACGCCGATGAGATTGGCGGTAGCCGTCAACTGAAGCGTTACTGCGAGCCCGTCGAGCAGCGGTCCGAAGGCGATGGACTGGAAGTCGAATGAGTACCCCATCTCCCCCTCCTAATGCCGGATATGGAAGACGCGGTCGATGAAGTCGCGCGTGCGCTCCTCCTTCGGCGAGCCGAGCACTTGTTCCGGCGGCCCATCCTCGACAACCACCCCGCCGGCGCAGAAGATGACGCGCGAGGCGATGTTCTTTGCAAACCACATGTCGTGGGTGACGATCATCATCGGCATGTTCTGGGCGGCAAGCTGCAGGATCACCTGCTCGACCTCGGCAACCAGTTCGGGATCGAGGGCCGACGTCACCTCGTCGAACAGCATCAGCTTCGGATCGAGCATCAGGGCGCGTGCGATCGCCACACGCTGCTTCTGGCCGCCGGAAAGCTGCGCCGGATATGCATTGGCCTTGGCGCCAAGGCCAAAGCGGTCGAGAAGCGCATGGGCGCGTTTGGTGGCGCTGACCTTGTTTTCACCGCGCACCTTACACGGCGCCAGGATCAGGTTCTGGGTGACATTCAGATGCGGGAACAGCGTGTAGTGCTGGAAGACCATGCCGATCGAGCGGCGCACCTCGGTGTCGATGACGGTTTTCTTGTCTGAGCCCTTCGACGAGATATAGGGCTCGCCGCCGAAGGTGATCGAGCCGCTGTCGATTTTTTCAAGGCCCATCATGACGCGCAGAAGCGTGCTCTTGCCGCCGCCGCTCGGGCCGATGACCACGACCCTTTCGCCAGGCTTCATTTCGATGTCGAGCCCCTTGAGAACCTGGATATACGGGCCGTAGCTTTTGCGCAGTGACTTGATGGAAACGAGCGGTGCATTTGCGGACATCATTGGCACTCCACTTGCCGTCGTATCAGGAAGAGCCGGGGCTTTCCGCCCCGGCTCGCACGAACCTCAGTTCGACGATTTCAGGACCTCGTCGACGGCTTTGCGAATCAGTTCCTCGACGTGCCCGGTCGCCACCTTCTCTTCAAGGAAGATGTTCACCACCTCCACATCGGCAGCCGAAAGCTGGTGCGGCAGGCCAAAAGCGACACCCTGCTTCGCCAGTGCCGGCTTCGGATTGAGCGCAACCGCCCAGTCAGGATTGGACTGCGTGAAAAGCTGGTTGGTGTCGGACGCGTCGACAAGGATGTCGGCGCGCCTGGAGACTACTGCCAAGCGCGTCTCGTCATTGCCCGGCAGGCGCAGGATCGTCGCGTTCTTCACCGCACCGGTGATCGCCTTGTCCTGCGCGGTGCCGGACATGACCGCGAGCGTCACATCCTTCTTGTCGACGTCGGCGACCGAGGTCGCTCCGGCGGGGATCTTCGGGTTTTCCTTATTGTAGGCGAGCGAGATCTGATATTCCATCGCCGGAACGGAAAACTGGACGGCCATGGCACGCGCCGGCGTCCTGTTTAATGCAAGTGAGAGATTCCATTTTCCAGCCTGCAGACCGGCGACGATGTTGTCCCAGGTGGTATCGACGAACTCCGGCTTGACCTTTAGGACTTCAGCAAATTCGCGGCAGAGATCTGCAAAGAAGCCGGAATATTCGCCCGTCGCCGGGTCTCGCATGACGTAAGGCGGAGCGACAGCTGCACCGCAGCGAAGGACACCCGCCTTCTGCACGCCCTGCCAGTAGCCCTCGGCGGTTTGTGCGGATGCGGCGGTGGTTGAAAGGCCAGTGATCAGGGCAAGCGCAGGCAACGTCTGCACTGCGGACGCAAACATCCTTGAAAGCATGGTCATTTCCTCTGTTTGACGTGCGCGTGACGCGCGGTTCCACCCGTCGGCTATCGCCGATCTTTTCTTCTTTGTCGTCTACGTGTCGACACGATAACTATGTCGTCTACGTGTCGACAAAGTCAAGTGGAAAATTTACATGGCATCGGCACGGCCATTCTGGCTTTCTGTGTCCGGATAGTGGGAAAGAGACGCAAGTGTCTGACGAAACAGAAACAAAGCGAGCAAAAGGCACGGGCTGAAAAAGAGTCTCCGAGACCCTTGGAAACGTGACCCTGCCGCTGACGCTTGCTCCCGGTCAGCTATTGGGACGAGAACTCCGCTGTCGACCAAGGCCTGGTTCAGTGGCGTCTTGAAGCAGCCGCGGCGCGACGGCGATGATCTGCGGCCCATACTTCGCACAGTCGGTGCAGATGCCGCGGGTCAGGTTCTGACCGTGCCCTCGGTCGCCATATAGCGAGCGATGCCGGGTCGTGCGAGTTCGCAACTGCATGCCGGCATTGTTTATCAAAATGTCGATGGCGCCGACATCGCGATCGTGTCGAGGCCGCGCTTCACAGCTTCGCCGTCCCAATCGCGATCACGTCCATTGAGAACGATCGACGCGCCGTACTCGGCCAGGCGGCGCGCCAGAGCAAGGCCGAGGCCCGGCGACGAGCCTGTCACAGCGCGCTGCCTCAAAAATCGAAAAGTGGGAAACTCATGTCGCGCATCCTCACCGGCCGAGGGCCGTATGAATGCCGGCGAGGCCGCGCCGCAGGAACGGATCCGAATGCACGTAGAAAAACTGAACGCCTCGCTCGAGCCAGTGCGGCAGCTCCTCGGCAGTTACCAGCGTGCCAGCGATCTTGCCTGCGCTCCGGATCTTCTCGACGGCGTAGGCGACCTTCTCCATGACTTGCGCCGGGCGGGGCTCCCCGAACCGCGGGGCCGGGGGAAAACCCATGTTCTGCGACAGGTCGCCAGGGCCGATGAAGAATATGTCGATGCCCTCTACGAGAACCATCTCGTCGAGATTTTCGATTGCTTCCAGCGTCTCGACCATGCTGACAACCAGCCGCTTCTCGGAGTCGGAGGGCAGTGCGTAGCGAACGGCATCGACGATGGCGCGCGCCTGTTCGGCGGTGTCGACCATCGGCACCATCAGACCGTCAGCGCCTGCGTTCAGATAGCGGATCAGGACCGGTCGCTCGTGGGAGTGAGGCCGCACGATCGCGGCACCTCCGACGGAGCGGACGATCTGGGACGTCATCCGAACGTCCTCGAAGCCCCAGGTGCCGTGCTCGCAGTCGATGAAGATCGAGTCGGCTCCGAGTTCCACCAGACGCGCCGCAAGGCCGGACGATGCGTGATGCGGAGTGAACATGGTTATGGGTTCGCCGGCCTGAAGCCGCGCGCGTAGTTTCGCGCCGTTCATATTGCTCCCTCCTATTTGTTCTTCTTCGGCAGATCTGGCGTATCGGCAGGCGCACCGACCCAGCGTGCGGTCTCGATGTCTGCCGAGGTGTCGCGCATAAAGGTCGGGCAGATGTGGAGTTCGGGGATCACAGCGCCCTTCTGCAGGGTCGCGCAGAGTGCGATCGCTCTCGCAACGTCGTGCGGATCAAGCATGACGGCACGCTCGTGCGCGAGAGGGGGCCGCGCGCGGTTCTCCATGATCGGGGTGTTCGTCTCGCCCGGCAGGATCGTCGTGGCACGAATGCCCTGATTGCGATAAGTGTTGTGCAGGAACGTCATGAAGTTCTTCACGGCCGCCTTCGCCGCACCGTACGCCGCGCCGCCCAACAGGTTGGGGTTGAGCGCTGCGAGGGACGATACGGTGATTACCGTTCCCTCGCCCTTGGCGATCATGTCCGGTAGCACGGCCTGAGTCAGGTTGAAGACCGCAGTGAGGTTGACGTTCACCGTGGAATTCCACTCCTCCTCGCTGATGAACCGTGCGTTCAGAACCTTGCTTGCGCTTCCGGCATTGTTCACGAGGATGTCGACCGGACCGATTTCATCCCTCGCCCATTTCACCGCGGCGAATATGGCCTCGCGGGATTCGATGTCGAGTGAGCGGGCGAACACTCTGCCGCCTTTCTTCTCGATTGCAGCCACCACCTCTCGGAGCGGCGCCAGACGACGTCCGGTAAGGATCACACACGCACCCTCCTCGGCGAGCAGGAGCGCGGCCTCCCGGCCGATGCCCGTCCCCGCTCCCGTCACAAGCGCGATCTTCCCGTCGAGCAGACCCATTTCCTTCTCCTACTCCGCAGCCATGGCCGATCGGCCATTGTAGCCGTATATTTCTTTCGCGGACTTCGGAGTGATCAAGCCTTCGGCAAGGTCTTGGGCGATGAGATCTCGGGAGCGTTCGCTTGCACGGCCCCAACCACCGCCGCCGGGCGTCTCGACCTCCAGCCGCTCGCCCGTCTTGAGGACAACCTTGCCCTTCGGAAACTGCGGCTTGCCTTCCTTAATAACTTTGCCGGCGGTGCCGCTCTGCCCCTCGACGACGCCGAAGCAAGGATGGCGCACGCGCTCGGAAGCCATGTAGATGCTCATCGGCGCCTTGCCGAGATTGCGAAGGACGACACGCTGGCCGAGACCACCGCGGTTCTTTCCGGCGCCGCCGGAGTCGGCAATGAGTTCCTTGCGCTCGGTCAGAGCCGGCACGGCGATCTCGAACATCTCGGTCGCCGTGACCTTGCAGTTCGATGGAAAGCTGAGTGTGTCGAGACCGTCGAACTCTGCACGCGCACCCTGGCCGCCATGGAAGTTCTGGACGGAACCATATTGGGTGCCGTCGTCACGCTGGCCGACGCAGTTGGCTGCCCAGATGGGAGCGCCGCCGCTGTCGCCCATCACCTTCTCCGGAACGACGCCTTCAAGCGCCCTGAAGATCAGCGACGGAATGACGTGGCCGATGAGATTGCGGGAATTGCCCGCCGTCCACGGCTGCGGGTTCAGGATGCTGCCGAGCGGTGCTTCATCCGTGATCGGCGCGATGCAGCCTTCATTGTTCGGCGTCTCCGGGTCGAGCAGGCACTTCAAGGCATAGACCGAGTGCGCATAGCGATAGTTCGTGCGGCAGTTGATCGAATGTAGCACCTGCTCGGAGGTACCTGCATAGTCCACGTGGATGGAGTCGTCCTTGACGATGACGCTCGCCTTCAGCTTCACGTCCACGTCGTAGCCGTCAAGAAGAACCTCGGCGCTGTAGGTACCGTTCGGCCATTGGCGTATCGCCTTGCGAGTCTGCGCTTCCGAGCGCGAATGGATGGCGTCGGCGAGGCCGTCGACCTCGTCGAGACCGTACTCGTCGAGGAACTTGAGCAACTCGCGGCCCATCACGTTGTTGGCGGCGATCATCGATTCCAGATCGCCTTGCACTTCGGTCGGAAGGCGGACGGAGGCTGCGATGATGTCAAAGACATCCTGGTTAGGCACACCGGCCTTCATCAGCTTCACGATCGGGAACCGGATACCCTCTTCGAAGATGTCGCTTGCCTCGGAGTGAAGCGGTGCGCCGCCGATGTCCGGGAGGTGGGCGATGGAGCCGGCATATGCCACCACCTTGCCGTTCTTGAAGATGGGCGTGATCATCGTGACGTCCGGAAGATGCCCCGTGCCGATCTCGGGATCATTGGTGGCCAGAACATCGCCCTCCTGCAATGTCTCAGCCGGAAATTTGGGCAGGAAGTACTTCTGAGCGGCCGCTGGCAGCGACGTGATGAACACGGGGATCGACCAGGTGCACTGGGCAAGCGCCCGGCCACGGCTGTCCAGAAGGACCGTGACATAATCGTGATTCTCGCGGACGATCGGCGAGAAGGCGGTCTTGCCAAGGACGTTGTCTGCCTGGTCGGCGATGAAGATCAGGCGGTTCCACATCACCTGAAGATTGATCGGGTCGTTGAAATCGGTGGCTGACTTCGACATCGTCGTTTCCTTACTGAATGTTGATCACGAAGTTGCCGCTCGCGTCGATGTGGAAGACGCCGCTCGGGCCAACGACAGCGGTTGATTCCCGTTGTTCGACGATCGCCGGGCCCTTGATCTCCTGCTGGACGGGCAGCTTGTAATGGTCGTAGACCGGCGTTTCCGTGAAGCTGCCGATTTCCTGGAAGTAAACCTGGCGGCTCCCCTTCCTTGCGTCGGCGACCTCAGTCTCGTGCGGCCGTGTGACCTGATCCTTCTCGCCGCTTGCCCGCAGCCGCCAGGTGATGACCTCGACGGACGCGGCCACGGTACGGCCGAACAGCTCGCCGTAGAGCTTGGAGAAGTTCTCGAGAAGCTGCTTCAGGAAATCTTGCCTGGGCAGGCTGCGGTCCGGAAGCGCGACGGTGATCTCGTGGCCCTGGCCGACATAGCGCATGTCCACGGTATAGCGGTTCGTGATGGTCTCCTTCGCAACGCCGGCCGCGGCGACGACTTCGGCTCCTTGGGCCGCGAGGTCGGCAAGGAGCCCGTTCATCGCGTCCATGTCCCACGCGTCGACCGTCATCGGATGGCTGGCGGAGAGATCGACGGCGACCGGGGCGATCAGCAGGCCGATTGCCGACGTGACGCCAGCACCGGTCGGGCAGATGATGCGCTTGATGCCGAGCTTGCGGGCGATGCCATAGGCATGGACCGGGCCTGCGCCGCCGAAGGCGACCATCGGGAGCGATCTCGGATCGACACCGAGGTCCGTCGCATGCATCGCTGCGGCCTTGCTCATGGATTCATTGACGAGGTCGTGAATGCCCCACGCGCAGCGGTCCACGCTGACGTCGAGAGACTTTGCTAGCTTCGTCATTGCCTCGAGGGCTGCATCCTTGGAAACCTTGAACGAGCCGCCAACGAAAGACTCGGTTCCCAAATAGCCCAGCAGGATGTCTGCATCGGTCACCGTCGGCTCGGTGCCGCCGCGCTGGTATGCCGCCGGACCCGGAAGCGCGCCCGCGGAACGCGGACCGACGTCCAGGAGCCCGAGTGGGTTCTTCGCGGCGATGGAACCGCCGCCCGCACCGATCTCGATCATCTGGATTGACTGGATCTTGAGCGGGAAGCCGGACCCCTTGCGGAAGCGCTGATAGTGAGCGACTTCGAGGTCTGTGCCGACGGTCGGCTCGCCGTTCGGGATCAGGCAGAGCTTCGCGGTTGTCCCGCCCATATCGAAGGAGAGGACGCTGCCCTCCCCCGCGATGCGGCCAAATTCGGCGGCGGCCACGGCGCCGGCAGCCGGACCCGACTCGATCAGGCGGACCGGAAGCTCGGCCGCGCGACGGCTTGGCACCAGACCGCCCGATGAGGTCATCCACAGGACCTGTCGATCGATGCCCTTCTTGGCGAATTCGCGCTGGAGATGGGCGACGTGGCCGGCCATCTGCGGCCGGGTATAGGCGTTGACGACCGTCGTCGACGCACGGTCGAACTCGCGGACTTCCGGGCAGACCTCCGAGGAGAGCGATACGAAGATGTCCGGGTCCTTTTCGCGCAGCAGCGCCGCAACGCGCTGTTCGTGCTGGGGATACTTGTAGGCATGCAGCAGGCAGACGGCGACGGAACGGATGCCCTTCTCTTTCAGGCGTCCGGCGATCTCGCGGACCGTCTCTTCCTTGAGCTCGGTCATGATCGAACCGTCGGCGGCGATACGCTCGGCGGCACCGAAGCTGTTGGCACGCGTCACCAGGGAATCAGGATATTTGATGTTCAGGTCATAGAGATCGTAACGGCCTTCATTGCGTATGCGCAGCATGTCCTGGAAGCCATCCGTCGTGACAAAGCCGGTCTCGACACCCTTGCGTTCGAGAACGGCGTTGGTGACGACCGTCGTCGCGCCGAGCACCTGCAGGTGCTCGATGGCGATCGAGTCGGAGAACTCTTCCAGAAGCTCGGTGACGCCTTGCACGACCGCCTCAGCCGGGTTCTTCGGCGTGCTGAGAACCTTGTGCAGATGGAGATCGCCGTTGTCGTCCAGGAGAGCGAAGTCCGTAAAGGTGCCGCCTGTGTCGAAAGCCAGTTTTGCCATGTTTCCCTCGAAGCGACTATGCGGCGCGGGAAGCGCCGTTGGGGGCGGATCCGATACTTCGGACCCGATGTCTGCTTGAAGGTTAGGGGAACGGCCGACGCGTTGGCCAACACAACTACAGTCTGCCGCTATAGGGTTTGCTTATGGCAAACATGAGCAAAGGCGGGATTTGGCATGCCCAAGGTGAGTTCGACCTAACGGCCGACACCGTGGCCGGACGAGCACTCGAGAATTCCACCCGGCACGATGTGGCGTGTGAGGCGAGCGGCAAGCCGCTCAGGCTGGCCTGATCCCCTGATGTTCGCTGCTCATGAGCTTCCCGACAACATCCAGGAGCACCGACCTCGCAGCGATCGCGGGCTCCGACAAGGGAAGATGATCGGCAACGCAGAGCGAGACGGTCGCATCGATGACAGGCTTCGTCAGCGCCCTCACCTGGGCTCCCGAAAAGCTCGCCGTCTCGGTGACCACCGAGACGGGGAGAATGGTCGATCCAAGCCCCTCAAGGACTGCTGCACTGAGGGCAGGAACGGATTCGATTTCCGACACGACGTCCGGCGTTGCCCTTGCCCTCAACAGGGCGTCGTCGATCAACCGTCTGAGCAGATGTGCTTTGCTTGGAAGAAGCAACGGGACTTCCTGGAGAGCGGAGAGAGGCAGGGGCGCGCTGCTATCGCCTGGCAGCTCGATACCGGGCGGTGAGACGAGGAACATTTCCTCGCGGAACAGCGGCTGCAGGGTCACGCCCTTGATGGGATCGGCGGCATAGATCAGCGCCATGTCCATCTTGCCAGTCATGATCAGCTCACTCAGGATCTGGCCGAAACTGTCGTTGATGTGGACGACGATGTGGGGATATCGTCGCTTCATCTCCTTCAAAAGCGGAAGCGACAGGGCGCTCGACGACGAATAGGTCGCGAGCCCGATTGAGACGCGGCCGGCGACCGACGTGGCTGCCTGATTGATGTCGATCTGCGTCTGCTCGATCTGCTTCAACATCAGTTGCGCGTGACGATAGAGGATGAGCCCCGCCTCGGTGGGGGTTATGCCGACATTGCTGCGAATGAGGAGCTTGTGCTTGAAGTGCGCTTCAAGGGAGGCGACCTGTTGCGACAAGGCGGGCTGAGCCGTTCGTAGAATGCTGGCAGCGCGCGAGACGCTGCCCGTATCGACGATCTTGACAAAGCTTCTTAGTTTTCTGAAGTCGACGCTCATGGTCCCTGGCTTGTTGTTCCCTGGAAACTAAAGCCTGTGCTACGAGCGACGCAAGTCCCTGTTGCTCTGTCAGATCGTAGTTAGCGAAGAGCCGCCACCGCGCTTTCGATGCGATCGCAGGCCGCCCTGATCGCTTCCATCGAAGTCGCGATGGACAGGCGGAAGTAAGGCGAGAGTCCGTAGGCGCTTCCTTGCAGGGCGGCCACCCCGACGCCGTCCAGCAGGTAGAGCACGAAATCGAGGTCAGTCTCGATTGTCTTGCCTTCGGGCGTCTTCTTGCCGATGACGCCGGCGCAGTTCGGAAACAGATAAAAGGCCCCGTCCGGCACCAGGCACGAAAGACCCGGCACCGCATTGAGCCGCGCGCACGCATAGTCGCGGCGCTCCTTGTAGACCTTCACGCTTTCCGTAACGAAAGACTGGTCCGATGACAGCGCGTGCGCGGCCGCGGCCTGGCTCACCGAGGATGGGCAGGACGAGATCTGCGACTGGAGCTTGTTTATCGCCGCAACCAGCGCAGCCGGGCCGGCCCCGTAGCCGATGCGCCATCCGGTCATCGCGTAGGACTTCGAGACGCCGTTCGTGAGCAGTACGCGATCCTTCAATTCTGGCACGGCAGCGACGAGTGTCGTCATTGGCTCGTCGCGGAACCAGACCTGATCGTAGATGTCGTCGGAAAGGACGAAGACGTGCGGGTGCCGAAGCAATACCTGGCCAAGCGCTTCGAGCTCGGCTCGGCTATAGGCCGCGCCCGTCGGATTGGAGGGAGCATTGAGGATGAGCCAAAGCGTTTTCGGTGTTATGGCAGCCTCAAGCGCTTCGGGGGTCAGCTTGAACCCCTGCTCCTGCGGGCACTGGATGATAACGGGCTTGCCCTCGTTGGCGATGACCATGTCTGGATAGGAGACCCAGTATGGTGCCGGGATGATCACTTCCGCGTCGTTCTCGACGCTTGCCATCAATGCGAGGAAAAGAATCTGCTTGGCGCCGCCGCCGACGCAGATCTCATTGTCGGTATAGCGGAGACCGAGGCGGCGTTCAAAGTCGCCGATGATTGCTTTGCGCAACGCGGGTGTGCCGTTCACCGGGGTGTATTTGGTCTCTCCCCTGTCGATCGCGGCGTGCGCGGCCGCCTTCACGTTATCGGGCGTGTCGAAGTCGGGCTCGCCGACGGTCATGTCCACGATGTCGCGACCGGCGGCTTTGAGTTCGCGGGCGCGGGCGGCCGCTGCCGTGCTTGGGGACACCTTGATCCTGGAGACGCGTGATGCGGGCACGAAAGTGCTCATCGGAGTTTCCTCAGTTCTGGATAGTGATCTGGCTGGAAGCGGCCCTAGTGGACCGCCTCGTTTTCGCCGCGCATCTTGCCGGTCAGAAACAGTTCGCCGAGTTCGTCATGGGTGATGTCCTTCGGCAAGCCATCCCAGATGACCTTGCCGAGACGCAGGATCACCGCACGTTCAGCGACCTCCATGGCCTTCTTGGTGTTCTGTTCGACAAGGAGGATGGTCTGCCCCGCCGCGTGGAGCCGCAGCAGTTCATCGAACACAACATGGATGGCGGCGGGCGAGAGTCCAACGGATGGCTCATCGACCAATAGCACCTTCGGACGCTGAAGGACCGCCATGGCGACCTCGAGGAGTTGCTGCTCGCCGCCGGACATGTTTCCGGCAAGCGTCGAACGGCGGGTCTTCAGGATCGGGAAGAGATCGTAGACATAGTCTCGTTCTGCCTTCACCCTGCTGTCGCGGATCGTATAGGCCGCCATCTGCAGGTTTTCGTCGACGGTCATGACCGGGAAGTTGCAGCGGCCCTGCGGCACGAAGGAGATCCCCTCGCCCAGGATTGCCCGTGATTTGTAGCCCGCGATGTTCTTGCCCTGCCAGTTGATGCTGCCGCCCTTGATGGTGGTCATGCCGTAGAGCGTCTTCAAGAGCGTCGACTTCCCTGCGCCGTTCGGCCCCATCAGCGCGACGAACTGCCCCGCCGGCACGTCGAGATCGACGCCATTGAGGATGTCCAGGGTGCCGTAGCCTGCCCGCAGGTCCTTGATTGAAATATCGGAATTAGCCACCAAGATAGGCCTCCCTCACCCGCTGGTCCTGAACGATGTCGTGCGGCAGGCCTTCGACAAGTTTCCGTCCTTGATCGAGGACGACCACTCTTTGGCAGATGCTGGTCACGACATCGATGTTGTGTTCGATCACGAGAAAGCTGACGCCGAGCGACTTGTTGGCGTAGAGGATCGTTTCGATGACGCGCTCGATGATCTTCGGGTTGATTCCAGCCATCGGCTCATCGAGCAGAATGATCTTCGGCTCCGGCATCAGCATCGACGCGAACTGGATCAGCTTTTGCTGACCGCCGGAAAGATTACCTGCCGGTTGATGGCGCACATCCCACAATCCCGCCATCTTGATGAGTTCTCGGGCTCGGTCGCGAAGACCGGATATGCGCTGTTTCGACATGCGGCCGATGCCGAAAGTCGACAGCAGCGATGGAAATGTGAACATCTGTCCGGCGATGACGAGGTTCTCCTCCACATCGAGCGCCTTGAACACCACCGTTTTCTGGAACGAGCGGAGCATGCGGCCCTCCCGCGCGATGCGGTTCAGCGACCAGCCTGTGATGTCCTGGCCATCCAGCTTCACCGTTCCAGAGTCCGGCTTCTGGAGACCGGTACTGCAGTCGAAGAAGGTCGACTTGCCGGATCCATTCGGTCCGATGAGGCCGGCGATCTCGCCGCGGTCGACGTGGAGGCTTACATTGTTGACCGCCTTCACCGCGCCATAGGACTTGCTGATTTTCTTGATCTCAAGAATTGGAAGGCCGGTCATTTCGTACCTCCGATCGTATCCCAGAAGCGATTGATGACGGGGGCGAAGCCCTTCTTGAACCAGAAGACGAGCACGAGCAGGCACAGTCCATAGGCGACCATGCGGAGTTCGGGCGTGATCCGGAGCGCCTCGGTAAGCCCGACGAAGAGCAGGCTCCCGAACACGACTCCGGAGATCGTTCCCGCGCCGCCACCAAGCACGATGATCAGCATCGTCGTCGAATAATACATCTGGAATGTCAGCGGGCTGACCACCGTCAAGTAGTGGACGTAGAGGCTGCCGCCGACCCCGGCGAAAATTGCGCTGATGATGAACACGATGAGCTTGTAGCGCCAGGTCGGGACGCCGAGCGACTCCGCGAGTGTCTCGTTTTCGCGAATGGCGATCATGTTGCGGCCGGCTGGCGAGCGGACGATCATCCAAACTGCCAGGGTTGACAGCGCGCCGATGGCAAGCGCCATGTAGTAGAAGCTCGTCGTTCCGGACACGGTAAATGACAGCGGGCCCAGGGCGAAGTGCGGTTTCGGGATCGCGGACAGGCCCATGTCACCACGGGTCACAGAGATCCAGTTCTTGGCGATCGCCTGGCCGATGATCACGAAGCCCAGCGTACACATGACGAAGGACGTTGCGCGCAGCCGCAGCGCGGGTACGCCAAGCGGGAGCGCGCAAGCGCCAGCCAGCAGCCCGGCTGCTGCCGCATTCATGTAGAAAGGCGTTCCATAGTTCACTGCAAGGAGACCGGCCGTATATGCACCGATCCCGAAGAATGCGGCCTGCGCCAGCGACAGCAGTCCGGTGTATCCGACCAGGAGGTTCAGACCATGGGCGGGCAGCATGAAGATCAAGGCGATGATCAGTGAATGAGTGACGTAGCGGCTACCGATGAACGGCGCGGCAAGCGCGACGACCACAAGGATTGCAGCAAGCGGGATGCGAAGATCCCGGCGGTGCTCCTGCTGTGCGGCTTTAGCGAGAGACATTCTGAGCCCTCAATAATTCGAGTAACGTTCTGCGAGAGGCACGCTCAAAAGCGTGCCTGCGTCGAGAAAAGCCCGTACGGACGCCACATCAGCATCAGGATGAGTGTGGCGAAGCCGACCGTGTCGCGGAACTGGAGCCCGACATAGGTCGCCACCAGGCTCTCGGCGATCCCGAGGATCATCGCTGCGAAGAATGTGCCACGAACATTGCCGAGACCACCCATGATGATGATCGGCAGCGTCTTGAAGGTGATGAGTTCGCCCATGCCGCCATAGACGCTGACATTCACGGGAGCGGTGAGCACGCCTGACAACGCGGCCAGCGCGGCACCGAGGATGAACGTATGCAGCACCACCTTGGGCACGTCGATCCCGACGACCTCGCAGCACTCGACGTTCTGCGATACCGCCCGCATCGATTTTCCCATGCGGCTGTAGGTCACCATGAGCTCGAGGCCGATGAAGACGAGCAAACAGACCACAAGGATGAGGATTCGCTGTCCAGCCAGGCTGAAGCCAAGGACCGACAAGGGTTCGATGTAGCCGCCGGAAAAGAACTTGTATCCGCCTCCGAAGACGAGGATCACGGTGTTCTGCAGGACGAGTGCAATCCCGAGCGTGGCGAGCACCCCGGCCTCCGCCGGGGCACCGACCATGCGCTGCATCACGAGCCTTCCAACCACATAGGCAACGACGATCGTGGACAGCAAGCCCACGATGATCGATGCCTCGTAGGAGAGGCCGAGATAATCCACGGCGAACCATGCCCCGAACGTACCCAGCATGTAATATTCGCCATGGGCGAAATTGATGGCCCGCAGCACGCCGAATATCATCGTCATGCCGACTGCGACGATGGCGTAAACGGAGCCCGTCACGATGCCGTTGACGATCTGCTCAATGATGGTCGAGAACATGGGCGTGTCCCCTTTCAGTCATTACTGTGCGGGATACTCAATTTCCGCAGTATAGGCGCCTTTGATGCTGGGCTTGCCACTCTCGATCTGCAGGAGAATCATCGGCAGGCGCGCCTGGTTGTGGTCATCGAAGGTGACCTCGCCGACCGGGCTCTTGTACTTGATTTTCGACAGCGCCTCGCGGACCTTTTCCCGATCATTGCCGCCGGCCTCGTGGATCGCCTGCGCGAGCAGATGAACTGTGTCCCAGTGCACATAGGCATGGTTGTTCGGCGCTTCGTCATAGGTGGTGGTGAATTTCTCCACGAACGCCTTGCTTTCCGGGGAGTCCCACGCGGGCAGCCATGCTGCCGCCTCGACCGCTCCTTCGAGCGCCGTCGGAGCTGACTTGATAGTCTTTTCGGTGTTGAACTCGCCGTTGCCGACCAGCGTCACCTTGCCCGCGAGGCCGAGTTCGACCATCTGGCGCGCGATGATCGGCGTTGTGTCCGCCAGGCCGTACATGATGATCGCCTGCGCGCCGGAATCACGGATTTTCGCAAGGACGCTGCGGAAGTCGACCTCGCCCTCCTTGTAATAGTCCTCGGTGAGGATCTCGCCCTTGAACTCAGGCAGGTATTTCTTGGTGAACTCGATTGCCGAACGGCCATAGTCGCTATCGACGGAGAGGACGGCAAACTTCGTAAAGCCGCGCTGCTCCGCAGCGTATTTCGCCACGACGAATGCGCGGTTCTCGTCCGTTGGATAATTGCGGTAAGTCCACTTGAAGCCGCCGACGCCGGCCGCGTAGGTGATCTTTGGATTCGAAGATGCGGCATTCAGCAGAAGAACGCCCGCATCCTCTGCGACCGGCTGCATGGCCAGGGTGACTGAGCTTGAAACGTCGCCGATGACGTAGTCGACTTCGTCCTCATCGATCAGACGACGGGTGGCGGAGACACCTTCGACCGGAGTGCCCTGGCTATCGGCGGAATAAAGCTCGATCTGAAGTCCATCGATGCCGCCCGCGTCGTTGATTTCCTTCACGGCGAGCTCCGCACCGCGCATCGAGAATGCACCGTAACGGGCGTTGGGGCCGCTCATCGGCGCGACGAGGCCGAGCTTGATGGTCCCGTCCGCTGCCAGTGCAATACTCGACAGTCCGGGAACGGTCACGGCCAGCGAGAGGATGGCGGTAGAAATGCAAAGTGCCCTGCGGCTCAAGGTGTGTTTCATGTTCCCACTCCATGTTCTTGGATGCGATCGCTTGACTTATGCCTTAGCGTGCTTCTAGCCGCTTTCTGCGGTTCTTATTGCGCCAGCCCAGTGCTGACCCTGTCACAGTAGGTTCACGAAAGTGCCGCTGGCCAACACAACTCCACTCTGCCGCTATAGCGTTTATTTATGGCGAGGCGCTCGATGACGTGATGTCTGTAAGCTCTCGTTGCCCCTCCACAACGCGCACTGCGCTACTCGGAAGAGTTTGCCATTTCGATAGGATTAAACCGGCGCGACATGTGTTCCGTGCTGCAGCTTCCCATGGCCGCGGGGAAGCCAGTATGCGGTATCGTGCGTCTCTTTGCCGAGGAGGCTGGACGTTTTACGACCGAACCCCGCTCGAATCCTCACCGCCTCCGGAAACCGATCCGCCGTACTCATCAAGCTAGAAGCCATTCCCTCGTTGCGTCACGAGAACACATCACGACCCGCTGCTGTGCGGCTTGGAGCGCGCCAGGTGTGGCCCGGTATTGACATCGACAACGGCGGGCAGGACCAAATTCAGTCGTCTGAGTGTCGACAACGTCCAGCTTAAAATTTACAGTGTCTAGATCGGCGCATTCTGGCCTTGTGCATCCGCCAACGGGAAAGGGACGTAAGTGTCTGACGAAACAGAAACCAAGCGAGCCAAGGGTACGGGCTGGAAAAGCGTCTACGAGACTCTCCGGAACGAGATCCTGGCGCTGACGCTCCCTCCCGGTCAGCTCCTCGACGAGAACACGCTTGCCGAGCGGTTCGACATGTCGCGCTCGCCGGTGCGCGAGGCATTGATCCGGCTCGCGGGCGAGGACCTTGTGGTGACGCTCTCGAACCGTAGCACGATCGTCGCGCCGATTGAGGTCGCGACCTTCCCGAAATATGTCGAGGCGCTCGACATCGCACAGCGCATGAATACCCGCCTCGCCGCGGAACTGCGCACCGAGGCTGACCTGAAGGCGATCGCCAGGCGGCAGAAGGAATTCGAGGCGGCCGTCAAGACCGCCAACCACCTGCAGATGTCCGAGGCGAACAAGCAGTTCCACATGGCGATTGCCCATGCCGGGAAGAACCCCTATCTCACCTCATTCTACGAGCGGCTGCTCAATCAGGGCCAGCGTATGCTCCATCTTCACTTCGAGTACCTGGAGCGAACGCACGAAGGGTATCTCCTGACCGACGAACACAACCTGATGCTGGAAGCGATCCGGGCGAGAAATGTCGATCTCGCCGACGATCTGGCCCATGCCCACACGCGTCAGTTCCAGCAGAACTTCATCGACTTCATGCGCGAGAACTACACGACGGATGTCTCGCTCGCGCGGCGGAAGGCAGCGGAATAATGCGTATCGGTTTCGTCGGCACAGGGACCATTACCGAGGCGATGGTGACGGGTATCGTCGGCTCGGGTCTCGATGTCACGGAGATCCTCGTCTCCCCCCGCAATCAGGAGATTGCAGCCCGGCTCTCGAGCCGGTTTCCATCGGTGCGGATCGCCAAGGACAACCAGGACGTGGTCGATTCCGCCGACGTCCTGTTTCTTGCAGTCCGGCCGCAGATAGCAGAAGAGGTGATCCCGGCGCTCGCTTTCCGAGCGGGCCAGACGGTCGTCAGCGTCATCGCGGCAACCGATCGTTCTAAGCTCCTGGCCTGGATCCGGGAAGACGTGCGACTGAGCCAGGCGATCCCCCTGCCCTTTGTCGCCGATCGGCAAGGCGTGACCGCCATCTACCCGCCCCATTCCGAGATTGCCGCTATCTTCGCCGCGCTCGGCAGCGCCGTCGAATGCGAGACCAAGGAGGAATACGACCTGCTCGCCGCTGCCAGCGCGCTGATGGGAAGCTATTTCGGAATCCTCGACCGAGCCACCGGTTGGCTGGTCGAGAAGGGCATGTCGCGCGAGAAGGCACGTGCCTATCTGGCGCCGCTCTTTGCCAGCCTGGCGCAGACGGCGGTCAGCGCCGATGGGACGCCACTGGAAGTTCTCAGGCGCGAGTTTTCCACGCCAGGCGGCTTGAACGAGCAGGTTTTCGATGATTTCGACCGCGGTGGTGGAACGAGAGCACTTACAGATGCGCTGGAGCGCGTGCTCAGCCGCGTGCAGGGCTAATCTTTCCCTGCTGATTCATGGCTAAACTTCCGGAACGCTACCTGCTCCAATGTGTGCAGCGCTTGGACGTACCCGACACTTAGAATGTCGGGGGTGTGCAGGCGCTTATAACCTCGCATGGAACGGGTCCGACACACCGGAATCTGTGAGGGCGCCGGCTCTCAAAGTAATATGCATCGCCGGGCCCGAGTATCCGCCGGTCATTGTCAACC
The DNA here is from genome assembly GCA_001704765.1 of Sinorhizobium shofinae. Classification (GTDB taxonomy): domain Bacteria; phylum Pseudomonadota; class Alphaproteobacteria; order Rhizobiales; family Rhizobiaceae; genus Sinorhizobium; species Sinorhizobium shofinae. The sequence goes on from MBFK01000103.1 coordinate 39,453, forward strand.
GTCACCTCCAAGCGGCCCGACAGGACAATGCCGCCTTCCTCACCCTCATGTACAAGCGGGATCTTGCCCGTGTCCGCTCCCGGTTGGTAGCACTCCTTGAGGATCTGCAGGCTGCGACCGAAGAGGTTTTCACCCACCTGCCGGTAGGAAATCGCGCCTTTGCCGATCTCCACAAGCTCCTCTGCGGCATAGAATGCTTTGCGAGGCGTTTCAGGTTCGAACGCAAAAAACTCAGCAAGCCCGATAGGTATGCCATCGAGGATGCGCTTGAGCGCTCCGACAGATGGGTTCGAGGCGTTGGACTCAATCAGTGAGATTGTCGAGTTGGTCACCCCTGTCCGCTTCGCGAGCTCGCGTTGGGACAAATTATGCGCAATCCGTATGTGACGGAGGCGGTTACCAATATCGACAGACATCTTGCACCTGGTGTTTCGGATGTTCGAAATATGGAAATCTGTGCCGTCTGTATCTCATATTTTCAATGACTTAAAAATACGAAGAAAAGGACTTGTTCGACGATAAAAAATCACTGAATCCATGGCAACCCTAAAGGAGGCCGTCATGGGAAGTAGCAGCAAGACCAACACGCCTGTTCTGGATAATTTCTGGATGCCGTTTACCGCCAACCGGCAGTTCAAGGCGGCGCCGCGCCTGCTGGCCAGCGCGGAGGGCATGTACTACACGGACATCGACGGCAATAAGGTCCTTGACGGCACGGCCGGCCTCTGGTGCGTCAATGCCGGTCACGGGCGCAACCGGATCGCCGAGGCGGTCGAACGGCAGCTCCGGACTATGGATTATGCTCCGACCTTCCAGATGGGCCATCCGATCGCATTCGATTTCGCCGCAAAGCTTGCCGCGATTGCACCGGGCGGCCCGGCAGCGAGGCTCGATCGCGTCTTTTTCACAGGATCGGGTTCCGAGTCTGTCGATACGGCGCTGAAAATCGCCATCGCCTATCAGCGTGCCATCGGTCAGGGAACTCGCACCCGCATCATCGGCCGCGAGAAGGGCTATCATGGGGTTGGCTTCGGCGGCATCTCCGTCGGCGGCCTCGTCAATAACCGCCGCGTCTTTCCGCAGATTCCGGCCGACCATTTGCGTCACACCCTCGACATCGAGCGCAATGCCTTCTCAAAGGGTCTGCCAACGCACGGCGTAGAGCTCGCCGAGGATCTCGAACGCTTGGTCGCGCTGCACGGTGCGGAGACAATCGCCGCTGTCATCGTCGAACCCATGTCCGGGTCGGCTGGCGTGATCCTGCCGCCGAAGGGTTATCTCGAACGCCTCCGTGCGATTACTGACAAATACGGTATCCTGCTGATCTTTGACGAAGTTATCACCGGCTTCGGTCGCCTCGGCACGCCCTTCGCCACCGATTACTTCGGCGTCGTCCCCGACCTTGTGACGACCGCCAAGGGTCTAACGAATGGCGCGATTCCGATGGGTGCGGTGTTTGCCAGCCGCAAGGTTTATGACGGTCTGATGACCGGCCCCGAGAACCAGATCGAACTCTTCCATGGATATACCTATTCCGGCCATCCCGTCGCCAGCGCCGCTGGCATCGCGACGCTGGAAATCTACGAGGAAGAAGGATTGCTGACGCGTGCCGCCGAACTGGCCAATCATTGGCAGGAATCTCTGCATTCGCTGAAAGGCCTGCAGAATGTCGTCGACATTCGCAATCTAGGCCTCGTCGGAGCCATCGAACTCGCCCCACGTGACGGCGCTCCCGGCACCCGCGCCTATGACGTTTTCGTGGATTGCTTCCACAAAGGTCTGCTGATCCGTGTGACCGGGGACATCATCGCCCTGTCACCGCCGCTGATCATCGAGAAGGACGAGATCGGCAAGATCGTTTCAATCCTTGGCGAGGCCCTCAAGCGGGCCGCTTGACCATTATGACGCCGGCTCGGATCAAAGCCCGGGTCGGCTGACTTCAATACTTCAATGGTGAACCGTAAGCGGCAAGCAGACCCCGTCTGGCGGAGGGGGTGAGCGGTCGGATATCGGTAGCGGACCCGATGAGCTGCTGTGAGC
>MBFK01000114.1 GCA_001704765.1 Sinorhizobium shofinae
CACGCTGATATCCCCTCCGGCTCTCGCTGGAAAGCACGGCTGCCTGCCGGAAGCTACACCACTCCCTGAGACACGATCTCGAAGGGTCCGAGCATCTCAATCACGGTCTTGTTGGAATTGATGAGATACGGCCGTCCAAGTCATGGATCTTCTTCACAGCCGGCAATCTGGTTGAGGAGCGCCTGTCCGAATGGGCAGACGAGATCGTTGATATTATCAAGTCCAGGGGGCGCAACAGACGCCTGGCCGTAGATAAGCTCGATCCTCCGGGCGCATTTGCGCTCCAGAAGCGCGGCATCGAGTTGCTCGATGGCCAGGAACTTTCCGAGCGAGCCAGGGCGATCAAGAGCGCAGAAGAAATTGAACTGATGCGATGGACGATCAGGGTTTGCGAAGCTGGGATGGCACGGATGTACGAAATGTCCGAGCCCGGCCGCACCGAACGGGAAATTTGGGCGGAACTGCACTTCGAGAATGCTCGTAGCGGAGGCGAGTGGCTAGAAACGAAGCTGTTGACCGCCGGGCCCAGAACCAACCCTTGGTACCAGGAGTGCTCGGACTACGTCATTAAGTCCGGCGAGATGATTTCTTTCGACACTGATATGATCGGCCCCTACGGCTATTGCGCCGATCTGTCGCGTTCTTGGACCTGTGGCCATACGGCCATGAATGCAAAGCAGCGGGAGCTCTATTCGGCTGCCCGAGAGCAAATTGAACACAACCTTGGCCTGCTGAAGCCAGGGCTGAGTTTTTTTGAATTCAATGAAAAATCCTGGCGCATACCGGACAAATACCTGCCGTATCGCTACACATTGGCCCTCCACGGGACCGGTATGTGTGATGAATGGCCAGGCGTGTTCCTTCATCCGGATTTTGACCGGAACTGCAGCGGTATTATCGAAGAAAATATGGTGCTAAACGTTGAGAGCCTGATCGCGGAGAATGGCTCCGAAAGCATCAAGCTGGAGACACAGGTCTTGATCACGGCAGGTGGAGCGGAGAGGCTGGACACCTTCCCTTGGGAAGAGGTCTAAGTCTGAAGACTGCTCGCTCGGAGATTTTGACGCCAATCCACTGAACCGCAAGACTGCAAGAAGCCCGGCCAGAGGCCGGGCCAATCGACTGAGCGTCTATTAGAGGCCCGTTGTTACTATCGATCGCTCACGAGTTCGCCGAGAGGCTTGGAGCAGCATGCGAGAAAATAGCCGGCATCAATCTCCCGCTTCGCCGCTCCGAAAGCTGGACTAGGAGGCGAGCCGAGAATTCGCATCTCCTCCCAACCGCCCCTCTCAACGTATGCTGTCCCAGGTTTCTTTGACGGGCTCCATTACCACGCTGGTCGAAGTACTCGCGACGTAAGGAAGGCTGGAGATCTTTTCGCCAAGGACATGCCTGTAGCGGCGGATATCCCGGGTTCTGATCTTGAGCAGATAATCGAAGCGGCCGGCGATCATATGGCATTCTTCGACTTCCTTGATCTTTTTCACCGCGTCGTTGAAGCTCTTGAGCGCCTCTTCCCGCGTGTTGGAAAGTTTGACTTCGGCAAACGCGACGTGATCAAGCCCAAGCTTGGACGGATTAAGGACGGCCTTGAACCCCTCAATGTAACCTTCCTGAATGAGCCGCTTCAGTCGTATTTGGCACGGTGTCTTCGACAGGCCGACGCGGGCGGCCAGGTCTGTGATCGAGATGCGTCCGTCTTCGCTTACGAGCTCAAGGATCTTTGCATCGAACTGGTCTATTTCGCTATTTTGTGTCTGATCAGCAGGCATTTTGTGATCTCATCCCTGAAATATTAGTCACTATTGCCTAGATTAGACGAAAATCAAGTCAGAATGGTTTTCAATCCTGTGTAGGCTTCTTGAGCGAACCTGGAGGAGGTCGCAGAGCCCGCAAGGCCATGGAGTCTGTCGCCGCGAGGGGCCACAGAGAGCCTGCGCCAACTGTGTTGGCCCACTTCATCAGCCCCAGCAAGACCAACGGCCCCATCAACCGAACCGAGGACTTTCTTATGCCCAAAGAAACAGCGGAGCCCAGCGAAAGGTCGAATCTGCTCGATTACTATCGACCTGTGGGCATACGCGCAGTTCTAGCCGCCGTCAGCATCAATCCCCCTAAGGGGCCGCGCGAGCGTGCGCTGGAGATGCGCCAACACAGGGATGTCCCCGCGGTCACTCTGACCAGACAGCTGAAGTTTGACCTTTGGCATCGCGACAAATACCCATTCGATTGGGTATCTCGGATCAAGGGTATCGGTGAGGAAGAAACAGGCTGGGCTCCGGACTTCTGAGTGACTAGCCAGTTGGCCGTATCATCTCTTGCGGGCAGCCCCGCTCTGGGCTTTACCAAAGTTCATCCCGCAGGCGCTTCAGACAGAAAGGCCCTTGTACGGCTCGGGCGGGCGACAGAGAACGTGGACAACACGGGCCGGTCAGGCGACAGTCGTAGGCCACTTTCGCGTTCTCCGGTGATAGGGTCAACTGCTCCGTCTGTGTTCCACTTGGGCTTGAAGCCCGTGAGTTAACGTACTCAGCGCGCCGCGATTGGGATCGACACGACTAAAGGGCAGCCACCTTCGTTTGGCGCCGCAGCGCGGTGTGGTGGGGTCTCTGCTATTTCGCTGGTATCGGTTTGACCGGCGCGCCGGGGAAGATCTTCTGCAGGTTTCCGGCGATCACCTGATCGCCTTCCGAAACACCGGTTGACAGCACGACAAGGTCGCCATTGCTCGGGCCAAGGGAGACCAGCCGCTGCTCGACAATGTCACCCTTGCCGACGACATAGACATATTTGCCGAGTTGGCTCGATCCGAGTGCCGTCTCGGGCACCATCAGCACGTTCGGTTCTTCCCTGACGCGCAGGCGGACACGGACATATTGGCCGGGCAGCAAGATCAGATCGGTGTTGTCGATCGTCGCTCGTGCCACGACCGTGCCGGTACTGCGCTCGACCGCATTGTTGATGAAGGTCAGATGGCCACGGTAGCGCGGCTCGGTGTCACCCGGCAGAAACACTTCGGCCCGTACCGGCCCAGTCGCCCGTGCCTTCTGGATATCCGCGAGCTCTGGTTCGCTCGGATTGAATGAGACATAGATCGGTGAAAGCTGCACGAGGTTGTTGAGTGGCGTGCCGGCAGTGTCGCTGACCAGCGTCCCCTCCGGAGCCAGGTTTCGCCCAAGCCGCCCTGCAAAGGGTGCGCGGATTTCGGTGTAGTTGAGGTTGATCTCGGCGGTGCGCACCGCCGCCCGCGACATCGCGAGAGCCGCCTCGGCCTGGCGCACGGCGCTCTCGCGCTGGTCGAACGTGTCCTTTGCCAGGTAACCGGTCGTGGCCAGTTCGTTGCCGCGATTGAGGTTGGAGCGAAGATAAGCCAGCGAAGCTTCATCGCGTTGGACCTGGGCTTTCGCCTGATCGAGCTCGGCCTCATAGTCGCGCGCGTCGATCCGGTAGAGGAGGTCGCCCTGCTTGACGTCGGCGCCATCCGGAACCTCCTGCGACTGCAGATAGCCGGTGACTTTAGCCCGGAGCGTAACGTTGCGGATCGACTCCGTCCGTGCGGAATATTGGAGGTAGATAGGAATCGTCTTCTTGACGACCGTGGCGACGGGAACGGGCATGGCAGGCGGTGCCGCACCAACCGCCGCCCCGGCGTCGTCGCCATCGAGGTCAAACCTGCCGCCGGTGTATGAATAGACCGCAGCCAGAGCAACGATCGCGACCGCTGCGGCAAAACCAAGTTTCAAACCGCGCATTTCAAACTCCAGTCCCTATTCCGCCGCCTCGGGTTTTCGCTCTCCCTCGACGGGGCTCGCCGAAAGCCCCTCCCGCCATTGTTCTATGACAGCATAGAAAACCGGGACGAAAATGAGCGTCAGGATGGTTGCTATGAGCATACCGCCAAACACCGTCGTGCCGATCGACTGCCGGCTGGCGGCGCCGGCGCCTGTCGCGTACATCAGCGGGACGACACCGAGAATGAAGGCGAATGCCGTCATCAAAATCGGCCGTAGCCGCAGGCGGGCCGCCTCGGCGGCAGCCGCGATGATGTCCAAGCCTTCCTGTCGCCTCCGCTTGGCGAACTCGATGATCAGAATAGCGTTTTTTGCTGCAAGCCCAACCAGCATCACGAAACCGATCTGCGAGTAGACATCGATCTGCATGCCCCGCAGCCACAGGGCGAGCAGCGCGCCCAGAAGGGCGAGCGGCACCGAAAGCAACACCATGAAGGGCATCGACCAGCTTTCATACTGCGCCGCCAGGATCAGGAAGCAGAAGACGATTGCCAACGCAAAGACGAGCGCGGCGATCGATCCCGCCCTGATCTCCTGGTAGGTGATGCCCGTCCATTCGAAGCTGAAGTCCCGCGGCAAGGTCGCCGCGGCGGTGCGCTCCATGGCGGCCGCCGCCTGGCTCGAACTGTAGCCCGGCGCAGCCGCGCCGTTTATGAGCGCCGAGGGATAGTTGTTGTAATGGGTGACGGTCTCCGGGCCGACGGTCGGTTTCAGCGAGCCGAGCGTGCTGAGCGGGACCATGTCGCCTGCCGAATTGCGCACGTAAAGGCGGGAAATGTCGGTAGGGTTGGCGCGAGCGTTTTGATCGGCCTGCAGCGTGACGCGGAAAGTGCGGCCAAACAGGTTGAAGTCGTTGACATAGAGCGAGCCGAAATAGATCTGCAGGGTGTTGAATATATCCGGTAGGTTGAGACCCAAGAGTTTTGCCTTGTCCCGGTCGAGATCATAGTCGAATTGCGGGCTCGACGTGCTGAACGTGGTGAAGAGTTGGTGCGGATTAATCTCCGGCTGCTTGCGCGCTTCGGCTATCAGGGCTTGCGTGGCGTCATTCAGCGCCACACTGCGGCGGCCGCCCATGTCCTCGACCTGGAATTCGAAGCCGCCCGTCGCCCCGAGCCCCTGTATCGACGGCGGATCGAAGGCGAGCACGAGAGCGTCGGGGATCTGCAGCAGGCGTGGCTGCACCGCTTCGCGCAGCGCCGACGCGCCCTGCTCAGGGGGGCGCTCGTCCCACGGCTTCAGGACGGCGAACTGGACCGCGGAATTCGACTGACTCGCGAAACTCAGGAAATTGAAGCCGACGACCGAGCCCACGAAATCCACGCCGCCCGTGCCGCGAAGTATTTCCTCCGACTGCCTCGCGACGGCTTCGGTCCGCTCGAGCGAGGCGCCGTCCGGGAGCTGAATGACCACGAAGAAATAACCCTGATCCTCGACGGGCAGGAAGGTCGAGGGAATGCGTTGCCACAGCGCGTAGGTGGAACCGATGGCCATCAGGAAGAGGCCGAGCAGGGCCCAGCGCCACCGGACGAGCCCGGCAATACTATGCGCATAGTTGTGCGAGACCCAATGAAAACCGGTGTTGAACCAGCGGAAGAGCACGAATTTCGCTGCGCCGCGATGACGCAGGAAAGCGGCGCTGAGCGCGGGACTGAGTGTCAGCGAATTGAAGGCGGAGAACGCCACCGAGATCGCGACCGTCAGCGCGAACTGGTTGTAGAGGCTGCCGGCCACGCCCGGAATGAAGGCGACCGGCACGAAAACGGCCAGAAGCACTGCCGTCGTCGCGATGATAGGTCCCGTCACTTCCTGCATTGCCTTGCGCGTCGCGGCGAGCGGCGACAGGCCGGACTCAAGCTGCCGTTCGACGTTCTCGACGACGACGATCGCGTCGTCGACCACAAGGCCGATGGCGAGCACCATTCCGAGCAGGCTCAGCATGTTCAGCGAGAAGCCGAGCAGGTACATGACGACGAGCGTCGCAATCAGCGATACCGGAATAGCGATCGTCGGGATAATCGTGGTGCGGACGCTCTGGAGGAAGATGAAGACGACTGCGATGACGAGAGCCAGCGCCTCGACCAGCGTGATCACGACATCGTTCATCGCCGCGGACACGAAGCGGGTCGTGTCGTAGAACATGTGATAGGCGATGCCCTTCGGGAAGCGCTGCGACAGCTCGTCCATCTTGGCCTTGACCTGGCTCTGGAGATCGAGCGCATTCGAACCGGGTGCCTGGAACACCGCCAGGACGACGCTCTGCTTGCCGTTGAAGCTGACGGAGGATGAATAGAGCAGGGCGCCCAGTTCGACGCGCGCCACGTCGCGCAGCCTGATCGCCGCGCCGGTCGCCGGGTCGGCGCGCAGCACGATATCGGCAAATTGCTGAGGGTCGCTCAAGCGACCGACCGCGTTGATCTGCATCTCGAAGGGCGTCCCCCTCGGCGCCGGAGATTGCCCGATCTTTCCGCCGGCAACCTGGACGTTTTGCTCGGCTATGACGTTCTGCACGTCGACGGCGGTGATGCCCAGATTGGCCATGCGGTCTGGATCGAGCCAGACGCGCATCGAATAACGCCGTTCGCCGAAGAGCTGGACATCGCCGACGCCCGGCAGACGCTTGAGCGGATCGAGTATCTGCAGATAGGCATAGTTGCTGACGGAGGCGAAATCGACGGAATCATCGGGCGAATCGAGGCTCACCAGCACGGTGAAGTTCGGTATCTGCTTGGCGATTGTCACCCCGCTCTGATTGACCAGGGCGGGAAGCGAGGACGCCGCTTGCGAAACGCGGTTCTGCACGTCAAGCGCCGCGACGTCGATCGGATAGCCGACGTCGAAGGAGATGATGATCCTCGACGAGCCGTCATTGGAACTCGTCGAGGACATGTAGAGCATGCCTGGCACGCCATTGATCTGCTCCTCGAGCGGTGTTGTCACGGTATCGGCGACCACTTGGGCGCTGGCGCCTGGATAGTTGGCGGCGACGACGATCTGCGGCGGCGTAATGTCCGGAAATTGCGAGACCGGAAGCAGGAAATAGCAAATGCCGCCCGCAAGCGTCATGATGATGGCGATCGCTGATGCAAATATTGGCCGGTGAATAAAGAACTCGATCATGGTCGGACCGATCCTTGATCAACGAAGGTGCGGGCCTCTCCGGCCGATAACACCCGGCCGCCATCTCGCAATGCCTCGCGATCGGAGCGGTCATCGACCAGGACGTTTGCAGCGGAGAAATTTGCAGCAGAAGAGACGGGCGGCAAAAACGTGTCGAAATCGACCTTGTCCGCGGTCGACACGCGGACCATCCGTTCAGTAATTGGTTTTCCCGCCGTCGGCCCATCCAGCTTGCGCATCGTAAGGCTCCAGCACCAGCAATTCGCGATGTGCACCATCGGCTATAAGACGCTTGACCAACCTACCCATCGACATTGTGCTAGAAATTTTTGCGGCTACCGTCGCGCTCGGAGGCGTTCGAGAAAATCGGCCGCTCCTTGATCTCCTGCCGCCGAGGTGTTACAGATCGGTAACATTGGCGCATGTTACAGAACGGTAACAAAGCGTCAAGGGGCAACCGTCTATCCATACCGAATTGGCCGGCCGAATCTGATGACAACCGACATCTGCAGCCAATCACGTCGCTCCCCCCGTGACCGCATTGTCGATGCTGCCCGCTATTTGTTCCGCAAGCATGGCATTCGTGGAGTTGGCGTCGACGCCATCGTCGACGCTGCTTGCAGCAACAAGATGACGCTTTATCGCCATTTCAGCTCGAAGGACGATCTCATAGTCGAATGCCTCCGGCGGGCGGGGATGGAGATGGATAATTACTGGCGGGAACTCGAGGACGCGCATCCCGGCGATGGTTTGGCGCAGCTCAGGGCCTGGGTTCGCCGGATCGCTGATCATCTCGGCGCTAACGACTGCAATTGCGAACTGATGAGCGCTGCGGTCCAACTGACCGATGAGGATCATCCTGCACGCTCCGTTATTAAGAGGTTCAAGGATGCGCAGCGCGATCACGTCGTGGAGCTTTGCCGCAATGCGGGTGTCGCGAATGCGGAGTTGCTTTGCGACACGCTGCTGCTTTTGATCGAAGGTGCGCGGCTGAACCAGCAAAGCAGTGGCTCGGAAGGTCCAAGCGCCCGATTTGCCGGAATCGCCGATGCGGCGATCCTTTCCTTTGCCGGGAGCAGCTCCGTTCCGGAATAGGCGGTGAGCAGGGGTCGAAGTGCTTTTCTATTTGCCTGGGGAAGATATCGCGTTCGCCCGGGTCACGAGGTCGAATCGTCCGCACAGACCGACCGGTTGATGAGCATTATTTCAGCAGTCTGCGTGATCGAGCGCGTGATCGGCACAGCAAGTGAACAGCAAAACGATTGTCCCCCGAGAGCTGGCTCGCGGTGATATCGAGGCAGCCGTCGATTACTATGCCCGCGAAGCTGGAGCAGAGGTCGCTTTCGGCTTCATCGACGCTCTTCAAGCTGCCTATGATCTGATCGCAAGCCATCCCGAGGCCGGATCATTGCGGCATCCATATGAGTTGGGATTACCTGACCTGCGGAGCCTTTCGCTGAAGCGATATGCCTATCTAATCTTTTATCGTGACCGGCCAGATCATGTCGACGTATGGCGTGTGCTTCACGCCAAACGCGACATTCCGCAGTGGATGCAGGAGCCGGATAGTCATTGAATCCGAACGTTTCCGCAGCTGTGGGACTTTGAGAGATTGGTGGGCCGGTTCGAATCTCCTCAAGGCGAAGGACCAAAGGATTGGATCACGCCGGAAGTGATGGATCCGAGGGCGACAGACGAGCCGGACTCGGTCAACCGCTAACCCGCGGCGCAGACCTGCGCGATTGCCCGTTCTAGCTCGCCGGGATCATACGGCTTTTGCAAAGCGAGTTCGTTGCTAAACTCGTTCGCAAGGCCTGCGGTGCCGTACCCGGTGGCGAACACGAAGGGTATCCCGCGTTGGCGTAGGATTGCGGCCACCGGAAACGACTTTACGCCGTCCAGGTTGATGTCGAGAATTGCGAAGTCGATTTCCGCTTGGTCGGCGAACTTCATCGCCTCATCGACCCGGGCAACACATGCGACCACGCGGTGTCCCATTTCCGACAGAAGATCCTCAAGAAGCATGGCGACGAGGACTTCATCCTCGACGATCAGCACCCGCCTCGCTTCTCTGGCCACGTTGTCCTCCTAGAAGCTCTTGCCCAGCGGGTAGGGGCGCGATGATCGTGCACTCAAGGCCGGAGGACTCGTACTCAACGCGCACCTCGCCGCCGAGTTCCGATGCCAGAGCACGCTCGATCAGGCGCGAACCGAAACCCTTGCGCTTCGGCTTGGCGACGGGAGGCCCGCCGCTCTCTTGCCAATGCAGGACGAGCCGGCGGTCGGCGTTGTCACCTTCTATTTGCCACACGATCACGACCTGACCGTTTCCATTGGATAGCGCGCCATATTTCGCGGCATTGGTGCCGAGTTCGTGCAGGGCCATGGCGATCGCCAGAGCCGCGCTCGGGGAAAGCCGGATGCCGGGACCCTCGATCCGGAAGCGGTTTCTTCCGCCTGCATGCGGCTTGACCGTATCGGAGACAATTTCAACCAGATTCGCGCTCTGCCAGCTTTCCCGCGTTAGCACGTCATGCGCCTTCGCCAGGTTGATCAGCCGTGAGCCAAATGCCTCACGCGCCTCGTCCAGCGTCGATGCGTGGCCAAGCGTCTGGGAAGCGATGGACTGGATGACGGCCATCGTGTTCTTGACGCGGTGGTTGAGTTCGTCCATCAGCGTTTTACGGTGCTCGTCGGCATGCTGGCGCTCTGTCATGTCTCGCGCGATCTTGGACGCGCCGACGACCTTGCCTGCGGCGTCCTTCAGCGGGGATATGGTCAAAGAAACCCAGACCAAACTTCGATCCTTGCGTTGGCGGAGCGTTTCGTAGTGCTGAATGTGCTCGCCTCTGCGAATCCGGTCGAGGATGTCCATCTCTTCGTCTCGGCGATCCGGAGGCACCAAGGTCATGATGGATTTACCTATGATCTCGTCAGACCCATAGCCGAACAATCGCTCCGCTCCATCGTTCCAGCTCGTTATGGTGCCGTCGAGCGTTTTGCTGATGATCGCGTCGTCGGAGGATTCGACAATTGCGGCGAGGCGTTCCGCAAGCGCTTCGGCCCGCTTTCGCTCGGCGATGTCAACCAGCATGTTGACCGCCCCGATAACTTTGCCCGAGGCATCGCGCAACGGGGTGGGGTAGGCAAGGAACGGCACACGGACGCCGTCAGGCCGTTCAGCAACGGCTTCCGCACCCTGTATCTGCCTGTTCTCTTTCAGGGCAATCGCCATCGGAGATTCGTCATGCGGCAACGGTGTGCCGTCTGGTCGATATATGCGCCAAGAGCCGCACCACTCATCCGTGCCCAGTTCCGGATTATGGCCCCACAACGCGGCGGCAGCGGGGTTGTAAGAGGTGATGCGACCTTCCGCATCGGTCGTATAGACCGCGCCTGGCAGTGCCTCGATAAGATCCTTCAGACGCTGCTCGCTGGCACGAACGGCAATTTCTCCTTCCCTGCGCTCGGATATGTCCTCGATGGCGAGCAGGATCAGTTCGTCCCGACCGCCCCCCTTGGGGAGTTTGCGGGCATTGAGCAGCATACAGCGACGTCCGATGTCACGGAATTCGTGCTCGACCTCGTAGCCCGCGACTTCCTGGCTTTTCGACAGCACGTCGTCGAGGAGCGTCCGCAGGACGGGAATGTCCCACTGTCCGTTGCCAAGATCGTACAGCAGCCTGCCCTCGGTTTCCTTGGCTGTAACCCTGAACAGCTCATAGAACGCCGGATTGGCCGATTGGACGCGCAGTTCGGGGTCGAGGACGAGCAACGGCTGACGCACCGTCGCGACAATGGCCTCGGCGTAGACCCTCGCCTCATCGATCGCCTGGGCGGCCGCCCTCCGTTCGGTGATGTCGCTGAAGGTGACAACGACGCCAGCTATGTGATTGTCGTGCGTGCGGTAGGGGAGCATCCGCCGCAGGTACCAGCGTCCCGCATCGCTGGGGACCTCGGCCTCGATTGTGGTGAGTTTCTTGAGCACGGTCTCGGCATCCGACAGCAGGTTCTCGTCGGAGAATTTCCGCGCGAAGTGGGCGATCGGGCGGCCGATGTCCGACGTGACAAGATCGAAAAGTTCCTTCGTCGCCGGTGCGAACCAGTTGATCGCGAGCTTGCTGTCCAGGAACAGCGTCGCAGTCTCAGATCCCGCCAGCAGATTGTTGAGGTCATTGGTGGTTCGTTCCAGTTCCGCAATCTTGTGCTGAAGCTGGCTGTTGACGGTGTTCAGCTCCTCGTTGAAGGACTGCAACTCCTCCTTGGAGGTTTCCAGTTCCTCATTGGTGGACTGAAGCTCCTCGTTCATCGAGGTCGCTTCCTCGTTCGAAGCCTTCAACTCCTCGTTGGCGGTCTCCAGATGCTCGATGGTATTGCGCAACTCGGCCCGCATCGAAACCAGTTCTTCCTGAAGCGCTCGCTCGCCGGAGGTCGCTTCCCCCGCCTGCTCGCGAACAGCCTGCTGGCTGGTGGACTCGTTAGTCGGCGTTCCCGGCGCGAAGCTTACGAGTGCGAGTTTGCCGCCTTGCGGCGAGGCGGGCAGCGGTATCACCGTCATGGCGACGTCCAGCGACGATTCGCTCCGATGCACGCGGCCATGGACAGTGACGCTTTTGTCGCCTTTCGAGGCTTCGCGTATCGCACCGCGGAGTTTGAGGGCCAGCCCGTCGCGCGCCATCGCAAGCAGATCCCTGGTCGGCTCGCCCGATGGCTGCTCCAGATAGTCGCGCGTCGTTCCGTGGAAATAAACGACGCGGCCCTTGTAATCGATCAACACCGAGGCAGGGGCGTAGCGCTCCAGCAAGGCGCGGCGCGCGATGTCGGCGACAGGCGCGGACGATGCTTCCCTTGGAATAGGCGGCAGCTCGCCAGCTACTCCCGTTCCGGCTGATCCGCGCGGCGGCCGGTAATCGATGAGGTCGTGCCGGGTGGGCCCGACCCGGCGGTATATTCGCCATTTTTTCGAAACCGTTTCGAAGAGATCGTCGTGCCGCCCGATCGTCTCGGCATTGCCGAGAAACAGATGGCCATCCGGACGCAGGGCGAAATGGCACTGGGCAATAATGCGCTGCTGCGCCTCAGGCTCCAGATAGATCAGAAAATTGCGGCACGAAACGATGTCCAGCCGCGAGAACGGCGGATCACGCAGTAGGTTCTGCGGTGCGAACACCACCATGTCGCGGAGTTCCTTGCTGACCTGGTACGAGCCGTCGAGCTTTTCGAAAAAACGTCTGACCCCTTCGGGCGGACAGCCGGCTAGCGCGGCCCCCGGATAGATGCCGTCGCGCGCCTTGCGCAGATTGTCCTCCTGCGCATCGGTAGCGAACACCTTCAGGTCGAAGCGCTTTCCGGCGGCTTCGGCGTGCTCTGTTATCAGCATCGCGACGGAATAGGCTTCCTCTCCCGTGGCGCATGCCGGAACCCAGACCCGAACCGATCCGCCGCTCTCGCGCTCAGCGACGAGAGGCGCGATCACAAGCTCGCCAAGCGACTTCCATGCCTCGGGATCGCGGAAGAATCCGGTGACACTGATCATCAGATCGGCGACTAAAGTGGCAACTTCTTCCGGATTGATCCGCAAGTCGCTCAGGTAGTCGGCGAGCGTCTCGATGTTCCTGAGCCCCATGCGACGGTGGATGCGCCGTGTGAGCGTGTTGCGCTTGTAACTGCCGAAATCGTGTCCGCCGCGAGCGCGCAGGACCTCCAGAACCTGTTCGATAGTCACTTGGCCCTTCGGAAACGTGGGCTCGACCTCGGAAGGGGCAGAGACGTAGCCATGATGGATATAGGCAAGCAGGGTCTCTGGCATCTTTTCCGCAGCGAGCACGTGATCGGCAAGACCCGCCGAAATCGCGCTCCTCGGCATTCCGTCGAACTTGGCCGTCTCCGGCGCTTGCACCAGGCTCATGCCGCCTTCGGCCCTTATCTCCTTCAAACCATCGGTGCCGTCGCTCCCCGTCCCAGAGAGCACGATGGCGACCGAGCGCTCGCGCTGTTCCGCCGCGATCGAGGCAAACAAACAATCGACCGGATGCCGCTGACCGCGAGGTTCCGACGGTCTCGACACCTTCAACCCGCCGTCCACCAATCTGAGATCCGTGTCAGGAGCGATGACAAAGACATGATTGGGCGCGAGCGCCATTCCGTCCTCGACCTGCGCCACTGGCATTGTGGTTCGCCCGCTCAGGATGCGGGCCATCTCGCTTTCCCGTTTCGGATCGAGATGCAGCACCACGACGAAGGCGCAGCCGCTGTCGGTCGGCATGGCATCGAAGAAGCTGCCCAGCGCCTCAATGCCGCCTGCCGAGGCTCCGATGCCAACGACAGGAATAGCCGTGGCGGCAGTGGGATCGGCGACTTTCGTCTCGTCGACGCGCTCTCCTCTCGCTCTCGAGGAGTGCCCCCTGTGGTCATCTCTTTTTATTGGTTGTTTCGCCATGGGCACGCCTGTTCATGGTCGCAATCATACACCGACGATAGCCCGCTCGTTTGCGAAGCATGAACGTCGCACAGATACCATCCTATCGCATTCAAGCCGCTGCGCATCATATTGACCATGTATCAAGCCCCATTTTCTGTTTGAGGAAGCGCAGGACGGCTTTCCACCCGTTGCATCGCCCGATAATTCCCGCTCAGCGGCTGGAACGCGCCACGCTGACCTGGCGCAAAAAGTCAATGTAAGCTCGTTCCATGCCGGGATGTAGTGAGGCGTCGCTGCCTTATAGTGAAATGCCGAGGTAAGCACCCTTCATGCTTCGGGTGCCGCAGGGCGCATTTACCCCACAGTTCAGCATCGTGTGGCGAGCTCACGCTTTGTGGCAAGGTTGGGTGTGATGGACTGGAGGCCGCGGAGGCACCGAGATCAGTGTTCCTCCCCCTTTGTGATCCAGGCTATGTTCTAAGACCGGCTCCCCATCCTGCCTGAGCTCACTGGCGGCTTTCCGGCGGCTCCTGGTGGAGCCATTTTCCGAGCTATTCTGAGTGGGAGCTGCCTCCGCGGCCTTCATCTTCAAGCTCTTTAGTCGCCTGGTTCCAGTGGCGTTCGGGATCGCCGTGAAGCCGGCCTTCGCGCTCCCAGATCTCGTAGGCGCGCTGGCGGACATGCTCGTCCTTTGCGTTATCAATTGTATTGTCGGGAACCTGCGCCACCACCGCTTCCTATTTTCCCGACGGCGGCGTCGTAGCTGGAAGGAAAGCGGTTCGTTCTTGCCAATTTTTGCCATTGCCGCTATGGTCTTTCGTATGGGCACGATGAACATTTCTCTACCGGACCATTTGAAGAGCTTCGTCGATGAGCAGGTTGCGGGGCGGGGCTATGGGACGAGCAGCGAGTATATCCGCGAACTGATCCGTCGAGATCAGGACCGGCTTATTTTGCGCAGGCTTTTGCTTGACGGAGCATCGTCCGCGCAGACCGAACCGGTCGATGAGCATTATTTCAGCAGTCTGCGCGAACGAGCGCGTGGCCGGCACAGTAAGTGAATAAAAAAGCGATTGTTCCCCGAGAGCTGGCTCGCAGTGATATCCAGGCAGCCGTCGATTACTATGCCCGCGAAGCTGGAACAGAGGTCGCGCTCGGCTTTATCGACGCTCTTCAAGCTGCTTATCATCTGATCGCAAGCCATCCGGAGGCCGGATCATTGCGATATGCATATGAGTTGGGATTACCTGACCTGCGGAGCGTTTCGCTGAAGCGATATGCCTATCTAATCTTTTATCGTGACCGGCCAGATCATGTAGACGTATGGCGTGTGCTTTACGCCAAACGAGACATTCCGCAGTGGATGCAGGAGCCGGATAATCATTGAATGCGAGCGCTTCCGCAGCCATGGGGCTTTGAAAGATTGTAGGCCCGCGGTTCGAATCCACTGAAGGCGTTGAATTTTTTCGCGCCGCCGAAATGTGATGTCAGGAGTTTGCTTGGCCGGAATATTCCGCGTGAAGCTGGCTAGCTAAGCTCAATAATGTGAAATCGCTTGCATCAGCAATGCGGCGGCCAGTCAGCGCCTCAATCCTCGCAAGACGCTGGTAGAGTGTGTTGGGGTGAATGTTGAGAGCCTGAGCTGTGCGGGCCACTGATTTTCCTTCGATCACGTAATGTGCGAGGGTTTGATGAAGGACACGATGCCGTGGATCCTGAAGAAGTGGCGCTAATATCTGACGGGTAAACCCAAGGATTTCCTCGCGCTCGCGCCCCTCCAGCAAAAGTTCGAGCCCCATTTCGCGATGACGCAGTAGTCCGGAACGGCCGCGACGCGACAGTGCCTCGGCTGCCTTGATGGCTTGATCACGTGAGGTGAGATGGAGTTCGGTCCCATCATAGATCTCGCTCGCTCCAATGCAGATCGACAGCTGGGTTGCCATGTCTGAAACCACGCGGAGATTGCGCTCCAACGCTGCGGTGGTGGACGCAGAGAAAAGCATGACGATCCGATCGTCATGGTGGAAAACGAGCGCGTTCGCTGACGTTGCCGCGCTAAGTAGATCCGATTGCATCCGATGGAGGGAAAAGCGTGAGTTGTCCGATTCCACGGCAGGGACCTTCGCGATGAAGATTTGGTTGAAGCGATCAGGTCTGAAACTAAAATGGTTCCTTCGTCCATCGGAGACCACTCCGGCAGTCAGAGCGTCGAAATGCGCCTTCCTGCGCGCGTTCAGCACGTCCATCCGCGACATGTCCCGCACAAAGTTGAGCGCGACAAATGCAGCCAGGGTTCCGAACAGGGCGCGGTGGAAGCTCTGATCCTCGCGTCCATGAAAGTGGAACTGGCCGATGGGCACCTCGGCCACTTCCACGCTTTGGTGCAGTGCCTCGTGCTCGTCGATCCATGCTTCAGATCGATAGTCGAGGCCCAGCACGTTCTCGAAACGGAACTCGACATGGAACAGGTCGGACACGGCGCGGAGTTGCTCCGTCAGGCCCTCGCTGGTGGAAAAGATGCGCAGGAGCGTCTCGTGCAGCTCGACGGCGCGGTCGAGTTCGGCATTCTTGCGCGCGAGATTACTCCGCATCTTTTCGAGCCGATCCGAGGTGGCGATGGCGTTCTTGTACGCGAGCGAGCGCTGGTAGGCGACCGCGATCTGCGCTGCGAGGGATTCGAGAACCATCCGGTCAAAGACAGAGAACGCTCCGTCTGGAGAGAAACACAGTGTCGTCAGTGTGCCCATCCGCTTTCCCTCCGCCATGACAGGGACGCAGAGCAGTGCGTTTGCGATCTGAGACCTCTCCATGAAGGACTGGCTCTCGGGGCGCATGACTCGATGAGCGTCGATGATGTTCTGCCTGCCATTGTGGATGGCCGGCAGCCCCGTTGTGTAGACTTCGCCTGAGACGGATTCGTTCGGCTGGAGCCGATAGTCTGTGTAGTCCTCCGGCAGGCCCTCATGCGAGACAGGGATGAGGAAGCCGCTTTCCTCGTCGTACAATCGAAAGACCCCGGCATCAGAATGGGGAAGAACATTCATCACCTCGCGGAGAACGCTATGAACGATCTCGTTGTCGTCCAGCGAGTTGATGACTGCCGAGTTCACCGACGCCAGCATTCCAAGGGTCTTGGCCTGAAGCTGAATTACCGTTTCCTGGGCTGCTGTGATGATCTGGGATGCCGTTTTTTCCGCATCCTTGCCGCCGATCTCGAACTTCGTCCGCTTTCCCGTGTAGTGCGAATGGTCGACGCAGAGATGAAGGATCCCGCCGACGCACTCGACGGAGTTCACGAGCGAGGAGGGCGCAAAGTCGGCGTCGGCATCGACATCCTGCAGGTGCAAAGCCTGCGACTGAGCCAGCTCACGAAGGCCCGGATGTGAGAGGAGGTCAATCTTCAATGCGGCGTTCCCTAGAGGAAGGCACATATTATTTCGGGTTTGAGTGTGTATTTCAACATAGAAATTTTTCAGCGCGATGTCACAAAAAGCCTAAAGGTTAAGAAAAGGGGAACCATCGCCATGCTCTCGAGTATAAAGCGCCGCCACGTCATCATAGGAATGCTGTTCGTCTGCTGGGTCGTCGGCTTCATTGACAAGACTGCCATCAATATCGCGATCATTCCGATCAGCGAAGAGTTCGGCCTGAGCTCCGACCACCAGGGCATGATCATCAGCGCGTTCTTCCTGGCGTATTCGATGACGCAGTTGATCGGTGGCTATCTGGTAGACCATTTCGGCTCGCGCAGGGTCCTGAGCTCGGCTGTCGCCGTCTGGTCTCTGGGCACGGCGGTGTCGGGGGCCGTCACCAACGCCATTGGACTGGCGGCTGCTCGCGCCGCCACCGGAGCTGGCGAAGCGGTGTTTCCCGCTGGTGGATCTGTCGCCATTACCGAGCACTTCGAGAAATCCCAGATGGCTCGCGCCAAATCGGTGCTGCAGTCGGGTGCTTCGGTAGGCTTCGCCGTCGGCTCGATCGTGATTACCGCGCTGATCGCCGCCCATAGCTGGCGCATCATGTTCTTCGTGCTGGGGGTCGTGGGCCTTGTTCTCTCCGTCGCGCTATACTTCATCATGAAGCCGGCCTCCGAAGTGCAGGTCGTGAAGCATAAGGGTGAGAAGATTTCAGAAAAAAAGCGCGTCAGCGCGTTGCTGAAGAATTCGCTGACTTGGAAGATCACGACCGTCTACTTCTTCACTAACATCGTCTTCTGGGGCCTGCAATCCTGGCTGCCTTCCTATTGGGTCAAGGTTAAGGGCATGAGCATGGTCGAGATGGGCGCGTATTCCATGATCCCGCCTGCACTCGGGTTCATATCGTTCCTCAGCTGCGGCTGGCTGCTCGACCGCATCTTCCATCAGAAAGAGAAGTATTTGATCTGCATCGGCTCGACCGTGGCGGCGATCTTCATCTACCTGATGGCCAATGCAGAATCGATCCCACTCGCTTTTGCCTACCTGTCGGTGTCGAACGTCTTCCTGAATGCGATCTCGATCAGCGTGTTCGTCAGCATCATGAAGCATTTCCCGCAGAATTCCGTTGGTACGGCGACGGGCCTCATCAACTCGCTGGCGCAGCTCGGTTCGTTCATATCACCAATGCTCATCGGGGCGGTGCTCTCGGCGACTGGGCAGAACTACGGCATCGCGTTTTCGGTCCTCGTCGGGTGCGCGGTCGTCGTCTGCGGCATCGCCACCACGTTCCCCGCAATTAACGGCAAGAAGACCGTCGAACAGACCGCCTGAAGGTAAACCATGACCTATATCGACATCATCGAACGTGCCGTCGCAGCGCACGCAGACAATCTGAAATCCGTGTCTGACGCAATCTGGTCCTTCGCCGAGATCCGCTACGAGGAGACGAAGTCTGCGGCTCTTCTCGCGGACGAACTGGAAAAGGCCGGTTTCGCCGTCACCCGCAACGCCGGCAACATCGAAACCGCCTTCGTCGCCAGCTACGGCGAGGAGCATCCTGTCGTCGCAATCTTGGGCGAGTTCGACGCTTTGACGGGACTTAGTCAGAAGGGTGGTGTTGCCAGTCACGATCCGATCACACAGGGCGGGAACGGCCATGGCTGCGGTCATAACCTTCTTGGCACCGGCTCTTTGGCGGCAGTGCTGGCGCTGAAAGCGTGCAAAGACGAATTGGGGCTAAAAGGTACGATTCGTTATTATGGCTGCCCGGCGGAGGAAGGTGGCGGCGGTAAGGCCTACATGGCGCGGGAAGGTTTGTTTTCCGACGTCGACGTGGCCTTCACTTGGCATCCATGGGACGAGAACCTGGCCTACAATGCGCGCATGTTGGCCACCAACCAGCTCTACTTCACCTTTCGGGGCACAAGCGCACACGCCGGATTCGAGCCGCATTTGGGGCGTTCGGCGCTGGATGCGGTCGAACTGACGAACGTCGGTTGCAACTATCTCCGCGAGCACATCATCCAGGATGGTCGCATTCACTATGCGATCACCGACGCCGGCGGTCGCGCGCCGAATGTGGTGCAATCCCAGGCCCAGGTACTTTACAAGGTCCGAGCGCCCCGAATGGATCAGGTCCGCGAAATCACCGAAAGGGTGAAGAACGTCGCTGGCGGTGCCGCGCAGATGACAGGCACCGAACTGGAAATTACCTTCGATGCGGCTTCGGCCGATCTGGTGCCGAACGTCACGCTTGCCCGGATGATGCACGAGGAGTTCGAGAAGCTCGGCGTGGCAAGCTTCTCAAACAGCGAGAAGGATTTTGCCGGAAGCATTCAGCAGACCTTCTCGGCCGAGGTGCAGGCGAGGATTGCCAAGCGCGGAAAGATCTTGTCGGAAGAGCTGAATGCTTTCGAAGAAAAGCCGACGTTCCTGCATGGCTCGACCGATGTGGGCGACGTGAGCTGGCTCGTTCCGACCGGACAGGTCTATATGGCGACCGCAGCCTATGGCACCCCGCCGCACACCTGGCAGATCGTGGCTCAGGGAACTTCCGGCTACGCCCACAAGGGAATGCTGCAGGCTGGCAAGGTCCTCGCGGCATCTGCGGTCCGGGCACTCACGGACTCGGAACTGATCGCGGCTGCTAGGACCGAGCATCGCAAGCAACTGGGAGGCGAGAGTTACGTTCCGCTGATCCCCGCGGACGCAAAACCCCGGCGTCTGCGTTGAAGCAATGGAAGGACTGCGGTCCTGCCGATCTCCCAAGGTGCCCTGATGATCCTGTCTACCAATGTCCGTATCGAGCACGACCTGATCGGAGATCTTCCGGTTCCGATCGAAGCCTACTACGGCGTTCATACCCCGCGCGCCGTGGAAAACTTCCCGATCTCGGGGCAACGCCTTTCCGACGCGCCAGACCTCATCGCGGCACTGGCAGCGATCAAGGAAGCCGCCGCCCAGGCGAACATGGATCTGGGTCTCCTCGATCCCAGGCAGGGAGAGGCGATCGTCCAGGCCTCCCAAGAAATCCGCTCCGGTGCGCTGCATGACCAGTTCGTCGTCGACCTCATCCAGGCGGTGCCGGCACTTCCACCAACATGAATGCCAACGAGGTCATCGCCAACAGGGCGCTGGAGATCCTCGGACATGCGCGCGGCGACTGCGCGCATCTGCATCCGAACGAGCATGTGAACCTCGGTCAATCTACGAACGAGTCTATCCGACGGCTCTCAAGCTGGCAGCCTGGGTCGGCATCGCCCGGCTGATCGCGGCCATGTGCTGCGCATCGCCTTCGCCGACAAGGCCACAGAGCTCGCCCGTGTACTGAAGATGGGGCGCACTCAGTTGCAGGATGCGGTTCCCATGACCCTAGGCCAGGAGTTCGGAACATACGCGCTCATGCTGTCGGAAGACGAGGCACGTCTCTCTGAAGCGGTGCAGTTGATCCGCGAGATCAATCTGGGCGCGACGGCGATCGGAACCGGGATTACGGCCCATCCCGAATACGCGGCCAAGGTCAGAGAAACCGGCTCTCTGTCATCGTCGGGTTCGAGCTGGTGACCGCACCGGACCTCGTGGAGGCGGCGCAGGATTGCGGGGCCCTTCGTTCAGCTTTCAGGCGTACTGAAGCGGGTCTCTGGTGTTTGCCAATCAGGTCTAAGCAATTCGTGTCGGGTTGGACATGTCAAAGCCTGAAGAGCCGCCGCTCTGTTGCACCAGTGGTTTCAAGTGAGTTCTTCGGCAGTCTACTAATGTGCAACCTGGGAAGCTGCTGACATCAATTCCTCAGGATTCGGTGTCTTGAACGTTTGGAGCCCACTCTCCAGAACTTCAGTGAAAGTCCAGCGGACGATGCCCTCCCGGTCGATGAGGAACTGGCCGACAAGCTGCTCCTGGTCGGAAGTCATCATCTGCTGATCGGCTTCCGTGACTTCATATCCTTCCTTCTTGTTAAGAAACTCGTCCATTTCGATCACACCCATTGGCTCGGGCAGCTCGCCTGGAAGATCGATCAAAATTGCCATGACGGCATCCGTCCCGACTTCGGGCAAGCCGAAGGCGCGGTGCGAAGCCCTTACCGGGTCGGATGCAGCAAGAAGACCGGGGATCGGATGGTAACGGAAATAGAGTCGGGCGCGTTCAACCGGGGTGTTTACCACCGCCAGAGATTGGACGCCTTTCTCGCGCAGGGCCGGGTTGAGCTGCGCCATTGCCGCAACATGGCGCCGGCAGAACGGGCAATGCAGGCCTCGAAACAGACCGATCAACAACGGGCTGCGGCCGCGAAAATCATCAAGGGCGATCTTCCCCTCGCGAGAGATCGCATCGAGTACAATGTTCGGGGCCCGGTCGCCCGGCTGCAGTGGGCGGTCGACATTGCTCGTGGACATGGACAGACCTCCTGTGCCGGATCCGTCAAGGGAAGGCATTCGCTCTTTGGTCCATATTAATCCTTCGGCCGACCGCGCTCACGGTCAAATTACTATCAGCGCCGGGTTTCGCGCCATTTTGTAGCGGCATGACGCTTTGGGTCGAAAGGCGCGCCGCTGAGCGGTAGTCATCCGGCGGCCGTTGAAGCGCGAACTGGACTTCGGCGAGCGTTCTCGGTTTGTTTAAGATCGCATAATGTATTGTGCGGAACTGAACGTACGCATTGCTCCGGTTCACGTCGAAGGCGCGCTGAGCACCGGAGCGACAAGGCGAGAGGTGACCGAAGCCATACTCCACATGCTCCCCTGTGCTGGCTTCAGCCGCGTTCAGTCAGCCATGGCGTTAGCAAACCAGGTTTTTTCCGAACAGTAGAAAAACAAGCCGGAGACCAGGGCGAGTATAAGATGAGAACCAGTTCGTCTGCATGCGCGACTCTGTCCGGACAACCCGTGGAGAATGTTGAATGTCATGGAAACTCGATGAGACCGTGCAAACATGTGCGGGCAAGGTGGCAGCGGGTCGAGTTGGGAGCGGGCCTGCGCTCGTGCTGGCTCATGGTTGGCCGTGGTCCTCGTTCTCTTGGCACCGGATCACTCCGGATCTTGCAGAGCGATATCGCGTCCATTGGTACGATATGCCGGGATACGGGCAATCTGCCAAAGACGCGGAGCAGCGTACGTCGCTCGACGTGCAAGGAGAGGTGTTTGCCGAAATGCTTGCGCATTGGGGCCTTGAACAGCCGATCGTCATTGCCCACGATATGGGCGGAGCGGCGACGCTGCGCGCGCATCTACTGCATGGCTGCGATTTCGAACGGTATATTCTGATGAATGTCGTTGCGATGCGCCCGTGGGGCTCGGAATTCTTCGATCATGTTGGTCGCCACCTGGAAGCCTTTCTGGGTCTCCCACCGCATATCCACAAGGCGGTCGTTGCCGCCTACATCAAGGGAGCGATCGTCAACGACATCGATCCTGCAGATTTCGATAAGCTCGTTGAGCCGTGGCTCTCCGAGGAGGGACGAGTAAGTTTTTATCGGCAATTCGCGCAAGCCGATGAGCAATACACTGCCGAAGTCGAGCCGGCGTTCGGGGACATCCGCTGCCCGGTCAAGATCATCTGGGGCGAGAAGGATCCGTGGATCCCGCTGGAGCGAGGCAAAGCCCTTCATGCGCTGATCCCGCAAGCATCATTCGAACCCTTGCCGGGCGTTGGTCACTTACTTCAACTCGAATCCCCGCAGCTCCTGCTGCGGCGATTGAACGGATTTCTTTCACGCGAAAGCGACGGCTGAACAAGGGACCAAGCTCGGTTATCGCGTGTCGCCAAGCGACAAGACAGTGCGAGGCAACTGCACAGGCTTTTGGCGAGCGCAGTTCTCAAGTGCGCGATAAACGCAAGGCATTCTGCAAGGCTTGGCGAACATTGGCTTCGTAAACATGAACTCCCACATGAAACTCGCACTTTTGCGCATGATCAGGTTCATGTCTGGAGGCTGTTCGAAGGGAACGATCGAGCAGATCTTGCCCTGAGGCGCCAGAATCTCCGCAAGTGCCGGATAATGTCGATCCGGATCATTGAGAAGCAGTATCAAATCCGGTGACGCCCTCCCTAACGACGCCAGTTGAGCGGCCATATCAGAGAAATGATCTATGACCGCATGGGCGCCGAGCCGTTCGCACCAGCCGCGCGATTGTGCTCGCGAGGCGGTGGCGATGACGGTCAGGCCGGGGACGAGGTGAGCAAGCTGGATGGCGACTGATCCAACCCCACCGGCGCCGCCGACAATTAGAATAGTACGATCGATTGGTGGACCAGCGATCTGTAAACCCAGCCGCTCGAAGAGCGCCTCCCAGGCGGTCAGCGTCAGGGGGAGCCGCGGCAGTTTCAGCGGCGGATAGCGACATCGGTCGATGACCGACGATCGCGGCATTTACCACGTGGAATTCGCTGTTGGCGCCCGGACGGGTTAAATCATTGGCGTAATAGACGTTTTTGAACCGTCATTGGGGAGGGCAACCTTGGCATGAAGCTCCTCTGTATCCACGAGGGGAATTTCATGCCGTCAAAGAGAAGGCTGACCATGCGACACATACGACAGATGCTGCGGCTCTCTGCCGGCGGGACAAGCGTACGCGAGATTGCCGTGGTGCTCGGGATCGCCCGACGTACGGTGCAAGATAACTGGATCGGGCTAAGGCCGCTGGGCCGGAAGTGGCATCACTGCCATTTAGGAACGTGATGACGACTGCTTCTAGCGCACAAACGCAAGTCGCACTTCACCGGCGGCAACCCGGCCGGCCCGATTCGTCGCGACGAGGGTTAGGTCTTGGTTTGCGGCCTTCGCTTATTCGCATTCGGGCTCAGGCCGCTACGTCAACACTCGCTATCAGCACGAAGGCAATCCGACGCAGCAGGCGATCGCCACCTATGAGCCGCTGTTGTCGGGAAGCTTGCAAAGGTGCCGGAAGTGCCATATATTTTGCACAGTAAATTGGTTGTTGTATATGGCGGATCGAGCATGATTCAGGTTTTGAAAGCTTCCGAGCACAGCGGTCCCTTGGTCCTGTCTTATATGGATCGGGCTGGCAAGATCGCAGTTGAACGCGTCGCAAACGGCTTCGGTATGTCAAAGAGCCAGCTAGCCGAGACTGCGGGGTTGTCGCGCGAAACGCTGTATCGAAGCGGGCGCAGCCAAGGCGCGAGAACGCAGAGCCGCCTTCGAGAAATGCTGGAGATTATCAGCCGTGTCTCCGATTGGGCTGGCGGCAAGGAGCAGGCAATGGCCTGGTACCGTGCCCAACCGCTACCAGCCTTTGGGGGACGCACGGCAGAGGCGCTCGTAAAGGATGGTAAGGCTGCAGCTGTACGCGACTACCTCGATCATATGGCCCTCGGGGGCTTCGCTTGAGGTTTGTGGGGAGCTGCTATCGCGCACATGACCCACGCTGGGCTTTCAAACCGGTCTCAGGAGATGGCGCCGCTATAAGGGGCGCGCGCTTCAATCCAAAAGGCGTGCCGACCCTCTACTTGGCGCTCAGCGTCATGACGGCAGTCAAGGAAGCCAACCAGGGATTTGCGCATCGCATCGACCCGTGTGTACTTTGTTCCTATGACGTCGATTGCGAAGACGTCTTGGATCTTGCTTCTGAGACTGGGCGAGTCGCAAATTCCGTCTCGGTGGAGGAAATGGCATGTAGCTGGGCGACTGCCCTTGCCGAAGGGAGGAGACCCGCGTCATGGGCAATTTATGATCGCCTGGTCGCGCGGGGAACGGCGGGTATCTTGGCGCCTAGCTTCGCACCCGGCGCCGAAGAAGATGATCGAAACTTAATTCTCTGGAAATGGGGACAGGACCTGCCGCACAAAGTGGAGGTGAATGATCCGAGCGGCCGGCTACCCAAGGATCAGCTATCCTGGGATTAGGTTCGGTTCCATCGCATCAAAATGAACTTGGAGCGCCGTCCCGGACTCCTTATTGATCCACATCTTGCCTCGAATATCCGAGCGGATCGCCACGACTCCAATGACGGGGACACGTTAGCGATTTCCGAGGTCGCGCAGGCGTGGGGGCTTCAGTCACATGGGGCGCTTCGCGGCGTTCTGCTACGACGCCTTCGGCTAGAGACCTCCCGAAACGACAAACCTTGTTTCAAAGGGCGAGGCACAGCTTCCACCGGGCTCGAATACTCGACACCGGGTATGATGGCCGATGGAGGTTGGAGCGTTTACCGGTTGCTGCTGCGTCATCTGCTATGCGGCCGACGCGCATTCGCGCAAACGCGCCGTGGCCCTCGTGCTGAGTGTGCTGCGGTTTCTCGTCTCATGCGGGGAGCAGCCATATGTTTCGCGGTAGCATTTCGAGAAGTGGGAAGCCGACACGAAGCCGCACGCGATAGCGACTTCCACGATCGGTATCGGGGTCTGAACCAACAGTTGCTGGGCGCGTTCGAGACGAAGCTTCAGATAGTAGCGTGCCGGAGAACAGCGCAGTTCGGTGCGAAAGATTCGCTCGATCTGCCGGCGCGAGAGCCCTATGGATGCGGTGAGTTCATCGATCTGCATCGGCTCCGTTAAAGTCTGCTCCATCTTCTCCACCAACATCATCACCGTCCGATCTTGGACGCCAACGCGTTGCGCGAAGGGAAGGCGCTGCCGGTCACCCGGGCCACGCACACGATCGACGAGCGCTAGCTCGCATATGCTGCTGATTACATCGTCGCCGACATCACGCTGAATGATGTGGAGCATCATGTCGAAGGAAGCGGCGCCGCCGGCACACGTGAATATGTTGCCGTCAACTTCGTAGATGCCCGTGTTGACGTTTGCACCACGATACTGCTCGACAAATCCGGGAATGTTTTCCCAGTGGATCGCGCATTTTCTCTCATTGAGCAGCCCCGCTTTTGCGAGGATATAGGCACCTGTGCATAGGCTCCCAACCGCGAGGCCACGATGCCGACATTCGCGTAACCATGCCTCAGCTGCGCGGTCGGCGTGTCGATGAACGTGCTTGCCCCCACAAACGAGAGCCATGGACGGTCGCTGCAGGGTGGCGAGATGCTGGCGTTCGACCGCGACGGAGTTGTTTGCTTCTAACGTGAGGCCGCAGCTTGCGCGGACCTTCCCGCCATCGGCAGTCGCCACCCGCCAGGCATAGGCCTCGTAGCCGAGGTTGGCGTTGGCCATCCTCAGCGCCTCAACCGCCGAGGAGAAAGCCAGCATTGTGAAGTCCGGGATCAAATAGAAAACAAACAGACGCGGTTCGGCGCTTACCGTTCTCATGGAAGACATCCCTCCGATCCTTGGCTGAACAGCTCGCACCCTCAAGGCCACACTGTCTGCCCTCCGACATGTCGGCGAATATTGACGTGTCCTAAAAATCTGAAAAGAATAATTGCGTCATATCGGCGGTAGAAACGAGACATTCGCGGATGACTGCAAACAAGGTTTCTCCCATAGGCCAGCGCCGCGACCAACATGTTCGCCTTTCCGTAGGATTTGTGCTGTTGCGGCGGTTCACGCTCTGCGCCTTTGCCAACTTCGTGGACGTATTGCGCCTCGCTGCGGACGAAGGGGACCGCAGCCGTCCCATTCAGTGCCGGTGGAGCGTCATTGCCGCCGATATGAGGCCTGTCAGCGCGAGTTGTGGCGTTTCAATTCAACCACACGAACCGTTTGGCAATCCGAGGCGATTTGATTACATCGTTGTGGTCGGTGGCCTTCTCGACGAAGTTGTTCGCAGTGATGACGAGATAGACGAATTCTTACGGAAAGCCGCCGCGGCCGGAGTTCCGCTCGTTGGTCTATGCACCGGCACATTCATTCTCCATCGCGCCGGATTGATGGACGGTTATCGCTGCTGCGTGAGCTGGTTTCACCACCAGGAATTCCTCTCGCAGTTCGACGGGATGAAGCCCGTGTCCGACCAAATTTTCGTGGTCGATCGCGATCGCCTTACTTGCTCGGGTGGCGCCAGCACCGCTCATCTGGCTGCATTCCTCGTCGACAGGCACATCGGTAAAGCGCAAGCGACGAAGAGTCTAAACATTATGATGATCAGCGGGGCGGAGGAAGGAGGAGCGCCGCAACCGGGGCTTACGCTCGACTTTCAGACCAGAGACCCTCTCGTCAGGAAAGCGCTGCTGCTGATGCAGCAGAACCTCGACACTCCACTCCCCGTGGCGGAAATCGCAAGACATTTGAACGTCGGAAAGCGCCGGCTCGAAAGGCATTTCCGGGAAGCACTCGGAAGCTCGCCATTAGCGGCGTTTATCGATATGCGACTTTTGCTGGCGCGCCACTTGCTCGCAAACACAGACAAATCAATTGCATTGATTGCTGCCGAAAGCGGCTTCTGCGATGCATCGCATCTCAGCCGATTGTTCCGCCGCAGATTCGCCCGCTCGCCCCAACAATTCCGAGCATCGGAAACGACAAGCTGAAATGCAGCAGCGCTGTTGGTTATGCTGACGGAATGCGCAAAATAGACCCGCAGACTTTAGAAGTCGACCTTGCCTCATCGGTGAGCTCGTGAACGTGTCCGGTCTGGACGAAGCTTTGACATCCGGCAAGGTAAGGCCGCGGCAATCGATGCCGACATCTTCAGGACCTTAGACGGCCTGCCATAGATCGACGGCGGACAAGGGTGAAGCGCTCGTTGACTTCGCTACGCTACCCCAACAGAAACGCGCGGAAATCGTTCACGTTGGTGCCTGTCGGTCCGGTTATAGAAAAATCTCCCGCCCTCGGTTTAGCATTGGTCTATTGGCGGTGCAGGACGACCTCACCCCGGATCCCGAAGAGCGGCCAATCCGGAGATTGGCCGCGCATTAATGTCACGCTGGTCTATTTCGCTGCTTCCGGCGCAAGTCCGGCGACATTGGCCGCAGTAGGGGAAGCCGGCACCCGCCGTGACGACCGTCCCTCCTCGAGTTCGTCGAGGAGCGAATGCCACAGCGAGACGCAAAGTCCGACCATTACGATTAAGAACGGCGCGGCCGCGACGATCGAGGCGGTCTGCAGGCCCTGCAATCCACCCATGACGAGCAGGACCGAGGCCGAAGCGCCAGCTAGCACACCCCAGAGGACGACGATGCCGGGGCGCGGCTCGAGCGTGCCGTTGGACGACAGCATGCCCATCACTACCGCGCCTGCATCCGCGCCCGAGATGAAGAAGATCGCGACCAGGAAAATGGCGATCAACGACGTCAGCCAAGTGAATGGATATTGCGCCAGTAGAGCAAAGAGCGAGACAGCCGCGCCCTGGTTGTTGACCGCATCGACGATGCCGCCGGCGCCGAAGAGCTCGGAGTGGAGCGCGGTGCCGCCCATGATCGTGAACCAGATGAAAGTGACGCCGCTCGGGATGAGCAGAACGCCAATCACGAATTCGCGGATCGTGCGGCCGCGCGAGATGCGAGCGATGAACACGCCGACGAAAGGCGCCCAGGAAACCCACCAAGCCCAGTAGAAGATCGTCCAGCTGCCGAGCCACTTGCCGTCGCTGAAGGCTGCAGTTCGGAATGACATGGTTACGAGGTCGCTGAGATAGGATCCGAGCGATTCCGTGAACGTATTGAAGATGAAGACAGTCGGACCGATGCAGACCAGAAACGCCAGCAAGAGCATGGCGATAATCATGTTCATGTTGGAGAGGAACTGGATGCCCTTGCCCACGCCCGACACCGCCGAGAGAATGAACAGTACTGTCATTACGGCGATGATCGTCAGCGCGATTGTGTTGGAGGTCCCGGTTCCCCACAGGAAGTTCATGCCACTGTTGATCTGCTGCGCGCCAAGGCCGAGCGACGTCGCGGTACCGAACAGCGTCGCGATGATCGCCAGCACGTCGATCGCTTTGCCGATAGGCCCGCTCGCTGCCTCGCCGAGGATCGGCGTGAAGGCAGACGAAATCAGGTTCGACTTGCCCTTCCGGAAGGTGAAATAAGCGATCGCCAAGCCTACCACGGCATATATGGCCCAGGGGTGAAGCGCCCAGTGGAAGTAGGAATATTTCATCGCCACGAGAGCCGCTTCCAGGCTCTTCGGCTGCGCCTGCCCGTGCGGCGGGCTGGCGAAGTGGTAGATCGGTTCGGCGACGCCCCAGAACATGAGCCCGATGCCCATGCCGACGCTGAACATCATGCAGATCCACGAGGCGGTGCGGAATTCCGGCCGCTCGTCGTCCTGGCCAAGCCGAATCTTGCCGAAGCGGCTCACGGCCAGGAACAATGCGAAGATCAGGAAGCCGGCTGACGAGACGACGAAGCCCCAGCCGAAGCCATCGATGATTGCGTCGAGAACCACCTTGGCGATCGAGGACAGGTTGTCCGGGAATATCGTGCCCCAGGCAACGAAGCCCAGGATGATGAACAAAGCCGGCCAGAAGACTGCCGGATCGATCTGACTGGGTCGAGGCTGCTGCATATTTGGTCCTCCCTATTAAACCCTTGGCTCGCCCAGCAAATGCCGGGGGCCATCCTCTCATGCGATCCTGTCCGGAGGATCGCGGCCGTCGAAGAAGGCCGAGTTATTCTCGACCACTTTCATCCCCATGGCGGTGCGCGTTTCCTTGGTCGCGCTGCCGAGATGCGGAAGCAGCATGACGTTCTCGAGCCTCGTCTGGCCTTCCGGGATCGAAGGCTCGCCCCATAGACATCGAGCCCGGCGCCGGCGATTGACCGCATCTTCAGTGCTTGGATGAGGGCTGCCGTATCCACGACATCAGCCGGTCGCTAACCGTCGGAAGGACGGCGTCGAAGTCCTTCAGCGCCGATGCGATCTCCGCGTCGGTCAGGGCGATCGACCGCATTCAGCACGGTGTCGAAGCGCGCGGCAAGCACGCGCTCCACCTCCGCCAAGAGCCGGGCTTTGCCACTCAGGCGGCCTTGTTCATGGTCGACAACACTTCAACCACGGTCTCGCCGAAGGATGACGGGGTCGGAACGATCGTGACGCCCGCACCCTTCAGGATCTCGACCTTTTCCTGGGCCGATTCTCCGAAGGCGGAGATGATCGCGCCGGCATGACCCATGCGGCGGCCCTTCGGGGCCGAAAGCCCTGCGATATACGCAACCAGCGGCTTCTTCATGTGGTCACGCGCCCAGAGAGCGGCTTCCGCCTCCTGCGGGCCGCCGATCTCGCCGATCATCAGCACCGCGTCCGTGTTCGGATCTTGCTCGAACAGCTCGAGCATGTCCTTGAAGGACGAACCGTTGACCGGGTCGCCGCCGATGCCGACTGAGGTCGAAACCCCGATGCCGAGCGCCTTCATCTGGCTTGCAGCTTCATAACCGAGCGTACCCGAGCGGCCCACGATACCGATGCGGCCGGGCAGGTAGATCGAACCCGGCATGATGCCCATCAGCGCTTCACCCGGCGTGATCATCCCCGCGCAGTTCGGCCCGATCAGGGTCATGCGATCTTCGAAGCGGTAGCGCCTCATGTATCGCTTGACCCTGATCATGTCCTGGGACGGAATGCCGTCGGTGATGCAGACGCAGAGCCGGATGCCCGCATCCGCCGCTTCCATGATGGAGTCGGCCGCAAAGGGTGGCGGCACGAACACAATCGAGGCATCTGCGCCCGTTTCCTGCACGGCGCCCTTCACCGTGTTGAAGACCGGCATGCCTAGGTGGGTCTGGCCGCCCTTGCCGGGGGTGACGCCGCCGACCACGTTGGTGCCGTAGCGCTTCATGTCGTCGGCATGGAAGCTGCCGATCTTGCCGGTAAAGCCCTGGACGATGACGCGGGTGTTCTTGTCGAGGAGAATGGACATGTCGTGGGTCTCCCTCAAACAGCTTTGCTGGCGGTGTAGGAACGCCATGCGCCAACGGCCTTGTCGGCAGCTTCGGCAAGCGTTTCCGCGATGATGATGTTTTCGCCTGACTCGGCGAGGATGCGCCGGCCCTCCTCCATGTTGGTGCCAGAGAGGCGCACGATGAGCGGCACCGGCACGCCGACTTCTCTCAGTGCCTTGATCACGCCCTCGGCCACCCAGTCGCAACGGTTGATGCCGGCGAAGATGTTGACGAGGATCGTCTCGACATTCTTGTCGCGCAGCACCGCGCGGAAGGATTTCGCCACCCGCTCGGGCGACGCGCCGCCGCCGATGTCGAGGAAGTTCGCGGGCTCGCCGCCGGCGATCTTGATCATGTCCATGGTCGCCATGGCGAGGCCCGCACCATTGATGATGCAGCCGATATTGCCATCAAGGCCGACATAGGAGAGGCCACGGTCGGAGGCGAAGGTCTCGCGCGGATCCTCTTGGCTCTTGTCGCGCATCTCGGAGATATGCGGGCGGCGGAAGAGCGCGTTCTCGTCGAAGCTCATCTTGGCGTCGAGCGCCACGAGATCGCCGCTGCGCGTCACGACCAGCGGATTGATCTCCAGCATCGAGGCGTCAAAGTCGACGAAGGCGCGATAGCAGCCGAGCAGGGTCTGCGTGGCGCGGCCGATCAGGGCATTGTCGATGCCCAGCCCGAATGCGATCTCGCGGGCCTGGAAGTCCTGCATGCCGACGCCGGGATCGACGGTGGCGCGGATGATCGAGTCGGGCTCGGCCTCGGCAATCTCCTCGATCTCCATGCCGCCCGACGACGAGGCAACGATCATGATCCGCTCGGATTTGCGGTCGAGCACGAAGCCGATATAGATCTCGCGCTCTATATCCATCGCCTCCTCGACATAGAGGCGGCTGACCAGCTTACCCTGCGGGCCGGTCTGGTGCGTCACAAGCGTACGGCCGAGCATAGAGTCTGCGGCCTCGACGATCTCGTGGTCGGACGAACAGAGCTTGACACCACCCGCCTTGCCGCGCGCACCGGAATGGATCTGCGCCTTGACCACCCATCGATCGCCGCCGACCTCCCTGGCACGATAAGCCGCCTGCTCGGGACTATAGGCGAGGCCACCGCGCGGGATATGGATATGGTAGCGGGAGAGAAGCTCCTTGGCCTGATATTCATGAATGTCCATTGGCTCCTCCTTCAGCGGCGGCCGGCGGTGATTGCTTCATGGGTGGCGAGTACGTTGCGCGCCATGCGCTCGGACGCGGCGTCGATCATCTTTCCGTCGAGCGAGGCTGCACCCTTGCCCTGGCTTTCGGCGACCTTCAGCGCGTCGATGATCCGGCGGGCGCGGTCGACCTCCTTCTCGGGCGGCGAAAATATGTCGTTGGCAAGCGCGATCTGACTCGGATGGATCGCCCACTTGCCTTCGATGCCGAGGGCGGCGGCACGGCGGGCGGCGGCCTTGTAGCCCTCGGGATCAGAAAAATCGCCGAACGGCCCATCAATGGCGCGCAGGCCATAGGCGCGGCAGGCAACAGTCATCCGCGATAGGCCGAAATGCCACTGGTCGCCCGGATAGTCAGGGTTGAGGCCGCCGATATTGACGGTGCGCGCCTTGAGGCTGGCGGCATAGTCAGCGACTCCGAAATGCAATGCTTCCAGCCGGCCTCCGAAGGCGGCGATCGCCTCGACATTAGCCATGCCGAGCGCTGTCTCGATCAAGGCCTCGAGTCCGACACGCGACTTGTAGCCCTTGGCGATCTCGACCTGGTTGACCATGGCCTCGACCATATAGAGGTCGGCCGGCACGCCGACCTTCGGAACGAGCAGCGAATCGATCCGGTCGCCGGCTTGCTCCATGAGGTCGACGACGTCGCGGTACATGTAGTGTGTGTCCAGCCCATTGATGCGGACCGAGATGGTCTTGCCACGGGCGCGCCAGTCGATCTGGTTCAGCGCTGCGACGATATTGACGCGGGCACGTTCCTTGTCCGGTGGCGCCACGGCATCCTCGATGTCGAGAAAGATGTAGTCGGCGTCAGAATTCGCGGCTTTCTCGATCATCTCGGGGTTCGAGCCCGGCACGGCGAGCTCGCTTCGCTGCAGTCGCAGCCGGCGGAGATGGTTTATCGTATGGCTCATGATTTCCTCTCCTTCCTGGTCTTTCAGGCTGCCTTGACGGTCGCCGTCGTGGCGGCGGAGCGGAACTGGCGGATCGCCGCACCCACGCCCGCGCCGGCCTCGATCTTCACGCCGCAGTCGAGCAGCGTCAGTTCGGCGGCCGAGAGCGCACCCAGAACCATGACCTCGTTCAGCGAGCCGAGATGGCCGATGCGGAACACCTTGCCGGCCACCTTGCTGAGCCCGCTGCCGAGCGAAGTGTTGTAGGTGCGGTAGGCATGTTTGATGACCTCGACGCCATCCACGCCCTCGGGCAGGCGGATGGCCGAGACGGTGTCGGAATGCCACTTCGGCTCGGTCGCACAAAGCCTGAGGCCCCACGCGGAGACCGCCGCACGCACACCATTCGCGAGGTGGTGGTGGCGGGCGAAGATGTTCTCCAGGCCCTCTTCGAAGATCAAGTCGAGCGAGGCGCGCAGACCGCGCAGGAGTTGCGTCGGCGGCGTATAGGGGAAATAGCCGCTGTCATTGGTCTTGATCATGTCCTCGAAGGAGAAGTAGCAGCGCATATGGCGGGCGGTCTTGGAAGCTTCCAGCGCCTTCTGGCTGACCGACAGGAAGCCGAGGCCGGCGGGCAGCATGAAGCCCTTCTGCGACCCGGAGACGGCGCAATCGACGCCCCACTCGTCCTGCCGGAAATCGATCGAGGCGATCGAGGAGACGCCATCGACGAAGAGCAGCGCCGGGTGGCCGCAGGCGTCGAGCGCGGCGCGCACGGCGGCGACATCCGAGGTCACGCCGGTCGCCGTTTCATTATGCGTCACAAAGACTGCCTTGATCTTGTGCGCCTTGTCGGCAACGAGACGTTCGGCATAGAGCTCGACCGGCACGCCCGTGCCCCATTCCATGTCAAGGCAATCGACCTCGAAGCCGAGGCGCTCGGCCATGTCGACCCAGAGATGCGAGAACTGGCCGAAGCGGCTCATCAGCACGCGGTCGCCGGGCGAAAGCACATTGGTCATCGCCGCTTCCCAGGCGCCGGTGCCCGAGGAAGGATAGATGAAGACGCGGCCGTTCTGGTTCTTGAAGGCCTTCTTGACGTCGGCCAAGAGCGGCAATGTCAGATCCGGATAGCGCGGGGAACGCATGTCTTCCATCGGCAGGTTCATCGCCTGGCGAACCTGTTCCGGGATATTGGTTGGGCCGGGAATGAAGAGGTGATTGAAGCCTGGCATGGTTTCCTCCGATGGCATGCAGCGTCCGTGGGCGGACTTTTCCTCGACGCCAAAGCTGCCTTTCAGACAATCGCCGCACAACACTCGCTCAGGCAGAAAAGAATGCCGGACGGGCAGCGCGAGCGCGGCCCCCGATGGGTGGTTGCCGAAGGGATGGGTAGGGAGCGGCCTACCCGCAGGTAGGCTCAATCCGGGTTGCGCCGGCGCTCCTTGGCGTAAAGTGCCACGGCCATGGCGCGATTGCGCACTTCGAGCTTGTCGTAGAGATTTTTGAGGTGGTATTTCACCGTATTCTCGGAAATGCCGGTGCGGCTGGCAATCTGGGTATTCGACCAGCCATTGGCGAGCATGCCGAGCAGTTCCGTCTCGCGTGCGGTGAGCTGTTGGAAGGGCCTGTTGGAGATTTTCGAGAGAACCGTATAGGGGATGCAGATCCGGCCCTTCATCACGGCGGTGAGTGTGGCGAAGAGAATTTCCGGGTCCTCGAAATGGTAGCAAAGGCCGTTCACGCCGAGCCGGATCGTCTCCTTGACGACTGAGGGGTTATTGGTATCGGCAAAGAGGACGATTTTCGGATCGAAGCCCAGACGGCCGATATCCGTCAGGACATCCGGAGCCTCGGCATCTTCGAGCTGCCAGGAGAGGAGCACGCAATCGGTCTCGACCAAGGTAAGTTTCTCGCAAAGTTCGGCCGATGTACGCGCAGTATCGACGATGAAAAAGCGGGCATTTTCGGAAAACAATCCACGTAGGGCGGCAATGATGAGCGGATTGCGTTCCGCGATCAGAACACGCCCAACCGCCTCCTGCGGCACGGATGCAACCATGCGTTCTCTCCCACTGACTCAAACCTGTTTGATTAGAGGAAAGTAGCATTTGAGTTTGCGCTCAGCGCACTGCGGAGCGACAAAACATACTCCAATAGCCCGTTCTTTAGGACGTCACTGGCTCGCTCTTCGCTAGCGGCATTACCCCTGTCATTGTTGCTTCAGTGGGCACCTTGGCATTCGCTGCCCTTCCCACTCGAGGCGGGGGGCGATTAGCTTGCCGATGCCAAAAGAGCATTCGCAATGACGGGCCAACAAGCGTTGTTTTGTACGAGAAACGCTCCTCCATGAGCGATGCTTTTCAGGCTTTTTTCTAGCTAAAGCAAAGTCTTGGCAAGAGAGGACGAAATGGACTCCATTTGGACGTCTCAAATCATGGTTGGCCGGCTGGCTGTGATTGTAAAGACGGTCAGGTCGTCGTAGCCGCACGGCCATCGGTAGATCTGGCAGGAGCTACGGAACAAGAGCGCGCAAGCGGCTAGACCGGAGATCTTGGATTGCTGCGCAATGATCGCGGCTTCGGCGCAGTCTGTGCCGGTGTCGGCGTCGGCTCTACGGTTTACGTGGCAGGCGCCGGTCCGGTCGGTCTTGCCGCGGCTGCTTCCGCGCGCGTTCTTGGTGCGGCTGTCGTGATGATCGGTGACTTCAACAAGGATCATTTGGCGCACGCCGCCAAGGTAGGCTTCGAGCCCATCGATCTTTCCAAGAGTGACCGGTTGGGTGACATGATCGCCGAAGTGGTCGGCACCAACGAGGGTCGACAGCGCGATTGATGCCGTCGGCTTCGAGGCGCGTGGTCACGGTGGCGGCGAGCAGCCGGCAATCGTACTCAACCAGATGATGGAGATCACCCGCGCGGCCGGTTCGATCGGCATTCCGGGCCGCCACCACCAGCCTCAAGCATGCGACCCATTTCAAGCGTAATTCGTGGCATGGTGATGGTCAACCTGCCGACCGCCGGCGTCGATTTCCACGTGCCGTTCGGCGGCCGCAAGGGCTCCTCCTCCGGCCCGAGTGAGCAGGGCAGATACGCCGCCGAATTCTACACAACCGTCAAGACAGCATACAACTATGGCGTTAGTAGATGTCACGGAGTGAGGCGCTTGTCCGACAGGGATATTGCCCTCAGTGAGCGCC
This sequence comes from Sinorhizobium shofinae, assembly GCA_001704765.1. GTDB lineage: Bacteria > Pseudomonadota > Alphaproteobacteria > Rhizobiales > Rhizobiaceae > Sinorhizobium > Sinorhizobium shofinae. The sequence goes on from MBFK01000114.1 coordinate 35,796, forward strand.
TCTTGATCAGCCAGCTTCGCGCTTGCGGCATGGCCTTGAAAATGGCGCGCTGTCGTGCCTCGGGACGCGAGCTTAAGTTAGCGCAGGATAGCCCCGCGCGCGCTGCCGGCTCTCTTCGATTGATGTTTCATCGCGCCCTCGTCGCCATTTTGCAGTAGATTGAAGAACCTGGCGTTCCCGAAAACGACGAAGCCGGTTGGGCCCTATGGAAATCGGTACGTGGCTGCGCGCACTGGGGCTGGGACAGTACGAACAAACGTTCCGCGAGAACGATATCGACTTCGAGGTCCTGGCCGATCTTACCGCCGAAGATCTGACTGGACTCGGCGTGGTTTCGATCGGCCACCGCCGTAAGCTGCTCGCCGCCATCGCCGAACTGGGCGCAGCTTCGGTTCCAGCAACTATCCCTTCAGCGCTGGTACCGGACCCAGCATCCGGGACGGCCTCGCTGCTCCCTGAGGCCGAACGGCGGATACTCACGGTGATGTTCGTCGATCTTGTCGGCTCCACCTCGCTCGCCGCGCGTCGGGATCCTGAGGACCTGCGCGAGGTGATCGGGGCCTACCAGCGCTGTGCCGCACAGGCTGTTGAACGCTTTGGCGGCTTTGTCGCAAAGTACATGGGGGATGGGATCCTGGTCTATTTCGGTTGGCCAAAAGCTGACGAGGCAGATGCCGAGAAAGCCGTGCGTGCCGCCCTAGATACCCTTGAGGCGGTTAGCCAAGCCACGCCAGGCGGCGAACGGCTCGCCGCGCGCATTGGCATAGCCACTGGCCTGGCCGTCGTAGGCGACCTGCTGGGCATCGGCGCCGCACAGGAGCAGTCGGTGATAGGCGAAACCCCCAACCTAGCCGCCCGTTTACAATCCCTTGCTGATCCCGGCTGCGCAGTGATCGACGCAGAGACACGGCGGCGCATCGGCGGCCTCTTTGAGAGCCGGGAGCTTGGCGCGGTTCAGCTGCGAGGCCTCCCTGTCGCTGTGAACGCTTGGCAGGTGCTGGGCGAGGCTGTGGTTCAAAGCCGATTCGAGGCGTTGCACACGGCCTCGCTCCCTGCGCTGGTCGGGCGCGATGACGAACTCGACCTGCTGCTGCGTCGGTGGCGGCAAGCAAACGATGGCGAAGGCCAGGTGGTGCTCATCTCGGGCGAGCCCGGCATCGGCAAGTCCCGGTTGATCGCTGCGCTCGAGGAGCGAGTGGCGGAGGAGGAGCATATAAAATTAAAGTACTTCTGCTCGCCGCATCATAGTGACAGTGCACTGCAGCCAGTCACAGCGCAGTGGAAGAGCGAGGCGGGCTTTGTGCGCAGCGAGCCCGCTGATGCACGTTTGGACAAGTTGGAGGCCCTGCTGCTCCCACTTGGCGCCACCACGGAGGAGATGGCGCTAATCGCCGAGATGCTCGAAGTGCCGGGTGGAGAGCGGTATCCCCCAAGAGTTCTTAACCCAGAGCACAGGAAGGAGCAGACATTCAGGGCGTTGCATCGGATTCTCGACGAAAGGGCCGGGCAGTTCCCCGTGCTGATGCTGTTCGAGGACGCGCATTGGGCCGACCCAAGCTCGCTTGAGCTGTTGGACGGATTAATCATGCGTATAGGTTCGTTACGGGTGCTGGTGATCATCTCGTTCCGGCCAGATTTTCAGGCGCCTTGGGTCGACCGTTCCGGCGTTGTCCTGATTTCACTCAATCGTCTTGGCCCCCGCCAGGCAGCTACACTCGCGAGCCAAGTTGCCGTCGGCCAAGCGATGCCGGCCGCAACGCTGAAACGCATTGTGACGCAAACTGACGGTGTGCCGCTATTCATCGAGGAAATGACCAAGGCGGTGCTGGAAGGCGCCAGCCAAACCGATGACACCGCGTCGGCGCTTCCGCTCCCGAGCACCTTGCAAGCGTCACTGATGGCGCGCCTAGACCGGCTGCCATTCGCAAAACAGGTGGCTCAGGTCGGCGCTGTAATCGGCCGAGATTTTAATTTTGAGCTGCTGGCCCAGGTTGCGGGACCTTCCGATGGGGCATTGGTGAAAGGATTGGACGAGCTGGTGAGAGCCGGTCTCGCGTTCCGTCGGGGCCATCCGCCAGAAACTACCTACTCATTCAAACATGCACTGGTTCAGGACGCTGCGTATTTGAGCCTGCTACGTGGCACGCGCCAGAAGCTGCACGCCCGAATCGCAAAAGTATTGGAAGAGCGGTGGTCGGATGTAGCAGAAAGCCAGCCAGAGCTGCTTGCCCATCACTTCACGCAAGCCGGCTGGTCGGAGCGCGCCGCGCACTATTGGCAGTTGGCCGGCGAGAGCGCCTTCCGTCGATCGGCCACAGCGGAAGCGATAGGCCACCTCTCCAAGAGCATCGACCTCCTTCGTACCCTGCCAGAAAGCCGCTATCGAGCAGAGCGTGAACTAAATCTCCAGACGATTCTCGGCCAAGCGTGCATGGCCCGCTACGGCTCCGCAGCACCTCAGACCGCTTCTGCTTTCGCCCGCACCCGAGTTCTGGCTGAGGCCGTTGGTGACGTGTCACAACAGTTCCCGGTGCTGTATGGATTCTGGACTGTACAATACGTCCGGATGGCGTTGCGCGAGCAACGAGAGCTGTCGGGGCATATGCTTGCAATGGCCGAGCGGCATCCCGACCCGCAGCGACTATGCGTTGCGCACCGGATTTGCGGTGCTACCAACGAAATGATGGGCGATTTTCCTACCGCGCGCGCACATCTCGAACAGGCGGTTGCGCAGTACAATTCTGAGCTGCACGGCTCAACGGCTTTTGCTTTCGGTCAGGACCTCGGAGTTGCTGCGCTCTCGCACCTGACTTGGGTATTGTGGCTGTTAGGTTATCCAGACTCGGCGTCTCGCCGCCAAGTCGAAGCACTGTCCTCGGCGCGGCGAGTTGGCCACAAGAATACATTAGGTTTTGCTCTGATTTACAGCGCGATGGCTGGTGCCTTTGGCCGCAACGACGAAATGGCCGTCGAAGACGCGGCAGCTTTGCTCGAAATGGCGCGGGAGCAGAAATTTGATTTGTGGGCCGCTGGAGCGAGGGTGGTCAAAGGCTGGGTCCTTGCTCGCCAAGGCCAGGCAGCAGCCGGTGTTGGAGCGATCCAGGAAGGGCTTCGGGAGTGGACGAGCAGCGGTGCGGAGTGGATGCGTCCGTTCTTTCTTGGGTTGCTTGGTGAAGCTTGTGCACTTTCCGGCGATGCTCACCGGGCGCTCGAGGCGTTGAATGAGGCCTTAGCAGCAGTCGAGCGGACCGGGCAATGTTGGCCACATGCCGAACTGCATCGATCCCGAGGGCAGATTCTTGTCGCTCTCGCGGACGGCGGAAGGCCAGACGAAGCTGCTGAGGACTTTCAGCGTGCGATCCAAATCGCCCGGCGTCAATCCGCAAAGTCTTGGGAGTTACGTGCTGCAAGCAGTCTCGCCCAACTCTGGCGCGACCATGGCAACCACGCCGACGCCCTCGAACTCCTCGCGCCCGTGTATGCTTGGTTCACCGAAGGCCTTGAGACACCAGACTGCAAAGAGGCCAAGGCGCTACTTGACAGCTTGAGGTGAAGAGGACGCGAGGAAATTCCTCCAGCGGACCTCAACGGCGCTTGGCTAAGGTCAGCCTATCAGGCGTCCGCAACATCACTCGCAGTACAAAGAAAGTCGCTTCGCTGCCTTTCGCCTCGGCCACCGCAAGCTCAATGGTGGTGCGATTGACGTGCTTGAAATAGAAAGCCCCTTGCAGCTTTCGGCGTCCTTCATCGACGGCTCCAAGCGTTCGTGCGTCAGCGACAGGCCACGCGCAACAACATCGCGTGAACGACGGCGACAAGGACCGTCCGGATTGTTCGCCAGTTCAATACGCAAGGCGGCGGTCTTTTGAGCCGTCAGGTCCTCGGTCAGTACAGCGGAATGGCTCATGATTGGCGCGCTAGGTTTTGCCGCGCCGCGAGCGTTCGGCAAATCCTCGCCGTCCTCGTCCCCATCTTCCGCCACGTCGACTTGCTCCGGCTTCACAAAGCCGCGCCCGATGGCAAGCCGCCCGTAATAGTCGAGGAAGACGAAGGCTCCCGTCTGTGCGAATACTTCGGGGCTGTAGGCTTCCGTTCGGGCATTGAGGGCGTCGATCCGCTTTTCGGCGTCGGCCAGCTTCGCCTCTCCCTCGTCGTCGGCCATGCCGCTTTCGATCAACTCGGCAAGCTCATCATATTCAGCCTGAGCGGCTTCAAGCGCGGCCCCTGTCTGGCAAGCGCATCGAATGCCTCGTACTGGTCAAGCGGGTGCATTTCTTAGGTTATGCGTCAAGTGTCCTGTTTGGGTCGATCGTGTTGATTATATGAGCGTCTTCGTCACGAGGGCCTTTCGACGTGTATCTTTTGGTACCACTGCTCTTTGGCATCAGGTGTCAAATTCAGAAGAGAACTGGAGTGGGCTTGAGCAGACCGTGCGCTACGGCCCGCATCGAAAAACCTTCAGGGAGGCGGAAGTCCAGTGTGAACGCGCGGAATAGCTATTTTGCGGACTTGAACCCGGCATTAGGTTGCGCAAGCTGTAGCGGCTGATCTTGGCGCGACCGCGACCAACGTCGGCGCTCACGCGCAGGGCCTGCTCTTGAAGCCAGTGGCCAACGGGCTCTACGCCGATAATGGGCGCTTTCCAGAATGACCGGAACCGCACGGCAACCGCTGACCAAACCCTACTAACCCTGGCCAGCGGAGCAATCACCTTTACGATTCGACCAGGATCACCAAGGACTCTGGCACCACTCCATCGAAGGCCATCGCATCCGCGGCTTCCTTGCTCTGCATAGCTTTCATCATGGCGTCCATGTCCGGAACGTCCATAAGAACGGCCACCCGAGTCGGATTTTGTGGATCTACAAATGTTCGTATGTTGGTCACGCCGAGCGGACCAAAAAACTCTTTGCGCTTCGGCGAGTCGAGCCAGTGCTTCGTGCCCTTTGTGATGTTATGGTGGCCAATGACTGTCGGCATTGCATCCTCCCTATCGTAACGGCGAAAGCCGGCATCAACCAAAAGTGCCAAGATCCATCTCCGTCGAACCACGGAGCGCCGTTTTGGTTGGACTGTCAATTATTTCGTTAAGGGCGCGGAAGAACGATTCGGAGAGGGCGTTTCTTTCGGACGGTTCGACCTCATGCGGCATCAGTTGGAAGCGGTTCCGTGCCGAGAACTTCGAGCCCGCAGGTTACACACTGCTAAGCTACGCCGCCGTCGAGGTCGGGGCGCAGGTGGTCGAAAAATCCGGCTCGCAAGAACTGCAGGCGGTGATCGCGTCACTGCGTGGCCACCAGTTCGATACGGTACTGGGCCGGATCGGTTTCGACGACAAGGGCGATCTCACTGCTCAAACGTGGAATGGTATGTCTGGAAGGGCGGCGAGTACGTGCCGCTGGAGTAGCAGACAACTGGTCGGTGCGGATCGCATCTCTCGCCGGAATATACAGCGATCCAAGAAGATCATTGTCGCTTAATTTCGGGAGGCGTAGGATCACAGACTAAAGCAAAGAAAGGTGCCACGCTGCCTACTTTCCAGGAGAAGAAATCCGGCACCTGAGGATCAAGTAATGCGCCGTTTCATCGCCGCAGCTATCGTTGTGCTGGCGGCCATGATCAGTTACCCCGGGCACGCGGAGGTGCTGATCGGGGTTTCATCCGCGATGACGGGACGGCTCGCCTGGTTCGGCGAGCAGGTGCAGCGTGGCGCAGAGATGGCCGTGGCCGACGTCAATGCGGCGGGCGGCGTACTCGGCCAGCAGGTCCGACTTACCGTGGCCGACGACTTCTGTGATCCCGAGCAAGCGGTCGCCGCAGCCCAAAAGCTGGTGGGTGACGGTGTGGTGCTCGTGGTCGGGCATATGTGCTCTGGAGCCTCGATCCCGGCATCGAAGGTGTACGAGGCGGCGGGCGTTTTGCAGATTTCACCAGGATCGACCAATCCGCTGTTGACCGAACAAGGCCGCGCCAACGTTTTTCGCGTCATTGGTCGCGACGACACGCAGGGGATCGTGGCCGGCAACTATCTGGCCGATCATTGGGGCGACAAGAAGATTGCGATCATTCACGACGGCACCACTTATGGGAAGGGTCTTGCAGACGAGACTCGAAAACAGCTGAACAAGCGAGGCGTGACCGAATCAATCTACGAACGCTACGCTCCCGGGAAAGACGACTACTCGACTGAGATCGCCGCATTACAAGCGGCGGATATCGCCGTGCTGTATATGGGCGGGTATCATGCCGAAGTCGCACTCATGGTTCGCGCTGCGCGCGATCGCGGCTACACGGTTCAGCTCGTCTCAGGCGATGGCATGGCGACCGAGGAATTTGCCCTGATCGCCGGTCCCGCGGCCGAGGGGACCCTCTTCACGTTCCCCGCGGACGCCCGCCGAAATCCCGAAGCGGCGAAAGTCGTCGAGCGGTTCCGGGCTGAAAACTTCGAGCCCGCAGGCTACACGCTGCGCAGTTACGGCACCGTCCAGGCCTGGTCGCAGGCGGTGGAGAAGGCCGGCTCGCTGAAGCTGCAACCGGTGATCGCGTCACTGCGCGGCAATCAATTTGACACGGTATTGGGCCGGATCGACTTCGACGATAAGGGCGACCTCACTGTTCAGAGCTGGGAGTGGTACGTCTGGAAGGGCGGCGACTACGTACCGCTGGAATAACATAACGCTGATCACGCACGGCGTTTGAGACAAAATCTATGTTGACCGCATCAGCCGGATCGATGGGTTGCCGCGATGTTTGAATGTCTCGGCGTACATGGTCGTCTGCTGTTCGCCTTCTTCGGGATCAGCACTTTCGCGGTGCTTGCGACCGACGCAGCGGTGTACGCCTTCCTCGAAATCGGCGACGTCGTCGAGCGGGTTACGGAGCGCCGGGTCCCATCCGCGCTCGCATCGCTCGAACTCTCCCGCCATGCCGAGCGGGTCGCCGCCACTGCACCTGCCGTACTTACTTCGACCAGCAAGGCTAAGCACAGCGAGGTCTCGGCTGCGCTCGGGGTCGAGATGAGGCGCCTCGAGGAGCTGCTCGCCGCTCTCAAAGTCACCACGCTTACCACGGCGGCGGTGGCTGAGATCGAAACCGCGGTGATCGGTCTTCGGCTTCCCCTCTCTCCCTCTAACGGCGCCCCCGCCATCTCCTCCTGGCGGCGACCGCCAACAGATCGCGACCGCAAAAATGCATAGCTGCACTGCACAATAAATGATTTACGATCGCACAACTGTTGGGCATATTGCCTATAGCTGATGCAGACTGATGGCTTCTCCTCCCAGTGCCATCGCGTCAGCTGTTCCCCTCTGGAGGTTTAGATACCTTCACACTTCACGGGCCTCGGTTTTCCGGCGGCCCGATTTTTTTGTCTGAACGACGGCTGCTCTAAGTGTCGTCTTCCGCACGTACGTCGTCTGACCCATGACTACATGAGCTAGTCGGCCACGCCAACTGAAAGCCGCCTGCATCGAACTTCGAAGTTCGAGCCTGAAGGGATTCGAACCAACGACCCCGTCAGTTCGCCACAACTTGCCCGCCTTGAGATCACCGTACATCGCTTCAGGCAACGTTCTCGGTGAACATCTCGATCGGAAGGGTCTTCCGCTTGAGCAACTGCGCTGCCGGCATTGCCTGTGCGCCGCCAGCTGGCAAGACGATCTAAATGTCTGCTCCGCCGCGATACGACGACTTCTGCTATCCCTGCACGCCCTCGAGAAGACTCTCCTGCAAGGTGCGGTACACCGTCCTGCCTATGCGGAAGCGGCCCTCCCGTTCGGAACCGATGGCGATTAGCACCGCCTGGCTCATACGGGGAGGGCCGCTACCTGTTGTCGAAGCGCGCAGCCGTTGTGTTCACGACTTCAGCCGCCACTGTTCGGTTCGCCACCATCCTCGGCGACTCCCCCGCAAACGCGCGAGCAATTACGAAACTAGCTAGTGCCCGTCCATAAACGGCAAGTCGCTGATATTGTTGGATTATTCTCGATTTTTCCGCGGGTAAAGCCCGACG
>MBFK01000193.1 GCA_001704765.1 Sinorhizobium shofinae
ATGACGCGGGGTGGAGCAGCCCGGTAGCTCGTCAGGCTCATAACCTGAAGGCCGCAGGTTCAAATCCTGCCCCCGCAACCACTGAAACTTGCAAATTCTCCCACTCGGGGTATTTGCACCGAAGCTCCTCCGCGTAAGCGTCGAGGAGCTTTTTGCGTTTCTGCTCCGTGTCGATCTCGCCCGAGGCAATCCGGGCCATCAGATCATTCTGGGCCGCGGTGATGAACTGCTGCTCCATCAGGTCCAGGACCTCCATCGAGGCCATGATGTTGGCGATCGAGCCGTGCACCTGCAAACTGGCTGGCTGATGGCCCGGGGTCTTGCCAATCACGACGGTCTGGATGAGATCACGCACGATCGGCATCAGTCGCTGCTTGGCATGTTCGTCGGCGTTGTTGCGTGCCAGGAAGATGAGCTTGCGAATGCTGATCTCGGTATTGGCGGGATTGAACTGCGCCTTAAGCTTCGCAATCTTCTCCTGGAAATCCTCGGCGGGCGCTTGCGAGTGGGTGAGTTCCAGAACCAGCTTCTCGCGCGTGACTTCCAGTTCGTCCAGTTGATCATCCAGGATGGCAAGCCGCGGCCGGCCGTCGGCATGGCGGTCCTGAATCAGTTGCATGAGGCTCGCCTGTTTCGACTTGATCCCCGCAAGCTCGGCGGTCAACTGGTCCTTGCGCGAAGGCAGGCTCTTCAGCTTGCTCACCTCATAGGCGACCATTTTCTCCGAAATCCGATCGAAGATATCCATTGAAAAGAAGGCCACGGGCAAGCAGTTGAGCACGCGTTCCTCCAGTTCATGGCGGGTGATGGTCTTGCTGTTACCACAGCAGGCGCCGTCGAGTTCGTCGATCGGCAGGCGCTTTTTGCGGTTGGTGCAGCTATAGCGATCCTTGCCGGAGATCGCGTAGGGGCCGCCGCACTCTGCGCATTCAAGCATGCGGCTGAGCAGATACTCTGGGCGCTGCGTCGCATTCAGCCGGTTGCCCTGCCCGAAATCGAACAGCTCACCGATCTCTTTCTGCCGGTCCTTGACGCGCTGCCACAGGTCGTCGCTGACGATGCGCATCTCGGGCACGTCCGTCAGCACCCACTCGCTTGCATCATTGACGCGGGCGGTACGGCGCTCCGTCTCCGGGTTCTTGCGGTAGTTGCGCTTGTTCCAGACCATGCGGCCGATGTAGCTCTCATTGTTGAGGATGCCGGTACCGCGGCTGACGTGGCCGCGGATGGCGGTATCGCGCCACTTCAGGCCGCGTGAGCCGGGCACACCTTCCTTGTTGAGGAGCTGTGCGATGTCGCGTGGCGACATGCCGTCGGCATAGAGCGTGAAGATGCGGCGAACAACCTCCGCCTTCGCAGCATCGATCTCGCGCAGGCCTTTGATGCGATCACCGTTCACATCGCGCTGCTGCGAAATCATGTAGCCATAGGCCAGGCAAGTGGATGCCTTGCCCTTGCGCACGGCGGTCTTCATTCCCTCCCGGGTCCGGTAGCGGATCTGCCCGACAAGCTCGTGACTGAGCATGGCGCGGAACGACATCTCCATGTCCGTTACCGGGGTGCCGGCGTGGACCGTCCAGAGGTCGACATCGCGATAGCGCAAATCCTTGAGAATCTTGTGGCTGTGCTCGATGTCGCGCGACAGTCGATCGACGGTCACGCAGAGCACGACATCAATGCGGTCGCGCTTCACATGCGCCATCAAGTTCTGGATGCCGGGGCGGAGCTGGTAGCTGGTTCCGCTGATGGCGGCATCGGAATAGCTCTCCACGAGCGTCCAGCCCTGCTTGACGATGAACGCCTTGCCGAGTTCGATCTGCGTTTCGATCGACACCTCGTCCTGGCGGTCGGTAGAGTAGCGCGCATAAAACAGTACATTCTTGGTCATTTGCGGAATCCCATATCTATTAATCTCTTCGTGAATACTGGCCGGCATTGCCGGCCAGGTCGTTTGCAGCGTGCTCAGCTCTGCTGCTTGCGGCGCCCTGCCAATCCTGCAGCACGCTCGGCTGCGGCATCCTGGCGATCCTTCACGCGGTCCCAGAGTTCATCGCTGACGATGCGCAGTGCCGATACGTAATGGTAGTCATCGTCGCCCGCCTGTTTACAGGCGCCGATGTAAGCCGGGTTGTTGAGGATCCCGGTTCTGCTGGCGCGGTTGCCGCGGATCGCAGCGTCGCGCCAGATACTGCCGCGGGGACCGGCCACGCCTTCGACATTAAGAAGTGCAGCGATCTTTGTCGGTGCCATCCCCTCGGCATACATACCGAAAATACGCCTGATGACATCGGAGGCGACCGGATCGACGGCCTGGAAACCGAAGATGCGCTGGCCGTTAGCATTGCAGGCGCCGGAATAGCGGTAGCCGAATGGAAGGGGCGCGAAGTGTTTCTCCTCACGCAGGTCGTCGGGCACCTGGGCAACGTGGCTGCCGATGGCAAACATCTTGCTGCGGTCATCGATATAGTAATCGGACAGGTTCCTGGCGGTGATCCGCTCGCCGGGATCGACGACCCAGAGTTCGATGCCCTTGCGAGCGAGTTCGCTCAACAGCCGGCTGGCGATATCAAATCGCGAGCACAACCGGTCCAGCGTATGGCAGAGGACGATATCGACTTTCTCGCGCTCGACATGGGCGAAAAGCTTGCCCACGCCGGGCTGCGCCATGAAGACGACTTCGCCGATGTCCTCGTCAGCATAGGACTTTACGAAGGTCCAGCCATTCTCCTTGATGAAGCGGTGCCCGTAGTAGAGCTGCGTTTCGAGGCGGGCATGGTCATGGTATCCGGCAGAATGGCGTGCGTAGAACAGAACGTTCTTGGTCAATGGAGTGATCTCCGTTCGAACTGGCTAAGTCGGGGGACATGGTAACCGGCGGCGGGGTGCTTGAGAGCCCCGTCGCGATGCCGGGTCATCATGGCCCGGCAGGTGTGGGGTGCCGGCGGCAATAATTGCCGCCGATGAAGTGCTGCTCCTGAGCGCTGGTTAGTAACCCATCGTGGCGCGGTAGGCCGCGGCCTCATCGGTGTTGCCACCAATCCAGCCATGCTGCTGAAGCTTGAGAAGGCTGTCGACGACGCCATCGCGCGCGCCGCACCACGTCCAGCCGGAATCGGCGGGGCGGATAATGAAGACTTCGGTGGAGGTCACCTTGATCCGCGTTGCACCGGTCTCCGCTTTGACGGCTTCGCGAAACAGGCGGTCCAATTCCTTGATCCGGCGTTTCTGTTCGGCCGTCAGGTGCGCCGGCTGGACGCGGGACGGGGTCTTCGGCGGGATATGCGTCGCGGGGATACGGTGGGTGAGGACGAACACACGGTGCACTTTCTTGCGCCGCCAGGGTGCCCGGTCGATATCGACCATCAGGCCGTTATTGGTCACGTCGCAAAACAGTTCACCACTGATCGCAACGCGGTGGTTTCCCAGAAAGGCGATGCAGGGATGGCTTTGCTGAATTCCCGTCCGGGCTTTGAGGTACGCAGCAAGGGTCGGGCGACCTTTGATGTCGTGCCATTCTCCGGCATAGCCCAGCAATCGCAGGGTGCTCTCGATCTCGTCGTCGCTTGTCTTTGTGACCGCGGGAGCACGGCGGCGGTCTACCCAGCCTGCGCCATGACGGACGAGCCGCACGGCATCCCGGACGCTGGACATCGATGCGCCGGTAATGGAGGCCATGGCCGTCGTGCCGGAATACAGCCGGGATTTGGTGTCGTTGTCGACGTCGTGAAGGTGGTGCGTTTTAACCGCAACGATGGCAGACGAATGCTGGATGATATTCGACATGGAATCTCCTTGTGCTCGTGGATCGTCGTCGCTTTCGACGGCGATCCACGCGGAGAACTTCCTCGCGCATGCGGCCGGTGCAGATTCCGAGACCGGAATCATCCTTGCACTCGATGTCCCGGGACGGCTGGATCGTGGCGCCGTCGACATGGAAAACGTGAACCATGGGCGCCTCCTTTCCGTTGCGGGCTGGCCTGTTGAACACTTGTCGGCGCCAATAGCGCACAAAGCCCGGCCTTTCTCAAGTGTCCTTATCTGTATGGCTTTCGATGTCAGTTTGCTGAAAATTACCGGAATTCCCGAAATGGTACGGCTGGAATCATTGATCTGCGGGGAAAGGCCATCAGCGACCCAAACGGCGGTAAGTCATTGTTAGGCATAGAGTTATGAAGATTGTGGCTGATCTGCAACACACTTGTTCCCGTGACCTATCCACCAGTTGTGGATCACGTGTCGGCCCCGCGTCCCCTGTGAATATGCTCGAAACATTCGATTCAGAATCAAACGGCGTTTGACCGAGTAATGGGGGGAGGAGCCGTAGAGTCTGCAAACGCCGTTAGGCGTTCCAGTAGCCATCGTTGATGGGCAAAAGACCGAAACCGCAGGCGGCAGTTCGGACGCAACCGGTCAGTCAGCGTCGTTGGCGCCATCAGGATAGAGCAGGTGGGGCTTGCGGCGGAAGGGGGAGCCCCCCGTTCGGTATTTGTAGATGAGCTCGTCGAGAACGATCTCGGATTGGCGGTTGTCGAAGCCTTGTTCTGCCAGCATCGCAACGATCCTGGCTCTGAACTTCTCGAGGTCCTCGTGCAGCTCCTTCTCGATCGCCCTGTTGATGATCCAATAGAGTGCGACGCGGGCCACATCGTCTCGTCCGGGGCGTTTGGCCTTTTTGTCGGCATCACGCAGCTTCTGTTGTCGCTCGCGCTGTTTGCGGTTGCGGATCTCCTCGGACTTCGCTGGCATGCACTCTTCCCCGTCAGGTCTCTGGCTACCGATGCCAGACCGTTGTTGCCACGGCAACGCCGTTTGCATGGAATCGGAAATCCCGGTTTATGAATCGTTTTTTTGGGGTTCTGAATCAAATGAGCGCAATTTGAGATCAATTGCAGGCACGTTGAGACAGGTCGAGATAAGCTGGCGAGGGACAAACGGCGGTCGTGAATCAAATGACCAGCGTTTGGAATCAAAAATATCGGACCTTGAATCAAATGAGCGCAATTTGTCTCGACGTGCGGACACTTTGAAATGACCTGTGGGCAAGCTGACGGAAATCGCCGGCGACTTCCTGTCGCGCTTGCGCATGCAGGACCATCTCCATTCCGGAATATGAGGTGGCGAACCGAAATCTTCCCGTTTGGTTCATCCGCGAGGCCGTGTGTCATATGTCCCAGCCGTTCGCGCGGAATGTGTCATCTTCGGATGGAAATCGAGCGTCGCTCTTGGACGGCGAGACGCTGGCTTCGTGTTTACTTCGTCGCGTGTTTCCGTGACGGCCAAACTACTTCGTGAAGGCCTTAAATGGGGGAGGTCCACTATCCGACTCCGGATTCTGGATTTTGCGGTGAAATAAATACGACCAAATGTGAAGTGAATTTTTTTTAGAAATATCGTATATATCGATATTAATTGATTACTACGTCGTTTATATTTAAATATAATTGCTGAAAACTGAAGAGAAATAAAGATTATAATAAAATGTATACTTTAAATGTGTTTTACTTGAATTTGCATTACATCCGTATTGGCGAAATAATATAGTCATCCGATGCGTTGTTCGTCGGATACATTGTAAAAACGTCACACGGAGACTTCCATGCGCACCAGAAATACCAAGACCACTGCGACCGCCGCCTTCTCCTATAACTATGAAGAAGAGGGGATCGGGCACACGACGCGCGATCTGCTCGAAAGCAGCGCGGCCCATATCTTCGACCTCGGGCGCCGCACCACCGAGCAGACTTTTGAGCTCGGCGATCATCTGGCGAAAGCCGCGGACCTGCTGGCCGATGGCCGGTTCGACAAATGGGTAAAGATGCGCTGCGGCCTCGCACCGCGCAGCGGTCGCAACTATATGGCGGTGTTCCGCAACCTCGGCCATGTTCGTGATGAACTGGTCGATCTGTCGGTCGGGGCAACAGCGCTGTTCCACCTGAGTTCGGCAACCGATGATCAGGTCAAGGCGGCCATTGCCTTTGCCGAGGAGAACGGGCGCCTTCAGGTCGCCGACGTGAAGGCCATTCTTGCCGGTGGCGAGGAGAGTGGCGACAAGGCTGAGAAGGACGATCAGTTCTCTACCGGCGGTGTTGGCGGACTGAAAGTGTTGATTGCGGCCAAGATCCGCGATGGATTGAAGGCGTTCATTGAGCACGTTGTCACGATCTGCAAGGCGGTCGAGGCCGCGCTCAGCAGAAGCCGCGTGATCAAGGAGGCGCTGGCGAAGGAAATCCAGGACATCGCCCGCGTCGCGCGTCAGGAGCTCGAAAGCCTGGCCTTGTTCCTCGAGCCGGAGCTCGACTGGGGCCGCAACACCCGTCCGACGAAGTTCCCGAAGAAGACCGGTTGGGCGGAGGTCAACGACACGCTCTACACATTGGGTGGTGTCGATGGCTGGCCGAAGTCGAAAGACATGCGGGACTGGCTTGCGCTGCATGTGCTTCCGGTGCTCGGCTGGGCGGTGTCAAAGGAGCGGAAGCCGGAATGGCCGCTTGCGGCGCCAACTGCTCCGGCTTCCGAACCGGCGGTTCCGGCAGAAGCGGACAGCGTTGGCGATCATCACGATGCCGAGCCGGTAATGTCGGACGAGGTCTCTGACGATGCCGATGTCACGGAAGAGGTGATCGATCGGTTTGGTGCTGCGCTGGAGGAGGCGACCGGCGGCTTCATGACGGTCAGCCGTGAAGCGCCGCGAAACCGCAGGCAGTTTGCCAAGGTGCCGGCGCTTGGCGATGACAGCGTCGCCGAGGCTGAACTCGTACCCGCCGTCACGTCGTAAGATGCAGTTGCAGGAAGGCCGGTGAACCGGCCTTCCCGCCAAACTCGAAAGGGCCGCATGTCGGCCCTTTTCCTTTTGCCTGATGATGGTGAGCGGAAACGCTGAGGCCGACCGTTGCGATCGCCGGACGCGTGGATCGGCCCGGACTTCGTGAGCCCGCCGTTAACTATGTACCGGCTTTGTTCTTTTTTGCTCTCCCGGGTCCTTGAGCCCGGCTCCCGGTCCTGCCAGGTTGGGGTCGTTCGGAAGACCGGACACAAAACGGCCCAAGGCAGCGCGCCAACGCTACCAAGGGCCTGACCCTCAGCCTTCACGAAAAGGAATCGGGCTATGACCACGTTTACCTCTATGATCCCCACAGGGGAAGTTGTCCGTTCGACAGCAGCAGCGGCATCTGTCTTCTCCCACCATTCGTCCGGTTCCGGCGCCCGGACCGGCCTTGGCGAGCCGCTCGCGTTGCGCCGCCATCCGCACATCGTTCGCTTCCGTGACGTCGAGGCCGATCTCGATCTGCTGATCGATCGCGCCATCGCGGCCATCGTCGACGGCGAACCGGTCGAGGACGAAATCCTCGGCCACTACGTTCACATCGCCTCGCTCGTTCGCGCCGTCTCGTTCCGCGAAGGCAAGCTCCTGGAGCAGGCGGTCGAGCGTCTGGCGAAGGCCAACCCCAACGTCGTTGTCTTGACGCAGTCGCTGAAGCTGCCGCTGGTCAAAGCGGCGCTCGAAGCCGTGTCCGGAAACGACTGGCAGAGTCTCGATGGCATCAAGCTTGACTGCGAGGCGCCCGCGAAGGGCAGCTATACGCCGGACCTGATCCTTGTGAACCGCGCCCGGCACACCGCCTACATTCTCGACCTGAAGCGGTCGCTTGCTTCGTATGGCGACACCAGCCGTCTCGAAGAGTTGAAGCTGAAGATGATGGCGTCGGCGATGGTGCTGCCGGACTGGCTGTACAAGCATCACAAGCGCCTGATGGTCGACACGGTCGAGGTTGCCATCGTCGACGGTGCCAGCCGCCCGAGCGATCATGCCACCGGTATCTGGGCCTTGTCCGAGATCGACGACCTGCTGGAAATCGACGGAGTTGCGGCCTGCATGGCCGAACTGCGTTTGCGCTTCGGCCGCCGTGTGCAGCAGCTTCTACAAGCCGAAGCCAGCAAGGCGCTCGGTGTGATGATGGTCGCTTCGTCCGCGGCCGCTACCTCGACCGTTTCCGGCAAGCCGCTGATTGCCTTGAACGGTCCCGCGCGAAGCTACGAGGAAGAGCAGGCAATGGCCGCGCCGGACGAGGATGATGGCCATTACGATCTCGGCTGCTTCGACGATCAGGACGACGAACCCGAACCGGTCCGTATCCGGGTCGGCTTTGCCCGCCGTCCGCGTCAGCACTGACGAGCCGCTAGCCCAACGGCACTGATCGCGGCCGCGCCTGAATTGCGTGGCCGGCTTCTCCAGTCCTTTCCATTCCTCGAACGTCGGATGCGATACGCTCCGGCGAGGAGACAGTCATGTCCATCGATACCCACAGCCTGTCTGTGGCCGGCTTCCGTTGCGAAGCGGTCACGACCGATACTGTCGCGTTGCCTTGCCTTCACAGCAGGCTCGTCAATATCCCTCCTGTCCAATCCGATGACGTGGATCACGGTTCGAGCCATCGCGACGATCCCGCCGTTCTGATCGGGCTGGCGCTCGCCTTCGTTCGGCAAGATCCTCTGCTGGATGGCCTTGTGCCGGAACCTCTGATGCTGCGGTTGCGTGCTACTGCCGACAGCGGCAACGCTGCATGCCGCCTGCTGCTCGACTGGATGCGAAGCCGCAACCGGGACCTCGATCCGTCCTGGAACGGACATCCGACTGGTTCGGCTACGGTCACTCCTCCGGGCGGCACTCATCCGCCACGTCGTTCGCCGCGCGAGCGTGTGTTGGCGACAATCCCGAAGCCCGGTGTCATTGACGGGCGGCGGCGTGGTCGGACGCGTCGGCGCGATCCGGTGCAGAATGTTCAAACGGCAATTATTGCCGCTGAGACGGGAGGTCTGATTGATGGATAAGATCGCTCATCTGTTTATCCGCCGCCTTCGTCATCTTGCCCGCCGCGAGGCGCGCCGGATCGCTCTGCGCAATGGTCTGCTGGAAAGCAAGATCGTCGATGTCGATGGTCATCTCACCTGCCGCTATAGCCCGGCTTTCGACACGACACGACTGACCGGCGATCCGATCCGTGACGATACCTGGTTCCGGCGGAATTTTGGTGACTGGCTTGTCGCACCGAAGGAGACCGGCAATCCGACGGCCGGCTCTGCTGGCGATGGTGTCGTGACCGCCGGGATCATTCATCCGCCGTTCGCCTCGCAACTCGTGGCCCTCCCTCGGGCGCGTCGCGGCACAATCGCGCATGACGGAGTGCTGGGTAACGGAGTCGATCGGCGTACCTACGCCGTCGGCCTGGTGGATCGGGTGGCAGTTGCGCCACTGGTCAGTCATATCGTGTCCGCCCTGGTTCTGGCACGCGCGGTGCAAAGGAGCGGACGGTCGCTTCGGGAGATCGTTTATACGCTGACCCGTGTGACACCGGTCGTCACCCTTCATGCGCCACTTGCGGGCTTCGAGCGGGAAGTGCTGCGGCTCGTGGAGAAATCCCGGCTGGTACCGGGCGGCCCGTTCGCAATCATCGAGTCCGATCACATGTTCAACGACGATCACTTCGATGCCCTCGAAGCTGAGACACGCAGGCCCCTTATGACCTTCTCGGGCGCGGGCGTGCATCGTGTCACGGGCAATGCCCTGCGCCGGCGGATGCTCAGCGCGCTGTCCCGCGACTTGTCAGTGCTCGCCATCGCGGAAAAACGGTCGGACATTCCCTCGTTGCTGCAGATCGCCGCCGACCTGTCGCTGGAAACGGGAAAGCTCGACCGAAGGTTTGTCGCAGATTTGGTCGAAGTGCTCTATCCGGACGAGGTAATCGAGATGCTGGGCCTGCCTTCGGATTCCGATGCACGCTGGCTGTCGCTGGAGGATCTGGTTCTTGCCTTCCGTCCAGGGCGACATGTTCGCGACGTGCTGCATGTCCTTGCAGTGCTCATTGAGCGCAATCGCGGTGACTTCGAGGAAGAGGAGGATGGTGGTGGCGACAAGGCATCCGGATCGGCATCCTCCAGCACATCCAGCGAGAAACCCCAAGGCTCGCACGAGCAGTCGAAGCCGTCCGACACCGAAAACAGCGGCCGTTGGAAGAAGGACAAGCCGTCCGGCGCCGAAGTGATCCAGCCGGAGCCAATGCCGACGGTGGGCGAGATCGGTCACAAGCCGCCAATGACCGTCGAGACCCTTTCCGGATATGGCAAGGCGAAGGACTGGGCGCTCGATCTCAAGGCAGATCTGGGCGATTACCGGGCAAGCATCCTGACCTGGTCGGAGATGAGCACCAAGCTGCTGCTGTCCGGTCCGCCCGGGACCGGCAAGACCACCTTTGCCCGGGCGCTGTGCAACAGCCTGCAAATCCCGTTGGTCGTCACGTCCGTTTCTACCTGGCTGCAGGGCGGACATTTGAACGACGTCATCGACAGGATGAGCAAGACATTTGTCGAAGCGCGGGCCATGGCGCCGGCGATCCTGTTCGTCGACGAGATCGACGGTATCGGCAAAAGGCAGCCGGCCGAGCGGGAATATGCCGACTACTGGAATACCATCGTCAACAAGGCGCTGGAACTGCTTGATGGCGCGATCAAGAACGAAGGGCTGATCGTCGTCGGCGCCACAAACCGGCCCGATCATATCGACGAGGCCATCAAGCGCTCCGGACGATTGGAGACCCATATCGAAATCCCCAAGCCCGATGTGCCGACGCTGGCGGAAATCCTTGCCCATCATCTCGGCGACGATGTGACATCGCTGATCCGGGAGCCAGTACCAGAAACCCGGTCGGGAGCCGAGGACGGATTCTCGCTGAAGAAGATCGTCGCCGATCATCTGGAGCGAGAGGCGGAAGAAGAACGGAAGGGAGCCAGCCGATGACCGAGCCGCAGAACACCAACGCATCGGAATTGTCGGCAGCCGCCCAACACGGTAATTCCGCCGATGCGATCCTCAGGCGTCTCGCCACGCGGGCGATGGGGCTGACGGGTGCGGATATCGAACGCATCGTCCGGGAGGCGCGATTGAAGGCGCGCCGCGGCAAGCGGGCGATCCGCTATGAGGACATCGAAGACGGCATCCGCGGTAATCGCCCGCCCGTGCCTTATAATCTCCGTTGGCGCTTCGCCTTCCACGAGGCAGGGCATGCAGTTGTCCATCATACGCTTGATCTCGGACCTGTTCGCGGCCTCAATATCGACACCGGGCAAGGCGGCTACAATCTCGTCGGCTTCCACGTCTGGGCCACCGACACTCGTGACTGGTATGAAAACATGCTGGCCATGCTGATGGCGGGGCGGGCTGCCGAGCAATTGGTGCTCAAGCGCGTCTCAAGCGGCTCTGCCGGTGCCGACGACAGCGATCTGGCGCGGGCCACGCGGCTCGCCTTTGACATGGAGCGCACCCTCGGCTTCGGAACCGAGCATCCGCTGCTCTATCGGCCCCATCGCGATCCTAGCGCAGTTCTCGACCGTGAGGCCGAGCTAGCTGCTCGCGTTCATGCCAGGCTGGTAGCGGCACTCGAACGAGCGGTGGCGATCCTCAAACGACGTAGGCCGACTTTCCACGCCCTCGCAAAGGCGCTGTTCGATGCCCAGGCAATGGATGAGACGGCGGTCAGTGAAATCCTGAAAGACGTTGAGCCACTGCACGGGAGCGGACGCGATGAAGTCGTGACGCAGGCAACTCCAATCCTTCCTTAACCCTCGTGGCTTAGCTCGGCCGACCCTTCGCGCAGAAGGTCCGAGTAACAAACCTCATGAAGTGAAATGACCAAGCTAACAGCAATCAAAACCTTCCAACGTAAGATCGACGCGTATTGTGAGCTACGTATTTCGACCACCTTTTCCGGGGAAGAAGCCGAAGCCCTCAGGGCCTATATGCGGCGGCTGATCGAAAGGCGGTGTGGGCCACCCCGAACGGCAGGCCGCACCGAATGGGATGTCGTTGCCCGCATAACCGGGATCGATGCTCGATCGCTTGCTTTGCATCACCGCTTGATCGACCCCGGGCTTGATGCCATCGTTCGAAGACTCGGAAGTGGAACGAGGGCAAAGAATGCCAGCGCCGAGAAAGCGAGACCGACAATCAAGTCGGAACCACCGAAAATTGCGCGTCCAAAGGCTGCCCCCGCAGTGAATAAGCCTGGAGTGAAGGTCGAGTTTCCGGAGCCGCTGTTTCGCGAGTGGGATGACCCAGCGGATTTCGCCGAAGCACTCCAACTCCACATGCGTCGCCACGGTGAGAGCTACTGGGTTCTTTATCGATCGGTCGTGCGGCCTGATGAGCCCATGGACAAGAATACGCTGCTGAGCTGGATCGAAGGCCGACGCGTGCCGCGAAGCACTGACAGCTTCGACGTGCTTGGTCGTATCGAGCGCCGCTACCATCTCCCGGAAGGATACTTCAAAGCGAAGTTGCCGCATCAGTCGCGTTCGGCGTCCGGGTTCAATCTATCGGGTATCGAGCCTGCGGAGCGACGCAGGATCGCCTGGCATCTACCTGATGACTTCAATTCGCTTCCGTTCGCTAAGCGCGAGGAGATTCTGGATTGGGTCCGTCGCGTCATCATCAGTGGGTCGACGGATTACCGCAAATTTCAAGCTGCTGCCGCTAAGCAGCGCTACGCCATCCGATTTCCCGGTGTATCCTACGGGGGACGTGCGCCGCGTGATGGAAAGATTGCGATACCCGCGAACTATGAAGAAACCTGGATCGAAGATCCCGACCTGTTGTCCGGCGTCATTGATGCGCCGCCGACGCTTGCCATGGAGATGGCTGACCTGGTCCGTTTCAAGACATCAGCACTGACCTCAATCGGATTTCAGCGAAACGGTGTCTGGGGCGAGGAAACCGCCTCCCAGAAGATTGAGCATCTCGGCCTGATGTTTGGCGCACTTGCGGCGTCAAAGGCGGGAGAGATCAAGGGCTATGGGGTGCCGCTGCGTCAACTGACCTTCGGACTGCTAATCTTTCCGAGCGTCTGGGACTGGTATCTGCAATGGCGCGAAAGCCGCCGAGGTTTCTACACGGCGTGGGAAGTCGACATGCTGCGGATCGCCTTGGCGATCACTAAGGAAAGCACCGGGTGGCTTCGACAGCATCCCGAACTCTTGGCGCGTGTGCAGCCTATTGCCGGTCTCGTCTCGCAGAACGAGATTGATTATGCCCGGGAGGATTGGCACGGCGCTTGCGAGGATTTTCACAAACATGCCTCCCACCGTGTGAAAGAGATCCAGCGCATCGCCCGGGTCCATCGTGATCCGTTCGAGCCGATCATGCCGGTGCTCGAATCTGACAGCCCGGTCGGCGAATATCGGAAGATCACCGAGGAGATCATCCGGCTGATGCCTGACGAGGAGCGCTATCCGCGTCCGGCTGCCGAGGCGGTTCGCTCGTTCCTCATGCTGCGGCTAGGGCTGCATCTCGGGCTTCGTCAGAAAAACCTGCGGCAGTTAATGCTATGCCCGCGCGGACATATGCCGCGTCCGGAACGTGTGCTCGAAAAGCTCAAACGCGGTGAAATCCGCTGGAGCGACCGAGACGGTGGCTGGGAGGTCTTGATCCCGGCGGTGGCTTTCAAGAACGCCCATTCGTCGTTCTTCGGAGACAAACCATTTCGGCTGCTGCTGCCCGATCTGCTCGACCTCTATCGTCATATCGATGACTATGTCGAACGCCATCGCTCTGTCCTTCTTAAAAGTGCCGCCGATCCCGGGACGTTTTTCGTGAAGACGGTCAAAACGACGAGTACCGACGCAGCCTACGACATCACGAGCTTCTATGAGGCATGGCGGCTTACCATCCAGCGCTATGGCATCTACAATCCATACACTGGGCGGGGCGCAATCAAAGGACTGCTGCCTCACGGTCCTCACAATGTTCGTGATGTGCTCGCCACGCACATCCTGAAACAGACCGGCTCATACGAGCAGGCGAGCTATGCGATCCAGGATACAGCGGACATGGTGGCCAAGCACTACGGCCGTTTTCTTCCGCAGGACAAGGCGGCGCTGGCGGCACGTATTCTCAATCAAGTCTGGGAAGCGGCGTAAGCTATAAGTAGACGCCGGAAATTATTTCCGGCGTCCACTCCATTGCGGGTTGTCAAGCGGTCTGTGTTAAATCAACAATTGATAACTGCTTTAAAACGTTTGGAGTCATCAGTGGAATCAGTCGAGATTTTGGAAACCGCCCTAGTTTACCGATCGGTATGAGGGCTGGTCCTTGCTTGCTGCCGTTAAGAAGGCATCTGTTGAGCCGGCGCTTGGCTGGACCTATCTCTCGCGTGAGGAGCTCGCCCGCGCTAAGGCGCAAATGGACGAAGAATCCATGGGAGTACGCGATGAGATCGGATTTCTGACTATCCATCAGCGTTATGCCGATCGCTTCTTTCCGGGCACGTCGGTGCTGCACACGCGCGCCCGCTACGCCCTATTCGTGCCCTGGCTGTTCGAGGATCTGGCAGGCCTGACGGGACCGGCAGCCGTGCGCGCTCTGCGCGAACGTGAAAGAGAGCTTGCAGGCCGGCTCAAGGACGCGGGCGAATCGCAAGTCATCGGAGGGCGCGTGTTTCCAAAGCCGTCGAGCCAGCCACCATCGACCGTGTATTGGAATGCGCTCGCGGTCTGGGGAGTATTGCGTCCGCGCATCGATGGGCGGACCATTTCGCGAGCGCAGGCGCATCGGCTGTTGAAGAGCGCCGGAGCGGCGACCGATGACGATGGTCATCCGCTTGTCAGTTTCGACTCGCCGTTCGTGCCACTCCTCGATCGACCGGATAATTGGCGTGGCGGCCACATCACACTTCGGATGGCGGCCGCAGAAGCGGGGTTTCTGCGCGAGCATCTCGCACAGTTGCGTCGCGATGGTAGTCATGAGCTGTCCCTGCTTGCGAGACTGGCGCGTACCGAGGCTGCGGCGCCATCCGGGATGTGGGGAGCTGAGGTTCGCGCGGTCGCCGGTCCCGATCAGGCCGCGCTTGCCAGGGCGCGACAGGCCGCAAGTCTCTCGGGTGTAGGCCGAGCCATCTATGACGCGCTTCTGGAGCGTGTCGTCGAGACCGGCGACAAGCGGGAGATATCGACCCGACATCGTGACCATCTCGTCGCGATCATCGAAGAGCACGGTTCCGTCGCGGCCAAGCTTGATGTCGATGCGCTTGAGACGGACATTGGCGCGCTGCCGTCGAGGTTGCGTGATGTTCTGACGGCCACGAAGGACTGGATGACATCCAAATCGGGAAATCCCGCCCCGCTCTTCGACGTCTACGCCGCGGCTGAAGCCCGCAAGGGACCGCGCGCACGGCTTGCTTTGACTGCCAATGGACGAGACCGGCGCCTCGAATGGTCGAGTGACGAACATGGTCTCGCCGGGCCGCTTCACTATCGATGGGGGCAAGTCAGTACGCTCCTCGAAGATCTGGCGGACGCCGAATGAGCGAGGTGGTCGAAAGCTGGCCGGCGCTCTCGTTCCTCGAGGGGTTGCGTCCCGGCCCCGATGAGAGCGTTGAGCTCGCCTTGCTGGCGTCCTATTCGGCGGATCTGGGATCGATCGGCGCAACCTTGCTCGCGCTGGCGGGCAAGGACACCGACGCTGGCCGAGGCACTCCGTCCGATTTCGCCGATGCGGTCGAGAGGTTGCGCGGGAAAGTGCGCATTATCATCCAGCGCGGCCGTCTTGCAAGAATGCGCCGTACCCCGCGCATTGCTGTCGTGCTGGATCAGTTCGTTCGCGAAGTCGATTTCGATGAGGCGACGCATAGCTGGCACCCCAAGGCCGCTCTGGTGCGAACGTGCGGCACGGACGGCGAGATCGGCTGGAGGCTTTGGATCGGGAGCCGGAACCTCACCGAATGCGTAAATCGCGACATCGGGCTGCTGCTTGTTTCTGGTGGCAAAGGTGGTGCTCGGATCCCTGGTGCGGAAGATCTAGCGCGCGGACTGGCTGAGAAAGCCGAGCTGAAAGGCGCGCGTTCCGCTTCCCTTGCGGCGACGATTGCGAAGGTGGCCTGGCGTGCGCCAGCGGGCGTGCACGTCGAGCGGATTCGTTGGTCGGCCGGGACGGGAGACCAGGCCGTTCCTGCCCCGCCACCGGGGACGGACGAGGTTGTCGTGGTGAGCCCCTTCGTCGACAAGAACTTCCTTGCCAGACAGACACCGAAGGGAACGAAACCGTCACGAAGCGTACTGCTGACGACAATGCGGGAGATCGAGCGGGTCGGCCCGTCACTGGCGGCATTCGACGAGTTGCTCGCACTCGATGCGCCCGACTATCCCATTGGCGATCCCGAACCTGCATCACAGCCTGCGGCGCTGGCGGTCGATGCTGGCGCTGCTGACGATGAGGAGGAGGAAGTCGGGCGCGGCCTTCATGCCAAGCTGTTGTTCATGCGGTCCGGGCGCAAGCGGACGCTGTGGCTGGGCAGCGCGAACGCAACGCTGCGGGCCTGGACCGGGCGCAACGCCGAGGTGACGGCCGAGCTGGCGGTTTCCGAGCCGGTCGAGAAAGGTCTGAGGGCGCTTCTCGGTTCGGCCCGTCCTGTCGGCGTCCCCGGCATGGAGTATTCGCCCGACGCGGCGGCCCTGGAGGAGGAGGCGCTTGAACGGGCGCGCGCCCAAGTGGCGGCGCGCTGGGCGGCAGAACTCAGCGTCGACGATGAAGGGATGCGCCTCACCCATCACTCCGATCTCCATCCCGGCGGGCCGCATCCTGACGAAGCCGACATCGTGCTGGAAGTGGGCGCGCTTCATGGCGAGCTTCTGGTCTGGCCGGTACAGCAAACCGATATGCTTCTGGGGCCTGTCGCCGCCGCGGAGCGAAGCGAGTTCGTGCGCTTGCGGGTCAGCCGTGGAGACAAGGGGCTTTCGTGGCTGCAACGTGCGCCTGCCGAGCCGCCATTCGGAGAGGATCGCGACCGCGCCGCATTCGTGCGCTTTCTCGGCGCCAGAGGGTTCCTCCTCTGGGTGGCCGGATTGCTCGCCGATGACGATCGGCAGGGTGAGGGCGACTGGACGAGTGACGAAGCGCAGGAACGGGCTGGTTTGGCAGCGAATCCGGCCGCCGACGCCTCGCTGCCGACCTTGGAAGAGATGTTGGCGGCATGGGCGCGCGACCCGAGGAAATTCAGCGAGATTGAGCGACGGGTCTCTCAATATCTGCCGGCCGTGCTTGAGCAGGCTGGACAGGAAGACCCGCAAACAGGGGAGATGCTGAGGCGCTTCGATGCGTTGTGGGGCAAGCTTCGAAGCGGGCTCGGCGCGTCTGCAATCAAAGGCGGACGCCAATGAGCGCGCCCAAGCCTTTTCAGGAAGCCGCCGTGAATGCGGCGCTTGCGGCCCTCACGGACCAGACGGGCCGCCGCCGTTTTCTTGTGGCTGATGAAGTCGGTCTCGGAAAGACGGTCGTGGCGAAGGAATTGGCTCGCCGCATGTCCGGGGACGGCTCCCGGCCTTTGGTGATCTATTACATCGCCAACGGCCATGCGGTCTCGCATCAGAACAAGGGGCGCGTCGTTGGGTTCCTAGGCGATTCACAACGCAAGGCCGCAACCGCGACACCGGACCGACTCTCGCTGATCGCGATCACCAAGCGGCCGGACAATCCCGTTCTGATCTATGCGCTGACCCCAGCGACCTCGTTTCCAGGAGCGCGTGTGCGCCTCACGGGAGGACGCAAGGAAGAGCGAGCATTCCTCAAGGTGCTGCTCGAACAGACCTATCCCGCATTCGCCCGCGATCTTGATCCGGCCATATTGCGGCTAAGTGCGCGAGGTTCGTGGGACTGGGCCGTCAAGGACGCGGAAGCCAAATTCGCAGCTTCGCCATCGCACCTCCGCCAGCGGTTTCGTGAGGCGCTGGCGGCAGAATTCGGTGAGCCGGTGCGCGCCATGCTTGATCTGGCGGTTCATGGTGATGCGAACCGAAAGATCCATCCCCTCAAACCGACCACCTTCGTTGGTCGCCTCCGGCGCGCCCTGGCGCTGGCGACGTTGCGCCATCAGCCGCCCGATCTGGTCGTTCTCGACGAGTTTCAGCGCTACCGGCAGATTCTCGATGAAATGGCCACCGATCCGCTTCTTCAGGCGCTTCTGGAACCTGAAGGCTCCGTTGCTCCGCCGGCGATCCTCCTGCTCAGCGCGACGCCTTATCGGCTTCTGAGCACACGCTGGGAGGAGGCGCGCGGCACGCTTGCCCATGCGGAACTCCTGGAACTGATCGAGTTCCTTGCCGGCCCCGTCGTTCGTGAACGGGCGAAGACGCTCTTTTCCGATTTCGGTGACAAGCTGCGAGACATCGCGGCGCATTCCGATGCGAGCCATCCTGAGTTGGAGCGTGACGTGGCGGACGCTGCCAGGATCAGGGATGAGCTTCGCGCATTGTTGACCCCGGTAATGTCGCGGACAGAGCGGGACAGTGTGGCGCTGGCCGATCCGCTCGCGGCAACGCAATTTCTTGATGCGGACCCGTCGCCCGAGGATTTTCAGGTCTATCGGCATCTTGTGGAGAGTTTCTCCGTGCAGATGCGTTATGAGGCGCTGCCATATTGGTCCTCGGTTCCGCTGCCTGCGCAGGCCCTTGGTCCTCGCTATGCGGCCTGGAAGCGCGCCAAGATCAAGGCAGCGCCGAAGCTCACGCGGATGACGCGCGATCGTCGTAACAAACTCGATGCGCCAGCCGCATGGCCCGACGCGAAGCTCCGGGCGCTCAGCAGCGTCGCTCCGCCGAAGCTGCTGTCGCTCCCCTGGGTGGCGCCATCGTTCCCTTGGTGGCCGCTCGACGGTGGTTGGAAAAGCACTACGGCTGATCCCAAACTCCTGATGTTCAGTCGCTTTCGGGCAACCCCGCCCAGCGTGGCGGCACTCCTGAGTTTTGGTGTGGAGGCGCACTGCCTTCCCAAGAAGCATGGCGGCTATGAAAAGGCCTACCGACGGCGGCGCTTCAAGTTGGCGGCCGTCCCCGGTCCCGTGATGGCGGCGTTCCATCCGTCACCATGGCTGATCCGCAATTCGGACCCGCTCGTGAAGGCCGGGATGACGATCGGCGCCGTTCGCAAGGAGGTTCGGCGGCAGATTCTCGCCGCTTTGCCCAAAGGCATCATTGAGCGGGATACCGCGAAGGCCAGGCGACGGCACAGGTCGATTGCAAGGACGCTGGCGGCGATCGAACGGATGGCAGGTGTTGCCGACCTGTCCGTCGCGGGCTGGAGCAGCGCGATCGGTGACGACCGTGCCGCGCAGTCCGCTGTCCGGAAGTGGCGTCAGGCGCAGCCGATCGACCGGCTGTCCCCAATCGAGCTTTCGGACCTCGTGGATTATGCGATTGGGGCGCCGGGCGTCGCGCTCGGCCGGGCGTTGCTGCGGCATGACCCGACGATCCTTGACCCGGCACGCTATCCAGAGCTCGTTCAACTCAGTTGGCAGGGACTGCGCGCCTATCTCGACAATCCGGTGATCCTGTCATCGTTGTCGGGGAAGAGCGCGGTCGAGCAAGTCATGGGCGCGGTCGTGGATGGTGGCTTCGAGAGTGTTCTTGACGAGCATTGCTGGCTACGCGCTCAAAACCTTCATGAAGGCGTCGCGGGTCTCGCCAAGGATTTGCAATCGTCGCTCGGGCTACGCGCGGGCAGCTTCAGCTTTCACGGAATTGGCGGGGCGCCGCACAAGATCCCGGTTCGTTGCCATGTCGCCGTGCCGTTTGGCGATGCCGAGACCGAGCCCGCCGTCAAGGTGGAGGGCGGTGTGGCACAAACTACTCCAGCCCGACCCGATGAAGTTCGCAGGAGTTTCAACACGCCTTTCTGGCCGCACGTCCTCGCGACGACATCCGTTGGGCAGGAGGGGCTGGATTTTCACCCGTGGTGTTCGCATGTGGTTCATTGGGATCTCTCGTCCAATCCGCTCGATCTCGAGCAACGTGAAGGGCGCATCCAGCGCTATGCTGGTTTGGCTGTCCGACGCCGGCTTGCGGCAACGTTGCGAGACGAAGTGCTGAGGGATTCTACGATGGCGGAAGGCTCACCTTGGCGATGCGTGCAGAGACATGCGGAGCGTTCCGTCGACGCGAGCGGCCTTCGTCCATGGTGGGTGCTCGATGGCGCCGAAATCAGTCGTCATGTTTTCGAGCGTCCCTTTGGAAGGGATGTCGCGCGCTTTGCACAACTTCGAGAGCAGCGCATGATTTATCGTCTGGCTCTTGGACAGCCCAATCAGGAAGATTTCATCGATGTGTTGTCGCGGGGCGGCGAGGCAACGCGCAGGCTGCTGCAACCACTCGTTCTCGATCTTTCCGCAATGGGCCTGCGCCAGACCCCGATGACTGCCCGTGCAGCACCGACCAATGGCGACGGGCGACCAATGGCGATTGCCCCTTCGATAATGAATGGCGGGGATATGTTGGCGGCGACGACTGTGGCGATGCCGATTGACCCCAGACCAGCCGACCCGATCCTTCCCGGCGCTGATCCGGGCTGATCGGGGAGGGGCGACGATCGCCCCTCATGTCGAACGGAGCACCGGAGGCTGAAGGCTTGCCGGGAGATCACGCGCTGCCGATAATCCGCAATTTCATCGCTCGGGTTTCCAGCAGATACGTCTCGACTCCGGCTAACAGGTGCAAGCCTTCTTCGGTGACGGCTGCGCGGGAGAGGCCAGGTTGCACGATCCTGACGTCGAACTCGTAGCGATAGTCCTGCCAGCTCGCTTTCAGCTTTTTGAGAAACGCTGCCGTCCCTTGCTCGAAGCGCGAAGTCTGGCCTTTATCCAGACGCAGCTTCTCTCGCTTCAGCATGTGCGTAAACATGCGGTTGGGACGATCGCGCCATCGGGCAGATTTTTGGGCTTGGCCGCAGACCTCGTAGAGATCCTTGACGCGGGCTCCGGGCGCGTCCGCGCTGGAATATTTGCAGTGATGCAGGGTTGCCTGCACAAGACCTTCCGTCACCCGCAGGGTGACGACGTCAGCGATTTCGCCGGCGCCATCGTCGTCGAAGATGAGGTCATAGGCCTCCCCGTCGGCGAGCAGCACGTCGATCACCCGCCGTTGCACCGAGTCTGCGCGCTTTTCAGGTCCCTGCGCCTCGGCCCTGATGTTTATCCGGGACCAGTCCCAAACCTCGATCTGGTCGGAGGGGTAGGGGGCGACGGCAACACCATCTGGCAAGGCGTAGAGGTGGCTGTAGATCAGCAATGATCCGTCCCCGAAATCGATCTGCGGGGAATCCTCGCCAAACGATTCCGACAAGGTCTTCACTTTGCCGCCAACCTTGATGGTCGTTTTCGCTCCCGATCGCTGGGGATAGCGGGCGCCGCCCTCGGCGAACACGATTTCGAACTCAGCGACATCAACATCGCTCCGTACCGAGAAGCGCAGCGGTCCGGTACGCTCATGATCGAGCAGTTCGATGTCACATTCGGCAAATGGCACGGCCCGGTCGCCGAAACCGATCTCTACACGGTCCTCGATCTGTGTGAGCAGCGACTCCGGCCAATGGATGGCGACCGGCGGCACGGTCGGCCGTTCATTGATCTGGCGGGGCCGCATTGCACTCTTGAACACACCGTCGGTGGTGATCCCCGGATCATTCACAGCCCGGCCGATATCGGCGCACCATTCGACCCAGTCGGTGAGATCGCGAACTGGAGAAATCGACCAGAATTTGCCTTTGGCCGAACAGCCGCGCGAGGCCGGCACCCCATCCAGGAAGCCGGTGGCGAAGACATTGTTCTTGATGCGGGACTGCGACTTGGCGGTATCGAGACCGTCGGCGACATCGACGCCCATATACATGGAGTAGCGAACGCCGCGGCCCTGATGATGGGTCAGGCCAAGATTGCGCAAGATGAGGCGGTTGAACCCGTGCAGGCTGCGGAAGACTTCCTCGCCTTCGACGCGGCGCGCCGTGTCGCCACAGATGGCTTTGGCGAGCCGGTCGTAGGGGCCTTTGGCCGAACTGCTGATATAGAGAAGCTGTCGGTCGGGATCCCAGTGCATCATGTGCAGGTCCCAGATGACGTTGGTTGCGTGTTGCGCGGTTGTCCAGCCGGCCTGCTCCTCAGAGCGCGTGACGAAGATGGCAACGCGTTGGTGCGGGTTGATCTTCATGCCGAGAAAGACGCCGGGATTGTATAGGTCCTCAGCCCGGAGCGGTTCCCAGGCGTCGCACGACGTCCGATAAACCACGGCGTTCATCTTCGGTTCGAGCGTCTGAAGAGGGATGTCGCTGAGGTCGCCGACGAACCCCTTGAACATTTCGGCGCGCCGAACCTGCCGGTCGATCTTTGCGGTACTGAGCGCTTCGACCAGCGCGTTCCAATCGGCGTCCTCCGCATAGAGCTTGGCAAGCGATCGGTCGATGTCGTCCACGCCAGTATTGGCGATGACCGTGGCATCACCCAGGCGCGGATCCTGCCGGGTGAAGCGACCGACGAACTGGATGGTGACGGCGATGCTCTTGTGCGGATCATGCAGCCCCGCGATCTTCAGCTCCGGGAGATCGAAGCCTTCGCCCAGCATATCGACGCAGATGATGACCCGACTTTCGAAGCGCCTCAGCGCGGCGAGGTTCGCGCGGCGCTCGCGGATAGACTGCTGGCTGTGAACGATAACTGGCCGGAATTCCGGGAACATC
Organism: Sinorhizobium shofinae; assembly: GCA_001704765.1. GTDB lineage: Bacteria > Pseudomonadota > Alphaproteobacteria > Rhizobiales > Rhizobiaceae > Sinorhizobium > Sinorhizobium shofinae. The sequence continues at coordinate 22,538 of MBFK01000193.1, forward strand.
GCGCTGTAGAGCTGGTGGAGGTCCTTGGCGCGGTCGATCGTCTGACAACGCGCCATGGCAAGGTGATTCAGGCCCGCGTCCAGATCGTCCTGCAGAACCTCGCCGAGCTTCTCGGCAATGGCCAGGTCAGCATCGGCATGGTCGAGCCCGAACACAGCCTCGAAACGGATCGGTTTGAAATAGCCTTCGGTCTGCGCCTTTCTGAGCGGATATGTGTAGATGAACTCGCCATCGACGCGCCGGCCGTCCTCACGAAAGGGGGTGGCCGTGAACTGGACGATGGGTAGCGGCGGTTCCCGATCGATAAAGAGGCCACGGAAGCGAGCCCAGGTCGGGGCGCCGATATGATGCGCCTCATCGATGAAGAGCGCCGAAGCGCGCGCTGCCATCTGCTCCTGAATGGGCGCGTCCGCGCGCCCGGCGATCTGCATCGTGGTGACGACGACATTGGCGCTGTCGAAGATTTCATCGACCTCCGCCGGGCTCGTCGGAATATGGGACAGCCGCATGACAAGCGGAAAGGCTGCTGCATCAGCGAGACATTGCTGTTGCCTGAGAACGCCGAAGGTCTCGAACTTGCCGGCGATCTGCTCGCGCAAAGCGTCGGTCGGCACCACCACCAGCAGCCGCTCGAAATTCTGGTGGGCGTTGAGCGCGAGCATGGTCTCGGTCTTGCCCGTGCCGGTCGGCATGACCACGGTTGCCGGATCGGTTGACCTGGTTGCGTGGGCCAGCGCGGCGTGAAGCGCGCCGATCTGAGGACGCCGCAAACCCGGTCGCGCCGGCTCGCCAGTCTCGGCGGCACGTCCTTCGCGCAAGTAAACCGCGTCCGTCCAGGAGGCGGAGACGGCAGCTAGTCGAACGGTACGCTCGGCACGATCCAGCGTGGCGATATTGGCCGGCAACACGTTGACCCATCGGCCTTCGGCCAGTTCCAGCGCTTCGGCGATTTGCACTGCCTCCGTTGCGCCGGGCACCAGGAGAATGAGATCGGCCTCCAATGGTGTTGCCGTCTTCGCACTGATGATCTTCAGCGTCTCGCCCGATTTGAGGGTGGCCTCATAGCCGGTGACACGGCGGATCGCGAAAGGACGTAGTTTGCAGCGCACGCGGTGCGCTGGAACCGCCAACTGACGCACGGGGCTTCCCAGCACCTTGCCGTCTACGGCAAGGCGAGGAGGCAGTAGCAGCTCGACCTCGGGATTGAAGAGATCGTCCTGGCTGGAATTGGTGGCACGCTTGCGGGTGGCCATCGGGGCGTCCTCCGTCAGGCCGCCATCGTCTGCAGCGAGGGCGAAACGGAGATCACCGTCGCGCTCGTCATCAGGACGATCAGGCCCTGCTCGGCACCGGTCATGTCGAGATAGGCACGCACCTGCGCGCGGTAGTGGTCGAGCGTCTGCGGATCGGGGGCCACGTCGCTCTTCCAGTCGACGACGACGACCGGCCGGCCTTCCGCACTGACTGTCAGCGCGTCGGCAATGCCTGCCGTCGCTGCCAAGTCGGTTTCTTCGCCGCGAAGGGCATAGACGGGGAACTCCGCGAGTAGCGCGGGCCGGAGGGCCGCGATTTCCGGCAACGCCAGGGTCCGCGTGACACAGTCAGCCAGTTCTTCCGGGGCGAGGCCAGCAGCCGGATCAGTGACGGGAACCTTGTCGAGCGCCCGGATAAGTTCCTCGGCGCGCCTCGCGAGTACCGCAGAGGCGTTATCGGTTTCGCCGGTCAGTACCTCTTCCATGAGCTTGTGCAAGACGAGCCCGCGCTCACGTCCACCTTGGACGGCCAAGGGCACCCCCAATTCGCTCGGAGTGTCGTCGTCCGACCCTGCCCAGATGTCGGCTTCCTCTTCCTGCAATACCGTGCCGGTCGCATTCTCGTCGCGGCTCGGGGCGAGCCAGGTCAGTCGCACCTGCCTGTCGGCGATTGCGCCGGCTTCCGCGGCAAAGCCCTCGCGGGTCTGATTGTTGGTGGTGCTGCCGGCTGTGACGATCGTATCGAGCGGCAAGTGCGACGCATCAAAAGCCGGAAGTGCCGCCAGCGTCAGGTCAACAAGGCCAATCCAGGCGGACTTGGCGGGCGTCACATCGAGCCGTGGTAGAAGCAGCAATTCCCGGGCGCGTGTTGCTGCGACATACCAGAGGCGCACGCGTTCGCGATCCAGTTCATCCTTTTCGGCCTGGCGCGCAACGTCGTAGCCAGACGGCGCGACGCCGAGAACGGGGCAATAGAAGGTGTCGTTCTGGCGATCGATCACCGCACTGTCGGGCGCCATCACACCGGTCATGGTGTTGATGGGAATAACCACCGGCCATTCGAGGCCTTTGGCGGCGTGCATGGTGAAGAGCGCGACGGCTTCCTCCTGAGCGTCGGGCCGACCTTCGACCGCGCGAGCTTCATCGGTCCAAGCCGCTGTCATCGCCTCGGAGAAGGCCCGCAGGCCACGCACCGCGTAGCTGGTCGAGAGGCTGAGATAGAGATCGACATTGGCGAGCGCGCGTTCGGCCTGGCCGCGATGCCGATCGAGCAGAATGGGACGCAACCGCAGGACATCCACGGCTTGCGAAAGCAGTTCGTGCGGCGTCGTACTGTTTCCGCGCCGATAGAGCGCTTGCAGCTTTTCGACCACATCGCGCGCGAGCGGATGGACGATCGCCGTCAGATCGACGCCGAGATCGAGGCGGGGGATCCGGTCTGGCTCGTCCTCGGTGCGCGGAAGCGCCCAGACGATGTCCAGCAGTTCCTCTTCGCTGAGCCCGACCAGCGGGCCGCGCAGCAGTGCGCCGAGCGCCAGGGTGTCACGGCGATCGGCCAGCACACGGGTCAGCGCAATGAGGTCCTGAATCTCCTGTCGGCGAAACAGGCCCTTGCCGGCCTGCGTCGCCACCGGAATGCCGCGCCGCTCGAGGGCTTCCTCATAGCGCCACAGATCCGCGCCGGTCGGCGCAAGGAGAGCAATGTCGCCCGGCTGGCAGGGGCGTTCGGTGCCGGCTTTGCGATCCAGAACCGGATGGCTGCCGATCAACCGGGCGCACAGGTCGGCCACGGCATCGGCTTCAGCGTCGCGTTGCCGCTCGGCGCTGGCCTTGCTATCTTCATCGGCGACGGCAATGTCGAGCGCGGCGACGCAGATGCCTTCGCCGCGATCATCATGGAAGGGATCAAGCGACGTAAAGCCGGGTTGGCCATCCGCCGACAAAATCGCCTCGAAACGCTCGTTGACGAAGGTGAGGATCGAGGCGCAGGAGCGGAAATTGGTCGAGATCGACACGAGGCCGTCTGCATCCTGCACCGTGAAGGCGGTGCGGGCCTGAACATAGGCACCGACGTCGGCGCCGCGGAATCGATACACGGCTTGTTTGGGATCGCCCACGAGGAAGAGTGCGCCCGGCCGAATCCGGAAGCCTGTCCAATCCTGCGGATCGTCCCCGGGCTCGCCGCACAAGCGCCAGAAGATTTCCGCCTGGAGCGGGTCGGTGTCCTGAAACTCATCGACGAGAACCTTCGCGAACCGCTGGCCAAGCGCCTGCCGCACCGCCTCATGATCCCGCAGCAGATCGCGGGCGGCATAGATGAGGTCGTCGAAGTCAAGCTGTGCACTGGCGCGCTTGTGTTCGTGATAACGCTCCAGGATCGGGCTGGCTTCGCCGATCAGCGCCGCGAGAACCTGACCGGAAACTGCCTGGAGAAGGGCGTCCCAGGCCGAGCAGCACGCTTCGAAATGGGCTTGAGCGGCATCGTTCAGTCGCTCGCCGTCCGCCTTCGACAGACCCGCCTGCTTGGCCGCGGCGGCCCATTTGCCCTTCTTTCGATAGGAGGAAAAGGTGCCGGCCTTGGTGCAGAGATCAGGATGGGGGCGCGAGACGAGCAGTCTGACCAGGCCTGCAGGCGCGGCAGCGTCTGCGGCGGTTGGCAGCATCGTTGCCATTTCGGAGAACCGTGCCGCGTAGGCTTCCGTTTCCGGTTCGCTTGCGGTCGTTTCCTGCATGAAAGCGGAGAAGTCGTCGGCCGTCTGCCGAAATGTCAGAAGATGACCGGCGAGCGGTGTCACGGCTGGCGCCACGAGGCTCCGACGACGGCGCAGAGCTTCGGCGATCTTGTGCATCAGTGCCACGGTCTCGCCGGGGCTGTGCAGCACCATCTCAGCCAGGATTCCGCCTTGGCCGCCTGACAGGCGCTCGCGCAACCAGCCATCGACGATTTCGAGAAAGGCGAGATCGGTCTGGTTGCGGTCCATGATGGCCGCGCCCGGATCGATATCGGCCTCGGCGGGATAGGGCTTGATGAGACGCTGGCAGAAGCCATGGATGGTCGAACAGGTGATCTCGTCGATGGCGGCGGTCGCGGCGATCAGATTATCGCGCTGTGCTTGCGACAGGCCGTCGGGCAGCCCGACGGCAAGCTCGGGCGCGATTTGGCCTGCGGCGAGATCGGCGACGAAATCGCGGACGCGGGCGAGGAGCTCGCTCGCAGCCAGTTCGGTGAAGGTGACTGCGGCGATCGCGCGTGGTGCAACGCCCTGCGCCAGCATGAGGGCAATCCGCCCAGCCATAACCGCGGTCTTGCCCGACCCCGCACCTGCCTCGACGAGGATGGAACGATGGTGATGGCTGATCGCGTCACGCCGAGCGCCATCGTCCTTAAGATTCTTCGACATCATGTCCATCATTCCGCCTCCCAGACCTGAGCGACATCGCCGAGCCGCTCAGTTGCGGCGGTTTGTTTACGTTTGCAGTAGGTGGCGCCGGCATTGGCCGGCAGCGCAAAAGCGAGATCGTCATAGTCACCGCCTGTATCCGGACCCGGCAGTGCCGCGCCGCTCGACAACGCAATCCGTGCGGCCTGCAGATAGCCCGTGATTTCCACCAGCACTGCCGCTGGATCGTCGAGTTGAAGGTCCAGCGGTTCGCGCGGGTAGAGCAGGGAGGCGCTGATCGCGACATGGTCGCCCAGGAGCGCCTTGACCGCGAAGGCGTAGAGACAGCGCTGAAGCTCGCGCCCTCCGTTCAGGCGGATATCGCTCTTTGGGGGCTTCCCGGTTTTATAGTCGCGCACGAGTGCGCGGCTGCCGTCGCCGGCGATGTCGAGCCGGTCGATGTAGCCAGCGATCTGGAAGCCTGTGCCAGGAATCGTCACGGGCAGGCTTGCATCCCAGGGAAGTTCCGCCTGCGATTTGGGTTCGGACCCGCCGAAGGGCACTTCGCCATAGGAACGGCTGCCGGGCAAATGGTCGTCGCCGTAGGCGAGAGCCTGAGCGGAGAGAAGACGTGCATCGCCAAGCGTTCGGCCCCAGATGACGTTGGGCGGGACTGGTCGTTCGCTTTCCCATTCGGCAGCTACCGCGTCCGCAGCTTCGGCCACGGCAGCGTTGATGGCGGACGCATCGGCGGAAGCCAGCCCTTCGGCCGCTTCGAGGTTCCGCAAGGCGCGATCGAGCACCAGATGAATGAGATCGCCTGCCGCAAGCGCATCGAGCACGAGGGGTTCGGCGCTGCTTTGCGGGGATTTCCAGCCGAAGGCATAGCGCCAGAGGAAGCCGAGCGGGCTGCGCAGCAACGTCTTGAGCGAGCTGGCCGACTGGGTTCGCGCAAGAATCGCGAGAATAAGCGGATGGTCGGGCCGGATGAGGCCGTCATGCGGTGTGACCTCGGCTTGGCGCCAGTCGCTCCAGCAAGTACGTGCGCTGATAGCCTGGGGATCGCTGGCGAACTCCTGCGGCCGGGCCATAAGCCGATCGGTTTCGCTGAAGGCGTGGGTGGGGATCGCGTTGCGGCGCAAATAGGTTTCGTCGCCATGGCCGGCGAGCAGGGGGCTCCGGCCCAGCAGCCGTCCGTCGCTGTCGCGCCGGGCGCGTGACAGGACCACCTCGCCAGAGGTTGTCGCGAGGATCGTTTCGAAATCACGGCGGTCGGCCAGGCTTACGGGAAGCGGGTCGAGCTCGCTGGTCGGGACAATATGGTCCGGGATCAGCCGGTCCTCGGCGATTCCGCGTGGCCAGCGCGAGGAGTTGAGGCCGACCAGCCGGACGAAACGACGAGGCGAGGTCGCAAGGGCGCTGGCCGGCATCCAGGCGACCGACACGCAGGCTTCCAGCCCGTCATCCTGTTTCAGCGTTTCGAGCGTGACATCGATCGATGCGGCAGGCCCGGCGAGCAGCGCCTTGCGCCAGATCGACAAGGCCCGTCCCTTGAGAAAGGCTTCCCCGATCTCCTGTGCGGCGTCTGGTCCCTTCGCCAGCAGGTCGACCGCCGCGCGTAATGTGGGGGCATGGTCCATGCCGTCGGGCCAGTCGTACGGTTTGAGGCGTGTCAGCAGGCGGTTCCAGGCCGTAGACGTGGACAACGGCGCATCGCTCGGCAGGACGCGCAACCACCCGTCGGGAAGCGAGGCCATTGGCGCCGAATCCCGGCACAAGGCCGCAAGGCGGCGCAGGCGCGATTGCGAGAGGCCGCGCACGACGATGTCGGCAAGGGCTGCGGCGGCCTGTCCTTCGCGGGTCGTAGCGGTGCGGACACCGTGAACGAAATGCAGGTCGATATTGGCGTCGGCCCGCAACGCCAGGAAATGATCATCATAATCGGCCGGAGATGCGGTGGCGATCGCGATGTCGGAAGGAGAGACGCCCGACGCAAGCAACGCACGCGCCCAGCGCATCGCCTCAATGGCTTCGTGATAGGCGGTCGCGGCGCTGACGGAACTAACCGTTGGCCCTTCGGCCTTGGTCTGCACGACAGCAACGCCGCTATCGCGGAGCCAGTCCGGGACGGAGCGTGGGCCTGCCGTCCATTGCACAGGAATGCGCGCGGCGAGTTCCTTCACCAGAGGACGCCAGCACGGAGACAGTTCGGTCAGCCCGGAGATTTCTATTGAGCCAAGAATGGCTAGCGCGTGGGCGATACGGATGCTGGCTGCGGCGACAATATCAACCGGTCGCATCATCCCTTCGGGAAGTTCATTGAGAATTGCAGCCTCCAAGCGGGCTACAGCGTCGAGACGAGGATGATCGGTGGATCGTGCGGCCAAATCGATGCCGGAGCGCCAAGCCTTATGCAGCGTGTCCGCAGCCGCGCCGATCATACCCGGCAGCATCTTGATACTTTCCAGCTCCCCCATCGGGGTGGCGGGAAGCACGGCCTGGATAGCCGCGCGCAGGCTTTCTTCATCGATCGGCCGGACGAATCCACCCGCGAGCCGTACCGCGGCTTGCTCGAAGGACATGATCTGGAGGCCATGGCGATCGCTGCGGGCGGCCGCAAGACGGGCCTCCCGCATCGCGAGGCGACCATGAACGATAAGAGTGGATCGACTCGCGGCTGCCATCGCCATTCCCCCCTTCCGGATTACTTCTTGTTCGGGCGCTGGGTCAGCGCCGAGGCTGCCGCGCTTTTTGCGGCTTTACTGCTCTTGGGATCCCGCAGAACCTTTGATGCGGCGCTTGCCGCTTTCTTGCTGGTCACTTCGCGGTTTGGACTACGCTTGGGCATTGCCGTTCCTCACGAATTTTACGCTCGCCACCATTGACGAGAGGGGCTAATGGGGATAATAAATATACGGATCGCGGTGATGTGTCCATATATTTTTTATTCGCATGCGATTTGGAGGTGAAGTACAATGTTGGAAGGCGCCACGGCGTTGAAATGGGGTGTGGAGCGCCGGCTCGAATTCATTGAGTTCCGGCTGTTCTGGGAGGGCTCGATCAATCGGGCCGACCTCGTGGAGATATTCGGCGTGTCGGTTCCCCAAGCGTCGAAGGACTTGACGCTCTATCAGGAGCGGGCGCCTGGAAACATGGAGTATGACACCCGCGCCAAGCGCTATGTCGCCGCCGAGCAGTTCGTTCTCCGTTTTTTGGAGCCAGACCCCTACGTCTATCTCTCGCAGCTTCGCTCGGTTGCCGAAGGTGCCGTGCCGTCGCATGATTCCTGGATTGCAGAGCTTCCCAGCGCCGACGTTGCGCTGACTCCCAAACGGGACATCGACATAGAGGTTCTGCGCAAGATTCTCGACGCCAGCCGCGAAGGCGTCTCCGTCGAAATCTACTATCAGTCAATGAACAAGGTGCGGCCGGACCCTATTTGGCGGCGGATCACACCCCACGCCTTCGGCTATGATGGCTTCCGTTGGCATACTCGGGCCTATTGCCACCTTGAGCACAAGTTCAAGGATTTCCTGTTGCCGCGCATTCTGGATGTTGGCGCGAAGGGTGAGCCGGGGGAGGCTGGCGAACGGGACTGGCTCTGGAACAACTATTTCGATGTAATCATAGGTCCGCATCCCGCGCTCACGGCGAGCCAGAAGAAAGTTGTCGCCAAGGATTATGGGCTTGATCAGGGTAACGGCGTGCTGACGGTTCGTTACGCGATGCTCTTCTATTTTTTGAAGCGTCTTGGTTTGCTCGGTGATGCCGCAAAACAGAGCGCTCATACGCAGCATATCGTGACAATAAACCGCAAAGAAACTGAAGCGGCGCTTGAGAAGGCGGAGTTTCAGCTATGAAAGAATCGGGGGGCGCCGACTGATGGGGGCAAGACTTGAGGAGATAAAGAACGGCGCATCTGTGCGAGGCGTTGCCTCGTCGCAGGCAGTGCATGTCATTTCGGTCGACTGGATCGGCGATCAGGCGATCAACGTCGTTTTCCGCGATCATAACGGCGCGGTGGCCGAGGCCGTTCTTTACCGGGACGACGAGCATCGCCTTGAGGTCGAGCAGAATGGGCGGCCGTGGTCGTTCGACGCCGACGGCGCGCTGCTGCGCCTGGTGACGGAAGCCAACCGCATCAAGCTGGCGCATTACTTCGACCCATATCTGGGAATCCACACGAGTCTGGTCGATCCGCTGCCGCACCAGATTTCGGCGGTCTATGGCGAAATGCTGCCTCGACAGCCACTTCGCTTCCTCCTCGCCGACGATCCCGGTGCCGGCAAAACGATCATGGCCGGGCTGTTGATGAAGGAGTTGATCGCCCGCAGCGATCTCGAGCGGTGTCTCGTCGTCGCACCGGGCAGTCTGGTCGAGCAATGGCAGGACGAACTCGGTCAGAAGTTCAATCTCGAATTCGACATCCTGTCCCGTGACATGATCGAGAATTCGCGTTCGGGAAATCCGTTTAGCGACCGGGATCGGTTGATCGTCCGTCTCGACGTGCTTGCTCGCAACGAGGAGCTTCAAGAGAAGCTCATGAGCGCGCGCGAATGGGATCTGATAATCTGCGACGAAGCCCATCGCATGTCAGCCACCTATTTCGGCGGGGAGGTCAAATATACGCGCCGCTATCAGGTTGGTCAGAAGCTCGGTCAGGTCTGCCGGCATCTGCTGTTGATGTCGGCGACGCCGCACAACGGCAAAGAAGAGGATTTCCAGCTTTTCATGGCGCTCCTTGACGGCGACCGGTTCGAGGGCCGTTTCCGCGATGGCGTCCACTATGCCGACACCGAAGACATGATGCGGCGGCTGACCAAGGAGGAGTTGCTGAAATTCGACGGCCGGCCGCTCTTCCCGGAGCGGCGGGCGCGCACCGTCAAATATCAACTCTCGGAAGGCGAGGCCGCGCTCTACACCGCCGTCACCGAATATGTTCGCACCGAGATGAACCGCGTGCAGCGGTTCGCGGAGGGTGACGGGAAGAAGCGCAACAATGTCGGCTTCGCCTTGCAGATCCTCCAGCGGCGTCTCGCATCGTCGCCGGCCGCCATCTACCAGTCCCTAAAGCGTCGGCGCGAACGGCTCGAAAACGAACTGGGTGAGGCGCGCCTTGCCGCCAAAGGCCGCCGGGCCGGTATGGGTGAACCGGCGATCAACGCCGACATGCTGCGCAATATTGAAGAATACGGACAGGAGGAGATCGACGAGCTTGAGGATCTGATCTCGACGGGGGCGACGACGGCCGAGACGGTCGAGCAACTCGCCCTAGAAGTCGAGACGTTGAAGGGGCTGGAGACGATGGCGCTCGGCGTGTTGCGCTCCGGCGTGGATACGAAGTGGAGCCAACTCAATCGTATCCTCGACGACGATCTCATGATCGATGCGGCCGGCAACCGTCGCAAGCTAATCATCTTCACCGAGCCCAAGGATACACTGCACTACCTGCTCGACAAGGTTCGGGCGCGACTCGGTAGTCCGGAGGCTGTGGAGGTGATCCATGGCGGGGTGGCGCGCGAAGAGCGGCGCAAAGTCGTCGAGCGCTTCATGCAGGACAAGGACATGCTGGTCCTCATCGCTAACGATGCGGCCGGCGAAGGCGTGAACCTTCAGCGGGGCCACCTCATGGTCAATTACGACCTGCCGTGGAATCCGAACAAGATCGAACAGCGGTTTGGCCGTATCCACCGCATCGGCCAGACTGAGGTTTGCCATCTGTGGAACCTTGTCGCGGCCGATACGCGCGAGGGTGAGGTTTATGCCCGGCTTCTCGAGAAGCTTGAGGCGGCGCGCGAGGCGCTGGGCGGCCGTGTCTATGACGTGCTCGGCGAATTGTTCGACGGCGTGGCGCTCAAGGATCTGCTGTTCGAGGCCATTCAGTATGGCGAGAGGGAGGAGGTCAAGGCGCGTCTTTTCCAGCAGGTCGATGGCGCCGTCGACCAAGCGAACCTGCTCGAACTGCTGCGCCGCCGCGCGCTGACCAACGACACCATGCCGGAGGCCAAGGTCGAAGAACTGCGGCTTGAAATGGAGCGCGCCGAGGCGCTGCGCCTTCAGCCGCACCACATCCAGAGCTTCTTCGTCGAGGCGTTTCAGCATCTGGGCGGCCGAATTAAGCGCCGTGAAGAAGGGCGCTGGGAGATCACCCATGTGCCCGTGCGCATCCGCGAGCGGGATCGTCAGATCGGGACCGGCGCGCCGATCCAGACGCACTATGAGCGGATCTGTTTTGAGAAAGACAAGATCAACCAGCAGCCGGTTGCCGAGTTCGTCTGCCCCGGTCATCCGCTACTTGAAGCCGTGATCAGCCTGATCCGGGAGCAGTACGAGCAGATCATGCGACAGGGCGCGATCCTAGTGGATGACACCGATTCCGGTGACGCGCTGTCGGCAGTCTTCCTGCTGGAACACACCGTTCAGGACGGGCGCGTGACCAGCGGCGGCAAGCCGCATGTGATTTCGCAGCGGCTCCAATTCGCCGCCATCGACAAGACCGGAAGCACCGTCAACGCCGGCATCGCGCCGCATTTGAATCTGCGACCCGCAGCGCCGGAGGAGGTCGCCAGCGTGCGCGACCTTCTGGACGAGAGCTGGCTGACCACGGACCTGGAGAAGGCTGCGATCCGGTTTGCGACGGTTGAGCTGGCCCAGGGCCATGTCGCCGAGGTCAAGGCGCGGCGCCTGCCTGAGATCCAAAAGGTTGAGCAGGAAGTTCGCGCGCGGCTCAAGAAGGAGATCAACTACTGGGACTCGCGCGCGTTCGAACTGAAGGAAGAGGAGCGGGCTGGCAAGAAGACGAGGGTGAACTGGCAAAATGCCCAGCGCCGAGCCGAAGACCTTGCGGAACGGCAGAAGCGCCGCATGGACCAGCTTGAGCGGGAGCGGTTTATCTCATCGCAGCCGCCGCGCGTGCGGGGTGGCATGGTCGTCATCCCGCGTGGTCTGATCGAGAAGCGTCAAGCGCCAAGCGTTCCGAACCATTTTGCGGAAGACCCCGCTGCACGCAGAGAGATCGAGCTTGCCGCGATGGAGGCCGTCATGGAGGCCGAGCGTGCGCTGGGGAATGAGCCGGTCGACGTATCGGCCCAGAAAATAGGCTACGACATTGCCTCGCACGATCCGACGTCGGGGCACCTACGCTTCATCGAAGTCAAAGGGCGCATCGACGGCGCGGACTCTGTGATGGTTACGCGGCAAGAGGTCATCACCTCTCTGCACGAACCCGAAAAGTTCATCCTGGCGATCGTCTCTGTCGCAAGCGGTTTCGCCCATGAGCCACGCTATGTCCGCGGACCTCTCGTCGAACGCGAGCCGTCCTTTCTCGAGACGGCAATTCAGTTTCACCTGCCGCGCTTGCTCGAGCGCGCGGAGGCGCCGCGATGAGGATCACCAAAGGACTGATCATCGCCGACCCTTGGATTGGATACATTCTTGACGGGACCAAGAGCTGGGAAATGCGGTCGTCGAGGGCGTCGCATCGCGGTTGGCTTGGGCTGATCCGCAAGGGCACAGGGGCGGTCTATGGCGTGGCAAGGCTGATCGAGGTCGGCGCGCCACTGTCGCCAGCAGAGATGATCGCCACGTTTGGGCATCACCGTATTCCTGAGCACATGATTCGCTCGGGCGAAGTAGCCAAATGGAACACGCCCTGGAAGCTCGCCGATGTGCGCCGGCTCAGCCGGCCGGTCCCTTACCGGCACAAGAGTGGCGCTGTGACCTGGGTCGAGCTGGACGACGCAGCCATCGATGGCGTCGCCAGCCAGTTCGGAGCCGGGGTCGCGACGGTCAACCCGGAAGCGGCGATGCCATTGGTTGGCGCTTCGCGGCATGATCGGTTCGGCAGCGTCGATACGGTGAACGTCGAAGTCTCCGAGCGCGGCCGAAAGCTGCATATCGACATCGATTGGGACGACGGGAAGCCGCACGTTGTCCTGCCGCTGAAGCCGAGCCCATCAGCAGCGACCATCCCGGCCCCACAACCTCTGACGCTACCCGCCACGACGACCTTGCAAGCAGCGACGGGACGTGTGATCGGCGAAGTGGAGGTCACCGAAGGGAACATCGCGAACAGTCACATCTATCTTCGTGCGGTTTTCGATCGCTTTCCGGCGGACACCATTGGCGGTTCGAACAAGGCGACGCGGGCGAAGCGGGACCTGACGATCGATTGGGGGGGCGCCGAACCAGTCCAGACAGACCTCGACGGCGAGAAGAGATTCTTCCGCGCTCGTGGATGGATTGGGGCCTTCTACCGGTTGCACGGCGCCAAAGCTGGAGACCGCGTTGTGATCGAGGAGATCGCACCTTATCGCTATCGCGTCAGCCTCAGGCGGTACGGATCGCAAGGGAGGACATCGTGATGCAGATCAAGGATTTTGCCATTCTCGCCCCGGTTCCGCTGGAACATCTTCAGTCCGGCGTCGACATCGCGCACAAAACCGGCTTTGTCGCTTTTGGCTCGCGCAAGTGGGAATTGTTCCGCCAGATCGACGAACTGCGTGGCGGCGCGCGCGTCCCGGTCCTGATCTATCCCTCGTACGAGGATGTGCCTGCTAAGGATAGCTTTATGGTCTCGTGGGTGGGCTGGTATGTCGGCTGCGAAGAAAGCGGCAACGGCAAACATTCCCAAGGCATGGCGCACCGTCCGCCGACGACAGGCCAATATACCTCGGATAACCGGGGGCATTGGGCGGTATTCTGGCATGTTTGCGAACTGCGTGAGCTGCCCACAGCGCAACGCTTGCCGATTTCCGCCATCCAGACGGTCGAGGGCGGCTGGCGCAAGAGCGCTCCGCCGCGCGGACCGGAACTGGTTGCTATGCCATCGGCACTGGAGTTGTCGCTATGACCGCGGAGAGCCAGGTAGCTTACGCGGCCGCCGGCCAGCCGAGGTACTTTCACTCGATTCAGGAGCGCGCCACCAAGCGCTGGGACCAGCTTGAGGCGGACCCAGAGCTCGCCGGGCCTTGGCACCAGCTTTTCAAGCAGGTGCAGAGCCCGCGCCATATTCTGTCCGAGCTGCTCCAGAATGCGGACGACGCCGGCGCCAGCGAAGCGCGGGTGTCGATCGAGAACGACCGCTTCGTGTTCGAGCACAATGGCGAGGACTTCATCGAGGCCCACTTCGCCTCGATCTGCCGCTTCGGCTATTCCAACAAGCGCGCGCTGCACACCATCGGCTTCCGTGGGATAGGGTTCAAGAGCACGTTCAGCCTGGGCGATCGGGTCGAGCTGTTCACGCCGACCTTGGCGGTTGCCTTCGAGCGCGCGCGGTTCACCCAGCCGCACTGGATCGACAGCCGTTACCTCACATCGGGAACCACACGCGTCGAAGTGGCGATCGCCAACCCGCTGCTGCACCGCGAGGTCGAGAAGAATCTCGAGGAGTGGCTGAAGAGCCCGGTGTCTTTGCTCTTCTTCAAAAAAATTCGCCGCCTTCGGATCGGCAACAGCGAGGTACATTGGCAGAGCCTCGGAACCGGTCCCGTCGCAGAGAGCGAATGGATGGCTTTAGGTGACAAAGCGGACGATCCCTTTCTCCTGGTCCGCTCAGGCGAGGAAGCCTTTCCGGACGAGGCGCTCGACGAGATCCGCAAGGAGCGGATGCTGGGGGCCGAGGACAGCGGTGATTTCCCGCCCTGCCGGGTCGAGATCGTGTTGGGCGCAAAGGGGCGGCTCTATGTCGTGCTGCCAACCGGAGTCGAAACGGAGCTTCCCTTCGCATGCAACGCGCCTTTCATCCAGGACCCGGCGCGTCTCAAGATCAAGGACCCGGAGACCTCGCCGACCAACCGCTGGCTTCTGAAGCGAGCCGGCGAGCTCGCCGCCAGCGCCATGATGGAGTGGCTGGGGCAGACCAAGATCGGAGCACGGGATCGAGCGAACGCCTATGGCCTGCTGCCCGACGTCGATCGGGAGGCCGCCACGCTGGAAGGGTCATGCGGCGCGATCGTCGAACTGGCGTTTGCCGATGCGATCGATGGTCGCCCGGCGCTACTGACCGAAGACGGGCATCTGGCCGACGTCAAGGCCGCGATCGCTGTTCCGCGGCCGGTATTCGACATCTGGCCCGCCGACCAGGCCATGGCTCTGCTCGATGCCGAATCACGGCCAGCACTGTGCCAGCATGTGTCGGCGAAGGACCGGACCAAGCTCGTACACTGGGGTCTGGTCGAGGAGTTCTCGAAGACCGACCTGCTTCAGCGCTTGCGCAGCAATCATCTTCCCCGACCGTCGACCTGGCGGCATCTGCTGAACCTGTGGTCTTACATCGCGCCCGAAGTGACGAGCTGGCAGTGCCATGACGCGGACCGACTGCGAATCGTGCCCGTTCAGGGCAAAGAGGTGCTCTATTCTGCGTCGGAAGTCGTGCGGCTTGGCGAGAAGAAGCTACTCCAGTCGGATGACGACTGGGAATTCTTAGCCGACCATCTGATCGTGCTCAACCAGAATTGGACGCGCTTCCTTGCCGAACAGCGCCGCGGCATGGGTGATAACGGCGCCCGGCACGGTGAGGCCACCGAGGCGGCTTTCGCTGTGCTGGAGGAGATCGGCCTCGGCGGAACCAGCGACGTCAATGCCGTCATCGAGCGAGTTGCGGCCGACTACTTCGAATCCGGTCAGCCGAAGCTGGCCGAATGCGTCCAGCTCGCTCAAATAGCAGCTAAGCTCGGCGTCACTATCGGTGAATCTTTCCGCTATGCCTGCGCAGACCGGACGCTCCGCTCCGTCGAAAAGGCAGTGCTATTCGATGAGAACGGCGCATTGGAGGAACTGCTGCCGGAGGCGGTCCGGCAAAAGCAGCTTCTGCATCCCGACTATGTCGCCAAATTAAAGTCTTGCACGCGCGACGAATGGCTTCAATGGATCTCGTCGGGTAAATCAGGATTGCGGACATTCCCGCCTCTCGTTGAGACAAGGACATTCTCGGGACGCGAGGCGTTGCTGAATGTCGAACTGAAAAATCGATCGTTCGCAGCGCGGCTCGAATATCGCTACAAGGACCCTTGGTTCTACATCAACGATTGGGACTTCCCGCCTGAGCTTTGGGCTCATTGGCAACGCGCAGCAAAGACGGACGATGGCATATGGGCCGCCGTCGCCGAGAAGTTGATCGCGGAAAAGAGTGATTTTTGGTCACAGAAGGCATCTGCAACAGTCGTCGAAGAAGCTTCAAATGGCCATCGACGAACAGTGTTGCGTCGCGGCCTACTTCCGGCATGGACGTCGCGACTTAGGGAACTACCGTGCCTCCGCGACTTGCGTGGCTCCCTGCATAAACCCGGGGATCTCGTGCGCAGAACCCCCGAAACGGAGGCCTTGATCGACATCGAGCCCTTCGTGAACGGACTGCTCGACCGGGAAACGACGCGCCCGCTTCTCGATCTTCTCGGCGTCCGCAGCACGCCGAGCGGTCCCGGACGTTTGCTCGACCGACTGCGCGCACTGGCGAAATCCGACAGGGCGCCGCCACATGAGGTCGAGAAGTGGTATCGCCGCCTGGATCAGATGCTCGACGGTTGCTCGACCGCGGATGGGCAGAACATCAAGAACGCCTTCAAGACCGAGAAGCTTATCCTCGCCAAGGACGGGACGTGGGCGACATCCAGCGGCGTCTTCCTGGCTGGAGACGAGGAGGATGTACCTGGCGCCGCGGTTGTGCGCGCTTCCGTGCTCGATCTCAGTCTGTGGCATCGTATCGGTGTCGCCGACCGTCCGTCCGCGGACCTGGCGCTGCAATGGCTAGGGACACTGGCCTCGGGGAAGGCGCTGGCGGCCGATGACGCCCGACGGGTTCGAACTTTGCTGGTCCGATACCCGACCCGCATCTGGGAAGAACGGCGGCACTGGGTGAACCTTGTGGGTGAGTGGGTGCCGGTCGAAACGCTCGCCTATTCGCTGAGCATGCAGTCCCTATTCCGCTGGAGCCACCTGCACGAATGGGTCAAGAGTAAAACCGCCGACCTTCAACGGTTACCGGCAGAGACCGTGCAGGCACCACCATTCTCGGCTCTTCCGGCGCTATCGGACCTTGTTGAGGAACGCTTCAACCTACCATCGTTGCTGACTGCCATGGAAGACAGGCGCGCCTGGCTGACGGCGTTCGGAACGCAACTCGGGCGGATCGAGCTCGCCGATCCCGTTGATACCGAGCGCGTGCGGGCTCTGGCGGAAGCGATCGCAGCGACGAGTTGGGTCCAGGCGCCAAAGCTGGAAGTCATTCCCTATCTCGATGGTGTGCCGGCCGGCACGGCACGGCTCGCGGACATCCTGTGGCTCGACGGTAAGCTGTTCGTTAGCCCGCTATCGAAAGCCAAGCTCGCCAAGCGTGTGCCGGAAGAGATCGGCAAGAGCCTGAGCGCGGATATTCGCGCGGCGCTGGCATATGCATTCGAGCGATCAGCCGAGGACATCAAGGACTATCTCGAGGAGAACTTCACGCTCGGTCCTGAGCAGGAAGTGGCCGTGCCAGTCGTTGGGGCCCAACTCGCGGCCGCTGCCAGCGACGACGATGGCGTCGATGAGCCTGCCGAAGACGCGTGCGGTGACGCCGCGCCGGCGCAGGCGGACGATCTCCTCGTGACGGAGGAAGACCAACCCGCCACGCAGCCCGAATTCGAGCCGCAAACCGAGGAGCCGGATCGCAAGCTGATCGAATCCGGCATGACGATCCGGCCCCGCGCCGCACCGAGGCCACCACGCCCCAGCGTCATGGCGCGCTTCGCACTAGGTCAGGGCTTTAAGGCTGATGGCGAGGATCGCTTCTTTCAGGCGGACGGGAGCTGGATCGGCCGCGTCAGCGGCACGCGCTTTCCGTGGGAGCGCCGCTCGGCAGGCGGCGAGATTCTGCGCCACTATTATCCAAAGGAACATTGCCTGGAGCGAGAACCGCTGCAGCTTGAAGCTGACGTCTGGGGTCTGCTAGACCAGAAGCCGGACGTCTATTCGTTCATTCTCATCAACCCCGAGGGTGATCCCGTAGAGATGACGGGAGTCCGCCTGCGCGCATTGCGCGACGGCGGCGAGCTTACGATCCACCCCGCAACGTACAGGCTAGTTTATGACCTCGACGAATAGCACGAAGAAGAAATTGATCGAGGTTGCGATCCCTCTCGAAGCGATCAACGCCGCGTCCGCTCGGGAAAAGTCGATCCGGCATGGGCATCCGTCCACGCTGCATCTGTGGTGGGCGCGTCGGCCGCTGGCGGCGTGCCGCGCGGTCCTGTTCGCCCAACTCGTAGATGACCCGTCGAGCGACCTCGAAAAATTCCCTACGCATGAAGCGCAGGAGGCTGAGCGCAAGCGGTTGTTCGGCATCATAGAGGAGTTGGTGAAGTGGGAAAACTCGACTAACGAGGAGGTGCTCGGGCGTGCCCGCGCCGAAATCCGCAAGAGCTGCGGCGGTGAACTGCCCCCGATCTATGATCCGTTTTCGGGTGGCGGATCGATTCCGCTGGAGGCGCAGCGCCTCGGTCTACCCGCCTATGGGTCCGATCTCAATCCGGTCGCTGTGATGATCGGTAAGGCGATGATCGAGATCCCGCCGAAGTTCAAGGACAATGAACCGCTTCATCCCGGAGTGAAGGATCGACAATTCTACCGCAATGCCGAGGGGCTGGCCGAGGACGTCAGATATTACGGCGAATGGATGCGCGACAGGGCTTGGGAGCGCATCGGGCATCTCTATCCGCAGGTGGAGCTGCCGAAGGAGCATGGCGGCGGCAAAGGGACAGTGATTGCCTGGATCTGGGCACGGACGGTGCCCAGCCCCGACCCCGCATTCTCCAATGTACAGGTGCCGATTGCTTCGAGTTTCCTGCTAAGCACCAAAGCCGGAAAGGAGGCCTGGGTCGAACCAGTTATCGACAAGCAGGCGAAGACTATCTCCTACCGGATCAGGTATGGCGGTACCAAAGCCGAGATCGCCGCGGCCAAGGAAGGCACCAAGGCGGGCCGTGGCGCGAACTTCCGCTGCCTTATGTCAGATACCGCCATCACGCCCAAGCACATCACTTCGGCTGGAAAGTCCGGGAAGATGGGCCAAGTCCTCATAACGATCGTAGCCGAAGGAAAGGGCTGCCGTGCATATGTCGCGCCGACGCCGGAGCATGAAGCCGTCGCCTTTTCCGCCGAGCCGAGTTGGAAGCCGGAACAGCGCCAGCCAGAGAATCCGCGCTGGTTTTCACCGCCAGGCTACGGGATGGAGACCTTCGGTGATTTGTTCACCGACCGGCAACTGCTGGCGCTGAACACGTTCAGCGATCTGGTGCATGAGGCGAGAACGCAGATCGAGGCCGATGCACTGGTTGCCGGCCATTTGTCGGACCCCACGTTGCTGCGCAATGGCGGCAAAGGCGCCAAGGCTTACGCCGAAGCGGTCAGCGTATATTTGTCGTTTGCGATCGATCGGCTCGCCGATGCAGGCAGCTCCATCGCCACATGGTCGTCATCCGAATTTATCCGCTTCACGTTTGCGCGGCAGGCGATCCCGATGACTTGGGATTTCGCTGAATGCAATGTCTTCAGCGATAGTACAGGTAATTATCTCGGCGCCGTCGATTGGGTCTGGAAGGCACTTTCCGGGCTGGTGCCAAACGCCACCGGCACTGAGATTCAGCACGATGCACAGAATGTACGTTTGCCCGAGGGAGCAGTCGTCTCCACCGATCCGCCATACTACGACAACATCGGTTATGCCGATCTGTCCGACTATTTCTATGTCTGGCTGAGGCGTAACATTAAGGATGTATATCCCGATCTTGGAAGTACCATTTCTGTTCCCAAAGAGGAGGAATTGGTGGCGACGCCTTACCGGCACGGCGGTAAAGCGAAAGCTGAGGAGCACTTTCTTACGGGTATGACGTCGGCGATCTCCAGTCTCGCACGCCAATCGTCATCATCGTTCCCTGCCACGATCTATTATGCTTTCAAGCAAAGTGAGGTTGAACAAGAGGGCCTAAGTTCGACGGGGTGGGCGACCTTCCTACAGGCCGTGATTGAAGCAGGTTACGCGATTGTCGGAACTTGGCCCGTTCGCACGGAACGCTCGGCTCGGACAATTGCCACTGGCACCAATGCTCTTGCTAACTCAGTTGTATTGGTATGCCGGAAGAAGGATGCTACGGCTGAGGTTATCACTCGCGCTGAGTTCATCCGTGCGCTGAAACGTGAACTGCCGCCAGCTATTGGCGAACTTCAGGCGGCCAACATCGCCCCTGCCGACATGCCGCAATCGGCTATCGGCCCCGGCATGGGTGTGTTTTCGCGCTACAAGGCCGTCCTCGAATCCGACGACAACCCGATGAGCGTGAAGGCGGCGCTTCAGCTCATCAACCGAGAGCTGGACGAATATCTCGGTGGCATCCAAGGCGAGTTCGATGCCGATACACGCTTCGCAATCACATGGTTTGAGCAGAACGGGATCGGCAAAGGCGATTATGGCGTTGCTGACAATCTCGCCCGTGCGCGCGGAATCTCGGTCGAAAGCGTCAAACATGCCCGCATCGTGGAGAGTGCAGCCGGTAAGGTCCGCATCCTGACCCGCGACGAACTCGACGAGGATTGGGAACCGGAAAGCGACGGCCACCTGACGGTGTGGGAGTGCCTCCAGCACCTGGTCCGTCTGCATGAGAAGGACGGCATCTCCCACGACACCGCCGTCCTGCTGAAGAAGATCAACAACCAGGCCGAGGCCGTGAAGGATCTCGCCTACTGCCTCTACGACATCAGCGCTAACAAGCGGAAGGATGCGAAGGAGGCGACGGCCTACAACGCCCTGATTGCCGACTGGACCGAGCTGACGAAGGCGACAGCGGCCATACACGACACAAGCGGGGATCGTCAAATCCGGCTGGATATTTGAGGGGGAACGGGTCATGGCAAAGAGTACACGCCAATATGTGTTTGAAGGGATGGAGCTGTTGCCGACGGCGCTGATCCCCTTCGTCGAAAAGAGGCTCGAAACCTCCCTCAAGGGGCACTGGCAGGTCCAGGTCCTGGAGAAACTGCCGAGTCTGCGCCCCAACAGCAACGGTGAAGTCGGCTGGGATCAGGCCGCACTGTTCAATGCGATGGATCGTTTCTGGACCGAGGCGTTCAAGGCCGTTCTCGGCCGCGCCGAGCGGTCGCTGGTCAACGAACTGGGCGACGTCCGCAACAAGCTCTCGCACAATGAAACCTTCACCTATGACGACGCCGAGCGCGCGCTCGATTCCATGCGTCGGCTTATGGAAGCGATCAGTGCCGGCGAGACAGCCGAGCTGCTCGGCAAGATGCGCGACACCATCCTGCGCACGAAATTCACCGAACTGGCGCGTAATGAGGAACGGCGGAAAACCCAGCGCCTCGAAATCTCGGTCGAGACAGTGGCGGGCCTGCTGCCGTGGCGCGAGGTCGTCGAGCCGCACCAGGACGTCGCCACTGGCGAGTTCCAGCAGGCCGAGTTCGCAGCCGACCTCGCCAAGGTGCATTCGGGGAGCGCACCGCCGGAATATCGCGATCCGCGTCAGTTTTTCAGCCGCACCTATCTGACCGAGGGATTGAGCGCTCTGCTGATCGGCGCCGCGAAGCGGCTGTCCGGCAGCGGCGGCGATCCGGTTGTCGAGCTGCAAACCAACTTCGGCGGCGGCAAAACGCACTCGATGCTGGCCCTCTATCACATGGCGGGGCCGACGTCGGTGCAGGACCTGTCGGGCCTGGATCAGTTGCTCGACAAGCTCGGCCTGACAGTGCCGAAGAGCATCAACCGGGCGGTTCTCGTTGGCACATCGCGCGGACCACAGGACGTTCTCCACGCTGAGGGCGAGCGGAAGATCCGCACGACCTGGGGCGAGCTCGCCTGGCAACTTGGTGGCATCGAAGCCTTCGACATGGTGGCGGACAATGACGCCAGCGGCATTGCGCCGGGCTCGAACCTCTTGGAGGCTCTTTTCAAGAAATATGCGCCTTGTCTGATCCTGATTGACGAATGGGTTGCCTATCTGCGGCAGATCTACAAGGTCGAGGGGCTGCCGTCCGGTTCGTTCGACTCGAACCTGTCCTTCGTCCAGTCGCTGACCGAGGCGGTGAAGGCAAGCCCAGGCACCCTTCTGGTCGCTTCCTTGCCGGCTTCGCAGATCGAGGTCGGCGGTGAAGGCGGTCAAGAAGCATTGGCCCGCCTCAAGCAGACCTTCAGCCGTGTGGAATCCTCTTGGCGGCCGGCAAGCCAGGAAGAGAGCTATGAGATCGTCCGGCGGCGGCTGTTCAAGGAAATCCCCGGCGACAAATTCCATCACCGCGACAATACGCTGAAGCAGTTCGCCAAGCTGTATCGGGAGAACGCCAACGATTTCCCGCAAGGCTGCGCGGATGAGGACTACCGGCGCAAGCTGGAGAAAGCCTATCCGATCCATCCCGAGCTGTTCGACCAGCTCTATACAAGCTGGGGTTCGCTCGAGAAATTCCAGCGCACGCGCGGCGTCCTCCGCCTGATGGCGCAGGCCATTCACGAGCTTTGGATGAACGGCGATCCGTCGGTGATGATCATGCCGGGCAGCGTGGCGGTGAGTTCGCCCCGCGTGGAGCCGGAACTGCTCCATTATCTCGACGTGACCTGGCAATCGATCATCGCCGGCGATGTCGATGGCACGGCGTCCACCCCGTATAAAGTCGACCAATCGGCGCCCAACCTCAACCGCTATTCGGCGACCCGGCGCGTCGCCCGCGCGATCTTCATGGGGACGGCGCCGACCCATCAGCAGCAGAACACCGGCCTTGATGACAAGCAGATCAATCTCGGTGTCGTGCAGCCGGGTGAGCGTCCCGCGATCTTCGGCGATGCGCTGCGTCGGCTGACCAACCAGGCCAAGTTCATGCACGCTGACCTTGGTCGGTACTGGTACTCGATGTCGGCGAGCCTCAACCGCGTTGCCGCGGACAAGGCGGCGCAGATCGAGGCGGCGCTGGTCGATGTTACCATCGACGCTGAACTCGGAAAATACGTGAATGGCCTTGGCGATCGCGGGCATTTCGACGCCGTGCAGGTAGCGCCGGCATCATCGGCCGAAGTTCCTGATGAGGCTGGCGGCGTGCGTGCCGTAGTGCTGGGCGTCAAACATCCGCATAACGGGCGCGACGGCTCGGAGGCGCTGGTCGAGGCGAAAGACATTCTCACGCAACGCGGCAGCACCCCGCGTGTCTATCGCAACATGCTGGTCTTCATCGCCGCGGAAGCCCGGCAACTCGATCATCTAAGAGATGCCGTGCGCGCCTCCTTGGCCTGGGGCGATATCGTCCGCGACAAGGAGCGCCTTGAACTTCGACCGAGCGACCAGAAGCTCGCCGACGCCAAGTTGGTCGAAGCGAAGGAAACGATGAAGACGCGCCTGAAGGAGGCGTGGTGCTATCTGCATTATCCGGCCCAGGAGAGCGCCCAAGCCGATTGGGAGTGGGTGTCCGGCAAGATTCCGGCGCAGGACGGGTTGTTGGCCCGGGCCAGCAAGAAGCTGGTTGCGGAAGAAGGCTTGCTCATCGAATTGGGGCCGTCGCGCCTCGACCGCGATCTTCAGAAATACATCTGGAACGACCAGCCGCGACTGTCGCTAAAGGACCTGCGGGAATATCTCAACCGCTACATCTATCTGCCGCGCATCAAGAACCAGGACGTGCTGATCAAGGCCGTGCACGCGGCCGTGAGCGGCATGCTGCCCGGTCCGTTCGCCTATGCCGAGCGATGGGACGAAAAGTCGGAAACCTATCTGGGGCTGGCGATTGATCGGGCGGCAAACGCCGTGGTCGTGATCGACAACGACAGTGTCATCGTGAAACCCGCGGTCGCCGAGGGGCACAGACCGTCTCCCCTGCAGCCCGGCCCAACAGACGACCCAGGTCCTGGCGGGGAGACACCGGGACCCGGTGACCAACCTACTGGCGAGATGCCGGCGTCACCTCCTATTGAGAAGAAGCCGACCCGCTTTACCGGGGCCGTTATGATTTCGTCAGAGCGGCCGGCGAGAGATATCCATCAAATTGTCGAAGCGATCGTGGAGCAGCTCACTACGTTGCATGGCAGCCAAGTGAAACTCAGGCTTGAGATCGACGCGGAAATTCCGGATGGTCTTGATCGTGCCAAGGTGCGAACATTGGTCGAGAATGCCAATACATTGGGTTTCATCGAGAAATCGATCGAATGAGGGCGGATTAGTTATAGCTTTCTTTCTGAAGTGTTTTCCAACTCATTGCACTTTGAGCGAAGGCTAAATGGCCTTCGCTGGTCTTGCTGGATCATCGTCATCGCAACTAAGAGCTTCCCTTCTGGTTTTGGCAGCTTAGGGCCGGAATCGGAAACACACACGTCGGGTTTTTGAACGGCAGCTTTGCGCCATCTCGGCCGTTCCGGAGGATATGGTGAATGCACGGGAGCAGACATCCTGCTCGGACCGTCTCCAAAAAACGAGCCGGGGGTGGAAAACGGAATCGCGGCTCACAGAAAACCAAAGCGGGATAGCTGTCATTGCACGGTAACGGAATGTGCCTGGAACGAAGTTGTCGGATACTTCTACAATCCGACAGCGCTTTGCGGACAGTTGGGCGTGATTTTGACGAGCAACATCGTTCGAGACAGAGTTTTCGACAAACTGCGTGTTCAGTACCCGAAATCTTGTTTGTCGACAGAAGGCATTCGATTTCAGTCTGGACGCCATTGGCGATCACAAGGAAGATCGCGGTCATGATTCCTGCCGCTGGGTATTTCGCCCCGCACTCGGATCTTCCCGAGCGGCGTAGTATTCCAATGTGACTGCGCCGCTCTCTTCGGACGCAAATGACCAGATCGACTGAGTTGAGGACTAACGAATGATCGACGGCAGACGCGATCTTACCACCGCCTTCGAATGCAACGGCTATTTCTGGCTTGATGACGACGCCCCAAACGTGGTCGCAGGGACGCTCAGATACCACCCTGAGACGGGGAGCAGTCTCGAATTGCTTGGCCGGTTACATCCGCTCGAGATCGGCACCATCGAGCTTTTGCGTGGCGTATCATCGAAGAACGAGAAACTGACGCTGCTGAACTGCATTCCTCAGCGAACGCAATTGCAACAAGGCCTTTTCGAGATCAAGCACTTCCTTTGTGAGGTGGCTTTGGTCGGGAACTTCCACCCGGAACCAACGCTGACCTTCCAGAGATCGGGCATCCGTTTCGACAAGCTCGATCACTGGCTGAAATCGGATTACGTGAAAACGAAGCCTGTCTCTGAGGGTGACATAGGGCGCGGGCTCGGCATAGCCGTGAGTGCAGGCCCGCAGGGCGCGCTTGAATGTGAGCGAGGCGGCTACAAGGTTCATCTCGAGGCCGAGTATTCGAGCAGAGCCGATGGATATAACGTCGAGCTTAACGCCTTTACGACTTTATATATCGAGCCAGACGCCCCCAGGGACCTGCGGTGGTTCTTAGACGAAGGGGGAAGCTTGCGCGATTTTGCCGCGCTCTGCTTCGGGTCTCCTTTGCCGCTGAGATCGGTGAAGCTGCTCGGCGGTCAGGTCTCGATCGCGGACGGCATCACTATGACCGAGGTCGTGGCCGCCTTTTTCGTTGAACAGGCACCGGCTACCCCCAGCCGCGCCTCATATCCACTGATCATGTTCCGCAGGTTCGAGCTTGCCGCCCCAGGCATTCTCTCTGCATGGCACGAGAAAAGAGAGCAGTTTCAGGAGGTGATCGACCTCGTATTCCTGGTCCTCTACGGGCATCACACCAGACCTGAAGTAGGCTTCCTCCTCATCATGCAGGCCTTCGAGGCCTTCGACCGGAAGGTCAATCCCGGCACTCTTACATCTCCCGAGAAGTTCAAAGAAGTCTATGACGCCATGGTGGGCGCCATACCGCAGGGAACGCCCAACGATCTTCGCCAAAAAATGAAAGCTGCGATCCAGTACGCGAACGAGCCGTCGCTGCGTAAGCGCCTCAAGCTGTTTCACGACCTCCTCGTCTCATTGGTCGGTTCGGAGCCGTACGGCTTTAAATCCTCAAGCATCGAGCCGCTGGTGCAAACCAGGAACTACTATACCCACTACCCGGAGGACCTGAAGGACAAGATCCTGAGCCCGTCGTCCACGGTTCGCGAAACGGACCGCTTCTCGATGTTGCTGGTCGTGTGCCTGCTTCACGAAATCGGTGTGACCCTCGACCAGACCCGAAACGGCTTGTTCCTGCACGACAAGTTCAGACGCTTCATGGACGGCAAGGGAGCTCCGGCCGGACCGGAGACCCCGACCTGAAGGCTCAGCCGTCAGAAATGGCCATTGGACGAAAAATTCAGTTACCGCGCACCGATGTCGGAAAACAGGTGTTTCCCGTGCGTCCGCTTAGGGGCACCACGCGAAACCGCTCAAATGGCCGGTGTCGGCCGCCTTTCGGACGGCGACATAACTGTGCATAATGGCCGCTTCGCTATATTCAACACCCGCCCTTCCGTGTGTTGTCAGCGGTCCCACGCGCTATTTGATCGAGCATCTTCTTCGCCTCAATACGCCTGTCATCGAGTGAAGAAGCGTAGTTCAGAAAGCGGTTGAGGGCTCTTGCTGCACCATCGAGGTCGCCGGCTTTCATCCTCGCCAAGGCTAAATTAAAATTTGGGGTAGGGGCCAATGGTGAAATCATTCCAGCACGTCGATAATGGTCGATGGCGTCCTCGATCCTCCCCGTACCATATTTAAGATTGCCAAGAGCAATCCAGCAGTCTGAATCGTTCGGTTCTAACTCTGTCGCACGGCGCGCAATTGCTAATGCGGATTCGGGATCGCCCATCTTCTTGAGACAGTTTGCGCCATTGACGTAGGCCCTGTAATCGTCCCGTCTCATGAATCGTTGATAGATTTCCATTGCCTCCTCGTACCTACCAAGGTTTTCTTGACACACTGCCTTGTTAAAGAGCACGGAATCGTCGTGTATCCTCGCAAGAAATGCGTCAAAGGCCGCAATGGCCTCGTCGTGCTTGCCCAGTCGGAGTAGTGTGTTGCCTTTGTCGCGGTATGCCCAGAAGTCATCTTCCGGCATCTCTTTTGTCGGGATTGAGAACCCGTTGGCCTTGGCGACCGATTCGAGCGCCTTGCGAAACTCGCCGATATCGCCGAACCGATTTTCGGGCCGCTTCGCGAGACACTTCTCGATTACAGCCCAAAACGGCGAAGGGAGCCGAGGAGGCACTCCCCTCTCGTGCATGCTTCGTATATCACGGAAAAAACGAGCCATCTCCTCAGAGCCTGAGTTCGATGGCGTAGTTGGCAAGAACGGCACATTTCCGCCGGCAGCGGCCTGATAAAGGGTAATTCCGAGAGAGTAGATGTCGCTTCTCTGGTCACAACAGCGGGGATCGGCAAATTGCTCCGGCGACATGTAAATGGGTGTTCCCATCATGCTTCCGGGTGCAGTTTCGTAAGTGCGTCGGGCGACGGCAAGATTGTCGGGATTGAAATTCCGGACCAGGGCAACGAGCCCAAAATCGCCAACCTTGGCTATGCCGTTCCTGCCGATCAGGATGTTACCCGGCTTGATATCGCGATGGGCGCCAATCCCGTTAGAATAGGCATGTTCCAAGCCGTCCGCGATCTGCGCGAACCAAGTCGCAATCATGTTGTCGTCAATTCCGCCTCGTGGAAGTCTTTCGACCAACGACGAACAACCTGATTGGTCTGCTTCCACATACTCCATCGTTATGTACAGCGCGTCGCTTACCACGTCGAGAAAGTAGGCCCTTACAACATTGGGGTGGGCTCCAAGCTTCACCCAGGCTTCGATCTCGTCCTTGAACCGAGCCACAGCGGAGGGGCTGTCGCGCAGTTCCCGTCTTATTGCCTTCAAGCCATATAGAGATTGAGTCTCGCGGGACCATACGAGGTATGCATCCCCATTGCCGCCGCTCCCGAGTTTTCTCAGTACTTCGTATCTCCCTGACAGGAGAAAGCGGCGCGGCGCTTGCTCCAGCCCAAAGAGCCGACGAACGCCATCGGCAATTTTGCGCTGACTGTTCGTCTTGCCTTCGGTGTCCCGCAGATACAGCCTGAGAATTACTGCGAACTGCTCTGCCATCCAGGCTGGATCGCTCCAAATCGCATATAGCATGTCGAACATGCACGAACCGGTGTGATCATCCCGCTTCAGTCCCCATTGCAGAAACGTGGGAGAAGCAATGATCGACATCCAGTTTGGGATGCTTTCATCAAGAGCTCCATAGAAATTCCTGTAGCGACTCTTTTGAGGCTCTCGGCGCTGTAGCCTCGCCAGCCAATTGCGCCACTCCGTCTCACTGCGTTGTGTCATGCCAACTTCTCCCCAAGACTAGCGTACCTTGACGACCGGTTGCCGAGATGTCGGGCCGCGGACGGGCATTCACCATTTCGCTGTCCAAGCGGCCAGCGCGAGAGCGTCCGAATGGGTCGCTAAAGGAAGTTGCTCATCGAGTGAAAAGAATGCCAGAATGATTTCTGGCTTCAAGCGTGTTAACTACCTGGATTTGCAAGTCTCTGTGGACTCAGGCCCCCGCAACCAACGATAACTGCGATACCAAAAGGCGCCCACACGGGCGCCTTTCGCGTTCGAAAACCTAAAAGACACCC
>MBFK01000168.1 GCA_001704765.1 Sinorhizobium shofinae
CAGCCGGGCTGCGACGAGCCTTCTCGGCCGGGTCGTGACAGGTCAGTCCACTGTGATTGCCTTCGACACGGCGTTCAACGCCGTCGCCCTGCTTTTTGTCATCGCCGCCCCCATGCTGGTCGGCATCAAGATCACACTCTCCCGATATGCGAAAATGCGCGCTGCGCGATTGGCCAAGACCAAGGAGTCGTACCGTGAGCCAGGCCACGAGGATTCCCAGATACCGCTCGATGCTGGCATCCAGCTGCTTCGTCCGTCGGCGGATCGCCCCAGGTGTGAAGTTCGCGTGGGTTCACCGCCTTGAAACCCATCGACCGCAACCGTGCCGCCAGCGATGAGGCCGATATTGCGGCACAGAAGCACGAATTGGGCGGCAGACGGCGGATCCGCCTCACCATTGTTACGCCGGAAATCGGCGATCGTCTTGCGCCCCGCCTCCCGCTCCAGCCGCCGGGCCGCGGAGCGCCGAGGCAGGATAGCGCAACGTCGGATCGAACGGGTTGAGCTTGCTGCTGATCGCCTGCGCTTCCGTCTTCAGGAGATTGGTGATCGTGTTCGCACGCGTTTCCGTCAGCCGCGAGGCAAGCGTGCCGATGCTTAAGGATGCAACCGCGATGCCGTTTTGGTCGAGCACAGGCACGCCGAGGCCGGCCATGCCCTCGATCATCTCGAAATTCATCTGCGCGGCGCCTATGCGGCGTACCTCGTCGATCTTGATCCTGAGATCTACTTCGTCGATCGCGGCGCGATCCATGATACGCGGCATGTTGAACTGGATGATCGCCTCGCGCTCCTCCTCCGGCAGATGGGCGAGGATGGCGATGCTGCCCTGACCGATGCCGAGCGGTACCTTGCCGCCGATATCGCCCGTAAACGAGCGGATCGGGAATGGCCCCTCGACGCGATCGAGACAGATCGCGTCGAAATTGCTGCGCACCAGAAGAAAGACAGTGTCGTTGAAGGTTGCCGATAAACGTAGCAGCGACGGTCGCGCGATGTCGAGGATGCCTTCGCGCCGCCGCGCCTGCGCGGCGATCGCGAAGAACTCCAGCGACAGCCGGTAGGACTTGCCCTCTGGCATCTGCTCGACGAGCCCCTCGGCCGCCAGGCTCTTCAGCAGCCGGTGCGCGGATGGCTGGCTCATGTTCAACCTGCGCGCAAGATCGATCAGCCTTACACCGTCGGCTGCGTTCGCGGCGAGGTCTTTCAGGATGTGGATCGCCTTCGAAAGGCTGGAAGTTCCGCTGCCATCTGATTCCGCCATTCGATAAAGATCCTTTATTTCGCACTGTATGATTCCAAAGTACGGACTTTTTATCAGAAAAATTTCGACATGAAAAATTGCGTTTGTGTTTATCGTCAATTTCCTGAAGTTAAATTCCAAGCCTTGGACAGGGTGGTGGATGGAACGCGTGAATGGCCTGCCGGTTATCGCGAACGGCAGTTGCGTGCCGGAAAGAGGGCACCTCGTGGAGCCGAACGCGGCATTCCCCCGACAAGGCCCGGCAAGTTTTTGGCGACATGTCGTCGCCGCAGGGTTCGCCGAGAAGAAATTGGGGCAGGCGATCTCCAGGCAAAAGACATAGGGGAGAGCGCGCATGAGTTTCCTGAGCGTAAGGAACGTCTCCAAGTACTATGGCCCGGTCGCGGCCGTGGACAGCTTCGGCCTGGACGTGGAGAAGGGCGAGTTCATCTCGCTTCTCGGGCCGTCCGGCTGTGGCAAAACGACGACGCTGCAGATGGTCGCCGGCCTCGTGCGGCCGTCCGCGGGCACGATCATGATGGGCGAGCGCGATATTACCCATCTGCCGCCGCCGCAGCGCGAGCTCGGCGTCGTGTTCCAGAGCTATGCGCTCTTTCCGCACATGACGGTGGCCGAGAACGTCAGCTTCGGGCTCGAGATGCGCAAGGTTGCCAAGGCGGAACGCGATCGGCGCGTAAAGGACATTCTTGCCCTCGTACACCTTTTGGCCCTTGCCGACCGCTACCCGCGCGAAATGTCCGGCGGCCAGCGCCAGCGTGTCGCGATCGCCCGGGCGTTGGTCATCAATCCCCCGGTGCTGCTGCTCGACGAGCCGCTGTCGAACCTCGATGCGCAGCTTCGCGAGGAAATGCAATTCGAGCTGCGTCGCATCCAGCAGGTGGTTGGCATCACGACGATCATGGTAACCCATGATCAGTCGGAGGCGCTCTCGATCAGCGACCGCGTCGTCGTCATGGAACAGGGTAGGATCACGCAGGTCGATACGCCCTACGAACTCTACGAGCGTCCGCGCAACCCGTTCATCTCCTCCTTCGTCGGCAAATCGAATTTCCTCGCTGCGACCGCCGAGCACCATGCCGGCGGCGCAACAATCTCGATCGGAAACACGGGCATCACGTTCCAGGCCAATGACAGGCCGAAGGGAAAGCACGTTTCCGTCTTCATTCGGCCCGAAAAGCTACGGCTGACGGCGCCCTCCGAAGGGCAGATCGAAGGGACCGTGACTTCACGCTATTTCATGGGCAACCAGTGGCTGGTCAGCGCAAAGACGCCGGCGGGCACGCTATCCGTCGCTGTCCAGAATTTTGGCGCGCCGCCGCCGCCGATAGGCGAAAAGGTCGGTCTCGTTTGGCGCAATGACGACTGTCGCGTGCTGGCTGCGGGGGCGGCTGAGTGATGAGCGCCTCCGTTTCCGCTGCCCGTCCGCGCATGGTCGTGCCGTCGCTCCTTTCCGCGCCGGCGACGCTTTTCTTCATCGGCCTGGTATTGCTGCCGCTGGCATTGACCGTCATTCTGTCGTTCAACAGCTACGACTATACTGCCGGCATCCAGAGCGACCTTACCGTCTCAAATTACCTGACGGTGCTTCAGGACGAATATTACTATTCGACCTTCTGGCGGACCTTGCGCCTCGCGCTGATCACGACCGTCATTGCCGTCGTGATCGGCGTGCCGGAAGCCTACATCCTCTCCAACATGCGCAAGCCTTGGCGGTCAATCTTTCTCCTGGTCATCATCGGCCCGCTTCTCGTGTCGGTCGTGGTGCGCACCTTCGGCTGGAGCATGCTTCTCGGCAAGAACGGCTTCGTGAACGGCGCGCTCGCGGCCGTCGGTATCGAACCCGTTCAGCTTCTCTACACGGAAACGGCGATCGTCATCGGCCTAGCCCACATCATGTTGCCGTTCATGGTCATTCCGGTCTGGACGGTTCTGCAAAAGCTCGACCCGACCGTGGAGGCGGCGGCCCTGACGCTCGGCGCGTCTCGCTTCACGGCGTTGCGCCGCATTGTTTTTCCGCAGGCGGCCCTCGGCATTCTGTCCGGCAGTCTGATCGTCTTCGCGCTGTCGGCGAGCTCCTTCGCCATCCCCGGCCTTCTCGGCGGGCGGCGCCTGAAGATGGCGGCGACCCTCGTCTACGACGAGTTCCTGATCGAACTCAATTGGCCGCTCGGGGCGACGATCGCCATCATCGTGCTCCTCGCCAACCTCGTGATCATGCTCGCCTACAACCGCCTGATCGAGCAGCAGGCCAAACGCAAGCTAGGTTGACGTCATGCAGAGAAACGGTCCTGTTGCGCTGATCTTTCACAGCCTCGTCGTCGCCTTCATGCTCGCGCCGATGGTCGTCGTCTGTCTGGTGGCCTTCACGCCCGAAAATACGCTCACCATGCCGTGGAACAGCCTTTCGCTCCGGTGGTTCGAGGCGGTTTTCGAGCACGCTGATTTCATGGCGTCGTTCTGGAACAGTGTGCGGCTTGCGCTGCTTTCGGCAACAATTTCGACGTTCCTTGCTGTCCCGGCGGCGCTCGCCATCACGCGCTACGAGTTTCGCGGCCGTGATGCGCTCAATGCGCTCTTCCTGTCGCCGCTGATCATCCCGCATCTGGTGCTCGGCGTCGCCTTCCTGCGGCTCTTTTCGCTGATGGGCGCCACCGGCTCCTTCGCCTGGCTTGTCGCCACGCATGCGATCGTCGTCTCGCCCTACACACTTCGGCTCATTCTCGCCTCACTGACAAGCATGGATCGAAATGCGGAAAACGCCGCCCGGACACTCGGTGCCGGCGAGTGGACGGTCTTTTGCCGGATAACGATGCCGCTACTTCTCCCGGGTATCAGCGGCGGCTGGCTGCTCGCCTTCATCAACAGCTTCGACGAGCTGACGATGTCGATCTTCGTGACCTCGCCTTCGACCGTGACGCTGCCGGTGCGCATGTACATGTATGCGAGCGAATCCATCGACCCGATGATGGCGGCCGTGTCCGCGCTGATGATCGCGGTGGCGACCGTCACCATGATCGTGCTTGATCGCATGTTCGGGCTCGACCGCCTACTCGTGGGCAAGGGTTGAGGCGTCCCATGATGCCGCAATTCATACGCCGCTATCGCCGCGACGAAGAGCCGGTGCCGTTCACGCTCAACGGATCGCCCGAGATCGGCCGGCGGGGCGACACGGTAATGACCGCGATTCTTTCCGTCAGCGGCGGTCTTCGCCACACGGAATTCACCGGCGAAAGCCGCGCCGGCTTCTGCCTGATCGGCGCCTGCCAGGATTGCCTAGTGACGATGCCGGATAGCAGCCGCGTTCGCGCCTGCACCACCGCGCTTGCACCTGGAATGGCCTTCGTCACCACCGGTCCGCAGGGGCTGAAAGGCGGCTGCCATGACTGAGACCGTTCAGCCCGTCATTGTCGGTGCCGGGCCGGCGGGCATCGGCGCGGCCGAGCGACTGGTCAAGGCGGGGCTTCGCCCGATCGTCCTCGATGAGGGGTTTCGCGCCGGCGGCCAGATCTACCGGCGCCCGCTGATCGACGATGGCCGTTCCTACAGGAACCGCTATGGTTCGGAGGCGAAGAAGGCCGAGCGGCTGCATCGTGCATTCGACCGCCTGGTGCCATCTATCGATTACCGCCCGGAAACGCTGGTCTGGAACGTCGCCGATACCGACAGGGGTGGTCATCTCGACGTGCTTTCGCGCGGCATTCACCGGGAGATCGCCTTTACGCACCTCTTGCTTGCGACCGGCGCTACCGATCGCGTGCTCCCGTTTCCGGGTTGGACCAGGCCCGGCGTCTACACGCTCGGCGCGGCGCAAACCGCTCTGAAGGCACAGGGTTGCACCGTAGGCGAAAAACTCGTTTTCATGGGCTCTGGTCCCCTGCTCTATCTGGTCGCCTGGCAGTACATGAAGGCCGGTGCAAGTGTCGAAGCCGTGCTCGATACGGGTCCGCTCTCGTCGAAGGCTCACCTGATATCGCTTCTGCCACGCGCCCCGCGCATTATCGCGCTCGGGCTTTTCTATGGAGTGCAGCTGAAACTTGCCGGTGTGAGGATCCTCTACGGTGTGCGTCCCGAAGCGATCATCGGGGAAGAGCGTGTCGACGGCATCCGCTTCAGGGTGGGGGATCAGATCGAGACGCTTCAATGCAATGCGCTTGCCTATGGTTTCGCGCTCAGGGCAGAAACCCAATTGGCCGACCTTGCCGGATGCCGATTCCGCTTCGACGAACGCGACCGCGCCTGGCTGCCGGAGCGCGATGCGCTTGGCCGGACGAGCCGCCCGCAGGTCTACGTGGCCGGCGACGGCAGCGGCATTGCCGGTGCCGATGCGGCTGAGCTTGCCGGCGAGTTAGCGGCGCTGGCGCTGATAGAGGATCTCGGCAAGGCGCATGGCGGAGACCGGGCAAGGCAGCTCATTGCGGCGCACGGTCGGATCCTCAGGCAGCGAGACATCCTCGAGAAGGCGTTTCCGTTTCCGCGCGACTGGTTCGAAACCGTGCCCGGCACAACGATGCTCTGCCGCTGCGAGGAAATTAGCATCAGTGAGGCCCGGCTTGCGATCGAGACGGAGAACATCAGCGAGGTCAATCGGCTGAAGGCGCTCAGCCGCGTTGGCATGGGGCGCTGTCAGGGACGCATGTGCTCGGCGGCGGCCGCCGAGTTCCTCAGCGGCGTCCGCAAAGTCGAACCGGAGGCGGTTGGCCGATTGCGCGCGCAGGCGCCGGTCAAGCCGATCCCGCTTACCTTCGGCGTGACCGGGGAAGGGGAGGCACGCTCATGACCCGGCGAATTTCCACGGATGTGGCGATCATCGGCGGCGGCCTGGTCGGAAGCTCCGCAGCGCTCGCGATACGCAAGGCGGGCCTCGACGTGGTGCTGATCGATAAAGGATTCTGCGGCGCGCAGGCAAGCGGCGTCAACTATGGCGGCGTGCGGCGCCAAGGGCGTTCGCCGGAGCAATTGCCGCTCTCCCAGCGCGCCCATCGAATCTGGCCGCGACTGAGGGAGCTGGTCGGAATCGACGGCGAGTATGTTCGTTCCGGCCATTTGAAGCTGGCGCGCACGGAGAAGGATTTCGCCAAGCTCGAAGCCTATGCCGAAACAGTCGAAGGCTTCGGCATCGGGCTTGAATTGATCGGTGGGAGAGCGCTGAAGGCGCGTTTCCCATGGCTGTCGGCGGAGGCGGCCGGCGCATCGCTTTGCGCGGATGATGGGCATGCCAATCCCCGGCTGGTCTCACCGGCCTTTGCCCGTGCGGCGGAGCGGGCCGGGGCCACGGTTCTCGAGCACACGTCCGTCCGTGATGTCTTCTCGACCGGCAATGGGTTCACGGTTCTCGCCGGCGATGGCATCGAGATCCGCAGCCGGATGCTCATCAACAGCGCCGGCGCTTGGTCGGACCGTTTCGCGACTGCCTTCGGTGAAGCGGTGCCGTTGACTCGCATCTATCCCTCAATGGTGGTGACCGAGCCGCTGCCGCTCCGGCTGCCGGTCAGCATGGGCGAGCAGGGCGGCGGCTTCTACGGGCGGCAGGTGGCGCGCGGCAACTATGTCATGGGCGGCGGCCGCGGGCGGGCGCTCGCCAACCCGGACTTCTCACGCCCTGCGGTCAGCGCCGCCTCGTCCGTGATGCAGCGCGCCATCGCGCTGTTCCCGCATCTGGCGAACGCCCAGGTGATCCGCTTCTGGTCAGGAACCGAATCGGAGATGCCGGACGGCAATCCGGTGATTGGGCCGAGCGAAACGACGCCGGGCCTTTTCCACGCCTTCGGCTTCTGCGGCGCCGGCTTCCAAATCGCGCCGGCGGTGGGCGAAGTCATCTGCGAGCTCGTCACCAGAGGCCAAAGCACCACACCCGTCGACGCATTTTCCATCGGCCGCTTCCGCGAGGCTTCGGCCCATACTGCAACCTCGTTGTAAACAGAAAGGGGAATACCATGATCGACCAACGGCTTACCAAAACATCGAC
The DNA here is from genome assembly GCA_001704765.1 of Sinorhizobium shofinae. Classification (GTDB taxonomy): domain Bacteria; phylum Pseudomonadota; class Alphaproteobacteria; order Rhizobiales; family Rhizobiaceae; genus Sinorhizobium; species Sinorhizobium shofinae. The sequence continues at coordinate 7,230 of MBFK01000168.1, forward strand.
GCTCGCGCTGATGGCGCTCGCCCTGCAGCAGACAGCGGCTTCAGCCGAAACGAAGACGCTCTACATTGGCATGAATGGCGGCAACTTCGAGCGTGCCTACACCGAACACGTGCTGCCGCCCTTCGAAACCGCAAACGACGTCAAGGTCGTGGTCGTGCCGGGCACTTCGGCCGACATCCTCGCCAAGGCGACGGCCGCCAAGGACAATCCGCAGATGCACGTCATGCTGCTCGATGATGGCGTGATGGTGCGGGCGATCGGCGGGGGCTTGTGTCAGAGGATTGCCGCTGATCCGGTGCTTGACGAGATCCAGCCCACTGCCCGCCTTAAGGACGACATGGCCATCGGCGTCGACATGGGCATGACCGGCATTGCCTACAACAAGAAGCTCTTCGATGAGAGGGGCTGGGCAGCACCGACCTCTTGGATGGACCTGGCCGATCCGAAGTTTGAAAATGCCGTCATCTTCCAGTCCGCATCGGCTTCAAGCTTCGGCCTGCACGCCTTCCTGATGTTCAACCGCATCCAGGGCGGTAACGAAACCAACGTCGAACCGGGCTTCGAAAAATTCTCCGATACGATCGGCAAGAATGTGCTCGAATTCATTCCGAGCTCGGCGAAAATCTCCGAAATGGTGCAGACCGGCGAAGCTGCGATCTTCCCGCTGACGCCGACGGCTGTTAACAATCTAAAGGACAAGGGTATTCCGGTGGAATATGCGCAGCCGAAGGAAGGTTCGGTGGTGCTCGCCGTTACCGAATGCGTCATCGCCAACAACAGCGAGCCGGAACTCAGTCAGAAACTCGCGCACTACCTGCTTTCGGCTGAAGCGCAGAGCCTGGCGCTCGACCATGGCAACATCATTCCATCGAACAAGAATGCCAAGGCCGGCACTGCTCAGGCGAACGAAAAACTCGCAACCTTTAAGACCAATATGAAAACGGCCAAGGTTCTGGACTGGGATGCCATCAACAAGAACCGACAGGAGTGGAACAAGCGCTGGAACCGCATGATCGAACGGTAAGCAGCACGGAACGTTCTTCCCATACTTCGCGTCGCGCCTCCCGGTCCCTAGCCGGGAGGCGCACTTGCGTTTCCCGAAACCGAGATGCCAGCGCATCGCTCCTAAGAGTTTCAAGGAGTGCCCGAGGAGCGACGAACCGATTGATCGATGAATCAGGCAATTAGCCGGCGGGCGAGAACCGGTCAGCAGGCGTTACTGAGAGGCGGGATCAGCAATTTGGCTTCGTATATTGAGAACCTTCGCGAGAAGATCGGCTCTGAGCTTCTCCTTGTTCCGGCCGTCGCGGCCGTGATCCGCGATTCAGAAAACAGGATCCTCTTGCAGGAGAAACCTTCCGGCGAGGGATGGAGTCTCCCAGCCGGTGCAATCGAGCCTGGCGAGTCGCCTCAGGAGGCTCTGGCGCGCGAAGTCATCGAAGAAACGGGCTTGATTGCTAGCCCAACTGAACTGCTCGGCGTCTTTGGGGGACGTGAATACCGGTACACCTATCAAAACGGAGATCAGGTCGAGCACATGGTCGCGTTGTACGATTGCGCAGTGACTGGGCGCGGCATCGAGTCCCGCGAACCCGAGACGAAGGCGCTCAGCTTCTTCAGCCGGACTGAAATGCCGCCTCTGGCACTTCCCTATCCTTTGGATTTTCTGTTCGGCCATCTCGCAACCGACTAGTCTTGAAAACGAGCAGGAGCAATCCCGTGCCCAGATATGTGACACTCGAAGAAGCAGGCGGGATACTTGCGCAGTGCGACCGGGTACTCGTCGTGGGTTGCTCTGGTGGCGGAAAAACAACACTGTCGAGGACCATCTCAGCCAGGTTTGGCGTGGAGTTTCAGTCGTTGGATCGGGATGTCCGCTGGCTGCCCGGCTGGAAGGAGCGGGAAAGGCAGGAGCAACATGAGACAATTCGGAGGCTGGCCTTGCGCGATCGCTGGGTGATGGACGGCAGCGGCGCCTCAACCTTTCATCTCCGATTACCTCGCACCGATCTGGTGCTGTGGGTCCGCGTTCCGCGGCGAGTTGCGCTGTTGGGTGTAGCCAAGCGGGTGATCCGTTATCTCGGAACTGTCCGACCAGACATGGCTGAGGGCTGCCCTGAGCCGATGCCGGACCGTGAGTTCCTGTCCTACATATGGAACTTCGAAAAGAGGTACGCACCACTCTTCATTCGGAATTTCGATCTCCATGGGCCGAACGTGCCGGTCGCCATCCTCAAGTCGCACATAGAGATGGCATGCCTCGTTGATCTTGCCGAACACGCTAGGCAAAGGTCAGCCGTGGCACCTCCTCCTGGGTCTCCCAAGGTCGACCCAATCGAACATTTGTCAGATTGAGCAGAGAGGAGGGAGGCCGGGACGAGACAATTGAGTCCCCACTAGAGCGGTGGTCTGCCTGGGGGTCACCCCAGACAAGACTTGCGCTGGAGCATGGCAGGAGATTGCGTACCTGCTCGAACTCTGTGGTTTTGAAGTAGTAGAGCAATTCTCGGACTTCACTGCATCACCGCCGAGCTAAGGCCGCGAATAGCTCTGGGTCGCGCGAGCGGTCTACACAACTCTCCCTTTGGGATCGAGGCGGCCCTGCATGTTGAAATAAACGTTCTACTCTGTTATTAAGTGAAATGCGCATTCTATTTCAGCCCGCCCCCCAGAGGAGTGGCGTTGCCCGTCGAGACTTGGCTTCAGGAGGAGACGATCACGCGCGAAGTAGACACGTATAAGCAACCCGACTGCGTGTGCCTCGCCACAATGTGTGATTGTGGCCCAGGACGGGGCGGAAAGCTTTAATCTGATCTCCGTCCAAGGCGACGCTTCCGCAGTCCTTCACGCCCGCGGACATTGGCGCAAAATCTCGCCCAACGCAGCGGCTGTTTTTCAGGACGTTCTTGCCTATGAAACAGGAAAGCAAACGCCGGCGTGCGAAGCTCCTTGAGGTGGCGCGGCTCGCCGGTGTCGGCACGGCCACCGTCGACCGTGTTCTGAACGAGCGCGGAAATGTGAGCGTCAAGACGGCCCGCAAGGTTCTCGAGGCCGCGCGAGAGCTCAATATCAACCGTATCCTTCCGCCGCTCCATCAGAAAATGGTTCGAATTGAAGTGCTGCTCGCACGACCGGAGATCCCGCTCATCGCGCGCATGATCGACGAATTTCGCCGACTATCAGGCGATCTGGAGCGGTCGGCCATGGTGCAACTGACTGTGCTTTCGGACGAAAGACCAGAACTGATGGCTCAGGCTATTGAGGACACACAAGCAGATGCTGTTGTCGTCTACACACAGGAACACGACAGCATTCATAACGCGATCGCTTCGCTTGCCGAAAAGGCTGTGCCAACAGTCACGATTATCTCTGATCTCCCGCGGTCAGCGCGTTGCGCCTATGCGGGAATCGACCACTTTCAAGCCGGGCAGACGGCTGGCTATTTCATCGACAGCATGGCGCGCGAGCAGGGTGCGGTTCTCGTCCTCTGCAATCACCTCGGGTTCCAGGCGCATGCTGCTCGATTGCGAGGCCTTGAGCAATTCCTCGAGCAGTCTGCCCGGGGCCTCCACATTGCCGAGATTTTGGAAGGCGGCGACGATCGCGTGCTCTCGGAAGCCGTATTGCGTTCTGCACTTGTCCGACACCCGGGCACAGTCGCGATCTATAACGTCGGTGCGGGTAACAGAGGCGTTGCAGCTGCCGTTCAGGGTTTGAGCGCTCAGCAGCCACCCTTGTTTGTCGGTCATGAACTCACTCAGGTCACGCGAGACCTGCTGTGCTCCGGTCTCATGGCGCTCGCCATCGACCAGGATCCAGAAAATTAGGCCCGCCTCGCACTTGAAGCAGCTCTTGAACGACTGGGCTTCACCGAAAGGCCTTGGGTAGGACCGCAGCGATCCCGATTCTTGCCCTTCCGCATTTACAGTCCGGTAAACCTATGAGTGCCGGCCCCCACTATCATTCCGAACCGGCGCCAGATTGAAACGTCCATGCCGTTCAGCTGCAGAAAAGCAGCTAAGTGATTGAAAACAATCAATATTTATAGTGAAACCGTTCCAAAAATTTGTATACTGGAACGTGTATTCCGTTGAGCTGTCTGCAAGTCACTGACGGAACGGGAGGAGGTCTGAATGCGAAAATTTCGAGTACTGCTCTGCAGGATGCTGCTTGTCCTGTGCGCCGTTTCGTTTGGCTGCTATCTGACGACAGGCTCCGTCTGGACCGCGCTTGCTGCATCTCTGACCTGTGCGGTGCTCCTCCAGATCGGGTATTTGGTGCCGTTCTCCTCCTCGTCTGGAATGCCACTGACCAGAAGCTTCCTCCCCGACGCGGCCCGTCATTGAGAGTGATCGAAGGGGGCGTTCTCATCGATTGTCGCCGGGGCCGGCGCGAACGAACGTCCATTTGATCGCTATCCCGGCCCTAACTTCGCTCTTGAGCGGAGAAGACCCCTCAACCGCGCTCGGCGTCCGCTGAAGACCACAGCACAGGCATGCCGGAAAACCTCCGACCCTTGGAACCCGCCTCTCGCTTGTCACGAAGGTGCGGGGCGCCGACGAGAAACGAAAGGAGAATGCCGATTAACAAATGCAATCGACGTAGTGTTTAGCACCTGGAGGAGTATAAAATGACGCATACGACAGCATCGTCTCATATACCTTTGCCGGCGGACGTAACGGGGCCGCACACGAGCCGTCTGGGCCTCGTTGCCGTGATAGCCACCTTCGGCGGTCTGCTTTTCGGTTATGACACCGGAGTTATCAACGGCGCGCTCGAACCCATGAAGGCCGATCTAGGCCTTAGCCCTGCCATCGAAGGCTTCGTCGTCAGCATCCTGATCTTCGGCGCGGCCATTGGCGCTCTGATCGGCGGTCGGCTTTCCGACAAATACGGTAGGCGCCACAATATCCTGATGCTTGCCGTAATCTTCATTGTCGGCACGCTAGGTTGCGTCTTTTCGCCGAACTGGCAGACACTTGCCGTGTTTCGCTTCGTGCTCGGATTGGCGGTCGGGGGCGCCTCAGCAACAGTCCCGATTTACCTGGCTGAGGTTTCACCCTATGAGCGGCGCGGCAGCCTGGTCACCCGCAACGAGGTGATGATCGTTTCCGGCCAATTTGCAGCGTTTGTCATCAACGCAGCCATCTTCAACATTTGGGGTGAGAGCGACGCCGTCTGGCGCTATATGCTTGCCGTCGCAGTTCTGCCCGCGATCGCCCTGTTATTCGGCATGCTGCGGATGCCGGAGAGCCCCCGTTGGCTGTCGGCGCAGGAAAGAGACGAGGAGGCGCTTGCGGTCCTCAAACAAATCCGTTCGCCCGAACGGGCTGCAGCGGAGATGGCCGAAGTCCGTATGCTGGCTGAAGCGGAGAATGGCGCCCAGACCGGCGGCTGGACTGAGCTTACGACGCCATGGATCCGTCGCCTGATCCTGGTCGGGATCGGTCTCGGTATTTTTCAGCAGCTGACCGGCATCAATTCAATCATGTACTACGGTACGCAGTTGCTGCAGGATGCAGGCTTTTCCGGCCAAGGTGCGATCCTCGCCAACACTTGCAACGGCCTGTTCAGCGTGCTCGGCGTTTGGGTTGGAATCTCGCTGATGAACAGGATTGATCGGCGAGTCATGTTGCTGGGTGGCTTCACTCTCACCACGACCTTTCATCTGCTCGTCGGCCTCTCCGCGATGCTCCTTCCCGACATGGCACTGAAACCCTATGTCATTCTCTCCATGGTGATTGGGTTTGTGTTCTCGATGCAGGGCACGATCGGTCCGCTCGTCTGGTTGCTGCTCGCAGAGATTTTTCCGCTCAGAATCCGCAGCTTTGCGATGGGAGTGTGCGTCTTCATGCTCTGGATTGCCAACGCCGTCGTCGCCTTTGCATTTCCGCCAGTCGTCGAAGCTTTGGGAATTCCTCCGACATTCTTCATCTTTGCGGTGTTGGGCGTATTCGCGCTGATCTTCATAGCCACCATGGTGCCAGAAACCCGAGGCAAGACACTTGAAGAGTGTGAAGACGAGTTCCGGAGGAGATATGCCGACGACCGCGGCGGTCTGGTAGTCGCGTCCGGGCAGCCAAGCTAAGACCGTATAAGCATGTGAACCCTAGAGTCACCGGCCTCTATTGGCGAGAGAAACCGCGGCATGGGGCCGCGGTTTCTGCCCGCAGTCCAGATGCATTTGGGCTAAATATCGCAGACGTCCCACCCCAGAAGAGGGCGCCCGGTGGAAACATGAGCGACCTGACCACAGAAATTCGCTCAAGTGCGTGACGACTTCCTCCCGGATGACTTTGCAAATGATTGCTTGTTGACACCAAGTCGATGAGCGTCTTCAAAAGGTTACATGAACGAAATCCGAACTCATTCTGGCGTGACGCTTGAGGATGTCGCGAAGGCCGCCGGTGTCTCGCGGTCTCAGGCATCTCGTGCACTCAGGAACGATCCTGGCGTACGAGAGGATACAAAGGCGCACATCCTCGCGGCCGCCTTGAAGCTCAACTATACTCCAAATCTGGCAGCCCAGACCTTGGCCAGCCGGCAGAGCCGGACCATCGGCATCGTTGTCGGCGACATTCTCAATCCGTTTGAAGCTCTTTTGGCACGAGAATGCGACCAGGCGCTTCGGCAGACGGGATATTTCGCCATGCTGGCTGTCGACGGCAATGTCAGCTCGGTGCGGGCTTTCGTTGATCAGCGGATCGCCGGTCTGGTGCTCATTGGAACGCCTGAGGAAACCGACGACATCGTCAGTGCCTCGAGGCTCTTGCCGACCGTTTACGTCGGCCGAGACCTGAAGGCGGAGGGTGTCGAAAGCGTCAGCTCCGATGATACCCTGGGTGCGCGCCTTGCGATCGAGTTCCTATTAAAGCTGGGACACAGAGAAATCGCGCACGTAAGCGGCGGGCATGGCGCCGGGGCAAGACGGCGTGAGGCAGCTTATCGGGAGACGATGCGGGAGCGCGATCTCCAGCCCATCGTCGCGGTCGGTCGTTATAACGTCGATGCGGGCAGTGCAGCGGCGGATACATTGATGGCGCGCAAAGAAAGGCCGACCGCTATTTTCGCGGCGAACGACCTTATCGCCCTCGGCGTGATCAGCCGACTTGCGTGGCTCGGCTACCGCGTGCCGGACGATGTCGCCGTCATAGGCTTTGACGATATTCCCCTTGCCGCCTCGGAGCCAATTTCATTGACCACGATCAGGCAGAAGGTGCCGGATATGGTCAGTGCGGCGATTGACATGGTGATGAAGCGGCTGGAAGATCCAGCCGCTCCAATCAGGAACATGGTTGTTGCCCCGGAGCTGATAGTTCGGCGGTCGTCGGGGGCCGAGCTTTAGGCGTGGATTAAGCAGAACCGAAGCGTCGCAGCTGATGTCGCAATCGCATCACGCGTTGCCATCGAATAATCCTCATTTTCAATGCTGATCACGTCGTCATAGCCGACGGCCTTCAACGCGCGCACAATATCAAGCCACCCGTGAACAGGCGTGCCGTGGCCCAGAGATACGAAGTTCCAGGACCGGCCCGAGACTGGAGTGACGTGCTTCGGATCGAGCAGTCCGTCAACGCGAGCCTGCAGCTCGATGCGCGTATCCTTGCCATGCACATGGTAAATGCAATCGCCAAGGGCGCTGATCGCCGATATTGGGTCCCCGCCCATCCAGATGAGATGGCTCGGATCGAAGTTGACGCCAACCGTCTTTCCAACCGCCTCGCGCAACCGGAAGAAGCTCTCGACGTTATAGACAACTTGTCTCCCGTGTTGTTCCACACATAGCCGAACGCCTTTGCGGTCGGCTGCCTTCGCATAATCTTTCCAGAAGGGAATGACGCGTTCCGACCATTGCCATTCAAGCATATGCATCGCCTCAAGCGGCCAGGACGAGGTAATCCAGTTGGGGTTCTGATCTCCTGGGCCGCCGGCGGGCAAGCCCGACATCATCACTATACGATTAACCCCAAGAAGACTTGCAAGCTCGACAGTGTCATAGGCTAGCTTGGTATCATTGGGGCCGATGTCGCCAGGATGGAGGTGGTTACCCGAGCAGTTCAACGCTGAAATTTCCAGGTTGCGCTCTCGAAGCATGCCCATCAGGCGGTCGCGTGATTTCGAGCTTGCGAGCATTTCGGCGATATCGACATGCGGCGCGCTTGACCATCCGCCGAGGCCAAATTCGACGCAGGAGAGGCCGAGCTCTGCAACGTTGTCCAGACACTCCTCGAGCGAAAGCGCGCCAAACCCGTCCGTGTTCAATCCGATCTTCATGAATGTTGCTCCTCCTAGGCGACGCGCGAGACCGCATGCATGCTCGCGCGTTCTATCTTGACGGGCTGATTGCGGTCGGCCGCTGCCTGGATCGCATCGAGGATCTCCGCCGCGCGCAAGCCATCAAGGATAGAGCCGTTGGTCATTGGCTCGCCATTCGCGACAGCTTCGAGAAAATCATGGATCATGAAGCTGAAGACTTCGGCATAGCCGATTGCGACACCGTCATGTGGAACCGGCAAAAGATCCGCAAAGGGCAGGGAAGGGCTATTGGCAATAATGGCAAAGGGAGACTGCCCCGATCCATCAAACCGGGCAAGCTCGTAATGAGCCGGCATTTGCGAGTTGTAGCGAACGGTGCCTTTCGTCCCCGTGACCGAGAACGACAGCGTGTTTCCCATTCCCACCGCGACGCGGCTGGCCAGAAAGAGCCCCTGGCATCCACTGTCGAAGTGCAATAGCGCCGACATGACATCATCATTGTCGACGGGCAGCCGCTTGTCGCTCAATTCAACCCTGCTGTGACCAATGCTGGTACCGGCAGGCAGGAAACGCTCCTTGATCGAAATCGACGCGATTGCGCCTGCAATTTCATTGACCTCACCGCAGAGAAAACGAGCGATGTCCACGGCATGGGTGCCGATATCGAGGAGTGCGCCAGGCCCTGCGCGTTCGCGCTCGTATCGCCAGCTGTGGGGCAAATTTGGATCGGCGGCGTATTCACTCTGGTATTGAACAAGGGCATTGACCGGATCGCCGATTTCGCCGGCCTGGATGAGCTTCTGGATGGCCGCGACGGCGGGGATGCGTCGATAATTGAAAACTGTTGCCGAGACCGAATTGGATTCCGCTGAATCCTGATAGACAATCAAGGCATCTTTAGCAGTCAGCGCCAGCGGTTTTTCGCATATGACATGTTTTCCGGCCGCCAATGCGGTGCGGGTCACGTCGACGTGCAGGAAGTTGGGCAAGCAGACGCTGACGATGCCGATTTCCGGATCCGCTAGAACAGTTTTCCAGTCGCCTGCGGTCTCCTCGAACCCCCAGGTTTGAGACAGCGCCGCCGCGAGGGCTTCGTTGCTGTCGCAAACCGTTTTCAGTCGAATTCCTGGAATGCGATTTGAGAACCGACCAAGATTCGCACGATACCCGAAAGCGTGGGCGGCGCCGATCATGCCAGCACCAATGATGGCGACAGCGTTTCCAGACATTTGAGTGACTCCCGTATTCGAATTCTCACCGGTACGAGAGCGCTCTCATTTAGTCAAGAGATCTGCGAGTGCAAGTTAAAGCCTTACAACCAAATGCGCCAAAGAAATGAACAAATCCGGGCAATCAGATTAAAGTTTACAGCATGGGAGCGCTCTCATAATTCTCTCAATGTCGCTAATCGACACGGAGGTTGAGGAGCATTCGCAATCTGCGCTTTGATCCCAGGGAGGACCTATTTCATGAAAACGCTTCTTGCAGCGTTGCTGCTTTCGACTGCTGCCATTGCGCCGGTGCACGCCGCCAATATCGGCGTCGCCATGTCGAACTTCGATGGTAACTGGCTCACGGTGCTTCGGCTTGCGATGCAGAAGTCGGTTGAAGGTAAAGCTGACGTCTTGGAGCCGCCGGAAACGCGGCCTTCATAGCCCCGGTCGCCTTAAAGCCACATCAAACGGTAGATCGCCAACCGGACATCAGGACGGTTCTCCGTCGTCTTTTCGCTGGAGTGAGCCGAAATGGGCGGCGGTGTTCGACTGCCGGCAACGACAACCGGCCGAACTGCTCGGGACCCTTAAATTGAGCATTAGTGCGTCGCCGCTATCACAATCGGCTGAACTGAGGCGGGTTACTTGTTGGTCGCCAGTGCGGCGGTGGCGCCAAGTCCGATGAATGAGGTACCAGAAAACCAGCGCAGGAGGCGCTGAAAGCGCCGACTGCGGCGGAGGAAATCGCCGGCGGCCCCAGCCGCAAGCGCGAATACCGAATCGCTCATGATGCCTAGCACCATAAAGGTGAGGCCGAGAATTAGAATCTGCCAGTGCAGCGCACCTCGCATCGGGTCGACGAACTGGGGCAGGAAGGCAAGGAAGAAGATCGCCGTTTTCGGATTGAAGAGGTTCACCACGAAGCCATCTCGGAAGGCGCGGTGCAGCGGCTCTGCAGGCACCACGGGCAGTTCGGGATTAACGTCCTTGGCCATGAAGGTGCGGATGCCCATCCAGATCAGATAGGCGGCGCCGAGATATTTCACGATCGCGAAGGCGAGCGCCGACGAGACGATGAGGGCTGAGAGCCCGACTGCCGCCGCGGCGATGTGGACGATGGTTCCGAGATGGATCCCGACCACTGAGACTAGGCCCGCTGTCCGCCCCTGCTGAATCGAACGCGCGACTATGAAGAGCACGGCAGGGCCGGGCGTCAACAGCAACACCAACGACGCCACGACGAACAATCCCCACAAGGTCAGATCAGGCATTGCTTTCCCCCCTTGCTGTGCGCCAGTGATAGAAGCCACATCATGACGGCGAAGACAAGAGAGCACACCTTGTGCTCATGCTTATCGCCGTCTGCCCCTCGGCTCCGCTAGGACCATCATTGGAGCAATGGATTAATGAACTCGGTTTACTGCAAACGGATGATCCAGGAGTCGATAAGCCGGCGCCGAACTTGAAGAACAGATCAGTACCAGTATTCGGAAAGCCGCGGCAGACGGAAACTTTCGCGCTCGAAACTCGCACCGCTGCTTGGTCTCAGCGAACAGGTTTACGTCCGCTACAAAAACGTTTCCGGTCTCACCTTGGGTCGATTCATTGCTGACATCGAGTAACGTGCCTCGCCTGGACCAATGATGGAAAATGATGTACCCAGAAAAGAATGGGCGCGCGACTGCATCGGCGACGCTGGCGTCGAAGCGCCGACGATAGCGGAGCGCCGCATAGCCTCCCTGTGAATGTCCACAGAAAATGCGCTCCGGCTTGAACTATGTTTATGCTGATGATCTTTCTTTCCAAGAGTAATAATAGATAAAATACCAAAATACAGTAACGAAGTCATGGGATACTCTTGATGCATTGCAAATCTGTCGAATGGAGTGAGCAGAATTCGCGGCAAGAAAGAGTTCAGCGGTCGAAACTATCCGGAACTTGGGTCCGTTGGTTATCGCCGCGTTGTGAACATTCTCGCTTGCGGAACGTTTTCTCGTTGCCTCAGATGGACAACGGAGGAACTGCGATGAGTGCTGACCAGCGTACCATCATGTCAATCGCGCTTACTGCGGCGATTGCTCTTTTCGTAGCATTTATGATTGGAATATTGCTCGCTTGACGTCCCCACTGTCTAGACAGAGCTGGGAAACCGCATGCCTAGCCCAAGGCACGTGCGCCTGATCGAAATAGCTCAATCCACTTTAACTCACTGAGAGGGAAGAAAAGGCCCTGCCCTCTCTCCCCATAATCGAGGCCGGCCGTATCGACGATGTAGAAATGGTGACAATCACCTCGCGTGATCCGGGCGCGCCCCCGGTCGAATATGCCGAGCAATCGGGTGGGCTGTTCCGCGACATGACGATCCGTCAGCTTTCGGCTATACACTCTCCGGAGTGATGATTTCGAACGGAACTACGCGTTGTAGAATTGTCGTGCTATTGCGATGTTCCAACGAGGCGATCATTGTCGCGATCAATTCGTCCGAGATCTGGTCAAGAGGATGGCAGAGAGCGGCCGTGATCAGGCCTTCGGTTAATCCTTTGCGGGTTTCCGGGCCAATATCACGACAAACAATCCTAACCTTGTTTCGCTTTTCCTCCGGAGCTTCACGAAGGGCTCTCAGAACGCCCGAGATGCCGCCCCCCGCAATATAGATACCTCTGAGATCGTCGAGTCCTGAGAGCAACTCGGTCACTATCCGGTAGGCTTCTTGCGGTTCCTCGTGGGTCGGGCGGCTATCGTCCACCCGAAGATGAGGCGCGTGCTCTCGCATATAGGAGCGGAAGCTTGCGTCCGAAATGTCCTGACACTGATAGCGGTGATTGCCTATGAACACCGCAACCCGACCGGGGCTACAGGTCGTCTGCGCAAGAAACCACGCTGCGGTCCGGCCAAGCTTCCAGTTGTCGGTTCCGACGTAGCCGGCCCGATCCGGCGCGGATTGGTCGGTGATATAGGCAATCACGGGTTTGCCGCGTTTCCTGAGGGACTGGATCGTCTGGCTTATCAGAGGGTGGTCGCCGGCGATGACGGCAACCGCGTCGCACCGCCTGCCAAGCACTTCTAGGCGATCTGCGATATTCTGGGGTTCGAGAAGATCGACGAAATCCACCAAGGGCTCGATTTTCTCATGGTGCCTTCTCGCGGCCGCCTCAATGATCTTCGCGCCGAACAGCCGATACAGCTCGCGAGTCGACTGCTGGAGGAGAAAACCAAAACGATAGCTCGGAAGGGCGCGCCTCTTACGGTCCTCGATCACGCCGAGTCCGTAAAATCCGATCTCTTCCGCAGCGTTCTGCACTCTCTCGATTGTATCCGCGCGGACTGAGCCCGATCCGCCGAGGATCCGGTTAACCGTCGAAATGCTGACGCCGGACGCGTCGGCGAGATCGGCAATGGTCGGTCGCTTCTTCATGATATAATTCACACCAAAATCGAATGGAATTAAATGATACAAAAATTTCCAAAAAGTGCAACTAGTATTCCAACATTGTGAGCCGTTTGGTACAAACATTCCAGCGATTTCGAGAGACGTCTTTGAGGAGACGTTGTCGCGATCGCAAGCTCTAGGGAGGAAATCAGATGAATTTTGCAAAGCATTCCCTGCGCGGGCTGCTGACAGGTGCTGTTTTTGTCATCGGCGCATCGTCGGTCATGGCCGCGAATCTTGCCGTAGTCGGCGGCAAGACCGACGATGAGTTCTGGAATCGTATCAAGAAAGGCGTTGATGACGCCCGCTTCGTCGTCCAGCAGAACGGTGGCTCGGTGAACTACCTTCAGCTACAGACCTACGACAACCTCGGGCCAGATGCGGCGCAGCTCGTGCGGACTGCCATCAGCCAGGGCGTGGACGGCATTGTTGTGCCGAACTGGGTGCCGGAAGCCGAAGACGAGGCGATCAAGGCCGCCATTGATGCGGGCATAAAGGTCATTCTGATGAATGCCGGCAACCTCGAAAAGGCCCGCGAGCTCGGCGCGATCAACTATGTCGGCTCGGATGAATACGTGGCTGGCAAGGCAGGAGGCGAATATTTCATCGCGAAAGGCGCCAAGAATGTCATCTGTGTCAACACCGTCCCAGGTGCTGCCAATCTGGAAGCTCGCTGCAAGGGCGTGATCGAAGGCGTGACGGCAGGCGGCGGCACGGCCAAGCAGTTGCCCCTACCGGCAACGAGCTTCGGCGACCAGACCGCTATCGCCGAAGCGATAAAGGCGACGCTCCTGCAGGAAGACGCGATCGACGGCGTCATCAACGTCAGCGCGACCGATGCCGATGCAGGTGCGAGCGGGATCATGCAGGCCGGCAAAGCCGGAAAAGTGGTGCATGGCACCTTTGACCTGAACGCCTCGGGGCTGACGCGTATCAAGGATGGCTCACAGACCTTCGCGATCGACCAGCAACCCTATCTTCAGTCGCTGCTCGGTGTGACGCTTCTCGCCTCGCATATCGATTTCGGCACCAACCTGCCGACCGCGCCGGTTCTGACCGGCCCGGGCATCGTGGATGCGTCGAATATCGAGGCCACGCTTGCCGGCGTTGAAAAAGGCGCTCGCTGATTGAACTCAACCGGCTGCCCGCCTGCAGAGCAATTTGCGGGTCGAGGCGATCGAGTGTGCGGGCCGATGCGCCCGCACACTGAAGCCCAAATTTGGGGTACTGCAAATGAACAACCTTTCTTTTGGCAACCTCTTGCGCCGCCCCGAGGCGGGCGCGTTCCTAGGCCTTGCTGGCGTACTCGTCTTCTTTGTCGCCTTCGGGAGCACCAAGTTTCTGGAGACCGCAGGTGCGGCAAGCTGGCTCAACGTTGCTGCCAACCTCGGCATCGTGGCTCTGCCGATCGGACTTCTGATGATCGCAGGTGAGCTCGACATTTCCATCGGCGCGATGATTCCCGCTGGATCCATGACGGTCGCGGTCCTTTCGGGGCACTACGATCTACCGATCTGGATCGGCATTCTCGGAGCGCTTTCAGTGGGCCTCTGCATTGGACTGATCAACGGCATTCTCGTGGTGCGCACGGCCGTCCCGTCGCTGATCGTCACGCTTGGCACGCTGTTCGCGGTGCAAGGCCTTATGCTTGGCGCCTCGGTCCTCGTGACCGGCACAACCAGCGTGGCGCTCACCGCCGCCCCCTGGGCCAAGTTCTTCTTCGGTCAGTTCCTCGGCGGCTCGTTCCAGGTGATCATCCTGTGGTGGATTGCCATCACGGCGCTGTTTATCTTCTTCATTCACTACTCGCCCTACGGAAACTGGATCTTTGCCATGGGCGGCGACAAAGTTAGCGCCCGCAACGCCGGCATTCCGACGAACCGCCTGACGATCATCCTCTTTGTCCTTTCCGCCACCAGCGCCTCTTTCGTGGGCATGTGTCAGGCCATTCTGTTCAACTCCGCGCAGGTCTCGGGCGGCATGACCTTCATTTTCAACTCGATCATTTCGGTTGTGGTCGGCGGTGTGCTGCTGACGGGAGGTTTTGGCTCGATCATCGGAATCTTCTTTGGCACGATTACCTTCGCCGTGGTGAACCAGGGCATCTACTTCACTACATTTGATCGCAACTGGTCGAGCCTCATCATCGGCGTCATGCTGCTCCTCGCGGTGCTCATGAACAACACGTTCCGTCAGATGGCGTTGAGCTACGCGCCCAAGAAAAAGAAGTGAGGGCCGTGATATGGCGACACCTATTCTCGAGCTTGAAAACGTCAACAAGTCTTTCGGCCCAATCGACGTGCTCCACGACATCACGCTTAATGTCCATCCGGGTGAGGTGCTCTGCCTTCTGGGGGACAACGGGGCGGGGAAGTCCACTCTCATCAAAGTCTTCGCAGGTGTTCACAAGCCGACATCCGGCACGGTCAGATTCGAAGGCGAGCCAGTGGTGTTCAACAACCCGCGCGAGGCTGCTGATCTCGGCATAGCCACCGTGCACCAATTCGGCGGCACCTTCCCGCTCATGAGTATCGGCCGCTCCTTCTTCGTCGGTCGCGAACCGACGAAAGGCTTCGGTCCGTTCAAGATCTATGACCGCAAGACCGCCAATTCGATCGCTGTGAAGGCCGTGCGCGAGTTCGGCATCACCCGGATCGACGATGGCGACCGGCTGATCGGGGGCTTGTCGGGCGGGGAACGCCAATCGCTCGCAATCGCCCGTGCGGTCCACTTCGGCGCTCGCGTGCTGATCCTCGACGAGCCCACCGCCGCGCTCGGGGTCAAGGAAGCGGCCCACGTTCTGCGAATCGTGCTCGAAGCGCGCCGCCGCGGTCTCGCGGTGATCTTCATCACCCACAACGTTATTCATGCAATGACTGTGGGCGATCATTTTGCGGTGCTGATCAAGGGCGCAAAGGCAGCCGATTTCCGCAAAGGCGAGAAGTCGCGCGAGGAGATTACCGACCTCATGGCGGGTGGCGAGGCTATGGCCGAGCTCGAAGCAGAGATCGAATCCTATTCCACAGCCCATAGCGGACATCCGCCACAGGTCTGACCTGTCTACGACGACGACCTAATCGCAGTGACCCACCCGCGTCGCGGGTGGGGGTGGTCAACGCAACCAATTACCGGGTGATCAGCCATGAAAATCGCACTCGACCCCTTTATGCATCGCCATCTCTCGCTTGAGAAGCTGCCCTCAAAAGTGGCGGAACTCGGCTACGAGTGGATCGAACTTAGCCCGCGGGCGGACTTTCTGGAATGGTTCAAGGCGCCGCGCGTCTTTCCTGGTCGGGTGAAGTCGTTCAAGAAGGCGCTTTCGGACGCCAATGTCGGCATAGCTTCGCTGCTGCCAATGTATCGGTGGGCCTCCAATGACGAGACCGAGCGACAGGCCGCGGTGAAACATTGGAAGCGGGCCATCGAGATCTGCGTTGAACTGGGCGTGGACACGATGAACTCAGAGTTCGGTCGAGGCCCACACCCCGACAAAGGCTCGTGCTACTGCTGCCACACCGGCTCCATGATCGAGGCCTGCGAGGACGCCTGGTGGCGATCGATGGAAGAGCTCGTGCCGGTCTTCGAGCGCGAGGGCCTTATGCTTCATGTCGAGCCCCATCCGGAAGATTGGTGCGAGACGCTGCAGCCCGCACTCGACATCATCCGCACTGTAAACTCGAAGAACGTCAAGTTCCTCTACTGCGCGCCGCATACGTTCTACTTCGGTGACGACACCAAGGCGATGCTGCGCGAGGCAGCAGATGTGCTCGCACACGTTCATGTGGGTGACACGTTCAATCACAAGGCGTCTTCAGGATTGCGGTACATTCTCAACCCCCCCGGTACGCAGGCGCGCGTGCATCAGCATCTCAACATCGGTCAGGGGGAGGTTCCCTGGGACGATTTCTTCAGCACCTTGGCTGAAGTGGGCTTCGACGGCATCATGACGGCCTGTGTCTTCGCCTGGGAAGACAAGGCGGATCATTCCGGCACTTTCATGCGTACCGAAATGCAGCGCTACATCGACAAATACTGGGGAGCGAAATGACCCTTAAAGTCGGTGTCATCGGCACGGGCATGATCGGTCAGGAACACATTCGCCGCCTGACCCAGGTGCTCTCTGCCGCCGAAGTCGTTGCGGTGAGCGATATCGACGGTGCTCGCGCTGCCGCGGTCGGGCCGGAGGGAGCCAAGGTCTTTGCTACGGCGGGCGATCTGATCCGGTCTAATACGGTCGAGGCGGTGGTCATCTGCTCCTGGGGCCCCGCCCATGAAGAGCAGTTGCTCGACTGCATCGCCGCCGGCAAGCCTGTCTTCTGCGAAAAGCCGCTGGTCACGACGGCGGCCGCAGCACTTAGGGTGATGGAGGCCGAGGTGGCGTTTGGTCGACGCCTGGTACAGGTGGGCTTCATGCGCCGCTTCGATGCCGACTACCGCCGCCTCAAGGCGACACTTGACGCCGCCGTACTCGGCGCGCCGCTCATGTTCCATTCGACCCACCGCAATGCGGCCGTTCCCGAGGAGCTCTTCTATACCTCGGACATGCCGCTCAACGACACGCTCGTCCATGACGCCGACATTTCGCGCTGGCTTCTGAACGACGAAGTGACGGGGGTCGAAGTCCGCGTGCCTCGCCGCTCGCGCCGTGGCAACGATCTGCGCGACCCGGTGATGGTGCTTCTGCACATGGGCTCCGGTGCGCTGGTCGATGTCGAGATCTCGGTGAATATCGCCTACGGCTACGACATCCGCGGCGAAGTGAGCTGCGAGGAGGGCACGGCGAGCCTGCCGCTCCGTCCGGCGACCCTGATACGCGACATCCATGGCGTGCGCCAGTTGGTACCCGCGGATTGGCGCGAGCGTTTCATCGAGGCCTATGACCAGGAGTTCCGCGAGTGGATAGCCGCGGCCGGGCAGGGGACGGCGACCGGCCCCTCCACCTGGGACGGCTATGCCGCAACGCTTGTGGCCGATGCGGCGCTGCGTGCGGTGGAAAGTGGTGCACTCGAGCCGGTGCGCATGTGCCAGCGTCCTTCGCTCTACGGCACGACATTGGAGGCCGCCCGGTAACGGATGTTTCTGGGCACTCCCGACGGTCAAAAAGACAACGTTCCTGAAAGGTTCAAACAATGCTGAATGGAGAAAGACTTATCGAACGACCACTCCGCTGGGGCATGGTCGGCGGTGGCCGCACCGGTCAGGTGGGCTACAAGCATCGCACCGGGGCGCTGCGTGACGGCACCTATCGGCTGGTGTGCGGCGCCTTTGACCTCGACGCCGCGCGCGGCCGCGATTTCGGCGTGAATCTCGGCGTTGAGGCGGACCGCTGCTACGCTGACTACAAGGAACTGATCGCCAAGGAAACGGCACGTGAGGACGGGGTCGAAGTCGTCTCGATCGCCACGCCGAATTTCACCCATTACGAGATCACCAAGGCCTGCCTCGAGGCCGGGCTGCACGTGATCTGCGAAAAGCCGCTGTTTTTCACCGTGGCCGAATGCGAGGAGATCGAAAAGCTTGCCGAGGAAAAGGGCCTGATTGTCGGTGTGACCTACGGCTTCACCGGCCACCCGCTGGTTCACCAGATGGCCGCCATGGTAAAGAAAGGCATGCTCGGCGATATCCGCATCGTCGATATGCAATACACCCACGGCTTCAATGCGGGCGACGACGACAGCGCACCGGAGGCCGTCAAGTGGCGTACCAATCCCAAGACCTCCGGTCCGACCTTCGTCCTGGGCGATATCGGCACGCATCTCTACTACCTGTCCGAGATCGTTCTGCCTCATATGAAGATCGAGAAGCTGCTCTGCGACCGCAAGGCGTTTATTCCGACCCGTGCGCCGCTTGAAGACCATGCCACGGTGCTCATGCACTACGACAACGGGGCGCGGGGCCGTCTCTGGGTTTCGTCGGTCGACGCGGGGAACATGGGCAGCCAGCGCTACCGTTTCGTTGGCTCCAAGGCCTCCGTCGAATGGACCGACAGCCATCCCGATCAGTTGATCTACGAAGTGCAGGGCGAGCCGAATCGCACCCTCCATCACGGTATGTCCTATCTCGAGGAAGAAAGCCTCGCCATCGACCGCATGGGCGCGCTGCATACCGAAGGCCTCGGCGACAGCTGGTCGAACATCTACCTGTGGATCGCGCAAGCGATCGACGCGAAGAACCGCGGCGACGAAGCCTTCCTGAAGACGCACCACTATCCGGGCATCAAGGCTGGCACCGAAGGTGTCCGCTGGCTGGAGAACTGCGTCAGCTCGGCTGACGCGGGCTCGGTCTGGGTTAATTTCCAATAAGTTCCTCCCCGCCTGGGGCGCTTTCGGGCGCCCCCTTTTTTTGGACAGAGACAACATGAAACTATCGATCTGCACCGATGTGATGGGAGACCTCTCCTTCACTGATATGCTCGACAAATGCGTTAAACTCGGTGTCGACGGCATCGAAATGACCGGCGGCGGTTGGTCCCGCGCGCCGCATTTCCGCGCCGACGAGCTCTTGGCCGACAAGGCGCTCCTGAGGACGAAGCTGAAAGAGATCGAGGCGCGTGGCCTCGAAATCGCGGCGCTCAACTGCTCGGCCAACCCCCTCGATCCGGGCGAGATGGGCAAGCGTCACCGCAAGGAGATGGAGGACACCATCCGCCTCGCTGGTGAGATCGGCATTAAGACCATCGTGACGATGTCCGGCCTGCCGGAAGCCGCGCCCGGTGACATGGTCCCCAACTGGCTGGTCTATACCAAGAGCTGGCCCGACGAAATGCCTGAGCGCGATCGCTACCAGTGGGAAGACCGTGCTTTCCCCCTGTGGCACGATCTTGTGAAGCTGGCCAAGGAGGCCGGCGTCGAAAAATACGCGCTCGAAAACTTCTCGGCCATGCTCGTGTGGAATCCCGAGACTCTTTTCCGTCTGCGCAACGAGGTTGGCCCGACGGTCGGCATGAACCTCGATCCCTCGCATCTGATGTGGATGGGCGCCGATCCAATCGCGTCTGCCCGCGCGCTCGGCAATGCGATCCACCATTGCCACGGCAAGGACACCCGTATCGAGCGAGGACTTGCGGATGTGAACGGCCTTCTCGAATTGAAGGAGGTCACCGACGTCGCCAACCGCACCTGGAACTACGTTGCCGTCGGCGCAGGCCGTGATCTGCGGTGGTGGAAGGAGTTCTTCTCGGTCGTCCGCATGTGCGGCTACAACGGTTGGGTAAGCCTCGAGATGGAAGACTTCACGATGTCGACTGAGGCCGGCATCCAATCCTCCATCGACGCGCTGCAGGCAACGATTAGCCGCTGATAGGGACGCGGGCAGGCGGCTGCCCGCGCCCACCGCCCTGGTGCGGCTCACGAGCTCGGCTACGGCGGCTAAATCACCATCGAACAGGGACGGGATCCGCTGAACGGTGGCTCCATCCTCGACGACCCCGCGGCCAGCCGGGCGTTCCTGAAAAGGCACGGCATTCTGAGGACATGAGTATGACCAATTCATTGGACGTTATCACGATCGGGCGCGCGGGGGTTGACCTCTACGGGGCCCAGGTCGGGGGGCGCCTTGAAGATATGGGATCCTTCGAGAAATACATCGGCGGGAGCCCCGCCAACATCGCCTGCGGGACGGCGCGTCTGGGGCTCAGGTCGGCGCTCATCACCCGGGTGGGCGACGAGCATATGGGGCGGTTCATCCGCGAGGAGGTCGCGCGGCACGGGGTCGAGACTCGCGGCGTCGCGACCGATCCCGAGCGGCTCACGGCGCTCGTCATCCTCGGCATCCGCGACGAGGAGCGCTTTCCGCTCATTTTCTACCGCGAGAACTGTGCGGATATGGCGCTCTGCGAAGAGGACATTGACGAGGAGCTCATTGCGTCCTCGCGCTGCGTGCTTGTGACCGGCACCCATTTGTCCCACTCGCGCACCGAGGCTGCCGTTCTCAAGTCGCTCAACCTTGCCCGCAAACACAGGGCAAAGACTGCGCTCGATATCGACTACCGCCCGAACCTCTGGGGCGTGGCGGGGCATAATGACGGCCTGTCGGGCGAAAGCTCTGGATCTCGATCGCGATCGCGTTAGCGGGGATGGCGCTTCTGTTCCTCGCGCCCGACGCGCGGTTTGATCCCAGCCATCTCTTTTTCGTCGTCTCCGCTTTGCTGTGGGCTGCAAGCATTGCCCTCGTCAAACGCAATTCGAGCCATATCGGGCCCGTGGTCGTCACGGCTGTTCAGCTCTCCGTTTCGGGTTTGGTGATCCTCACGGCTTCACTGCTCCTCGAGGAGATGCCGGCCAGACTCCCGTCCCCGGACGTCTGGGGGTGGTTTTTCGCAAGCGTGCTCATTTCCACCTGCCTCAGGTTCCTTCTGCAGTTTCGCGGCCAACAGATGATTTCGGCTGGGAGGGCGGCGGTGCTCATGTGCTGCGAGCCGGTTTGGGCGCTGATCTTCTCGGTATCGTTTCTGGGGACAGCCGTGAGCCTTTCCCAGGCCGCTGGTTGCGCCGTGATTTTCGCGGCGATGCTCTACCAGGTCATTTCGCCGACACAGAAAGCGGCAAGATGAAGGCATTCGTTGAAAGTCCCAAAGGAGCCGCCTGCGAGTGTCGCCGCTCCGAAAGGCCGTTCAGACTGTCCCGCTGCCTACGATCATCTCATTGGGCGATGAGCCTGTCGCTCAACTTTCTCGAAATGATCCGCGATCATTTGGCCCGTGGCGATCCAGACGTCGCCCTTTGCCTGAACATGTCGGAGGAAGTCACGAAGGATATGCCAGCGCATCGGGCGTCCCGAGACCTGCGGGTGAAGGACGAGCGTGGTGACGCCACCCCAGGCATGGGTCGCTTCAAACTCGTCAATCCAGAGCGGAAGAACGGCATCGCGGCCGAACAGCGGTCGCGGGCTGGTGCGGCTTGACATGCCGAAATTCCAGTCGTCGAAGGCGAAGTTGACGGGGATCTCCACCGGCCCCGGAATGCCGTCCGCGCAGGCGTGCCGGTAGGGCATGATGTCGTCGCGGAACGAACTCGAGTAACGGATTCCGGATTTTGCAAGATAGGCGATGAGCTCCGGGAAATTTTCGCCCGATGGCGCACGATAGCCGATGGGCCTGACACCGAGCGCCTGTTGCAGCGCTTCGAAACCGCGGTCGATTTCATCGAATGTTTCCTCAAGGCGCTCGCGATCCGGCATCTTGTGCAGGTAGCCGTGATGGCCGATCTCATGTCCCGATTTAAGGATCTTCTCGCAGGCCGCTGGATGCGCGAGCGCCGTCCACCCCGGCGTGAAGAACGTCGCCTTCAGTTCCAGTTCGTCCATCAGCTCGAGGATTTTCGCAATGCCGACGCGCGCGTCGTATCCGCCATGGGAGGTGGTGACCATACGGTCGACGTTCGAGGCGTTGTTGCCGATCCATGCGGTTTCAGCGTCAACGTCGAAACCGATGAAAAGGGCGCTACGCGAGCCGTTCGGCCAGATCATCTGCGGCGCTTGCGGAGCCGGGTTGAGTGGTCGCGGCGAGAGGTCGTGGTTCATGGCAAAATCCTCAGGAAAAGACCGGGCGACTGTCTGCGTCGCCAGCTAGCAAGACCTCCAGCCTGCGGCAGTCATCCAGGTTCTCGAGTTCGGCGAGCATCCTCCAGAGCTGGTCGGCCTGCGCCGCTTCGATGCTCATCGTCGCGAGTTCCTGGAACTTGGCGGCGACGGCGGCAGGCTGCATCGGTCGTTCTGTCGAGCCGGTGGCCCGCGGAACCGTCCGTGAGACGCTGACGCCATCCTTGAAGACAAGTGTGACGGCCGGTTCGTCAAGCGGCTGCATCGCGTCGTCGACGATGAGGCGCATGACGTCCATCATACTCTGGACGCGCGGGTCGGCACGGCGCTCGGCCGAATAGGCCTGGAGCCCGGCCGTGCCGAAGACGCAACGCGCGGCCAGTGCATATGGCAGGCTCATTTGGGTCGGCGCCATGGCACCGTTCTCTTTGGCGCCGCACATGCCCATCAGCATCGCGCTTAACCGCAATTCGATCCTCTCGATCCCGGCCGCGTCGCGGCCCCTCTCCGAGAGCAGATCTTCCAGTGCATCCACCGCGGAATGGGCGCCGCGGCAGGAGGCGTAGGGCTTGAGGACCGCGCGCTTTACCTTCCAGTTTTCCCCGAGGTCCTCGGAAAGTCGTTCCGGCTGGCAGGCGGCCTTGTTGAAGGATCGGAAAAAGCCGCCCCAGACATCATTGAAGACCTTGGATGGCCCGGCAAGGCCGTCACCGGCCAGCCTTGCTGCGAGCAGACCGCCTTCGGCCGCGCGTCCAGCGTGGATCTTCTTGGCCTGCGAACCATCATGAATGAAGGCCCAGAGGCCGGACGAAAAGCTGGTCGCGAGTGTGATCGCATCGCGCGTCGCGGGGCCGTCGAAGCCGGACAGATTGGCGACGGCCGCTGAAGCTGCGAGCGTGCCGCATGTCCCGGTGGAGTGCCATCCAAGCCCGTTGTGGCTGTCATATCCGCCCGCCGCCTCGAGGATGCGTCGGCCAACGTCGTAGCCGGCGACCACGCTTGCGATCAGTTCCTTGCCGCTAACCGGGTGCGGCTTTTCCGAAACCGCAGCGAGAACCGCCGGGATCACGACCGCGCCCGAATGATCGCAGCCGCCCGCGTCATCGAGCTCGAAGGCATGGGCCGCCACGCCATTGATGAGAGCCGCGTCACGGGCGGAAGCGTGATCGTCTGTCCCCCAGAGCCGGGCGCTGCCCGGGGAACCGGCGGTTCTGCGGGCGATCCGGAATTCGGTCGACCGGGCGCCGGCTAATGCCGCGCCAAGCGTATCCGCGATGTGAACCTTTGTCCTTTCAATAACATCAGGGGGAAGCGCCTCAAACCGGAGCGCCGAAATGAAGGATGCCAGTCTGTCGACCGGAGCATCGTCAAGAACGCGGGACATGGGATTTGCTCTATCGGGTTGTGATATCGATTGGCGCGGCACTGCCGTTCGTCGAAGCCTCGATTGGCGGCTCCGGCCTTTCCGCGCCGGAGCCGCAGCGTACGGGATTACTTCGCGGCCTCGCCGTTGACGTAGATGCCGTCGAGCATGGTGCCTTCAAGACCGTGCTTGGCGAATATCGCCTTGTATTCGCCGGATGACATCAATTCTTTTAGTGCCGTGGCATAGGCGTCGCGCAGCTCCGCGTCCTTCTTGGCAAAGCCGATGCCCTGGTAGACGGCCGTGAAGGGTTCGCCGACGACGGCATAGGTGTCCTTCTCGAGGTTCATCAGATAAGGCAGCGTTTCGGAACCCTGCACGGCGGCATCGAGGCGGCCTTGCTTGAGTTGTGCGCGGGCGTCGGCCGAACCTTCCGTGCCGACGACGTTGATCGCTGGCAGGCCTTTGGCCTCGCAGTTTGCGGCACTCCACTTGGCGGTCTCGTCCGGGAAGGAGGTGCGACGGCTCATGCCGACGGTCTTGCCGCAGAAATCGGTAAGCGTCTTGAACTCGTCCTTGCGGGCAAAGGACGTATAGAACTGCGCGCCGGATTTCATGTAATCGACGAAATCAAGCGTGTCACGGCGCTTCGGAAGATCGCTCATGCCGCTATGGATGAGGTCGACGCGGCCGGTTGTCAGCGACGAGATCATCTGCTCGAATCCGATGTCAGCCCATTCGACGGTGGTGCCGAGTTGCTTGGCGAGTGCTACGCCGAGATCGATGTCGACGCCCTTGAGTTCGTTGGTGGACGGATCGCGGTATTCCATCGGCGGATAGTTCGGCTGGTTGGCGGCCACGACCTTGCCGGCGGACTTGACCCGTTCAGGCAGACCTTCGGCGCTTGCGGAGGTTGCGGCAAGGCATGCGACAGCGAGCATTGCGAAATGCTTGTTCATGTGGTTCCCCATGTCTGGTCCTGGTTTAAGCCGGCTTTCCTTCTGCCGGCTTTGCTCTTCTCAGCTATGCACGGCTTTGATGAATTCCGCCGTTCTGGCACTTCTCGGGGCGCTGAGGACCTCCGATGCCAAGCCTGTTTCGACCACCTTTCCGGTTTCCATGAAGGTGACCGTATTGGCCACATTGCGAGCAAAGCCGAGCTCATGGGTGACCACGATCATCGTCATGCCCGAGGCAGCGAGATCCTTCATGACGTCAAGAACTTCCGACACGAGCTCCGGATCGAGCGCCGATGTCGGTTCGTCGAAGAGAATGAGATCCGGCCGCATGCCCATGGCGCGGGCAATCGCGACGCGCTGCTGCTGCCCGCCGGAAAGCTCCGAAGGGTAGTGGTTCGCCTTGTCCGCCAGTCCCACGCGCTCCAAAAGCGCCAGGGCCCGTTGGCGAGCTTCCTTCACCGGTTCGCCGAGCACTTGCACCGGACCCTCAATGATGTTTTCGACGGCCGTCTTGTGCGGGAACAGGTTAAAGCGCTGGAAGACCATGCCGATCCGTCGGCGCTGGCGCGAAATCTCAGCATCGCTGAATTCATGGAGATTGTTGCCCTCGCGGCGGTAGCCGATGAGTTCGTCATTGACCCAGATCGCGCCGCCATCCATCCGCTCCAGAAGGTTGATGCAGCGCAGGAGTGTGCTCTTGCCGGAACCTGAGGGGCCGATGATGCAACTGACCTCTCCACGGGCAACGTCGAGGCTGACCTTGTCGAGGGCACGGAAATGGCCGTAGTTCTTGGTAACGTCGATGGCCTTGACGAGAATGTCCTGGTTCATGACCGACCTCACATGGACGAGCGGATCGATTTCGAACCGCGGCCGAAATAGCGCTCGATGTAGTGCTGGCCGATCGAAAGGACCGAGACGACGGCGAGATACCAGAAACTCGCGACCAACAGCAGTTCGAGCACTCGGGTGTTGGCGAAGTAGATGATCTGCGCGTTGTGCAGGATCTCGGAATACTGGATCACACTGGCAAGTGACGTCAGTTTCACCATGCCGATCACCTCATTTCCGACCGGCGGCACCATCACGCGCATGGCTTGTGGCAGAACTATACGGCGCAGCATCATCATCTGCGTCATGCCGATGGTGCGAGCCGCCTCGTACTGGCCGCTGTCTACGGAGAGAAGCCCGCTACGCACGACTTCCGACGTGTAGGCTCCTTGGGAGATGCCGAGGCCGAGCACGGCGGCCACGAAGGGCGTCATGACATCGACTGTCCTCACTTCGAACAGACCCGGGATGCCCATGGTCGGAAAGATGAGCGCCAGGTTGAACCACAGCATCAATTGCAAGAGCGCCGGCGCGCCGCGAAAGATCCAGACATAGGCGATGGCGATCGATGACAGCACCGGATTGCCGGAAATACGCATGATGGCGATGAGAACGCCGAGAACGATGCCGAGACCCATGGCGGCGACGGTCATGAGCAGCGTGTTGACGAGGCCGTCGAGAATGGCTGGCGCAAACAGGAAATCGCGCACGTAGCTCCACTCGATCTGCCCCACGCTGAACGCCCGGACGAGGGTGGCAAGCAGGACAAGCACCACGGCGGCCGTGACCATTCGGCCGACGTGGCGCTTCGGTACCAGTTTGAGATGGGCTATTTCGTATTTCGAATCCGCGCGGGGAGAAGAGAGGCTTGCCACATTCATCTACGTCGCGCCTCCTCAAGGCCGTTTTTCGCTGCGACGGAGGCCGCCTCGGGGAGCGACGTTCCGGCAAACGTGCGGCAAACGGCAACAGCCGCCTCGAAGCGGGCGATCTGCTCTCGAACCCTTGCCGGCGCCGTGGCGCCGTAGCCGGTTCTGCTCGCAAGCGCCGTGTCGAGCGCGAGCGCGTTGAGCATATCCTCGCTCAAGCGAGGGTCGATGTTCTGTAAGTCCTTTGCCGTCAATCCGGAGAGGTCTTGACCTCGCTCCTCGCAGTGGCGAACGACGGTGCCAGTGATCTCGTGCGCCTCGGCAAACGGCACGTTCTGGGCGACAAGCCAGTCGGCGATCTCAGTCGCCAGGGTAAAGCCCTTTGGGGCCTCTTCGCCCAGTTTCTCCGTGTCGAATTCCAGGGTCGCCATCATGCCAGCAAAGGCGGGTAGAACCAGTTCGAGAATGTCGATCGTCTCGAACAGGCAGCGTTTGTCTTCGGCAAGGTCGCGGTTGTAGGCAAGTGGCATCGCTTTCATCGTGGCCAGGAAGCCGGCGATATTGCCGATCAATGTGCCCGACATGCCGCGTGTCAGTTCGGCGATGTCGGGGTTCTTCTTCTGCGGCATGATCGAGGAGCCAGTGGAATAGGAATCGTCCAGCCGCACCCAACTGAATTGCTTGGAGCTCCAGATGCAGATCTCCTCAGCAATCCGGGAGAGATTGACCGCCACCAGCGAGCAGATGAACAGGAATTCTGCGACGTGATCGCGTGCCGACACGGCATCGATCGAGTTCTCGCAGGCCGCTGAATAGCCAAGTTCGATGGCGGACTCGTCGGGGCGGCGGGCAATGCCAGAGCCGGCCAAAGCCGCCGCGCCGAGCGGTGAGCGGTCGAAGCGACGGTCCCAGTCCGCGAAGCGCTGAAGGTCGCGCAGCAGCGATTGAGCGTGCGCCATCAGGTGATGTCCAAGGACGATGGGCTGGGCCGGCTGCATATGGGTGAAGCCGGGCATCACGGTCACGGTATGCCGGGATGCTTGACCCACAAGCGCATCTTCGACTGCGATGATGCCACGCGAGAGTTCGCGTGCCATGCGCCGCAGGTAGAGGCGCGTGTTATTCGCTGTCTGGTCATTGCGCGAACGCCCGGCGCGAAGCTTGCCGCCCAGGGCACCGAGCCGGGCCATGAGCAGACGTTCGAGAAAGGTATGGACATCCTCGTCGGACGGAATGGGTTCCTCCCGACCACTGCGGACATCGATTTCGATGCTGTCGAGGGCAGATCGGATCGTTGTGAATTCCCTTTCGTCAAGGACTCCTGCGCGCTTCAACTCGGTAGCATGGGCGCGCGAACCCGCGATATCCTCCCGGTACAAGCGAAAATACGACCTCGGTGAGCGTGACAGGTTTGCCAGAGCTTCAGACGGTCCGGACTTAAAACGTCCACCCCAGAGCTGTGTCGGTTCAGGCATTTTCGTTCCCTTGTCTGTTTAATCTTTTGGCAAGGCTCCCATGTGCTGCTTTTTACGACAAGCGAAGTTATTTCACTGCCCTATGAGAAAAACGACTAGCTCAGCCTTGATTGCTTATTTAGGATTTGCGCGAACGTTCGCCCGTCGCGTCGACGAAATCAACCGGAGGATTGCATGGTATCGGGACGGCAACGGTTGCCTTCGACGACCGCTCTACAGGTCCTCCTCGCCGTGGCAGAGAGGGGATCGACCAGCGCCGCCGCCGAAAGCACATCGCTGTCTCAGAGCGCCGTGAGCAAGCAGTTGCTGGCGCTGGAAGAACTAATTGGCAGTCCAGCCTTCATCCGGACACCGCGCTGCATGCTTCCGACCGAGGTCGGCTCGATCTACATCGAGCAGGCGCGCACGGCGCTCAAGGCAATGGAGGACGCGGCCCTTCGCGTCGCTCGGCTGAGGCCGGGGCCGCGTATTTTGCGCCTCCAGGTCCCTCCGATCTTTGGTGATCGGTGGCTGCTGCCGCGCTTTCTGCAATTTACGGAGCGGCATCCGGAGATAGAGGTGCAGTTTACGACCTTCGTGTCTCCAACCCAGTCCGAGATGCCCGATGCTACATTCCGTTTTCTCGCCGAGCCGCTCCAGGGAGAGGAGACCCATTATCTCTTCGGGCGCGAAGTCCTGATGGTCAGCGCACCGTCGTATTGGGCGAAGAACGGCGATCCGGAGACGATTGAGGACCTGGCCAATGGCGTCATGCTGGAACACCCGCAGACGCCGCTACATTGGCACTTTTTCGCCGACAGCCATGGCGAGGCCAATCTCGCCGTGCGGCACACGACACGCTTCGGCTACTACACGATGGTGATCCGCGCAGCGCTTGCCGGACAGGGAATGGCATTGGTCCCGCGCGGCCTCATCCTCGACGACCTCACCGCCGGAAGGCTCGTCAATCCGAACGGCTTCGGATATCGCAGCGACTACGGATATTGGTTCGCAAAGCCGCAAGACATCGCACCGAGCCCGTCCATGCGGACCTTCGAAAAATGGTTGATGGCGGAAGCGGAAGGTATGCGCGACTACGGAGTTCGCGCCAGCTGAGACTGCATCGCCTCAGGTCGCCAGCCGTGAGAGGGCCTCTTCGTCGAGCCGGAAGAAGAGTTTGTCGGGCTTGCGTGCTCCGCCAACCCCCTCGTAGAAGGCGAGAAGTTTTGAGTTCTCCGGGTCGGCGGTCCAGTCGATGCGTGCGAGCCCACGCTGCCTCGCCAGCGCGGCGAGGGCCTGCATCAAAGCCCGACCGAGGCCTTGGCCCCGCTGCGATGCAGTGACGTAAAGCTCCTTCAGAAATATGCCCGGCTTCAGACCCGGCCCGGGGTAGATGCCGGAGAAGGCTGCAAAGCCCAGAACGGAGCCGGCGTCCTCGCACACCAGGATTTCGGCACTCGGTGGCATGCTCTCAAGGCCCGCGATGATCTCGTCGAGCGGCGGACAGGGGACGCGGTAATGCGCTTGCATTTCCTGCATCAGTGTTGACAGGGCGGGGATAGCGGCATCGTGCCGTTCCAGCAGGCGCATTTTGACCGTCATAGCCCACTCCAGGTTGGCGCATGCAGCTGAATATACTTGCAATCGGTGTTACAGGCTTTGCCGTTTTGATGTCTATGTCTGCCGCTGCTGTTAGGGTTTAAATCCCTTCAAGACGAGCGATGAGAGGCCGCAAGGGGTCGGCAACAGTCCACTCGTGGTATTCTCCTTTGCTTGTATGAAGCGCTGAGGAGGGCGGAGCGGCGGAGGAACCCATTATGGCAACTTCATCAGCACCGCGACGGGATAGGGCACCTTGGGACAAGGGGAAGCTCGTTGGGCAAATCCGCTCCTGTCAAACACGTCGAGGATGTCACCTCCGGTAGCCATGTGAAGCTTCCCAGCCGCGGACATATCCTCTCATATCTTACACGGCAATATCCCAGGATCGTTCATCGCGGGGTCGAGAATATTGGTTTTGACTCCTCGGCTTATGGCACTGACTCGATGAGGCGGGCAACCTTCGAGCCATTCAGCTTCTATTCGGCCATAACGTCTACTGATCGCCGATAACAACCCGCCTGTGACGGGATATCATCGCGAAGGCGCAAGAGCACGCGATGCAATGACACAGGAGAGTATCTAAATCAGTGCGACGCTGATGCTTCGCTGCGCCCAGGCATTCACGCTGAGCCCCGCCAGGAGCACGTCGTTATTTAGGCTCGGACGGCGGACGCTCGCGCATCGCGATGGCGACGATAATGCCGGAAGCAAATGTGAGAGACGCGACCGATGTGATCGCCGACGCGAGCCCGAAACGATCCGCGATGAGTCCAGCGGAAAGCGCCCCGATCGCGTATCCGAGGTCTCGCCAGAAACGATAGACGCTGAGGGCGCGGGCCCGCCAGGTCGGATGCGCGGCATCCGAGACGGCCGCGATCAGGCTCGGGTAGACCATGGCCGTGCCGAGGCCGATAAGGAGGCTGGCAAGGAGCCACCACTCGAAGCGCCGCGTGAATGCAGTCAAGAATAGGCCGACGGCCTGCACCCACATTCCAGCGAC
Source organism: Sinorhizobium shofinae (assembly GCA_001704765.1). Taxonomy (GTDB): domain Bacteria; phylum Pseudomonadota; class Alphaproteobacteria; order Rhizobiales; family Rhizobiaceae; genus Sinorhizobium; species Sinorhizobium shofinae. Next base: position 37,745 of record MBFK01000168.1, read on the forward strand.
GATAAGGCCCTTGCGCCCCCAGCGGTCGCTCAGGGGACCAGTCGCGATCTGAAGGATGCCCCAGGTCGCCGGATAGACTGCCTTGAGGATGCCGATGCGCTCGACGCCAAGCCCGAAGGAGGCAAAGAACAGCGGAAAGATGCCCCAGCTCATGCCGTCGTTGAGGTTGTTGACGAGACCCGCCTGTGTGGCTGCGTAGAGGTTGCGGTCCTTGAACGAGGCCAGCGCGAAGACTTCGCGAAAGCCGATCGAAGGAGGTTGCTCCGGGCGCGACGATGCCTCGAGGCGGACATGACCGCGCGTGTCGCGCACGAGCAGGATCGAAAGCACAGTCCCCAGGAAGGCGTAACCGATGCCGAGGTAGATCGGCGTCGGGCGCAATCCGTATTCCGAAGCGAGGTAGCCTGTAACAAATGCCGTCAGGCCGACGGCGAGATAACCTGCGAACTCGTTCAATCCTACGGCCAGCCCGCGTGACTTGGGTCCGACCAGATCGACCTTCATGATCACGGTCATCGACCAGGTGAGCCCCTGATTGATTCCGAGCAGGGCGTTTGCGGCAATCACCCATTCCCAGCTCGGGGCCCAGATGAGCATGAAGGGGACGGGGAGGCCGACGAGCCACCCAACGACGAGGACGCGCTTTCGCCCCCAAAGGTCGGCCATCTGCCCGGAGACGAGATTGGCGAACGCCTTTACGACGCCGAAGCTGGCGATGAAGGAGACGATGAACGTCGTCGAGGCGATGTGGAACTCTTCAGAGCCGATCAGCGGCACCACGGTCCGCTCGATCCCTACCATTCCGCCGACGAAGGCGTTGATCAGGACGAGCAGCGCGAACTGCGGCCAGTTCTCGCGTAACCCAAGCCGGATCTCGCTCGACTGCGGCGCTCCGCTGCGGCTACCCATGGTCACGCTCCCAGAGCGGCCGCCTTCACGGGGAAACCTCTACCGCATATCCCGCCGCCTTCCATTCCGGAAAGCCGTCCTGCAGACGACGGACACGGTATCCTTTCGCCCGCAGCGCGGCCACGGCTTCGAAGGACAGAATGCAGTAAGGCCCCCGGCAGTAGGCGACGATCTCACGGTCGGGGGTCAGTTCCGACAAGTGCAGCTCGAGCTTTCCGAGCGGAACGTTCAAGGCTCCGGGCAAATGACCGAGGTCGAATTCGTCCTCGGGACGGACGTCGAGAAGTGTCACGTCGCCATCGTCCAGGCGTTGCAGCAGGTCTTCGCGGCTCACAGGCTCAAGCTGATCAAGCTTGCCGAAATAATCGCCGACGATCGCCCTGACCTCCGCGCTGTTGCGCTCGGCGTAGCATTGCAGCGAAGCGAGCAACGCGAGTATCGGGCCATCGCCAAGGCTGTAGAGAACGCGCTTTCCATCGCGCCGGGAGCGGACATAGCCACCACGCCGAAGCAGTTGCAGGTGCTGCGACGTGTTGGCCACCGTCAGGCCGGTCAGTTCCGCCAGTCGCTCCACCGATCTCTCGCCCTGCGACACGTATTCAATCAGCTCGAGCCGATGGGCGCTGCCCAGCACCTTCGCCAGTTCGGCGAGCTGCTCATAAATCTGGACCTTCGGACTTGGCATTGCAGAGCGACCAAAAAACGATTAATCATTCAATTAATAGCTTGAATGAACTTTCCTGTAAAGCCCGATGAGGTGCGCTAATGTCCGATCGCGGGAACCAGCATCGTCAGGTATTCTTGCTCGCGAGCGCCCAGGCGCTTTTCCAAACCGCGTCCGTGCTGGTGATGACCGTTGGCGGGTTGGCCGGGAGCAAGATCGCCCCGCCAGCACTGGCCACGATGCCCATCGCCGCCATGTTTCTCGGAACGGCCGTCGTTACCTTTCCCGCCTCGATATGGATGTCCAGGGTCGGACGGCGTCCCGGATTCATCCTCGGCTCGCTGCTCGGCGTCGCCGGCGGCGTGATCGCCGGGCTTGGCGTCTGGACTGCTGATCTCCTGCTGCTGTCGCTTGGTACGATGCTCGTCGGAGCGTACCAGGCCTTTGCGCAGTTCTACCGCTTTGCCGCCAGCGAAGTGGCCGACGAAGCGTTCCGGCCCCGCGCGATTTCTCTCGTTCTCGGCGGTGGCATAGTCGCGGCGTTCGCCGGGCCGATGATCGGGCGCTTCGGCAGCCCGCTCCTCGAGCCGGAATATCTCGGCTCGTTCCTGCTGCTCTCGCTCGTGTCGCTGCTCGCCGCGGGTATTTTGCTCGGCCTCGGGGTTCCCGCCGCGACGTCGGGTGCGAGTTCACTGGTGGAAGGACGCCACTTAAAAGCGATTGTTTCGCAGCCCGCCTACCTCGTGGCGTTATTCGGCGCTGCGACGGGCTACGGCGTCATGATTCTCGCGATGACGGCAACGCCGATCGCCATGGTTCACCACCATCATGGCCTTTCGACCGCTGCGACGGTTATCCAGCTTCACGTGCTGGGCATGTTCCTGCCGTCTTTCGTCACCGGTTCCCTGATCGCCCGCTTCGGCGTCCTGCGGATTATGTTCGCGGGAGTTGTGATTCTCGCAGGCCTTGTGCTGATGACCCTGACTGGAACGGGTTTCGGGTCTTTCGCCGCAGCGCTGGTGCTCCTCGGGGTCGGCTGGAATTTTCTCTACATTGGCGGCACCGCGCTCCTGACTACGACCTACACGCAGGCCGAGAAGGGCCGCGCGCAGGCGATCAACGACATGGCGATCTTTGCGGTCGGGCTCGCGTGTTCGTTCGGGGCCGGGGCGTTGCTCCAGCAGCTTGGTTGGCAGATGCTGAACCTTGCGCTGTTGCCGTGGCTGGCGGTGGCTGCCGCTGCCTTGGCCTGGCTGGGCCACTATCAGCGCCGACTTTTCAAGCCTGCTCATGCCGGATGACGCCACGAGCGTAACCTCGGCGCGTTGGTAGCCGTAGAGTGGACGTGTATCTGCCGTGTACGGCGGTGCGGTCGGCGTGGCGTGTCAGACGGGCCGTTATTTCGGCCTTGCGCTGCCTTCGTACATGAACGTCATCGGTTTCGGCCCTCGCATGTAGCCCGTCTCAATCCGATCGATCCGAAAGCCTCCGTCTTCTATCATCGACCTGATCGGTCGGTTGAGGTGACAGCCGCCGCTTATGCGCCTCCAGATCGGCGTGAGGCCATCCTGCCACCAGCGCACTCCACGGTCAGGCGAGAGCCCATGCTCGACGAACAGCAGCTTGCCCTGCGGCCTGAGTACCCGATGCATTTCCGCCAGTGCCGTCGCAGCTCCGGGGATCGTGCACAAGGTCCAGGTCGTTACGACCGTGTCGACGCTCTTGTCGTCAAGCGGAATGGCTTCCGCAGACGCTTCGATGAAGTTGACCGGCATCTCCGAATGCGAGACGCGGCGGGCCATCGCGAGAAGGGCCGGGTCAGGTTCGAGCGCAAGAATTTCCCGGACGTCCGAGCGGTAAAAGGGCAGGTTGAGGCCCGAACCGCTGCCGATCTCCAGGACGCGACCTTCCGCAGCGCCAATCACGCGCTCGCGATAGGGGTGCAGGCGCTCGTTGCTCATGGAAAGATCGCAGAGCTTCGGCAGGATGACATCGCTGTATATGCCCATGAGCGGCTCCTTTCGAAGTGACGCAACGGTGCGCGCCCGGCCTACGTTTCGCGAATCAAGTTTTTGATCTGTTGCCGATCTTCCAAGGACCACTTGTCAGGCTCCTCCTGATGAGCGGTCGCTCCGTGGAGTTCAATGTGTTTCCATAGTTCCGCTTCAGTCTCGGCCGTAAACGACGCCGGACAGGCTTCCATTCCTGGATAATCCTTACAGCGATATGAGTAGGCCATAGCTTCACCCTCCTACGCTGCCATCACAGTAGCACGCGCCGTGTCGACAACGAACAGAGCCCAATGCAACACTCTGTAACGCGGACCTGTGACGAGCTCATTCCGGAGGTTCACACCACACCGTGGGGATCGACGAGGGATTTTTAGTTTAATGTCCTGTCCCGGATGCCGGCTTGAGCGAAGGCAAATTCCTTTCACTTTAACTGCGTACCCGCCAGCCGATGCCGAACAATAAATGGGTAGCGAATCGCCGTAAGTTGAATGCGCATCTTCGTCTACCGAGTGACTGCTATGGGGGTCGAAAGGAGACCCACATCCATTGTCCCGACTGCCGATGACGATCATGCTTTGAGCTCTGAATTAGCCTTGTTAGAACGGAGAAGTCCTGCTGTAACTCGCGAAGTGGAACATCACGCGAGACGCGTTGCAGCAGCGGTGAGTACGCCATGCAAGTTCAGGCTGAGACCTTTGTGGACGAAGGCGGAGCCGAAAAGCTGCGACGACTTTATCTCAACGGTCGGCAGATCGAAGTGGTCGAGAACATCGATCAGTGGCATGGCGCCGACTACCGCTACTTCAAGGTCAGGGGCGGGGACGGAAATATTTACATTTTGTATCTGGACGATCTGCGAGCGGAGTGGGCGCTGACGATGTATGAACGCTCGCAATCGCCCGGTACGCCTGAGCGCTAGATTCCGGCCTCGGTCCGATACTCTGTCGGCCGGCGTCAGGCGCACTCTGTGAGCGACGCCATCGCTTGAACTTCATCGCGGCGTTCGGTAACGGCAAGCTCTTCGCGGCTGCGGCTGGTGTCGCAGACGATGTCCTTTCGGATAGGCAGGCGGGAGCGCCGCTCGCTCATAGAAGGGGTTTGCCGCTCGCCGCGATTTTAGATCCGTCAGGTCGCATTGTATCGTTGGGTAGTGGGAGACTTACACTTTACGGTAATTGCCTGGCCTGGAAAACTGTGCGACAAAATGCCTCGCGTCGTGCCGGGAGAGCATGGCCGCATTGGGAGGAGAGATATTTTCCAGTGGCCTTGGGTCGGGTGAGCCGGCTCCTTGGCCGGGAATATTTTTGGGAGGAGAGCCATGTCGCGGACCGCTTTGCCCGTCCACTCGCTTTCAATAAAATCGGCCCTGGTGATCGATGATCATCCGCTTTATTGCGATGCTCTGGCCGCGACGATGGAAAGTACCTTCAATACGCGTCGAATTCGAACAGCCACTTCGCTCGGTGAAGCTCTGCAGCAATTGCGGATGCGGTTTTCACCTGATCTGATCATGCTTGATTTGAACCTGCCCGATGCGTCGGGTCTAAGCGGTTTTCTGAAGATCAAGGAAAAGACGCCTGACATCCCGGTAATCGTGATCTCGGCGATCACGTCCAAAGACGTCGTCCAGTCGGTCATCGCCGCCGGTGCCGCGGGTTTCATTCCAAAGGATATCGGCCGCCACAATTTCCAAGAGGCGATGCAGGATATCTGGAACGGCAAGACATATCTGCCGCCCGGCTACACGATGCCGGCCCGCACCCGGGCCACCGACCGGTCGGTGGAATCAATCTCGCGCAAGATCGCCCATTTGTCGCAGCAGCAGACCCGCATTCTGGGGCTGATCTGCGAAGGGATGCCAAACAAGCTGATCGCCTACGAGATGCAGCTGGCCGAAGCGACCGTGAAAGCCCATATCACGGCGCTTCTGCGACGGCTGGGCGTTCATAATCGCACACAGGCGGCAATGCTGGTGCGCGAAGTCTCGATCCGCCACAGCCTGCAGTGAGATGTGCCGGCAAAGGCACCCAGGCTGAAGTGGAGGATGACGGCGCATGACGGCTGTCGACGATCTTGATCGCAAACCGGCGGAGGGGGTTCGGCTCGCCGTATCGCATGCCGCTGATGCGGCCGCTGCCCTTGCCGAGATCAAACAGCAACTCGCCACGGCAAGACCAAGCTTCATCCTTCTGTTCTTGCCGAACAGGTTGCAGCCCGATGACCTTTCCCAAGCCGTGCGAAGGTCTTTACCGGATAAGGTGGTTTTCGGCTGCACGACCGCCGGCCAGATCACGTCGCGGGGGTATGAGGATGACGCCCTGCTGGCAATCGCTTTCGAGCGGCGTCACTTTCGGGTGGCCTCGGCCCTGTTGCATCCGATCTCGCCGGTTTCGATTGCCGATGTCGTGTCGCAGACGGAGCGGCTCGCCTCGCAGTTTCGCGCAACGCCGGGCCGAAAGCGGCTCGCCCTGATTTTTGCCGACGGACTGTCCAAACAGGAGGACATCCTGATGGCAGCCCTGGAGGTCGGACTGAAGGACGTTCCGGTGTTTGGCGGCTCGGCGGGCGACGGGCTGCGGTTCGAGCACACGCAGGTGCTGCACAATGGAGAATTCCACAGCAATGCCGCGCTTCTCCTGCTGCTGGAAACCGATCTGGCCTTTAGCGGTCTTGGCTTCGACCATTTCCAGCCCACGGACGTACGCATGGTGGTTACCCGCGCCGTTCCGGAGGAGCGGCTGGTTCTGGAGATTAACGGCTCACCGGCGGCGCAGGAATATGCCCGGCTCGTCAAGGTACCGGTTGCCGAATTGTCGCCGATGACCTTCGCCGAGAACCCCGTGCTGGTGCGCAATCGCAATCTCTATCATGTGCGGGCGATCCAGCAAATTCACGGCGAACATGGCCTCACCTTCCTTTCGGCAATTGACGACGGTCTGCTGTTGACGCTCGGCCGCGGCAAGGAAATCATCCGCACGCTCGATTCGGGGCTTGCCGTCAGTGACAAAGACGGTGAAGCGCCTGATTTCATCCTGGGTTTCGATTGCTATCTGCGAAAGCTTGAGATCGAGCGCAAGGGCCTGGACGGCGAGGCGTCCGAGCAGTTCCGACAGCGCCGGGTCGTCGGCTTCAACACTTATGGCGAACAGCATCTCGGCGTACATGTGAACCAGACCTTTGTCGGCGTCGCCTTTTTCCGGCCAAAGGGAGGCGCGCCGCTGTGATCAATCCGGACGAACCCTACGAGATCCAGCTTGCCAAGCAGGCCAAGATCATCGAGGCCCTCATCAACCGAGCCGAGCGCGGTCACGAAGTCGGCGGCTCCGCCTATTCGCTCTTCGAATCGGCCATCGCGCTTCAGGCAGAGGTCTGGGAAAAAACCAAGGATCTCGAAAAGGCCCTCGACACGCTTGGCAGGGCGTCGAGCGAGCTTGAGATCGCCCATCAGGCGCAGGAACGCACCCAGAGAAACCTTGCCGACGCCATGGTGGCCATGGAGGGTGGCTTCGCCCTCTTCTCCGAAGATGGGTTGCAGGTCTGCAACGCCCAGTTCCGGCACCTGCTTCCTGATATCGAGCCGCTGGTCAAGCCCGGCCTCGGTTTTGACGACTATCTCGCAGCCGTTAACGCCAGCAAGTTTCTGAACCGGAACGAAAGCGGGGTGAATGGCCGCTCCCAGCCGATGGTGAAGGAGCAGAGGCCCGGTCAGCGCTTTTCGTCCTTCGTGATGGTGCTCAGGAACGACCGCTGGTTCCAGATTTCCTGCCGACAGACCAGTTCCGGCAACATCACCGTCCTGCAGACAGAAATCACCGACATCGTGCGGGAGAACCGGCGCGAGAAGAACCGCCTGATCGATCAGCAGGCTCATTTCCTGCAGGCCGCTTTCGATCACATGTCGCTCGGCATCTGCACCTTTTCGGCGCGCGGCGAATTGTTGGTCCGCAACGAACGCTTCGGCGAGCTTCTCGGCGTGCCGCTTTCGCTTCTGAAGAAGGGAAGTCTCTTCCAGCGCATAGTCGAACATGTCGAGCGTCACGAGATTCTCGACCGCAAAGGACGCCGGTCCGAATTCGCCGGCTGGTTCAAGGCCACGCGCCGCGGCGAGACGGTGCAGGAACGGTTCAGGCGGCGCGATGGGATGAGCCTCGACATCCGCATCCATTCCCTGCCTGACGACGGTTTCATCGTGTCGGTCATGGACGTGACGATGGAGACCCAAGCGGCGGCGCTTCTCGAGCAACGTGTACAGGAGCGTACCGCCGAACTGATCGAGGCCAATCGCCTGCTCAAGATCCATGCCGATGAGCAGGCCAAGATCGAGGGTGCTCTTCGGCAGGCCAAGGAGGCGGCCGAAGCAGCTCACACGTCCAAGACGCGCTTTCTGGCGGCAGCCAGCCATGACCTTCTTCAGCCGATCAACGCCGCGAAACTCTATCTTTCGATGTTGACGGAAACCGTGGGACAACCGGGGGCGAAGGAAGTGGTCAGCCGGCTCAACCGGTCCTTCGCCTCGACAGAATCTCTTCTGCAGGCGCTTCTTGATATTTCGCGCCTCGACAGTTCGGGGGCCGAATTCAACGTCACGTCGTTCGACCTTGGAAGCGCGCTGCAGGGCCTGGCTGAGGATCTGGCGCCCTTGGCGACAGAAAAAGGGATAGATCTTCGTATAGTCCCTTCCACGCGCTGGGTTACCAGCGATCAGCGCTACCTGATGCGCTGCATCCAGAACCTCGTGGTGAACGCTATCCAGTATACAGAGCGTGGCGTTGTGCTCGTCGGTTGCCGCCTGAGCGGTGATCGGCTGCGGATCGAAGTGTGGGATACCGGTATCGGCATTTCGGAGGAGGACCGGACGCGGATCTTCAATGAGTTCACCCGGGCCGGCGGTGCGGGAAAAGGCACCGGCATGGGACTTGGCTTGTCGATCGTCGAGCGGGCCTGCCGGCATCTCGACCATCCCGTCCGGTTGTTGTCGCAGCCCGGCCGTGGCTCCGTCTTTTCGATCGAGGTGCCGTTGGCCGTGTCCGGCCGTGCCAGCGCCTGCGAAAATCCAATAGCGGAGCCGATGCTCGACGGCAGCCTCGACCTCATCGTCATGGTTGTCGAGAACGATGCCGACGAGCTTCACGCGATGACGCAGATTCTGGAGAGCTGGGGAGCGAGCGTTCTGGCGGCCGGCTCGACCGCCGATGCCGCGGCGTTGACGCAGGAAATCGGCACGGCGCCCGACATTCTGCTGGCCGATTATCAGCTGGACGACGGCGACAATGGCATAGAAACGATCCGGACGCTGCGCGCGCTGGCGGGAGTCGAAATCCCCGCGGTCATCATTTCGGCCAACCGTCAGCGAGAACTGCTGCGGCTCGGCAACGAAATGTCGTTCGCCGTGCTTGCCAAGCCGGTGCAACTCGTGCGGCTGCGCGCATTGATCGACTGGAAGACCCGGGCGCGCGTGGCGTGAAACAAATACAGACAAAGGTCTCCGGTGACATTGCCGCAGCCATCGCTAGGCTTGTCGCCAACAAACGGGAGCCCAAAAAAACGGGCCCCAAATCGGGAGGTCTGTGATGCGCGTTCTTCCTCTGCTTGCGCTGTTCCTGCTCGGAATTGGTCATGGGCCGCTTGCGGCTGCCGACACTTACGAGCTTCTCTTCCGGTCGACGGCGCTGAAGGGGCTCGAGGCGGTGTCGGACGGTAGTGAAGCCGGCCAGAGCACGCTCATCTACGATAGGGTCATATCTGGTGCCGACGAAGGGCAGGCAGATGGCAGCTTCAGCATCGGCCTGAAGGTCAAAGCCGACGACAATGTCGCCTTGACGCTCTATCAGGGCACCCGGTCTCGCGGGCTTGGCAATTATCCGGCCTCGGTCGGCAATCCCCTCATCATGTACTTTCTCGAAAGCGTGCTGGCCGATGTTGCCTTTCAGTCGGGCGGCAGCCCCTTCTATATGCGCAACCGTATCAAGGAGGCCCTGCTGCGGGACGCGCAAATCGTGCCGGTGTCGCTCCATTATCAGGACCACGAGATCGCTGGGCGGGAGGTGACGATCCGGCCATTCACGAACGACAAGGCGCGCGAGCGGATGGGGCGGTTTTCCCAACTGGCGCTCGCCGTCACCGTGTCGGAAGATATTCCTGGCTGGTACTATTCACTGGTTGCCACCGTTCCTGCGGCGGCCGGTGGGGCAGAGGCCGGCTATTCCAACGCCATTACCCTGAAAGCGGCAGGGGAGGCCCGGCCATGATGCGGTCGACCATATCGGTGCTGGTCATCGCCGCAGCGGCGGTGCCGGTCAACGGGCAGAGCATGTCGGAGCGCCTTAATGATTATCCGACCGAGGTCCGGGCCGACTATGTATTTGGCTGCATGGCGGCCAACGGCCAGAGCCGTAAGGTGTTGAGTCAATGTGCCTGCTCGATCGATGTGATCGCTTCCATCCTGCCATATCGCAAATATGTCGAAGCCGAAGCGGTGCTGTCGCTCCAGCAGGCGGGCGGCGAACAGATGGCCATCTTCAAGTCGGCGGTCGTGCCGCGCACCATGGTGGCCGAACTGAGACGTGCCCAGGCGGAGGCGGAGATTCTGTGCTTCTGACACACACTCAGGCGGGCGGCCTTTTCGGCAAAACGCGGTCGAAGACATTGCCGTCCGTATCGACCGCATGGACGGTGAAGGCCGGAGCGCCGTTGTCGGTATAGCTGAAGCGAAACACCGGATTTTCGCTCAGCGAAATCCCGCCGTCGAGCGCAAACAACAGATCGTCGCCCTGCTTCACCTCGAGTTGGGCAATGAAATTCGCACTGATGAACAGTTGGGTGATCTGGTCGCGCTGAAGGCCGGAATAGTTCGGATGGCGGATCATGATCTGCGCCTCACGACGGGCGCTCGGCGCCGGCGCCTTACCATCGAAGAGTTTCAGCCGCATCTCTCCCATACCGTTCAGGGCCGCGACCGGATCCTTCGTGGCCGGCGCCGAGCAGCCACCGGAGGCTTTGACGAAGCGGCCGCTCATAAAGATCCCTTCCGGTGTCTGGGCAATGACCCGGATGTTTGAATACTGGTTGACGCGGACACGGGTTTCGAATTTTAGCGGCGCCAGTGCCCGGCCGAAGCGGATTTCCGCGGCCATTGGCGCGGGATTCTCGTCGATCACTAACTTGATGGAATCGATCGGGTCGGCCGCCGGCCCCCTCTGCTCGATCGTGACAGGCACTGTTGCGGCGTCGTTGGCGCGGTAGGGGGCCGTGACGGAGAATAGGGCGGCGCCGTCCAGAATGGCCGTGTCGCCGATGATATCCCCTTTTAGTTCGTTCCAGGTGGGGCCTTCGACAAGCGGATTGTCGGGCGTCTTCTGCTGGGCGGATGCAAGGCTTGCCGCCAGCATCACGGAAACACCTGCGAAGATGAGCTTCATTGTTCAAGAGACCCTTTTCAAGGGAAGGGCACGACTCCGGGTCGGGCACCCGTCAACGTAGGACGAAATGCCAGCGAGCAGAACCGAGCCTTTCGGATGTGTTGCGGGGTTCGACGGGCGGACGCAGGCTCTCAAGATCGTTGGCAACTGGAGTTTGGACGTGTTCGAGGCGTTCGTAACCATGTGCATGCTTGCCGCCGCCGGCCCCGTGACGCCGCTGCCGGGCGAGACCTGCCGAATCGCACTGCTGCCCGGCTTTGCGGCCGGAACGAAAGCGGCCTGCGAGCGTGCGTCACGTCTGGTTGCGCGCCAGCCGGCTGGTGTAAAGGCGAAGGGCTTGCCATTCTGCGCGCCCAGGCCGAGTTCGGTCCTCGCCTTCAGCGAGGCGGTCCCCGGCGTCTTCGTGCATCGCGGCAAGGTGGAGGAGCCAAATCCGGCCAATGTCGGCGACGTTTCCAATATTGCCTTCGTTGTCGGATCGCGCAGCATCGCCGTCATCGATGCCGGCGGCTCGCGCAAGGTGGGCGAAGAGATCTATCTGGCGATCCGCGAACGCAGCGCCCTGCCCATCACCCACCTGATCCTCACGCATATGCATCCGGATCACGTTCTCGGCGCCGAGCCGCTTCGCGAGGCCGGGGCGGCGATCATCGGCCATGCCAACCTGCGCGGGCACTTGCCGATCGCGCCGAAACCTACCGGGCAAATTTTGCCCGCCTGATCGGCGGGGCAGCATTCCTCGGCAGTCAGGCACCCGTGCCTGATCGCGTGATCGCGGAACAGGAGGTGATCGACCTGGGTGACAGGGTGCTGGAGCTGCGGGCATTTCCGCTAGCGCATACCGCCACCGATCTGACGGTTTTCGATCGGACTTCCGATCTCCTTTTCGCCGGCGATCTGCTGTTTGACACGCATACGCCAGCTCTCGACGGGTCGTTGCGCGGCTGGCTTGCCGCTCTTTCGCGGATAAAGGGGTTTTCTGCACGCCAGGTCGTGCCCGGCCATGGCGGGCCGCTGCTCGATTGGCCGCAGGCGGCTAAACCGGTCGAGCGCTATCTCGGCGCGTTGGAAGCCGATACTAAGAGGGCGCTTGACGATGGCTTGGCGCTTGGGCCGGCAACCGAGGTAATAGGCCGAAGCGAGGCGGATCGATGGCTTCTGTTCGATCTCTTCAACCCGCGCAATGCCACCATTGCCTATACGGAGCTTGAGTGGGACCCGTAGCAGTGGCTCAATGCGGCATATGCTTGAGCAGGATCTGGGCAATGGCATAGGCGCGTTTTTCCAGAAGCACCGGCGTTTCGCAGACATAGGTGAGCGCCTGCGAGCGATCGCGGTAGATGCGCTCGTCCCAGTCGATCTGTTCCTCAAGCTTGTCGATACGGTCGAAATCCGGTTTCGTTTCGCCCGCAAGCTTCGCCATCTCGACCCGGCTGCCGTCGATCCTCGAGGACAGTGCGATCTGGCTGCGGGAATAGCGGGCTATCCCCGCGATTACCCGTTGCCGGCTGTCGGAGAGATTTTCGAACACCCCGAGGAAGATATTGCCGAGCAGTTGACCGTCCACGGGCGCAGCCTTCTCAACGAAAGCTTGGACATGGGCGCCGGCCTCTTCCAGCGTAACCCGGCGAAGCGACAGGATTGCCACGAGATCGTTTGCCGCAGGCGCAAGAGGCATGTGGGTTATCGGCTCCGGCCACATCAGGCTCACTGACAGGTTCTCGGCCTTGCGCTGAAGGCACGGCCAGTCGGGGTCGGAATAATCCGTGGCGCCTGCAATGCCTGGAGCTTGTGTTAGGCAAAGCGCCAGACCAAGCGCATGCCAAGCGGCTCTCATCCTTGTCTCTCCGTGTTGGAACGAGGGTCAGTATAGGCTGACCAGCAGAAAAGCCAAAGGTCGCGATTTACACACTAAGGTCGCAATTGTCATTGCGCCTCTGCCCGTCTGTAATCTGTGTACAAGGCCCAAGAGGCGACCCTAACAAACGCAGTTACCGGAGGCATTTCATGCGCACACGCGCTGCTCTGGCTGTTGAAGCCGGAAAACCCCTTGTTGTGACCGAAGTCGAGCTCGAAGGCCCCAAGGCCGGCGAGGTGCTGGTCGAGGTCAAGGCGACCGGCATCTGCCATACCGACGACTTCACGCTGTCGGGCGCCGATCCGGAAGGGCTGTTCCCGGCGATCCTCGGTCACGAGGGCGCCGGCATCGTCGTCGATGTC
>MBFK01000008.1 GCA_001704765.1 Sinorhizobium shofinae
CAAGAGGCGACGACTGTCGCATCTCTAACTGGCCTATGTGTCGCATCTCTAAAATGCCGCTACACATCAAAATCGCATAAGATAGATTATGGAACGAAAGTGCATCGATAGAGACATTACGTTCCCAATTTGAATCAACATCTTGCAGGAAAATTCCAAGGCCGGACTTTATGCCTCTTCCGCCGTCGGCATATCGATCTCGAACTCCAGCCGCATCATGTCATAGGCCGGTTCGACGTGATCCGGCGTCTCGTCGCTGACAATGTCATAGTCCAGCGGCACATGCATGTGGGTCAATACGGCGCGCTTCGGCTGCAGTCGTTCGATCCAGGCAAGCGACTGCACCAGCGACAGATGGCTCGGATGAAACCTGTACTGCAACGTGTCGAGGACAAGCAGATCAAGCCCCTTGAGCTCGCCGACGGTTTCGGCCGGAAAGTCACTGACATCGCTGCAATAGGCAAAATTGCCGATGCGGAAGCCGAGCGAATGGATATTGCCGTGAAACTGCATCAACGGCTGGAATGCGATCGGCCCGCCGGCGCCGTGAACGGTAAACGGTGGAAGATCCTCCGGAATGACGTGCGGCTCGACGATCGGCGGATATCCGCTTCCAGGCGGCGATTCCAGGCAGTACCGAAATCCCTCGCGAATTCGCGCCATGGTAAAGGCGTCCGCCCAGATCGGCACACGCTTGCGATTTTCGATGACGAAGCCGCGCAGATCGTCGATCCCGTGCAGGTGGTCCGCGTGCGCGTGAGTATAAAGCACGGCGTCGATATGGCGAACATTGGCCGCCACCATCTGGGTGCGGAAATCGGGCCCCGTATCGATGACCACGGTCGTCTTGCCGCCTTCAGGCGCAATCTGCTCAACGAGTAGAGCGGCCCTCAAGCGCCGATTGCGCGGATTTGACGGGTCACAGGCGCCCCAATCGCCCGTGATGCGCGGCACCCCGGGCGATGAGCCGCAGCCCAGGATGGTGAAGACCCGCCGGAACGTCATGTCAAAGCCTCGGCATTTTCGAGAATACTCGCAAGGCGTTTTCCGTGGTGATTTCCGCAATCTCCTCCTTAGAGACGCCGATCGTTTCGGCGAGCACTTCGGCCGTGTGCGCAACATAGGCCGGCTCGTTGCGCTTGCCGCGGAAAGGCTTCGGCGCCAGATAGGGCGCATCCGTTTCCACAATCAGCCGATCGCGTGGAATCGTTTTGGCGATATCTCTCAGTTCCTGCGACTTCGGAAAGGTGAGAATTCCGGAAAAGGAGACGTAGCCGCCGAGCTCGACGCCGATACGCGCCAGTTCAGCTCCGGACGAAAAACAATGGAGAAGGAAAGGGAAGGCGCCCTTCCCCGCTTCCTCCGTCAAGATCGCGGCCATGTCCTCATCCGCCGACCGGCTGTGAATGACGAGCGGCAGGCCGGTTTCACGAGCTGCCGCTATTTGGCGATGCAATCCTTCCACCTGAGCCTCGCGCGGCGCGTTGTCATAGAAATAGTCGAGCCCTGCTTCACCGATCGCAACGACCTTGGGATGTGCCGACAGGCGGACGAGATCCTCGATCGTGATGTCCAGCTCTTCGTCGGCGTTGTGCGGATGCGTGCCGACCGAGCAGAAGACGTTCTCATATTTCTCGGCGATCGCCAAAATCGTCTCGAACCGTTTCACGCGGGTCGAGATTGTCACCATCTGGGTCACGCCTGCCTGCCGGGCGCGCTCGATGATCCCGTCGCGCTCAACGTCGAAGTCCGGGAAATCCAGATGGCAGTGTGTATCGATCAGCATGAGTTCGCTCTCGCTTACGCTTCCTGCGCGACGTAACGCGGGAAGACCGGCTTCGGCGCCTCGAGCGGCGTTCCGGGCACCAGGCGGCCTGCCTCGCCGAGATCGGCGAAATTGCGTCTTTCTGCGGGGACCGCCACCAGATCCAAGAGCTTGCCTGCCGATTCCGGCATGAAGGGTTGCAGAAGGATCGCGATCTGGCGCACGACTTCAGCCGTCACGTAGAGCACGGTCGCCATACGCTCCGGATCGGTCTTCTTCAGCGCCCAGGGTTCCTGGCCGGCGAAATAGCGATCCGTCTCGGAAACGACGGCGATGACGGCGGCGAGCGCGCGGTGGATGAGTTGCTTGCCCATTTCCTCACGCGTCGTCTCGATGAGCGCGTCGGCGGCAGCGAGCATCACGCTATCCTCCTCCGTCAGCGGTCCGCACGCCGGAATCTGGCCGTCGCAGTTCTTGACGATCATCGACAGCGACCGGCTGGCGAGATTGCCGATCCCGTTGGCGAGGTCGGAGTTGATGCGGGTTGCGATCCCCTCCTCGCTGTAGCTGCCGTCCTGACCGAAGGAGACTTCCCGCAGGAAGAAATAGCGGATCTGATCGAGACCGAAATGCTCGACGAGGTTGAACGGGTCCACCACGTTGCCGAGCGACTTCGACATCTTCTCGCCCTTGTTGAGCAGGAAGCCGTGCGCGAAGACTCGCTTCGGCAGCGGTAGGCCGGCCGACATCAGGAAGGCCGGCCAATAGACAGCATGGAAGCGGATGATGTCCTTGCCGATAACGTGGATATTTGCCGGCCAGAACTTCGCCCGTGGCCCTGAAGGATCGGTCAAATAGCCCGTCGCGGTGACGTAGTTCGTCAGCGCATCCACCCAGACATACATGACATGGGCAGGGTCATTCGGAACACGGATGCCCCAGTCAAACGTCGTGCGCGAGACCGACAGATCCTTCAGGCCCGACTTGACGAAGGCGATAACCTCGTTTCGTCGCTCGGCCGGGCCGATGAAATCCGGATTCTCCTCGTAGTGCTTCAGGAGCTTTTCCTGATAGGCCGACAGGCGGAAGAAATAGCTTTCCTCCTCCACCCACTCGACCGGCGTTCCCTGAGGCCCGTAGCGCACGCCGTCGTCGCGCAGTTCCGTCTCGTTTTCCTGGTAGTAGGCCTCGTCGCGAACGGAGTACCAACCGGCATAGGAATCCTTGTAAAGATCGCCCGCCTCGCCCATGCGGATCCAGATCGCCTGCGATGCCTCGTGGTGGCGCTTCTCCGTCGTGCGTATGAAGTCGTCGTTCGATGCGTTAAGCACCTGAGCCATCTTTTCGAACTCGGCCGAGTTGCGGTCGGCAAGCTCCTGCGGCGAGATGCCTTCCCTTCTCGCCGTCTGCTGCATCTTCTGGCCGTGTTCGTCCGTCCCGGTCAGGAAGAAGACCTCACGCCCGTCCAGCCTCTGATAGCGCGCCATGGCATCCGTCGCGATCAACTCATAGGCATGGCCGATATGCGGCTTGCCGTTGGGGTAGGAAATCGCAGTGGTGATGTAGAACGGGGACGTATCTCTCATGGGGGCTTATCTCGGATCGGAAACTACGGCTGCTATTAGCGCATCGCCTTTAGGTAGGGAACCGCCACACCCAGAAAAAGCCCGACTGACGGTGATGCCTTGTATCGAGCGGACCGTTGACATCTGCGGCCGGTGGGAACAAACCAGAAACATGAAAAGGGAAAATGCCGTGTTGAGCGACCTTAAGGAATAATTCGAGAGGGCCACGGCTGCCTATGCGCGAGAGCACGCCATAGTGCGCGATCCGGACTGGACATTCTGAAGCTGCAGGAAGAGTTGGGAGAGCTTACACGAGCATCGAACAAAGCGATCGGTCGGGGCCGAAACGCGGCACCGCTTGCGGATGAAACAGCCGACCTCCTCGGCCAAGCCCTTCTATTCGCACACAATAACGATATCGATCTTGCCGCGGCGATCGAGCGGAAGTGGAAATTCAGGCCCGACCTATAAGGCGTCCTTCAGATCATCGAGCAGTGACAGGATCGTCTGCTTGCGATCGAGATTGTACGCGTCGCTCAGGGTTAGACGCTCGGTAAAGCTGCTGGAGAGCCTTGCGAAGCGCTCGGCTCGGCCAATGTCGCCGGCAATAGCCGCCTCGCGCGCCAGCCGCATGACACACCCCATGAGGAGCGACGAGAAGAAGTCGTAGATCGTTTCGCTATCCTTCACTGAAAGGATATCGGCGAGCTTGTGCATCTGCTTGCGGACAGCCGGCCCCTGCCTCGCAAGGACGTCCTCGAAGGCGGCTGCGATATCGAGGCCGCCATAGTTGATCAGCTTCAGCGCCTCCGAAACGCTGCCGCTCGCCGCGGCAACGATCCCTTCGGCGTTTGGACCGGTCAGGTCGAATCCCAGATGGGCGAGCGCCAGGCGCATGGACTCCGCCTCAAGCGGCTTCAGCCGCAGCGGTAGGCAGCGCGAACGGATCGTCGGCAACAGCTTTCCCGGCGCGTGCGTCAGCACGAGGAACAGCGAGCGGCGCGGCGGCTCCTCGAGAATCTTCAGAATGGCGTTGGCCGCATTGCGGTTGAGGTCGTCGGCTGGGTCGATGATGACGATTCGCCAATTCCCCGTCCCGGACGTCTGCCCGAAGAACTTCCCCGCGCGCCGTACCTCGTCCACCGTGATTGCACCCTTCGCCCTGCCCGTCTTCTCATCCACGGGGCGCGTGAGATGCAACAGGTTGTGCGACGCACCGGACGCAAGCTGGCGCGTAACGATCGAAGTCGGATCGGGGTCGCCGAGGTGCTCCGGCGCATGCGCAGGCTCGGGATGGCTGAGGACATGGTTGGCGAATCGGAAGGCGAGCGTCGCCTTGCCGATGCCTTCCGGACCTTCGATGAGGATCGCATGATGGCCCTTGCCGGACCTGTAGCTCTGGGCAAGAAAGGCTTCGGCTTCACGATGGCCGAAGAGCTTGCTGTTTTCTACGGGAGCGACTGCCCCCTCCAGCACGCCAGGACGCTCCATCGTCATGACGCCGCTTCCACCTTGGACGATTGCGGTTCGCCATCGCCCGGCAGCAGCGCTTCCACAAGCCTCAGCACTTCTGCTGCGATCACCTCCGGCGGACGGGTCGCATCGACGACACGGCAACGTTCGGGATCGGCCTCGGCAATATCGAGGAAGGCCTCACGGCGTTTCTCGTGCGTCTCCAGTTGCTCCTTCTCGAAGCGGTCGGGCCTATCATTGGCAGAACGGCGCCGGGCGCGCTCGAGTCCGACCTCTGCAGGCAGGTCGAAAATAATCGTCCGATCGGGAATGACGCCGTTGACGGCGACGCGCTCCAGGGTTTCGACGAAGCCGGGCTCAAGATTGCCGGTGACCCCCTGGTAGACGCGGGAGGAATCCATGAAGCGATCGCAAAGAACGATCCTTCCCTGCTGCAGTGAGGGACGGATGACTTCCTCGACATGATCGCTGCGCGCCGCCGCGAAGAGAATCGCCTCCATGCGAACGCCGAAGGCTTCCGCCGCGCCTGACAGCAAGACGTGGCGGACCGCTTCCGCGCCGAGTGAGCCACCGGGCTCACGGGTGGTAAGCACGTCATAGCCCCGGGCGCTGAGCGAATCGGCAAGAAGGCGCATTTGGGTCGACTTTCCCGCCCCTTCTCCACCCTCGAATGTTACGAACAAACCCTTTGCCAGCGACACAAGCTCTTCCAGATCGGCGTGCATATCGGTTCTGTTTAGCCGATTGATCTGGCAGAAGGAACCGCCAAGCGCCGCATTTGTCACAGCCAGAAGAACAGAAGTTCCTGCAGGGCATCGAGCGCGCGGCTGGTGAGCGTACCAGGGCCTATCGCCTCGGCCGTTTTGACCGGGACTTCCCTCAGCAGCTTGTCGCCGTTCCAGAGCTTGACAACGCCCACCTGCTGACCGGCAGCCACCGGCGCCGTCAACGGCCATTTGTAGACGATCCTGGCCGTCAGCCGTTCCGGATTGTTGACCGGAAGCAGCACATCGACCGGGCCGCCCGCGACGAGCGCGACACGCGAGGCTGCGCCGCCATAGACGCTCGCTTCGCCGATCGTTTCGCCGCCGGCGAAGATGCGCCTTTTCTCGAAGTTCGTCATCGCCCAATCGAGCACCCGACGGCTCTCTTCCGTCCTCTCCTTGTCGCTTTCGAGGCCACCCATCGCCAGATAGACCCGACGGTCGCCGCGCTGCATCGAGGCGGCAAGCGAGAAGCCGAAGCCCTCGGCAAAACCCGTCGCCAGCCCGTCAACGCCCACATTGGCGGCAATCAGCGGGTTCTTGTTGCGCTGCAAGATCTTGTTCCACTCGAACTCCGGTTGCGCGTAGAGGCGATAGAAATTCGGATGCGCCTCGCGCAGATGCCGCGACAGGGTGACAAGTTCACGCATCGTGATCCTGTTTCCCGGATCCGGCAGGCCCGTTGCATTCTTGAAAGTCGCAACAGGCATGCCAAGTTCGCGCGCGCGTGCCGTCATGCGTTCGGCGAAGGCCGCCTCGCTGCCGGCCATGCCTTCCGCCAGAACGATGCAGGCATCGTTCGCCAATTGGACGGTTGCGCCCTGTATGAGATCGGCAACCTGAATCTGCGATTTGATCGCTGCGAACATCGTGGCCGTGCCAGAGGGCGCGCCGCCCGTTCGCCAGGCATGCTCGGAAACCGCGAAGGCCGTCTCCGCTGTCAGTTCGCCTTTGTCCAGCGCCTCGAAGACCACCTCCATCGCCATCAGCTTGGCAAGCGAGGCGGGTGGTACGGGCTCGTCTTCGCCCCGTGCGAAGAGCACGGTCCCGGTTTCCGCATCGATGAGATAGATCTGCTTCGCCTTAGTATCGAAGGCTGGCGTTTGCGCCGCCGCCTCCCCCGCAGCGATCGCCGCCAGGATGCCCACGATCGCGAACCACTTCATGCGCATGAGAAACTCCGGTTTCTACACGGGCATAGCAGTGCAGACACCCCCGTTCAACCGGCGTCAATAGGATGAAATGGCGCCTTGCTGCCGCTTTGCATGGGCAAGAATCGATTCGGGCGTCAGCGGATTGGAATCGACCATGATCGCCTCGAATGGCGAGGCCTTGTCGCTGACCCGCACTTCGACATAGGCGGCAGCAAACGCCATGCTGCCGTCCGGCAGCGGGATCAATTCGGGCCTCTCGGTCGGGATCGGCCCAATCTCCGGCAGCAGCACGAATTCGGTCATTGCGCGCGGCGTCGGGAAGGCTTGCGCCGGCGCGGCAAGCGCATTCACCGGGACGCCCGTGTTGAGCGTCGACTTGGCTGGGACCATGACGGTGCCGAGGTCTTGAACCTGATTGCGCAGCGGCTCGTTCGAGGCGACCATGACGCCCGTCGCGATCTGTCCCTCCGGCCTCACACCCGGGCTGCGATCGCCTTTGGTGACGTAGGACGCCATAAGATAGGGCATGTCGTTGCCTTCGAGCGGAGCCCGGCCGACATATTGGACGCGAACCTTGGCGCTTCCCCTGCGCTTGATGTCCAGCATATCCGCCGTCTTCGAGGAAACATCGATGATCCGGCCATATTCATAGGGACCGCGATCGTTGACGCGCACGATGACCGACGTGCCGTTTTCGAGATTCGTGACGCGGGCATAGCTCGGCAGCGGGAAAGTCGGGTGCGCGGCCGAGAGGTGATACTTGTCGTAGACTTCGCCGTTTGCGGTCAGGCGGCCATGAAAGGCCGACCCATACCAGGACGCCACACCGGTCTTGTTGTAGCCGAAATCCTCTTTCGGTTGATACCACTTGCCCTTGACCTGATAGGCGTTGCCGACCTGGAAACGGCCGCCGCCCTTGGGAATATTGCGTCCAGTGGCGACCCGGGGGCTGGCTTTGACCCCATAAACAGATTCGGCGAAGTATTCCTTGCTTCGCGGCTTGCTCTTCTTGACACTGGATGTCGATCCGCAGGCGGCAAGCGCCGCGCACAGCAACGGAACTGCAGCGAGCCGTATTCCCCTCGCAAGGTATGCCGCTTTTCTATCGGATGTCATCTGTCCCACAAGATTATTCGCAAAGCCGCACTCGAAATATCCGCTTTAGCCCCCGCGGAGATTTCGGCGTTCCGAAACGGAACAATCGAGTAATCATGACAACAACAAGGCAAAATTGCGAATTGGCAGGCGAAGGCGCGATGGAAATCTCGCGTTATGGTTTACAAAGGGTGAAGATCGGGGCGGCAAGCCGGCCAACGCCCTCACCCGCGCACTTCAAGAAAATCATGGCGCCGCGCATGTTAAATCTTGCAAACGCCTCATGCTTCGCGCAATAACGCGCTGCCCGGAGGAGTGGCCGAGCGGTTTAAGGCACCGGTCTTGAAAACCGGCGTGCGTGAAAGCGTACCGTGGGTTCGAATCCCACCTCCTCCGCCATTTTTCGGGTGCCCGACGCCAGACCGTGTTATCGGGATTTTCCGTTGGCGGACGATAACCGCCTTTGCACGGCCCCCACGACCGCGGTGTTCATCTGTAATCATCGTTAGAATGAAGTCGGGAGAGCCTCGAACGCTTCGGCAAACTAGCTGTTCTGAACTTGCTCGACCGCTTGCGCCAAAAATTCCAGCATGCGGACCCGGATTTCGTCTTCCGACTGAGCCACTCCTGCCGCTTCGAAGTCAGCCTTGATCTTGCGCATGACGTCCTCGTGGCCAGCAATTTCGGCGGCAATGACGTCCCGGGCGTAGGCTTCTGGGTCCGACTTATTCAGGAGACCTGCGGCCCAGAGGCCGAGCAGCCTGTTGCGGCGCGCCAAGGCCTTGAACCTCAACTCTTCGTCCAAGGCAAACTTCGCCTCGAAGGCCTTCTCGCGATCCTGCATCGTCGTCATCAATCGATCTCCCTGAAGTTCCTAGCGAAGCATTCTCGCATAATCCGGTACGCGGGTGAAAGAGCCACGTGCCTTTTCGCCTTTGGCGACTTTCATGATACCCTAATCTAAATCAGGGGACGGAAAGATACGCCGATTGTGAAATGCGTTCTTTTCAGATATGGACCCGCTGAGAAAATTCCAAATGCGCGACCCAAGAGCGCCAACAACCACAGAGACAAATCCATGAATCGTCGCCGCCGTATCTACGAGGGCAAGGCCAAGATCCTTTATGAGGGTCCGGAACCGGGCACGCTGATCCAGTTCTTCAAGGATGATGCGACCGCCTTCAACAAGAAGAAACATGACGTCATCGACGGCAAAGGCGTGCTCAATAACCGGATTTCCGAGTACATCTTCACCCATCTCAACAAGATCGGTATTCCGACTCACTTTATTCGTCGCCTCAACATGCGCGAGCAACTGATCAAGGAAGTGGAGATCATTCCGCTTGAGATCGTCGTGCGCAATGTTGCCGCCGGTTCGCTGGCAAAGCGCCTCGGTATCGAGGAAGGCACCGTGCTGCCGCGCTCGATCATCGAGTTCTACTATAAGGCCGATGCGCTCGACGATCCGATGGTGTCGGAAGAGCACATCACGGCCTTCGGCTGGGCAAGCCCGCAGGAACTCGACGATATCATGGCGCTCGCC
Source organism: Sinorhizobium shofinae (assembly GCA_001704765.1). Lineage (GTDB taxonomy): Bacteria > Pseudomonadota > Alphaproteobacteria > Rhizobiales > Rhizobiaceae > Sinorhizobium > Sinorhizobium shofinae. The sequence continues at coordinate 9,360 of MBFK01000008.1, forward strand.
ATCCGTATCAACGACTTCCTTTCCGGCCTCTTTCTCGGCGTCGGTATCCAGCTCGTCGACTTCAAGATCGAGTGCGGTCGCCTCTACGAAGGCGACATGATGCGCATCATTCTGGCCGACGAGATTTCGCCGGACAGCTGCCGTCTATGGGACGTCGAAACCAAGGAAAAGATGGACAAGGATCGGTTCCGCCGTGACATGGGCGGGCTGGTCGAGGCCTATCAGGAAGTGGCCCGCCGTCTCGGCATCATCAACGAGAACGAGCCGCCGCGCGGTTCCGGTCCGGTGCTGGTCAAGTAATTTTCGGGGATAAGCAAGTGATCAAGGCACGCGTAACCGTGACGCTGAAGAATGGTGTTTTGGACCCGCAGGGCAAGGCAATCGAAGGGGCACTCGGCGCCCTCGGCTTCGACGGCATCGGACACGTCCGCCAGGGCAAGGTGTTCGACCTGCAGCTCGAGACGGCAGACAAGGCCAAGGCCGAGGCCGAACTCAAGGCCATGTGCGAGAAGCTTCTCGCCAACACCGTGATTGAAAACTACAGCATTTCCCTCGCCTGAGGGCGAGGCATTATGCGCTGGCGGCCTCGCACGGACAGTCCTCCGCTCTGTCCTCCGGCGTCTTCAATGCACCGAAAATCGCCTCACGCCGCAGAGGTCGCGGGGCCAAGGCAAGGTATATACGCCCATGAAGTCAGCCGTCGTTCAGCTTCCAGGCCTCAACCGCGATCGCGACATGATCGCGGCGCTCACGAAGATCTCCGGCAAGGCTCCGGTGACCGTATGGCAGACCGAGACGGAAATTCCGGATGTCGACCTGATCGTCATCCCCGGCGGCTTTTCCTACGGCGATTACCTGCGCTGCGGAGCGATTGCCGCGCGCATGCCGGTGATGCAGGCAATCAAGTCCAAGGCAGAGCAAGGCGTGCGCGTCCTCGGCGTCTGCAACGGTTTCCAGATCCTCGTCGAAGCGGGTCTGCTGCCCGGCGCACTGATGCGCAATGCCTCGCTGAAATTCGTCTGCCGCGAGGTGAAGCTCGAAGTCGTCAACGCAGACACAGACTTCACCCGTGCCTATGCCAAGGGCCAGGTGATCCGCAGCCCCGTCGCGCACCATGACGGCAACTATTTCGCCGACGCCGAAACGTTGAAGGCGGTCGAAGGCAATGGCCAGGTCGTCTTCCGCTATGCCGAGGGCACCAACCCGAACGGCTCGATCAACGACATTGCCGGCGTGATGAATGACAAGGGCAATGTCCTTGGCATGATGCCGCATCCGGAAAATCTGATCGAGGTGGCCCATGGCGGCTCGGATGGTCGCGGCATCTTCGCCTCGGCCCTCGACGTAATCGCTGCTTAACCTTATCGCTGGTAGAAGGCGGCATCCATCGTCACCCGTGCGAGGCCGCCTATGTCATTCATGAACCGCAGACGTTTCATCGCGCTTGGCTGCGCTGCCGCAAGTCTCCTGCTCGTCGCCGGCTGCCAATCCAATCGCCCGGCCTCCCCGGCCGCAAGCTCCGCCGCTTTGCCGACGATGGAGCGAATCGCGCTCGGCGCCAATGGCTGCTGGTTCAAGTCGGGCGACGCGGCATTCAAAGCCTATCGTCTCGCGCCGGAACTCAATTCCTTTTCCGGGCGTCCGCGCATCCTTCTCGTGCCACGCAAGTCGCCTGAGGCGCGCCCCCTCGCCGTCATCCAGGCCGAGGGGCACCCTGCCCGCCTGCAGGCCTTCGGCCCGCTCCTCAGCGAGCCGGTGGGCACACGGATTGCGTCGGACGTGCGGCGCTGGGCCGCCGGCGGCCAGGGCTGCAGTTGAGCTTAGGCAAGATCGTTCCTGATCCGAGCTACGGCTGCCTTGCGCGGCGAGCACCAGATCTTCATAGCCGCCGATGCGCAAAGGATTCGGGCGGGCGCGTTCTCCCGCGTCCCCGCCTCGCCCGCGTTGGCTGTGCTCCGGGTGGTTAGCGCCAGAACGGAACGGCAGCCTCTCGCCGGGCCTCGGCTTCGGTGACGCCGATGTCCTTAAGCTGGTGGAGGCTCAAATCGCCAAGCACCAGTCGGCTGCGCCTCTTGGCGGCCAATGTGCAATAGAACCGCCATAGCCGGGCCAGAATATTTTCGTCGCCTGGTGAACCCCGAACCTTGGAGCTCTCAGCACTCTGCAGCGACAATCGGATTGCATCAATTGTACCCATTGCATTGACCTGCATGCTGCTTGACCTTTGTACAATTGTGATAATTGACACGGCAATTGAGGCAATATAGATAATTGTCACGATGACAACTTGGCTTCCCGACATACAGCAGGGACACGGCCCGCTTTACGCGCGGATCGCCGACCAGATCGAACAAGCGATCGGCAACGGCGCCCTCCCCGTCGGTACCAAGTTGCCGCCGCAACGCAATCTCGCCTTCGATATCGGGGTGACGATCGGTACAATCGGCCGAGCGTACAATATCGTGCGGGAGCGTGGCCTTGTCAGCGGTGAGGTCGGCCGCGGCACCTATGTGCTCGACCATCCGGAGAGCAGACCGCCCGAACAGGCCGATCCGCTGACCACTTCGCTTGCCGGCACCCGCCCGATCGTCGCGCCGCCGGGCAAGCTGCGCTTTGACAGCACGGCGGCACCGGATATCGGCCAGGGCGACATTTTGGCAAGATTGCTTGGCGACATTAGCCGGGAGCACCATGCGGACATTGCAAGCTATGCCCGCAATTTTCCAGAACATTGGTTCGACGCGGGCGCGCAATGGCTGGCCAGCGGCAGTTTTCGGCCTGCACCGGAATGCATTGTGCCGACCCTCGGTGCGCACGCCGCCGTCATTGCAGTGATTTCGGCTATCACCTCGCCGGGTGACCGCATCGCCTTCGAGACACTGACCTATTCGCAGGTGAGCCGCAGCGCCGGGTTGATCGGGCGGCGGATCGCGCTGATGGCAAGCGACGAGTTCGGTTTGATACCGGAGGATTTCGAGCGCGTCTGTGCCCAGCAGCATCCGAAGCTCGCATTCCTGATGCCCAGTGCGCAGAACCCGACCGTGGCAGTCATGCCGCTCGACCGGCGCCAGGCGGTCGCTGATATCGCCCGCAAATACGGCGTATGGTTGGTTGAGGACAATCTCTACGGTTCGATGACGGGTGATCCTGTTCCGCTGCTGGCCGAACTCGCGCCGGAGCGGACTTTCCTCGTCGGCGGCCTGTCGAAGTCCGTCGCCGCCGGTGTTCGCGGCGGCTGGGTGGCTTGCCCGCCGCATTTCAGCCAGCGCATCCGCATCGCCCACAAGATGATCAGCGGCGGCCTCCCCTTCCTCCTTGCCGAACTTTGCGCGCGCCTGGTCCTTTCAGGGGCTGCTTCCGCATTGCGCAGCCGCGGCGTCGAGGAAATCGGCGAGCGCGAAGCCATGGCGCGCGAAATCTTCGCCGGCTTCGAGTTCAACTCCCATCCCAAGGTGCCTTTCCTCTGGCTGAAGCTCCCCGAGCCCTGGCTGTCGGGCACCTTCAAGCAGGCAGCACTGCAGGAAGGCGTGCTGATCGATGACGAGGACGAATTCAAGGCAAGCCGGGCCGATCGCGTCTTCCACCGCATCCGCGTCGGCTTCTCCTCGCCGGCCAAGCGCGCCGACGTGGAAACGGGATTCCAGGTCCTAAGACGTCTGCTCGATAGCGGCCGGACCGGCTACGACAGCTTCGACTAAATTCTTGCCAGACGACTTTCGCGCCCGAAAAGACGATCTATAGTTGTTCGCATTCTGCGAGTCGATTCGTCTTCAAAGGACATTGCATGCTCTCTTCAACTTGGCTTGGGGCTCGGGGCGTAGTCCTTCGCTCGATGGCTATCTCGGCACTATTCGGATGCTCTTTAGCGACCCCCGTCCAGGCCGAAAAACCGATCTTCGATGAACTGCGGTTCGGTGCCACGACCTCAATCGGCGACGGCGATAACCAGGAAGATGGCGTCTTTCCGTCCGTTACGGTCTTTTTTGACCCGCTCGGTGCGGATAGCGCCACCGGCTTTGTTGAAAAGGTCCTGCGGCCACGGATCCATGCCGGAGCCTCGGTCGCAACCGCGTCGAACGGCGTCAGTCAGATCTATGGCGGTTTCAGCTGGGATGCCGATATCACCGAACGCTTCTTCATCGAACTGGGTGCGGGCGCGACGGTCCATGACGGCGAGTTGAATGACGATGGATCGAGCGGGCCGAAGCTCGGCTGTCGCCTGCTGTTTCGCGAATATGCCGCCGCCGGCTTTCGCTTCGACGACCACTGGAACCTTTCGGCAAGTGTGGAGCATTCCTCCAATGCCAAGCTTTGCGATAGCCCCAACGACGGCCTGACGCGTGCGGGGCTGATGCTCGGCTACAAGTTCTAGGACGGCTGGAAACGCGCATTCCAGCGCCCCTTGGGCGGGACCGAGCGACTGTTGATCGCCCATATTTTTCTGTCGCGCCATGACGCAGCATAGGCTAAAGAAGCCGCAAAGCGCCCCCTGTGTCTGTTGCGGTTCGCACGCGCCGTTCCCTCTCGGAAGGGGTGCGCGCCGCCCGAAGGATTGACGGTCGACGATGACGATTTCCAACACCCGCCCCATCACCCCGGACCTCATCGCCTCGCACGGGCTAAAGCCCGACGAATACGAACGCATCCTCAGCCTGATCGGGCGCGAGCCGACCTTCACCGAGCTCGGCATCTTCTCGGCGATGTGGAATGAGCACTGCTCGTACAAGTCGTCCAAGAAGTGGCTCCGGACGCTTCCTACCAAGGGACCGCGCGTCATCCAGGGACCTGGCGAGAACGCCGGCGTCGTCGATATCGATGACGGCGACTGCGTCGTCTTCAAGATGGAGAGCCACAACCATCCTTCCTATATCGAGCCGTATCAGGGCGCGGCGACCGGCGTCGGCGGCATCCTGCGCGACGTCTTCACCATGGGCGCGCGTCCGATCGCCGCGATGAACGCGCTCCGCTTCGGGGCGCCGGATCATCCGAAGACCCGCCACCTTGTTTCCGGCGTCGTTGCCGGCGTCGGCGGCTACGGCAATTCCTTCGGCGTGCCAACCGTCGGCGGCGAGGTCGAGTTCGACGCGCGCTATAATGGCAACATCCTCGTCAATGCCTTTGCGGCCGGCCTCGCAAAGAGCAACGCGATCTTTTACTCGAAGGCGGAGGGTGTGGGCCTCCCTGTCGTCTATCTCGGCGCAAAGACCGGCCGCGACGGCGTCGGCGGCGCGACCATGGCATCGGCCGAATTCGACGAGTCGATCGAGGAGAAGCGCCCGACCGTGCAGGTCGGCGACCCCTTCACGGAGAAATGCCTGCTCGAAGCCTGCCTCGAACTGATGCAGACCGGCGCCGTCATCGCGATCCAGGACATGGGTGCAGCGGGCCTCACCTGCTCTGCCGTCGAGATGGGCGCCAAGGGCGATCTCGGCATCGAACTTGACCTCGACAAGGTGCCGGTGCGCGAGGAACGCATGACGGCCTACGAGATGATGCTCTCGGAAAGCCAGGAGCGCATGCTGATGGTGCTGCGCCCGGAAAAGGAAGAGGAAGCCAAGGCGATCTTCGTCAAGTGGGGCCTCGATTTCGCGATCGTCGGCAAGACGACCGACGACTTGCGCTTCCGCATCCTGCATCAAGGCGAGGAAGTGGCGAACCTGCCGATCAAGGAACTCGGTGACGAAGCACCGGAATATGACCGCCCCTGGACGCCGGCCAAGACCCTCTCGCCGCTTGCCACCAACGACATTCCCCAGGCCGATGTCGCCGAAGCGCTTCTGAAGCTGGTGGGTTCCGCCAACAACTCCTCGCGCCGCTGGGTCTACGAGCAATACGACACGCTGATCCAGGGCAATTCGCTGCAACTGCCGGGCGGCGACGCCGGGATGGTCCGCGTCGACGGCCATGAGACGAAGGCGCTCGCTTTCTCCTCCGACGTCACGCCGCGTTATGTCGAGGCCGATCCGTTCGAAGGCGGCAAGCAGGCTGTTGCCGAGTGCTGGCGCAATCTCACGGCAACCGGTGCGCTGCCGCTTGCCGCGACAGACAATCTGAACTTCGGCAACCCCGAACGTCCTGAGATCATGAGCCAGTTCGTGCACGCGATCAAAGGCATCGGCGAAGCGTGCCGCGCGCTCGACTTTCCGATCGTCTCCGGCAACGTGTCGCTCTACAACGAGACGAACGGTCAGGCGATCTTGCCGACCCCGACCATCGGCGGTGTCGGCCTGATCAGCGATTGGGCAAGGATGGCGCGCATCCGCTTTGCCGCCGCCGACGAGGTGATCCTCGTTGCAGGCGCTCCGGAAGGCTGGGGGACCCATATCGCCCAGTCGGTCTACATGCGCGATATTCATGGCCGCACCGATGGTCCGGCGCCGTATGTCGATCTGGCGCATGAGCGCAAGGTTGGCGATTTCGTTCGCGGCCTGATCGAGGACGGGCTGGTCACGGCTGTGCATGACTGCTCTTCGGGTGGCCTGGCCCTTGCCATCGCGGAAATGGCGATGGCCTCCGGGATCGGCGCGACGATTAAAACGCCCGCCAGACAGGATCCGATTGCGGCCTTCTACGGGGAAGACCAGGGGCGCTATGTCGTGACAGTTACGGCCGAGAACCGCGAAGCGGTCGCTTCACGGGCGAGAGACGCTGGCGTATCCTTGCCGGTCATCGGCACGACCGGCGGCGATACGATGAAGCTCGGCGATGCGAAGGCAGTCTCCGTCGAGGAATTGCGTTCCGCCTACGAAGCCTGGTTCCCCGCCTACATGGGCGGCGATCTCGCGCCAGACAATTGACGGGATAGAGGCGAGAAGCAGTCAAATCATCATTTGCTTTCCGCCCCTGAATCGTGGTTCCCTTGAAATCACGAGCGGTGGCAGCACGCCTGCCGCCGCAGAAAGAATAACAAGGGAGTTGGCATATCATGCCCATGACACCAGGCGATATCGAAGACATGATCAAGGCCGGAATCCCCGGCGCGAAGGTCACGATCCGCGATTTGGCCGGTGACGGCGACCACTATGCCGCCGAAGTCGTGGCCGAAGCGTTTCGTGGCAAGACTCGGGTGCAACAGCACCAGATGGTCTATAACGCGCTAAAAGGAAATATGGGCGGCATACTTCATGCGCTCGCCCTGCAGACCAGCGCGCCGGAGTAAGCCGGTATGGCGGATCTGATCAAGGAGCTCGTCAGCGGCGTCGTTGACAGCGCGCTGAAGGAGATTTTGAAGAAGACCGGCGCCAGGAGAACTACAACAAGGCGTACGAAGCGCCGTACCAGAAAAGCGTCAACGGGCGGCGGTATCCTGGCGGACATCATCGAGGCCGCGATCCGGAAGCCGGCAAAGAAACAGGTGAGCCGGCGCCGCACCGCTGCCTCCCGGAGCAAAGTGCGCCGCCACTCCGCCTGAGGTGGTTCGAGAGCCACATTTTGAGGACCATCAATAATTATTGAGATCGGGTGGTGAAAACGGCGCCCATGCATGCTATTTAAGCTGCAAATCGACATCCGGTCCTTGAAGCCGGCGCAGGAAGGAAGACAACATGAGCGGAATTCACGATTTCATCGACAACGAAGTCAAGACGAACGACGTCGTTCTCTTCATGAAGGGCACGCCGCAGTTTCCGCAGTGTGGTTTCTCCGGCCAAGTCGTGCAAATTCTCGACTACATCGGCGTCGACTACAAGGGCATCAACGTGCTCGCCGATGCGGATCTGCGCCAGGGCATCAAGGACTACTCCAACTGGCCGACCATTCCGCAGCTCTATGTGAAGGGCGAATTCATCGGCGGTTGCGACATCGTGCGCGAAATGTTCCAGGCAGGCGAGTTGCAGGAGCATATTCAGGGACAGGGAATTTCCGTAAAGGGCGCTGCCTAATACCGTCGCTACCGAACAGATTTCGGAAAAGGCGGGCTGACCGCCTTTTTTGATTCCGGGACTATATGCCTCTCGGCTAATTTTCGATGTGCTCCATGACCAGGCGGAGAAATTCACCCGCTCGGAATGCGCCTTCGACGGCCGAGCATCCACAGACTCTTGACTTGCCCTCCATGAGGGCGATCGACGGCATGCATTGGCCGGGGGGCGTGCGTTCTTGCAACAAGCATATTCTGAGCATCGACGTCGGCAACGGTTCTACTCAAGACTGAAGTTTTAAAGACAGATCAACCTATTAAAGAGAGTGCTGCGCCTTCCACATCAAGGCGGGCGGCTCTGGACCGGCTGCTAGGCTGACGGTCAGCGGGATTCATGAAATGACAAAGCCGATAGATCAAACCGCCACGCTTTCCGGGCTGACTAAGGTCCAGTTCATCGCCCTGATGGCAATGCTGATGTCCATTAACGCAATCTCGATCGACATCATGTTGCCGGGGCTGCAGGAAATCGGTGCGAGCCTTGGTGTCGCCGATGAAAACGACCGGCAATACGTCATCTCCGCCTACTTGTTCGGCATGGGCTTCGCGCAAGTCTTCTTCGGCCCGCTTTCCGACCGTTTCGGTCGAAAGCCGCCGCTCCTGGCCGGGCTCGCACTCTATGGTCTCTGTGCTGTCGCAATTGTGTTTGTGCCGACATTCACGGCCCTTCTCTTCTTCCGCTTCCTGCAGGGCGTCGGGGCGGCGGCAACGCGCGTCGTCACCGTTTCGGTTGTGCGCGATGTATATGGCGGGCGCCAGATGGCGGAGATCATGTCGCTGGTAATGATGGTCTTCATGATCGTTCCGGTCGTCGCGCCAAGCATCGGCCAGTTGATCATGCTGTTCTCCGAGTGGCACATGATCTTCGTCGTGATCGCGATGTTCGCAACGATCGTGGCCACGCCGGTCGCCTTGCGGCTTCGAGAAACGCTTGTTCCGGCGAACCGACGTGCTTTCACCCTTTCGACGATACTGGACGGCTTCCGCATCGTTCTGACGAACCGGATCGCCCTTTTCTACACGCTCGCGACGTCCGCACTCCTCGGCGGCCTCTTTGGTTTCGTAAACTCGGCGCAACAGATCCTCGTCGGGGTCTACGGGCTCGGCATCTGGTTCCCGGCTGTCTTTGCAGCCTTTGCCGGGATGATGGCCGTCGCCTCTTTCACGAATTCGCGCCTGGTGCAACGATTCGGCATGCGGGCGCTGTCGCATGCGGCACTTCTCGGTTTCGCGCTGGCAAGCTTCATCTGGATGGTGGCGTCGCTGGTCGGCCCGCTGCCGCTGCCGCTCTTCGTCCTCCTTCAGGCCGCCGCAATGTTCCAGTTCGGTTTGATGGCTGCGAATTTCAACGCGATGGCAATGGAACCTCTTGGCCACGTGGCCGGCACCGCCTCCTCCGTGCTGGGATTCACGCAGACGATCGGCGGCGGTTTTATCGGTGCACTTGTCGGTCAGGCCTTCGACGGGACGGTGACGCCGCTGGCCGTCGGCTTCTCCAGCGTAGCCGTCCTTGCCCTTGTCTTCGTGCTGATCGCGGAGCGAGGGGAGCTTTTCAAACCGCACAATCCTGCCGGCTAAGCCGGATGCCCGGTGTGGCACGCAGCGCCGCATTCTAAGGGCCAACGGCCGGATTGTTCCTCCCAAATCTGCCTATTATGGATAATCCAATGACTTCCATCTCCGAAGACACCCCCAACGCCGGACAACAATCGGAACATATCAACACGGTTTCAGGCGCGGCGCGTATCGGCATGGGCCTAGTCGAATTCATCGTGACCATTGCCGTGATGACAGCAAGCGTCGCCCTCGCGATCGACAGCATGCTGCCGGCGCTTTCGAGCATCGGGCAGTCGTTCAGTGTCGCCGATGCCAACGATGCGCAGCTCGTCATCGGCATCTTCTTCCTCGGATTCGGCTTTTCGCAGATTTTCTTCGGCAGCCTTTCGGACGCGTTCGGGCGCCGTGTCGTGCTGCTCGGCGGATTGGCCTTCTTCACCCTTTCGAGCTTTGCCGCCTCGCAGGCGTCGAGTTTCGAAGCGCTGCTCGTCCTCCGTTTCATCCAGGGCATCGGTGCCGCTGCCGTCCGAATTACGACCATGGCGATCGTTCGCGATTGTTTCGGCGGTCGCGATATGGCGCGCGTCATGTCTTACGTCATGATCGTCTTCATGATCGTGCCGATCGTCGCTCCATCCCTCGGACAGCTTGTCATCGTCTACGCCAATTGGCATTGGATCTTCATTCTGATCGGACTGATCGGCTTGGCCCTGTTTCTTTTGGCCCTGACGCGCATGTCGGAGTCACTGGCGGTTGAAGAGCGCCTGCCGCTCTCCGTCGGCGCTATCCTTTCAGGATTCCGCACGGTTCTGACGAACCGCATCACCTGCGGCTACATGATCGGCCTGACGCTGTTCACGGCGGTCATCTGCGCTTATATCGTGAGCGTTCAGCAGATTTTTGGCGAGATTTACGGCCTTGCCGATTGGCTGCCGATCGCCTTCGCGGGGACGGCCGGCGGCATCGCGGTCGCAAACTTTGCCAACGGTTTCTTCGTCCGCAGCTTCGGCATGCGCCGTATCTCGCACGCCGCGATGATCCTGTTCACACTGCTTGCAGCGGCTGGCTACGCCATGTCACTTACCGGCACTCCGGCCTTCGTCGTCAGCTATCTTCTGTTCTCGGTTCTGCTGATGTTCTTCGCGGTGATCGCAACCAACTTCACCGCCATCAGCCTTGAGCCCATGGGACATCTCGCCGGAACGGCCACGGCGATCACCGGCTTCATGTCGACGACTGCCGGCGCCCTCATCGGCAGCGCCGTCGGCCAGCTTTTCAATGGAACCCTGCAGCCCTTGTTCGGCGGGTTCGCGCTTTTCGGGCTGCTGACCATTGCCGCGACGCTCTGGGCGGAAAAGGGAAAACTCTTCACTCATCCTGGCGACAAGACCACGGGGCACGATCACGGCGGTGGTCATATATAAGAGAAAGCCCGCCAGGCGTTCCGGGCGAGCTTCGTCCATTCACAAACTCTGCATCGTCTCTGATCAGACCGTGAAGACCTCGCGCCGCAGCGCCTCCCAACTTTCCTTATCCGTGGCAAGGAGCAGTCCGCCATTGGTGTGCGCCGGCAGGTAGGGCGATCCGTCGAAGCGCGCCGCATAGGCGCCGGCCTCTTCGGCGATCAGCGTGCCGGCCAGGTGGTCCCACGGCATGAGCTTCTGGTACATCAGGAAATGCAGATGACCCGCGGCGAAGATACGGTATTCATGCGCGGCACAGCGGTAGCTGCTGGCGATCCTCACCTTGGCCATATTCCCCATGACGATCCGGCGGTCGTCTTCCTTGTAAAAGCCCGTCGATGCGCCACCGACCATGTTTCCAAGCGACACGCCGGCGGTAACCGACAGCTTCTCCTGCGATCCATTCGGCCGGCACATCCAGGCGCCGGAGCCCTTCTCGGCAATCACCCAATCATTGCCGAGCGGATCGTAGATGATGCCCGCCACCGTCTCACCCTTGGCAACGACGCTCGCCATCACGCCGAAGAGCGGCAGACCGGCGGCGAAATTGAACGTCCCGTCGATCGGATCGACGACGATGGCAAGATCGGCCTCCGCCAGCTTGTCGAGGAGGGCGGGATCGGCAGCGACGGACTCCTCGCCAATGAAGACTGCGCCGGGCGCTACGGCGTCGATCTTCGATTTGATGAGCCGCTCGGCAGCCTCGTCGCCTTCTGTCACAAGATCGATCGCCTCGGACTTCACCCGCACATCGCCTGAGCCCAGGTTCCGGAAGCGAGGCAGGATCTCCTTCACCGCCGCCTCCTGCAAAAGGTTGGCAAGGGCGGCGATATCGACGGACTGGCTCATTCTTTGGGCTCCGGAGAAAGGGACTGGAAATCGAAAAGTTTCGGGTCGAGGAGGTGAGACGCGTTCACATGTCCGAGCGCGCGCAGCATCGTATCCTTGCGGCCGGGCATGCGCCGCTCGATATCGGCAAGCATTGCTTTCATGGCATTGCGCTCGAGACCATCCTGCGAGCCGCAGAGATCGCAAGGGATGATCGGAAACTGCATTGCTGCGGCAAATTTCGCGAGGTCGTCCTCTGCCGCATAAGCAAGCGGCCTCAAGACCATCAGGTCGCCTTCGTCGTTGAGGAGCTTCGGCGGCATGGATGCGAGCCGGCCGCCATGGAAGAGATTCATGAAGAAGGTTTCGAGAATATCTTCGCGATGGTGCCCGAGCACCAGCGCGTCGCACCCCTCCTCCCGCGCGATACGGTAGAGGTTCCCACGTCTCAGCCGAGAACAGAGCGAACAATAGGTCGCGCCCGTCGGCATCTTTTCCTTCACGATCGAATAGGTGTCGCGGTATTCGATCCGGTGCTTGACGCCGATCGAGGCTAAATAGTCCGGCAGGATGTGCTTTGGGAAATTCGGCTGGCCCTGGTCGAGATTGCAGGCAATAAGCTCGACCGGCAGAAGCCCGCGCCATTGCAGGTCCATCAGCAGCGCCAACAGGCTGTAACTGTCCTTGCCACCCGAAACGCCAACAAGCCAGCGCTTTGACCCCTTCGGCATTCCGAACTCATCGAAAGCCTGACGCACCTGGCGCAACAGGCGCTTCCTGAGCTTGTTGAAGGAGACAGAGGACGGCATTCGCGCGAACAGCGGGTGTGCACCGGTGTCGAAGCCGGGATCTTCCTCGTCGACAGCGATGTTCATCGTTTCGCACTGGGACGATCGTGAGAGTTCCATGGGGTGGTCTCGGAATCTGGGGCGACAATGGAGCGCCCAAAGGTCTACACCAGCACTTGCCCCGTCCGGCGCGGAAGATCAAGGGAAAACGGGCAGCCGTCCGTCACGGGCCGAAAACCGACCAGCCGGTGCGGGCGGCCAGCATTTCGAGCGCAAGCGATCCCAGCAGTGAATTGCCGTTCTCGTTGAGGCCCGGCGACCAGACGGCAATGGAGGCCTTTCCGGGCGCAACGGCCATGATGCCGCCGCCGACGCCACTCTTGCCAGGGAGACCGACGCGATAGGCAAAGTCGCCGGATCCGTCATAGTGGCCGCAGGTGAGCATCAGCGCATTGATGCGCCGCGCCCGCTGGCGCGACACGACGGAATGGCCGGTCAGCGGATTGGTGCCGCCGGCAGCCAGAAACAGGCCAGCCTTGGCAAGCTGGCTGCAGGTCATGGCGAGCGCGCAATGGTGGAAATAAACGCCGAGCACATGCTCGACCGGATGATCGAGGCGTCCGAAGGACCGCATGAAGCTGGCGAGTGCGAAATTGCGGAAGCCGGTGGCCGTCTCGGAGCGGGCCACCTCGTGGTCGATAACGATATTTTCGTCGTCGGCAAGATAGCGGACGAAGCGCACGATCTCGCCGATTAATTCCTTCGGTGTATGGCCGGCGAGGATGAGATCGCTGATCGTGATCGCCCCCGCATTGATGAACGGATTGCGCGGCTTGCCGCCTTCATGCTCGAGCTGTACGATCGAGTTGAAGGCTGAACCGGACGGCTCGCGCCCGACCCGGTGCCAGATATTCTCGCCATGCTTGCCGAGCGCCAGCGTCAGCGTGAACACCTTCGAAATGCTCTGGATCGAGAACGGTACTTCCGCATCTCCGACGCGATACACCTCGCCGTCCGTCGTGACGATCGCCATGCCGAAATGCCGGGGATTAACGCGGGCAAGCTGGGGAATATAGTCGGCAACCTTGCCCTCGCCGAGCCGCGGCGTCAGCTCGCGATAGATGTCGTCGAGAATCGGTTGCAGATCCTGTGGCGCTTTCTGCTCGGGCATACGGCACTCCTCGATCTCAAGCGGGATAGGAAAGGCCTTTGCGGCGTTTCACCCACATCCCATCTACCTATGGGTTCGCTCCAACATTTCCGTACAAAAAAACCGCCCGTCTCCGGGCGGTTTTCGTAATTGACAGGCCAGGCCCGGATTAACGCGAATAGAATTCGACGACCAGGTGCGGCTCCATGATGACCGGGTACGGAACGTCGGGAAGAGCCGGAACGCGGACAAAGGTCGCGACCATCTTGTTGTGATCGGCTTCGATGTAGTCCGGAACGTCGCGCTCAGCGAGCTGAACGGATTCGAGGACCGAAACGAGCTGCTTGGACTTGTCCTTGACTTCGATGACGTCGCCCGGCTTGCAACGGTAGGAACCGATGTTGACGCGAACGCCGTTGACCTTGACGTGGCCATGGTTGACAAACTGGCGCGCGGCAAAGACTGTCGGAACGAACTTGGCGCGATAGACGATCGCGTCGAGGCGCGATTCGAGCAGACCGATCAGGTTTTCCGGCGTGTCGCCCTTGCGGCGGGAAGCTTCGGCGAAGATCGCGCGGAACTGCTTTTCACGGATGTCGCCGTAATAGCCCTTCAGCTTCTGCTTGGCGCGCAGCTGCACGCCGAAGTCGGAGAGCTTGGACTTGCGGCGCTGGCCGTGCTGGCCGGGGCCGTATTCACGGCGGTTGACCGGGGACTTCGGACGGCCCCAGATGTTTTCGCCCATGCGGCGGTCAATTTTGTACTTGGACGATTCGCGCTTGCTCATCGCATTTCCTTTCAAACGGTTACACCGGTTTGTTGTCAAACCGGATCAAGGAAACACGCCCTCCTCTGAACCCATTTTAGGGGTTCTGACAGGCTTCTCACGATCACGCTGCCGGAGAAACCACGGGACATGTCAAATGAAACACCGGGCATCGCTGCCCGGCGTTGGGCGGGTGTTTACGCACTGGGCGGTGGATTGTCAAACGGATTTACGCAAAATACGCAGAGTTTCCGACACTCGTCACTCGGCGGCCGCCCGTCCAGACATGCCGGTATCCAGCGCATTCGCATCGCCCGGCGCGGTCTCGGCGCCGAGGTCGGGGAAGGCAACGATGCGCCTGCCGGAGAAATCCGCATGCACGACGATCAGCCCCTGCTCCTCGAAATAGCCGAGCAGCCGCCGCGCACGCCGCGCCGAGTGGGTGCCGTAAGCGCGCGCGATCATTGTGTCTGATGGGCACGGCAGGCCACGCGCGGCCGCCTGCGCCATCATCAGGAAGACGCCCTGCAGGTCCTCCGTCACCCGATCGGCGAGCTGGAGAGCAGCGGTCCAAGTCTCGGTTGACGCCGTCTCCGCGTCGACGCCCGAGCGGGCCACGGCCATCTTGCGGCGAAATGCACTCAAGGACAGTGCCGCGCCGGGTACACGGCGAATGCGGCAGCGCACAAGAAAATCTTGATACAGTTCCGCGTCCGGCCGAAATGCCGCCTCGGGGTTTGCGAAAATCTCGGCGAAAAGCCCATCCAACATGGCTTCGCGCTCTTGCGCGGAAATCTCCGGCTGTGCGGGCTTTGATTCCATCGGCGCGCCGGGCTCCGGACGCGGCCGCGACAGTTCAGCGAGGATATCGCTCGCGGGCCGCGGCTGCGGCATCGGTCGGCGAATGACGGGCCGGCTCAACTCTTCCGGATCAGGCGTGAATATCAGGTCCTCGACATCCTGGGGTGCTTCCGGCAGCGGCATCAGCTTCGGACTCGTCGAGCGCGCCGAAGTCTCGACCGATCCGATCGTTACCCTCAGCGGCCGGCGGGAAAGCGCCGGGCCGAGCGCCACGAACGAGCCGCGCTTCAGGTCGCGGAACATTTCGGCCGTGCGCCGGTCCATGCCGAGAAGATCGGCAGCGCGCTGCATGTCGATATCGAGGAAGGTGCGCCCCATCAGGAAGTTCGAGGCTTCCGCAGCGACGTTCTTCGCAAGTTTCGCCAGGCGCTGCGTGGCGATCACGCCAGCAAGCCCGCGCTTGCGGCCGCGGCACATCAAATTGGTCATCGCACCGAGCGAGATCTTGCGCGCCTCTTCCGATACGTCGCCACCGACAGACGGCGCGAACATTTGCGCCTCGTCGACGACCACCAGAACGGGATACCAGTATTCGCGGTCGGCATCGAACATCGCATTGAGGAACACGCCGGCGCTGCGCATCTGCTGCTCGATATCGAGGCCTTCAAGGGAAAGCACGCAGGAGACACGGTGCTGGCGAATACGCGTCGCAATGCCGATCAACTCCGCGTCCGTACGCTCGCCCTCGATCACCACATGGCCGAACTTGTCGGCAAGCGTCACGAAATCGCCTTCCGGATCGATGATGCACTGCTGCACCCAGGGCGCGGATTGCTCGAGCAGCCGGCGCAACAGATGCGACTTCCCGGACCCGGAATTGCCCTGCACCAGGAGGCGCGTCGCCAGAAGCTCTTCGATATCGAGCGAGGCCGATGTCCCTTCGGACGTCGTTCCCATGTCGATGCCGACTTTCATTCCTACCTCTTCGTCACGGATTGATTCGCGGCACCCACGACCGCCGCAGCGGCGACACCTAGCACGGTTTGTCCCGCGACCGTGCCGCGTGTTGCGACAACCCACAGGGAATACTTTGCTGAAGCTTCATCGGAAGCTCCCTCCTCCGGCCAGCGCAAGGCAAAGCGTCACGACCTCTTTTTTGAACAGCCGCCCTTTCAAGTCTGCCAAGAGGCCGCGATGGGTCAGAACGAAATCGAACACCAGTTTGAAATGCACAAGCTCGATGAACGCATGCGAGAAGCGCACAAGGATGCTTATCGAGTCATTTCGAAAAGGGAAGCTGCGAGGCGAAGCTCCTCAATGCCGTCCTCGCCGGCATGTTGATCGTTCTGATCGGCGGGATCCTCTTCCTAGTCGGCGCTATTTAATCACCGCCTCGCACCCGCTGTCTCCTTCGAGGCGGAGCCCGACGCTACTCTTAGACCAAAACCCTGCATCAGCCGACGTGTGGCAAAATCAGGCTTTCCCGAGGTGAAGACGGCCGGGTCGTCGCCATTGATCGGCTCGAAGCCATTCGGCAGCGGCACCAGCGAGCGCGCGCGCCGAGCAATGGCCTCGGCCGGATCCAGCCAGTCGACCGGCCAGGGTGCCAGCCGCCGGAAGACATTTGCCATGAAGGGATAATGCGTGCAGGCCAGCACGACGATGTCGGTCTTCTTGCCTTCCACCTCGACGAAGCAAGGCGCAATTTCAGCGAGGACATCATTGTCGTCGAGCTTTTCACCGCGGATATAGGCCTCCGCCATCCGTGCCAGGTTTTCCGAACCGACGAGCCGGACGTGGCATTGCGAGGCGAAGGACTGGATGAGGTCGCGCGTATAGGCGCGCTTCACCGTGCCGGGCGTTGCCAGAACCGAGACCAGCCCTGAACGCGTGCGCTCGGCCGCGGGCTTGATGGCGGGTACTGTGCCGACGAAGGTCATCTGCGGATAGGCCGCACGCAGATCCGACCCGACGAGCGTGAAGGCCGTGTTGCAGGCAATGATGCAGATCTCCGGGTCGTGCTCGGCCAGCAAGTCGCCGAAGAGCGCGATCACCCGCGCCTTCAGAGCGCCCTCCTCCCATCCGCCATAGGGAAAGCCCGCATCGTCGGCGATATAGATGAAGTGCCGCTCCGGCATCAGCACGCGCGCCTCGCGCAGCACGGTCAGTCCGCCGATACCGCTGTCGAAGACGAGGATGGGTTTCAGTTCAGTCGTTGTCACCGCCGCCCTGCACTTTCCTGCTGCGCGCGGGCGCGCCCGAGCCACGCGGGTTTTCGCGCGTGAACCGGTCGAGCGATGAGATGACGCCGCGGAGCACCTGGATTTCGGATTCGCTAAAGGACGGCCTGGTAAGAACAGCGCGGAGATTTTCCACCAATTTCGGCTTTTTATCGGCGGAGCGAAAATAATTGCGCGCGTCGAGCGCCTCCTCGAGGTGATCAAACAGCCCCTGGAGATGCTCCTTCGTGGCAGGTTGCTGCTCGATCGCCTGGAACGAAGTTTCATCCTCCGACTCCATGCCGGTCTTCATCCACTCGTAGGACATCAGCAAGACGGCCTGGGCGAGATTGAGCGAAGCGAAGGCCGGATTGACCGGGAAGGTTACGATCTCGTCCGCCAGCGCCACTTCCTCATTGGTCAATCCCGTGCGCTCACGGCCGAAGATAATGCCAACAGCCTGTCCGCTCTTGAACCGCTGACGGAGCGTGCGAGCGGCGACGATCGGCGAGCGCACCGGCTTGTAACCGTCACGGTCGCGGGCCGTGGTGGCGTAGACGAAGCTGAGGTCGGCGATCGCCTCTTCGAGCGAATTATAGAGCTTGGCGCCATCGATCACGTGATCAGCGCGGCTCGCGGCTGAGCGCGCCTTTTCACTCGGCCAGCCATCGCGCGGATTGACGAGGCGCAGTTCCGACAAGCCGAAATTCGCCATCGCCCTGGCCACCATGCCAATATTTTCCCCGAGCTGCGGATAGGCGAGAATGATCGCCGGACCTTCGGTCAAGAGTTCGCGCTCGCTGTTGGTGCCTGCCATTATGATACCTTGTCTCTATTCGCCGCTTCCCTCGCACAAAAGCCTTCGAAGTTAAAGCCGGGACGCTGAAGTCGGCAACCGCCCCGCTTCATCCAAAGTTTCGGCCAAGCAAGCTTTGCCTTGTGGGTTCACAGTGCTATAGGGCTCTGGATTTTCCCACCGTCGGAATGCCGCACGCGGTGTTCCGCAAGCTACGAGGCATATTCATGGCAAAGATCAAGGTCGCCAATCCGGTCGTCGAACTCGATGGCGATGAGATGACCCGCATCATCTGGCAGTTCATCAAGGACAAGCTGATCCATCCTTACCTCGACCTTGATCTCGAATACTACGATCTCAGCGTCGAGAACCGCGATGCGACCGAAGACCAGGTGACGATCGATGCCGCAAATGCCGTCAAGAAGCATGGTGTTGGCGTCAAGTGCGCGACGATCACGCCGGACGAGGCACGCGTCGAGGAATTCAATCTGAAGAAAATGTGGAAGTCGCCGAACGGCACGATCCGCAACATCCTGGGCGGCGTTATCTTCCGCGAGCCGATCATCTGCAAGAACGTGCCGCGCCTCGTTCCCGGCTGGACCAAGCCAATCATCGTCGGCCGCCACGCCTTCGGCGACCAGTACCGCGCCACCGACTTCAAGTTCCCGGGCAAGGGCAAGCTCACGATCAAGTTCGTCGGTGACGACGGCCAGACCATCGAGCACGACGTCTATGACGCACCGGGCGCCGGTGTTGCGCTCGCCATGTACAACCTCGACGAATCGATCACCGAATTCGCCCGCGCCTCCTTCAACTACGGCCTGCAGCGCAAGGTACCGGTCTATCTGTCGACCAAGAACACGATCCTGAAAGCCTATGACGGCCGCTTCAAGGACATCTTCCAGAAGGTGTTTGACGAAGAATTCGCCGAGCAGTTCAAGGCCGCGAAGCTCTGGTACGAGCACCGCCTGATCGATGACATGGTCGCCTCCGCACTGAAGTGGTCCGGCGGCTACGTCTGGGCCTGCAAGAACTACGACGGCGACGTGCAGTCGGATATCGTCGCCCAGGGCTTCGGTTCGCTCGGCCTGATGACCTCGGTGCTGATGACGCCGGACGGCAAGACGGTCGAAGCGGAAGCCGCGCACGGCACGGTTACCCGCCACTACCGCCAGCACCAGAAGGGCGAGGAAACCTCGACCAACTCGATCGCCTCGATTTTCGCCTGGACCCGCGGCCTTGCGCATCGCGCCAAGCTCGACGGCAATGCCGAACTCGCAAAGTTCTCCGAAACCCTGGAGCGCGTCTGCGTCGAGACGGTCGAAGCCGGCTTCATGACGAAGGACCTGGCTCTGCTGATCGGTCCCGACCAGCCATGGCTCTCGACCACGGGCTTCCTCGACAAGATCGACGAGAACCTCAAGCAGGCGATGGCCGCATAAGCCCGCCCACTCGATTAGCACTGCTTCGGAACCCGGCCTCGCGCCGGGTTTCTGCTTTTTGACCAGAGTAGGCCGTTGGCACGATAATTGGAGCAACTCACGGGGGTTCCCACTACCCGCGCGTGCCGAGTCCACCGCGAGCCAACGGAAAGCACGGAACTCGATCCTTTCCTGATGGATGGTCCAATCCTACGCACGACTGGGATGGAGCGATTGCGATTTAGACCGGTAAAACTCATCGCTTCGGATATCGACGGCACGCTGCTTGGCGATGACGCGGCCGCCGAACGCTTTCGGGCTACCTGGAAGGCGCTTCCCAAGCGGGAGCGCCCCCTTCTGATCTACAACAGTGGCCGGTCGTCCGAAGATATTCTTTCATTGGTCGACGCAAATCTGCTGCCAGCGCCGGACTACGCAATCGGTGGCGTCGGCACGATGATTGCAGAAGGACGAATGCGCGCGCGAATGGAGGCCTTCATCAAGGAGCTTGGTCCGCCCTTCGACGCGGCTGCCATCACCTCGATCATGGGCACCATCGAGGGCGCAATACTTCAGGCGGCCGCGGACCAGCATCCGCACAAGGCGAGCTGGCACCTGCACGATGCCGAGCGGGAACTGATAAACGACATTGCCGCACGATTTGCGAGCGCAGGTTTGGACGTCAAGCTGATCTATTCCAGCAGTAGGGACGTCGATATATTGCCGCGCACCGGCGGCAAGGGCAGCGCGCTCGCTTGGATTTGTCGGGAACTTGCAGTCGATCTCGACGAAGTAGTCGTCGCCGGCGACACCGGCAACGACCTGGAGATGTTCGAAATGCCGCATGTCCGCGGCGTCGTCGTTGCCAACGCGCTTGCCGAACTTCGCCGGGCCATCGCCGGGGATCGCCGACACTATCTTGCCCGCGCCTCCCACGCCGACGGTATGATAGAGGGCCTGCGCCACTGGGGTGTCATCCGCTAGCTTCGGCCGAACTGGCCGCGGCGTGACCATGTCATTTCAACGGAAGGTAGATTTCCGTCAGCAGCTCGGTCGGCGCCACCTCGCGGGGATTGTTCAGATATTTCTCGAACATGACGCTGTCTCGGATTTCTCGGCCGGAGTTCGGCAGCCAGGCCCCATAGAGCCATTGATAAGCCTTCGGCATGTCGGCGTAGGGACCTTTGTGCCGCAGCACGGCATAGTGTCCCCCGTCGATCGTCTGCGGAGTCAGCGGGGCCTCCGTCAACCCCTCGTCCTTTGTCGTCACGCAGGCGAAGGACCGGAGTTTGTCAGTCTCCACCAGTTCCGGGTCATCCAGGTAGATGCCGATCATTTCCATGTCCGGCCGGAACAGGCCGCGCGCGAAGAGTGTGCCGTAAAGCGTCTCGAAGGCCTGGCCGATGGCCATGTAAGAGCCGGAATGGGCTACGCCCAACAGTGTCAGAGGATCTATCGTCCTCAGCGTGACGTCGTACATGACAGCATTTCCTTCCATCCAAGCGGTTTCAAAGGCTTTGTGGCTCCCCTCCTTCCTGTAGCGCGCCGGCGGAAGGCCATAGACAGCCTTGAAGGTGCGGTTGAAGGATTGAACATTCGGGTAGCCCGAGCGTCGCGCGATCGCTTCGACTGAGAGGCCGGTCTGGACGAGTTCTGCCGCAGCCGCTGCAGCCGCAGTCGCTTGACTGTCGCCGCCAAGGTCTCGCCATGCACCGCACGGTAGATGCGATGCCAGTGGTGCGGCGACAGGCAAGCGATCTCCGACAACCGATCGAGATCCAGCTCGTCGTCGAGATGTCCGTAGATATAGGCCGAGACGCGATGAAGCCGCCTCTCGTATGCCGCCCATGTACCGCCCGTCATATCGAACCTTTCGCGCTTCGCCCGGACACGTTCAAACCACGTATCGATTTGACAAATCCTGCGGACCTGAAAACCCGCCCACCCCGCTTGTGCCGCATGGCGACTCAGATAGGCTGAGAATGCCCGGCACGTACGATCCCGCCAACGTGGCGGATCTGGAAAGTCTCGCCGATGCCCGATTCCCTCGTTCCGAAAACCGTCAGCGTCCTCGCCGAGGGATATGGCCTTGCCCGACTGAAAGCGGACGCTTTGGCCGGCCTGACCGTGGCGATCGTTGCCCTGCCGCTTTCCATGGCAATCGCCATCGCCTCCGGCGTCACGCCCGATCGCGGCCTCTATACCGCGATTGTCGGCGGCTTCCTCGTCTCACTCCTCGGCGGCAGCCGCGTCCAGATCGGCGGTCCGGCGGGTGCCTTCATCGTTCTCGTCGCCGCGACCGGCGCCCGGCATGGCATCGACGGTTTGTTGCTCGCGACTGCCATGGCCGGTGTCATGCTCGTTGCGGCCGGCTACTTGCGCCTCGGGCAATACATCAAGTTCATCCCCTACCCCGTCACGGTCGGCTTCACGGCGGGCATTGCCGTGATCATCTTTGCCAGCCAGTTGCGCGACCTTTTCGGCCTGACGCTTCCGGGCAGCGAACCGGGGCCGATCGTTGAAAAGATCATGGCACTCGGCCGGTCTGCCGATACGGCCAATTGGGCAGCCGTGCTGACGGCCGCCCTGACCATCGGCATCATCCTCGCGCTGCGCCGGCTGCGGCCGCATTGGCCCGGCATGCTGATCGCCGTCGCCGCCGCATCGATCGCCGTCGCCGTCCTGCACCTGCCGACGGAAACGATCGGCACGCGCTTCGGCGGTATTCCGCGCGGATTGCCGCTTCCGACCTTGCCGCCGTTCTCCTTCGGGAAAGCCGTCGCGGTCTTCCCGGATGCGGTCTCCTTCGCCCTTCTCGGCGCGATCGAATCCCTGCTTTCGGCCGTGGTCGCCGACGGCATGACGGGACGCAGGCATCGATCCAGCATGGAGTTGATTGCTCAGGGGATCGCCAATCTGTGTTCGGCGCTCTTCGGCGGCATTTGCGTCACCGGCACCATTGCCCGAACGGCGACGAATGTGCGTGCCGGAGGGACAAGCCCCATCTCGGGCATGCTGCATTCCGCCTTTCTTCTTCTCTTCATGCTGCTCGCAGCACCGCTCGCAAGCTATATACCGCTCGCCTCGCTTGCGGGCGTGCTCGCCGTTGTCGCCTGGAACATGATCGAGAAGCCCGCTTTCATGGCGCTCTTACGATCCTCCTACGGCGATGCCGTCGTGCTGCTCGCCACCTTTCTCATCGTCGTCTTCCGCGAGCTGACGGAAGGGATCGTAATCGGCGTCGCGCTGGGCGCCGTCCTGTTCATCAATCGAATGGCGAAAAGTATCTCGGTCGGTGAAACGAAGCCGCTGGAGATGCTGCAGTCGGCGAACGGCGAGGAAGAGCGTCCGGTCATTGCCGATGACCCGGATACGGTGATTTATCGGATCTCGGGCATCTTTTTCTTCGGCTCGGCGGCCACCGTTGCCTCGGTGCTCGACCGGATCGCCGACCAGCGCCGCAACTTCATTCTCGACTGCTCCGAGGTCCCCTTCATGGATTCGACCGCCGCCAACGTCATCGAAGGTACGTTGCGCAAGGCGGAGAGGATCGGCGTGCGCTTCATCATCGTCGGGGCCAATACGCAGGTTCGCCGCGCCCTCTATCAGCACCACGTCCGTCCGCCCCGCGTTTTGATGCGCGCTTCGGTCCAGGCGGCGCTCGAAACCATCCGCAGCGAAAAGAGCGCATGAAAAAGGGCGCAGCAGCGCCCTTTCCTCTAACTTCGCATCAATGCTGTTCAACCGGCTAGTGCGACGGCGACCGCCTCGATCGCCTCGGCGGCGCGCCCGCCATCCGGGCCGCCGGCCTGGGCCATGTCGGGTCGTCCGCCCCCTCCCTTGCCGCCAAGCGCGGCCGAGGCAACACGAACCAGATCGATGGCGCTGACCTTCGAGGTGAGATCGTCTGTGACGGCCACCACCGCGCTCGCTTTCCCGTCGCCCGTGACGCCGACGAAGGCGACGACGCCGGAACCCAGCGTCTTCTTGCCGTCATCGGCAAGGCTTTTCAGGTCCTTCGGCTCGACGCCGGAAACGACCTTGCCGAGGAACCGAACGCCGCCAATCTCACGGGCCGCATCGCCCGAACCGTTCTGGCCATCACCGACGAGTGCGAGTTTCTTCTTGGCTTCGGTGAGTTCGCGTTCGAGCTTGCGTCGTTCATCGAGCAGCGCCTCGACCCGCCCGAGAACGTCCCCGGGCTGTACCTTCAGCGCAGCCGCCAGCGTCTTGACGCGCTCGTCCTGTTCGTTGAGGTAGGCTCGGGCCGCTTCGCCGGTCAGCGCCTCGATGCGGCGCACGCCGGCACCGACCGCGCTCTCCGAGACGACGCGCACGACGCCGATGTCGCCGGTCGCGGAGACGTGCGTGCCGCCGCAGAGTTCGACCGAATAGGGCTTTCCGGCCTTCGAGCCGCGAACGCCTTGGCCCATCGACACGACACGGACCTCGTCACCGTATTTCTCGCCGAATAGCGCCATGGCGCCCTCTGCGATCGCATCGTCCACGCTCATCAGTCGCGTCGTCACGGGCGTGTTCTGGACGATGATCTCGTTCGCCATTTCCTCGACTTCCCTCAACTCCTCAGCCGTCATCGGCTTCGGATGCGAAACGTCGAAGCGCAGCCGCTCGGGTGCGACGAGCGAACCCTTTTGCGCCACATGGGTACCAAGCACCTCGCGCAGCGCCTCATGCAGCAGGTGGGTTGCCGAATGGTTGGCGCGCAGGCGCGCACGGCGCGCATGGTCGATGGTGAGCGCGGCCGCTTCATCTGTCTTGACGATGCCTTCCGTTACCACCCCGTAATGGACGAAGAGCCCTTCGCCGCGCTTCTGCGTGTCGGTGACCGTAAGCTTCCCCGTTTCGGTGGCGATCACGCCCGTGTCGCCTATCTGCCCGCCGGATTCTCCGTAGAAGGGAGTCTGGTTCAAGATCAGCTGGACTCTCTCGCCCTTGGTGGCGGACTCGACGACCGCGCCATCGCGGACGATCGCCTCGATCACACCCTCAGCCGATTCCGTGTCGTAACCGAGGAAGTCGGTCGCGCCGTGCTTTTCCTTCAGTTCGAACCAGATCGTCTCGGTGGCGGCTTCGCCGGAGCCGGCCCAATTGGCCCGGGCTTCGGCCTTCTGCCGCTGCATGGCAACCGAAAACGCATCCGTATCGACGGTGATGCCCTTGGCGCGCAGCGCGTCCTGCGTCAGATCGAGCGGGAAACCGTAGGTGTCGTAGAGCTTGAAAGCCGTCTCGCCATCGAACTGGTCGCCCTCGGAAAGGCCGGCCGAAGCATCCGCAAGCAGGTTCAAGCCGCGCTCCAGCGTCTTGCGGAAGCGGCTTTCTTCGAGCTTCAGCGTTTCGGAGATCAGCGCTTCGGCACGGACCAGTTCCGGATAGGCCCGGCCCATCTGGCCGACGAGTGCCGGCAAGAGCTTCCACATCAGCGGCTCCTGCGCACCGAGGAGCTGCGCATGACGCATGGCGCGGCGCATGATGCGGCGCAGCACATAGCCGCGCCCCTCGTTTGACGGCAGGACGCCGTCGGCGATCAGGAAGGCGGAGGAACGTAGATGGTCGGCGATGACGCGATGGCTCGCGCGACGGTCGCCCTCCGCCTTGACGCCGGTCGCCTCCTCGGAGGCCGCGATGAGGGCGCGGAAGAGATCGATGTCATAGTTGTCGTGCTGGCCCTGCAGCACGGCGGCGATGCGCTCCAGACCCATGCCGGTGTCGATCGACGGGCGCGGCAGGTTGACCCGCTCCTCCTTCGTGATCTGCTCGTACTGCATGAAGACGAGGTTCCAGATCTCGATGAAGCGGTCGCCATCTTCCTCGGCCGAGCCGGGCGGCCCACCCCAGATCTGCTCGCCGTGGTCATAGAAGATTTCCGAGCACGGACCGCAGGGGCCCGTATCGCCCATGGCCCAGAAATTGTCGCTGGTCGGAATGCGGATGATGCGATCGTCACTGAAGCCGGCGATCTTCTTCCAGAGGCCATAGGCTTCGTCGTCGGTGTGATAGACGGTGACGAGCAGGCGCCTGGCATCCAACCCGTATTCCCTGGTGATCAGGTTCCAGGCGAGCTCGATGGCACGCTCCTTGAAATAGTCACCGAAGGAGAAGTTGCCGAGCATCTCGAAGAAGGTGTGGTGCCGGGCCGTATAGCCGACATTATCGAGGTCGTTGTGCTTGCCGCCGGCGCGCACGCATTTCTGCGCAGTTGCCGCCGTCGAATAGGGACGCTGCTCGAGGCCGGTAAAGACGTTCTTGAACTGCACCATGCCGGCATTGGTGAACATCAAAGTCGGGTCGTTGCGCGGCACCAAGGGGCTCGACGGCACGATCTCGTGACCGTTTTTGCGGAAATAGTCGAGAAACATCGACCGGATTTCATTCACGCCGCTCATCTTGCGTCCTATCTGTGCACATACCCGGCTGCAACCCACACGTTTTCCGCGCCTTGCGCCGTATCCTTCAACCCCGCGTCTATCACGCATAGCCGCCGCCCCGATGACGCTGCCATCGGAACCACAGGCTTTTATCTTCCGCATACCATGCTGTCCAGACGGCAGCAAAAACCGGCCGATCTGAGCGACGGCCGGTTTTTTGCTGCATCCAAACTGGAAGCGGCTCTTACAAGTCGGCCGCTTCGTCGCCTTCGCTCTCCGGCCCGCCATTCTCCAGGAACCGATCGGCGATAAGCCCGGCGTTCTGCCGCAAGGCCGTCTCGATCTCGCGGGCCAGATCCGGATTGTCGCGCAGGAACAGCTTGGCGTTTTCACGGCCCTGGCCGAGACGCTGGCTGTTGTAGGAGAACCAGGCGCCGGATTTCTCGACGATACCGGCCTTGACGCCGAGATCGATAAGTTCGCCGGTCTTCGAAACGCCCTCGCCATACATGATGTCGAACTCGACCTGCTTGAAGGGCGGCGCCATCTTGTTCTTGACGACCTTGACTCGCGTCTGGTTGCCGACGACTTCCTCGCGCTCCTTGACCGAGCCGATGCGGCGGATGTCGAGGCGGACCGATGCGTAGAATTTCAGCGCGTTGCCGCCCGTCGTCGTTTCCGGCGAACCGAACATAACGCCGATCTTCATGCGGATCTGGTTGATGAAGATCACCATGCAGTTGGACTTGGAGATCGATGCCGTCAACTTGCGCAGCGCCTGGCTCATTAGGCGTGCCTGCATGCCCGGCAGGCTGTCGCCCATCTCGCCTTCGATTTCGGCACGTGGCACGAGTGCTGCAACCGAGTCGACGACGAGCACATCGATCGCGCCGGAGCGAACCAAGGTGTCGGTGATTTCGAGCGCCTGCTCGCCCGTATCGGGCTGCGAGATCAGCAGGTTTTCGAGATCGACGCCCAGCTTGCGCGCATAGACCGGATCGAGCGCATGTTCGGCGTCGACAAAGCCGCAGATGCCGCCCTTCTTCTGCGCCTCGGCAATGGTCTGCAGCGCCAACGTCGTCTTACCCGAGCTTTCCGGCCCATAAATCTCAACGATGCGCCCCTTTGGCAGGCCGCCGATGCCGAGCGCAATATCAAGGCCGAGCGACCCGGTCGAGACGGTTTCGATCTCGACGACGCTGTCCTTCGATCCGAGCCTCATGATCGATCCCTTGCCGAACGAACGTTCGATCTGGGAAAGAGCCGCTTCAAGTGCCTTGCTTTTGTCCACCAATTTGTCCTCTACGAGCCGCAAAGAGTTTTGTGCCATTGGGTCCACCTTTAGGTTATTGGAGCTATCGAGGCAATGAAGCCGCCGCAGGAGTTTTTGTACATGTTTTGTTCTGTTTTGGCAATGGCACTTCAACCGTTTGAATAATAAGGATTATCTCCTGAATGTTCGATTCCTGTTCACGGGATATTGTACTCCATTTCCACGCGTTGCGCGGCAGTTCAGCCTGACTTCTCGCCATTGCGCCGATTCGCCAATAGAGGTGTACAAATGACGAAACCGGAAGTCACCGTTCTGGGCGGCGCCCACATCGACCGGCGCGGCCGTATCAGCGGCACGACGGTGCCGGGAGCGAGCAATCCCGGGACATGGTTCGAGGAAGCAGGAGGCGGCGGCTTTAACGCCGCGAGAAATCTCGCCCGCCTTGGCCATCGGGTGCTGATGATCAGCCCGCGCGGCGGCGATCCCGCCGGAGAGATGGTGGCCGCTGCGGCGGTGGCCGCGGGCGTCATCGATTGCCCGTTCACCTTTCTCGACCGGAAGACGCCGAGCTATACGGCGATCCTCGAAAAGGATGGCAACCTGGTGATCGCGCTTGCCGACATGGATCTCTACGCGTTGTTCTCGCCGCGCCGGCTACAGCAGCGAGCGACGCGCGAACTTCTCGCAGCGAGCGATCTCGTGCTCATGGACGCCAACCTGCCACGAGAGACGCTGACGGCCCTGGTCGACGCAACCACCGGAACGAACCGCATTCTTGCGGGCATCGCCGTTTCGCCGGCTAAGGTTGTCCGCTACAGCCAGAGCTTGGCGGGGCTCGATTTCCTCTTCATGAACGAAGCGGAGGCCCGTGCCCTGACGGGCGCCGAGGCTGCTGTCGCAGCAGAATGGCCGTCACTGCTGCGTTCTGCGGGCCTTTCCGGCGGCGTCGTAACCCGCGGCGGCAAAGCTGCGGTTGCGTTCGACCGCGAAAAGGCCTGCCTGGCCGTGCCGCCTGCCCTGCCTGCGCTTGCCGACGTGACCGGCGCCGGTGACGCGCTGGCCTCGGGCTTTCTCGCCGCCCGGCTTGACGGCATCGGTCTCGCCGGGTGCCTCCGGCACGGCATCGCCGCCGCCATACTAACTCTCCACTCGCCGTTCGCCGCCGCCGAAGAGATGTCGGCGGACAATCTTGAACAGGTGCTGGCTCTTGTGCCGGAACCGCAAATGCTGTCATGAAATCGGCAGCCGAACTCCGGGCGAGATGAGGAAAATTGCGAGGCAGTTTTCCGCCCGCATCACGCTCCAACTATCGAGAGCAAAAGATCATGACGAAAGCCTCCTCGCCCTTCCTGCCCATCGAATATTCCGATGAAGTCGCAGCCGCTAAGGCGCGCGGCGCGCCGGTCGTAGCGCTGGAATCGACGATCATCACGCATGGCATGCCTTATCCGGGCAATCTCAATATGGCGCGCAGCGTCGAGGCGATCATCCGCGAACAGGGAGCGGTGCCCGCGACCATCGCGGTGATCCACGGCGTTCTTCATATCGGCCTCGATCAACCGAAGCTGGAGGCGCTTGCGAAAACTCAGGGGGCAATGAAGCTGTCGCGCGCCGACCTTGCCTTTGCCCTTGCCGAGCGTCGCACGGGAGCCACGACGGTCGCCGCAACGATGATCGCGGCCGCCCGCGCCGGCATCAGCGTTTTTGCGACTGGCGGCATCGGCGGCGTCCATCGCGGTGCCGAACAGAGTTTCGACATCTCCGCCGATCTGGACGAACTCGCCCGAACCGGCGTGATCGTCGTTTGCGCCGGCGCCAAGGCCATCCTCGACATTCCGAAGACGCTTGAAGTGCTGGAAACCAGGGGCGTCCCGGTCGTCACCTATGACAGCGAAAACTTCCCCGCCTTCTGGTCGCGCGATTCCGGCATCAAGAGCCCGCTGATGCTGAACAGCCCGGCGGCAATCGCCAATTTCCAGCGGATGCGTGAACTGCTGGGCGTCGACGGCGGCATGCTGGTCGCCAATCCGGTTCCGGAAGAAAGCGAAATTCCGCGTGAGGAGATGGAAATCTACATCGCGCGTGCGCTGGACAATGCGGCGAGCGACGGGATTTCCGGCAAGGCGGTGACGCCCTATCTGCTCGACAACCTCTACCACATGACGGAGGGTCGAAGCCTCGAGACCAACATCGCGCTCGTCGAGAACAACGCGCGCCTTGCAGCCGAAATCGCCGTTTCCCTGGCGGCAGGTAAGGCGAAATAGAAGAAGTCTGTGCCCGGTGCAAAAGGCGTCAGGCCCTCTTCCGGGCTACTGCGAAGTCTCAGGAATCCAGCATTTCACGGACGGCCACTGCCAATTGCTTCAGCGAGAACGGCTTCGGCAGGAATCCGAACTTGGCATCGGCCGGCAGGTTGCGGGCAAAGGCATCCTCCGCATAGCCCGACACGAAGATGAACTTCAGGTTCGGGTATTTCTTCCGCAATTCGCGCAAGAGCGTTGGCCCGTCCATCTCCGGCATCACCACGTCCGAAACGACAATATCGACCGCGCCGTCGAGTTCGTCCATGATCTCGAGCGCTTCAATGCCCGATCCTGCCTCATGAACCGTATAGCCGCGTGTCTCAAGCATCCGCTTGCCGCCGCGACGCACCGCTTCCTCGTCCTCGACGAGCAGCACCACGGCAGAATCACCCGTGAGATCCGTAGGCTCGGTCTGCGCCCCCGGCGCCGCTCCCAGTTCGCTCGCCCGTGCCGGGGCTACCGCGGCAGTCGCCTCACTCGAAGTGGGCTCCTCACGCGCCTCGGCGGTTTCCACATAGCGCGGTAACAGGATACGGAAGGTCGTGCCTTTACCGACCTCCGACTCAGGATAGATATAGCCGCCCGACTGCTTGACGATGCCATAGACCATAGAAAGACCGAGGCCCGTACCCTTCCCGACCTCCTTTGTCGTGAAGAAAGGCTCGAAGATCTTGTCCAAGATCTCCGCCGGAATACCCGTGCCCTGGTCGGAGACCTCCACCATGACGAAGTCGTCTTCCGGCAGTTCTCGACGTGCGAGTGCCGCGACTTCGCTCGCCGGCAGGTTTCGCGTTCGGAGCGTGATTGTCCCGCCCTCGGGCATGGCGTCGCGGGCATTGACAGCCAGGTTGAGCAGCACCTGTTCAAACTGGCCGAGATCGGTCTTCACAGGCCAGAGGTCGCGACCATAGTCCACCTCCACCTTCACGTTGGTGCCGGTCATCCGATCGACAAGCATCCTGAGATCGCCGATGACATCGGTGAGATTGAGGACGGTCGGCCGCATGGTTTGCTTGCGGGAGAAGGCGAGCAATTGCCGCACCAGGACGGCGGCGCGGTTGGCGTTCCGTTTGATTTCCATCAGATCGGCGAAAGTCGCGTCCGCCGGCCGCGCCGAAAGCAGCAGATGGTCGGCAGAAAGCAATATTGCCGTCAGCACGTTGTTGAAGTCGTGCGCGATGCCGCCGGCGAGCGTTCCCACCGCATTCATCTTCTGCGTCTGCGCCATCTGGTTCTCGAGAGCCTTCTGCTCGGTGATCTCCAGTGCATAAACGATCGCCGCTTCCTCGGGTGCCTGGTCGCTCTGGTCGATGACGGCATTCACGTAGAAGCGGAAGTGGCGTCCTTCATCCGCCGGGTGCAGCGAGTCGATCGGCGCTATGTCGCCTTGCCGGTCCTTCGCCGCGGCGAGCGCCTCTTCGAGTTGGCCCCGCTCGGCTGCGTGCATAACGGCGTCGATCATCAGGCCGCGCTCGACGTCGTCCTGCGAAACAAGGCCGGCGAAGAGCTTCAGGAACGGAGCGTTGGTTCTGAGGATCCGCCCGTCGCCGTCCACCGAGGCGATGGCCATCGGCGTGTTGTTGAAGAAGCGCGTGAACCGCATCGCCGCGTTCGACGCTGACTGATCGCCGTCGTCGCCCTCGCGGGACATGACGATCGTCCTGCTTTCGCCGGGCGCGCCGTCGCGGGTCGAGGAAACGCGGTGGACCAGTCTTACCGGCAGACTCTGGCCGTTGCCCTTGCGCAGGTCGAGGTCCAGAACCTTCGTCTTCTTAAGGCCAGGCTCGGCCTGCACGGACTGTATGAGCGCAAGTCCCTCGCCGGCGACGAGATCGGCAATGCTGATCGAGCCCGGCTGGAACTTGGTGAGATCGATACCCAGCCAATCGGCAAGCGTGGCGTTGATGTAGAAGATTTCGCCCTTGCGCCCGGCGGAGAAAAAGCCCGCCGGCGCGTGGTCGAGATAGTCAATGGCGTTCTGCAGCTCTTTGAAAAAACGTTCCTGATCGTCGCGTTCGGCCGTTATATCGGCAATCTGCCACAGATAGAGCGGGTTGCTGTTGGCGTCCTCGAGCGGCAGCACCCGCGCCTTCAGTCGAAACCAATGCGCTCCTGAAGCCGTCATTGCACCATTCGCCAGAGGTTTCAGGAGGCGGAATTCCTCGTGCCCCTGCTTGCCCTCGTGCAGGCCGTTGGTCAGCCGATAGATCGCCTCCGTCGCCTCCCTGTTGCGCGACAGGATGGTTTCCAGTGATTGGATGCCGGCGGCACCTTTCGCGCCAGTCAAGGCGCCGTAGGCCGCGTTCGCATAGACGATGCGCCCCTTGCGATCGGTGACCACGGTGCCGTCCTCATGAGCGTCGAGAAAGGCGCGCGCCAGTTCATCCGGCCGCGACTGCGGCATGACCTCGATGAAACCGATCACCGACGAAACCAGGAAGAATATCCCTACCATCGCCAGCACGCCGAGAATACCGAGGACGATTTCGTTCTCGAGCTGGTTCTTGAAGACCACGAAGGCGGCCGCGGAGGCGGTCAACACGACAGCCAGCACTATGATCCTGAATACGGTGCCCGGCCGCACGCCCCGGTCAACGACCGGCATCTGGTAATCACCTGACTGCCGCAATTTCGTCATCGGGTCCTCACCTGCTGGCGGAGTCGTCCGCCGCTACACCGGCACCCCGCTGACTTGCCGCGCCGCGCATCCCGCGGACGCACAAGGGCCGCCGTAATCCTTTGAATTGCCGCATAATTTATCCCCAAAACCTGCCCGGTTTAAGGTCCTATGCAGTCGCCGGCACCCGACAAGGCTTCGCGAGATCCGAGTATGCCGCATCCGCTTCGTCGAACTAGAATCATCTTTAACAATCAGAGATAACAGCAGAAAGCGTCTCAGCGGAAGCGCAGCAGTCAATTCACAGGGAATGTCGTACGCAACCTTGTCCCGGCCCGAAAAAAGCCGTCAAATGTTGCAATTCGACCGGTAAAAGGAGTTTAGCCCATGATGGAAACGTTGGTCGGGGACAACGGTAGCCGATTCATCATCGCCGCCGGAGCCGTCGCCATCGGCCTCCTGTGCCTCGTGGCGGTGCTCTGGATCATGCGAAACAGACCCTCGTCTCCCTTCGTGCGCGGTGGCAAGAACCGACAGCCCCGGCTCGCCGTGCTCGATGCCGCCGCCGTCGATACGCGTCGGCGGCTCGTGCTTGTCCGCCGCGACGACGTCGAACATTTGATCATGATCGGCGGGCCCACAGATATCGTCATTGAAAGCCGCATCGTGCCTGATGACGCGGCAGCGGCCCCGAACACCGTCCGCGCTGCGCCGGAACAACAGGCCGCGAAAGCCCCGGTCGCGCCGGTGCATTCCGACCCAGAACCTCAACCGGTCTCGAACCCCGCACCTGTTAAAACCGCAAAAATAGAACCCATCCGGCCGGTGGGACCGGATGAGCCGGCGCGCGCGGCACCCGCCCGGGAACCAGAGCTCGCACCGGAGCCCGAAGCGACCGTGCACCAGCGTCCGATGCCGGTCGAACTGCCGCCTCGGCCGCAGCCCGTCGTCAGAACCTCGCCGCCCGCCCCTGCCGTCTCTCCTCTGTCCGCCTCGGAGCCGCCCCAGGGAACGCTCAGTGGCCTTCGCGACCGCATTCTTCCTACCCAACCCTCTCGCGACGAGCGGTTTCCGCAACCGGTATCAGCGACACCGGAACCTCCGCGACCAGTCCAGATCCCACCCGCTCCGGCCCGGCCGGCCGAACCGGTCGCCGTTGACAAAGTAACGGAATTCGAGCGGTTCCTCGATGCGGAAATCAGCGGCGATCTCCAGCGGCTCGCACCCACAGTGGCGCCGAGACCGGAAGCTCGCCCAACGGCAGGCGCGCGTCAGGAGCCGGTACTCGGCCCGGCACCAGAGGACGGCCGCAAGGAAGAGACGATCGAGGAAGAGATGAGCCGGATGCTGGCCGACATTTCCGCTGGTCGCAAACCTTGACCCGCGGAAGACGCATACCTGCTGCTCTCAGAATTGTTATCCCAAGGCAAAGAAAAACGGCGCGACCACGCCGCGCCGTTTTTTGCAAGTCTGGAACCTAGACTTATTCGTCGCGATAGACCTTCTCGCGACGCTCGTGACGCTCCTGGGCTTCGATCGAAAGCGTCGCAATCGGCCGGGCATCCAAGCGCTTCAAGCCGATCGGTTCACCCGTTTCTTCACAATAGCCATAGGTGCCTTCGTCGAGGCGCTGTAATGCGGCGTCGATCTTGGCGATGAGCTTCCGCTGGCGATCCCGGGCGCGCAATTCGATCGCCCGGTCTGTTTCTGAGGAGGCTCGGTCTGCGAGATCCGGATGATTGGCGCTCTCCTCGGCCAGGTGATCCAGCGTCTCGCGGGCTTCGCGAAGGATATCGTTTTTCCAGGCATTCAGCTTTGCACGAAAATATGCCCGGTGATTGGCATTCATGAAATCCTCGTCCTCGGAGAGGACATAGGTACTAAGATCGATCTTCTCACTCAACGCGATTCTCCTGAAGAACATCTCATTGCGGCGGTGTATAGACCTATGAAGGGCTTGATTCAAGCCTCGCGGACGACACCTACGCTTATTTTAACAATGCTTGCATTCCCGGCTAACTGGCGAATATTTCATCAAAATTACACATTAAACGCTCTGCATAATATTCCCGCGGGCGTCCGGCAGCAAGATTCCGCCATCACTGCGAACGCCGCCGGCGCACCGGTTCAGCGGCACTCCCAATTGCGACATCTGGTGTGCAACGCGCGCCATTTCAATGGCATTGAGATTGCCGAACGAAAATGGAGAACGGCTTGATCTTGGCGCCCACAGGGAGACAAGTTACAGATGCGACGATATCCCGCGAGAGACAGAGCTTCGCGGTATCCCGGCAGCATCAGATTCGGATGGATATATGCAAGACAGCGCTCCGGCATTCCGCCTCATCCTCCTGCGTCACGCCCGGTCCGGCTGGGCCCTGCCCGGACAACGGGATTTCGACCGCACGCTTGACGAGACCGGCTATGCCGAGGCGGAACTGATTGCACAAAGTGCGGCAGATCACGGGATTTGCCCGGATCTCATCCTGTGCTCCACCGCGGCACGCTGCCGGCAGACGGCCGATCCATTCCGCCGGGCGCTTGGCGAAGACATAGACATCCGCTACGTCGACCAACTGTATGCAGGCCCCGCTGGCGTCTACACCGATCTTGTCGAGGCGCACGTTGACCGGACGTCTCTGATGCTGATCGGACACAATCCCATGATCGAGGACGTTTTCCGCAAGTTCCTTGGCGAGGAGCAATCCGCTGCGGCATTGGCGAACGGCTATCCGCCCGCCGGACTGGCGGTCATCGACTTCTCGGCACGTCCCACGGCCGGTCGCATCTCGGCTGTGGCACTTTCGACATTGCTGGTCCCCGAGCCCGAGGAAGTAATGAGGCGGTGAACCGGTCCTTCAGCACGTTCGAATTAGGCCCGGGGAGCAGTCAAATAGCGGTGCATCATTGCGCCGACGGAAACATTTCCTATATCGCAAAACACGTGGATGCCCGTAACCCAATGGGGTACCGGCAGTAACGCTGGATCGATGGAACAATCCCCAAGGGGCGGAGACATTTGGCGTCCTTACTGACCAGCTTCAAAGACGGCGCGCAGATCGCCTTGGACAACCTCGCCGATCGCGCGGCCGGGCTCGTCAGTCCTTCCCTCCGGCTCGGCGTGACGGGCCTGTCGCGAGCAGGCAAGACCGTTTTCATCTCTTCGCTGGTGCACAACCTGCTGAATGGCGGACGCCTGCCGCTTTTCGAGCCGGTCCGATCCGGCCGGGTATCGAAGGTAAGGCTCGAGCCGCAGCCCGACGATGCGGTGCCGCGCTTTCAGTACGAGGACCATATTGCCGCACTCGTGCGCGACCGTGTCTGGCCGGATTCGACAAGGGCGATCTCGCAATTGCGCATCACCCTCGACTACGAAAGTGCAAGCGGTTGGAACCGGATGTTTTCTGCGGGGCGCCTGTCGATCGATATCGTCGACTATCCGGGCGAATGGATGCTGGATCTGCCACTGCTCGCCCAGGATTTCCGCCAATTCAGCGAGACGACCGTAAAGCGGGCGCGTACCGGCGCACGCGCTGCGCTGTCTCGTGAGTGGCTGGCGCTCGCCTCCGCGAGCGGAGCGGAAACGGTGGCCGACGAGGGCAGCGCCCGCCGCCTCGCAGAGAGCTTCACCGCCTATCTCAAGGCCTGCAAGGAAGACGACCATTCGCTCTCCACCCTGCCGCCCGGCCGTTTTCTGATGCCGGGCGACCTCGAGGGGTCGCCCGCGCTCACCTTCTCTCCGCTCCCGGATTTGCCTGAAGGCCGGGCGTCCAAGGGTTCGCTCTGGGCGATGATGGAACGGCGATACGAAGCCTACAAGACGCATGTGGTGAGCCCGTTCTTCCGCGAGCACTTTGCCCGCCTCGACCGCCAGATCGTGCTCGTCGACGCCCTGCAAGCGATCAATCGCGGCCCGGAGGCATTGAGGGACTTGGAGCAGGCCCTCGCAGACGTGCTCGCCTGCTTTCGACCCGGGACCAACTCCTGGCTCTCCACCTTCCTCACGCGCCGAATCGATCGGGTGCTGATCGCCGCCACGAAGGCCGATCACCTTCACCATGAGAGTCATGATCGGCTTGAGCGCATCGCCGCGCGCCTCGTCGGCCGTGCCGCCGATCGTATCGGCATGAGCGGCGCCGGCCTCGAAGTGATGGCACTTGCCTCTGTCCGGGCTACGCGCGAGGCGACCGTCAATCATGACGGACACGCCTTGCCCGTCATCGTCGGCACGCCAATCGCTGGTGAGAGAATTAACGGAGAGGTTTTTGACGGCGAGAGGAAAACAGCCATATTTCCTGGTGATTTACCGGAGGATCCTGAAGTCCTTTTCCAGGATATTGACGGCAGTTCCGCGCCAACCCCTGCCGAATCGGAGCACGCAATGCCGGAGCTCAATTTCGTGCGCTTCCGCCCTCCTCATCTCGAGGAGACACGGGGCGGATTGAAGCTCTCCGTACCGCACATCCGGCTCGACCGGGCCATGCAGTTCCTGCTTGGAGATCGACTCGCATGAACGACGATCCGAAGCATCGCCCCCGAAAGCCCGCCGTCTTCCCAATGGAACCCGAAGCACGCGCCGAACAGCGCACGCAACCACCACGGCGTCCACCCGCGAGCTTCAGCGACAAGGTCATAATGACGCCCGATGCGGAGGACCCGTTCGTGGCGACGACCGCCGCAATCGAGGCGCTCGATCCGCCCGAGGCCCGCCCCCGCCGGCACCGCCTCTCCTTCGGCAAGGTGGCTGCCGGGGCGTTTGCCATTTTCCTTTCGCTCGCTACGGGGCTGTGGATCGACCACCTTGTGCGTGATCTCTTCTCGCGCGCCGATTGGCTCGGCTATACGGCGATCGCCGTCGCGGCGATCGGCACCCTCGCCTTCCTGGTCGTCGTCGGCCGCGAACTCGGCGGCATGATGCAGCTGACGGCGATCCAGAAACTGAAATCGGAGGTCACCGAAGCGACGACGCTCGGCAACAGCAAGGCCGCACGAGCTACGACTGCGCGACTGGTCCACCTGCTTGCCGCCAATCCCCGCACTGCCAATGGCCGGGCGCGGCTTGCGGAAACCGAGGGCGAGATCATCGACGCGCCCCATCTCCTCGAACTGACGGAGCGCGAGCTCCTGGCCCCGCTCGACCGCGACGCCCGCCGAATCATCCTGGCCGCGTCGAAACGCGTCTCGATCGTCACCGCTGTCAGCCCCCGTGCGCTCGTCGATCTCGGCTACGTTCTTTACGAGTCGGCGCGGATGATCCGGGCGATGGCGGAGCTCTATGGAGGACGGCCCGGCACGCTCGGCCTGCTGCGGCTGATGCGCGATGTGATCGCCCATCTGGCGGTCACCGGCTCCATCGCCGCCGGCGACAGCCTGATTCAGCAAGTTCTCGGCCACGGTCTGGCTTCCAAACTCTCCGCCCGCCTCGGCGAGGGCGTGATTAACGGCCTCATGACCGCGCGCATCGGCATTGCTGCCATGGATCTTTGCCGGCCGATGCCGTTCCGCGCTTTGAAGCGTCCGGGCATAGGTGATTTTCTGGCTGATTTGACGCCCGGCGCTTCGAGATCCGGAGGCGAGAATGGAGCTTGAAGAATGCTTTCCGGAGCGGCGCAGAAACCGTCCATTAACCATTTTAACGCAAATGTGGTTGCCAGATTTCGACGTTGACCCATCAAGGACCGATCATGTTCTCGCGCCCTTCTTTGATTGTTCGCGGCGTTGCCGCCATCGCGCTTGCAGCCACTGTCGGCATCGCGACGCCAGCGTCTTCCGGCGCCCGGGATAAGGCCTTCTTCGAGAAGGTCGCCGGCCAATGGAAGGGCCCCGGCGAAATCGTGGCCGGTAAATATAAGGGCACCAAATTCACCTGCGACCTGAGGGGCGAGCCGGCCTCGGGCAAGGATGCCGGGATAAAGCTCGACGGCTTCTGCCGCGTCGGCGTGTTCAAGCAGCCGATGTCGGCGATGATCACGCAGAAGGGTGCCAGCTATACCGGAAAATTCCTCGATGGCGCGGATGGCAAGGGCTTGGACATCGTTTCCGGCAACGTCGCCAGCGACAAGGTTGTCGTTGGAATTAACCGCAAGAAACTGAATGGTGCGATGATTGCCCGCCTGCAGGACGCAGAGACGATGAACATCACGATTTCCGTCAAGGTCGAGGAGACGATGGTGCCGGTTATCGGCGTCAGCCTCAACAGGCAGATGGACAACATCGCCGTCGGCTCGATCAAGTAGCTGCATCGATCGGCTCCGAGCATTGGCGGGGCCGGCAGCTATAACAGGTTGAGGAAGCCCGCGATCCTGGCAAGACACAGCTGGCGCGCGGATCCTTCGATAGCGTAGAAGTCATGACCGGCGTCAGGGACTGTATAGCTTTGCACAGCCGAGCCTCTTGCCCAGCAACTGGGGGTCGATTCGGATCATTCTCGCCAAAAACGACCAAAGCCGGCTTCGGCATCGTCGAAGCATTTACCGCGCGTAGCCTTGTCGAGGATATGCACAGCAGGCGGCCAACGGCCAAACCGTGAAGCACGCTGTGCCATAGGACCGTGCCGCCGGCGCTATAGCCCAGGGCAACATCGGCAAATTCCACAAGGCCCAGCAGACGTTTGGCTGCCCGGATAAATCCATCGTTTTCAACAAGATCGCGATGCAGGCGTTCGCCCGTATCGTCCACGCCAAGCAATTCGGAGACGCTTACAGTACGAACGAGCGATTGCTGCACGCCAGGCAAACGGCGCGACAAGCAATGATTGGCTGACGGCCGTCCGTGGATGTCGGTGACGATCAATAATCGCACCACGGCCCTCCAGATATCGAGCGTAACGCCGTCAATTGCGGGCCCGCCACCAGTCGGCCTTCTCGTCGGCCACTTCTATTCCAGTCACGTCTGCGTCCGCCAACCACTCGCCGACGGTTCTGCCGGCTACTTCGAGGTCGGCCGCAAAATCGGCGAGCGGCATCAACACGAAGCCACGCTCGGTCATACGCGGATGAGGCAATTCCAGCCTGTCGCTTGCCAAGTTCGCTCCTTCAAAGGTCAGAAGATCGATATCGATCGTGCGCGGCCCCCAGCGCTCCTTGCGGACGCGCTTCATTACCCGCTCGATCTCGAGGCAGGTTTCAAGCAGCGCTTCCGGATCGCGCGTGGTTTCGACCGCTGCGCAGGAATTGAAGAACCAATCCTGGTCCGTCTTGCCCCAGGGCGGCGTCCGGTAGAGCCGCGAAACTGCCGTGACCCGGCAATCCGGCCGCTCATCGAGCGCCCGCAAGGCGTCCGCCATAGCGCGGCGCGGATCGCCGATATTGCCACCCAGCCCCAGAGTAGCGCGCCGCCACTTCTTACCCGGCAACATGCTCGACCGTGACTTCCACGTAGTCCAGTATGCCTGGGACCGGAGCGTTAGGCTTGCGGATGGAAACTTTGGCCCGGCGTATCTGCTGGAAACGTGCGCACAATGTCTTGGCTACTTCCAGGGCGAGAGCCTCGATCAGGTAGCGCCTGCGTCCGGTCACGATCCTTTCGATCTCGGCAAAGGCGATACCATAATGCACGGTGTCGTCGATGCAGTCTTCGGCCAGCGCCGTGCCCTGCTCCACCTCGAGTTCGGCGTCCACGAAGAAACGTTGGCCGAGGAATTCCTCCTCGTCGAGCACGCCATGGCGGGCAAAGAAAGCGCAGTTCTTCAGGGTAATCGTGTAGGTCGCAGTCATGGCTTCGTGTCCCGTCGGCTGTTCTTTGCGATGAGCATAGCATCCGCCATCGCCAGTGCATCCCTGTTGATTGCGACATCATGCACCCGAAAGATCGCAGCACCGGCAGCCCTGAGGAGCGCAGTCGTCGCTGCGGTACCGGCGTCGCGGTCTTTCGCCTCGCGACCGGTAACGGCGCCGATGAAGCGCTTGCGCGATGTACCGACCAAGAACGGCAAGCCGAACCGGTGCAATTCTGCAAAACGCGCCATGAGCTCCAGATTTTCATCCGCTTCCTTTGCGAAGCCATAACCGGGATCAAGGACGATCTGGTCGCGCGCAACGCCTGCCTCGGAGGCAATCTGCAACGAATGGCTCAGAAAATGGAACTGATCCTCGACGACATCGCCGAGCTTCTGACGATCGCGCCCCGTATGCATGATGCAAAGTCCGGCGCCCGTCTCGGCAGCGACTTGCGCGATCGCTGGTTCTCGCTGCAGACCGTGCACATCGTTGACAATATGCGCGCCGGCTTCCACCGCCAGGCGCGCCGTTTCGGCGCGATAGGTATCGACCGACATGATCGCATCCGTCTGGCGAGCCAGTGCCTTGATGACCGGGAGAATACGCGCCTGTTCCTCGGCGGCGTCGACCGGATCCGCGTCGGGGCGGGTCGACTCTCCGCCGATGTCCAGGATCGCCGCCCCATCCTCGAGGGCGCGCGTCGCTGCGGCGACAGCCGCCGTGGCATCGGCGAAGCGGCCGCCATCGGAAAAGGAATCCGGCGTGACATTGATGATCGCCATCAGCACGCCGCGCTGCCCCAGGTCCAGGGTGCGCCCATGCGCCAACTGCCAACGACATATTTGAAATGGATTGTAGGTCATCTTCGGGCGGTCCGCGGCTTTGAGCGGCGCCATCCTCGTCGGCATTGTGGAGAGTGAGCGCCTTTGAAAGCAAAGGGTTAGCACGACTCTTTCACGCAGCTATCGATTTGTCGACGTCGGAATGGGCCGATTTCTGTTGCGCTCGCCCCGGCTATGCCCCAAGCTTGCGGCAACTTCAATGCAAGAGTGCCGACCAATGTTCCGAGTTCGTAATCCGCTGAGAGCCGCCCTGATTGCATTTCTCGTCGGCCTTCCGCTCAGCAACGCCTCGGGCGAGACCTTGATCAATAAGAGCGTTACCTATTTCTCTATCGGCGGACGCACGGCGGCGGAACTTGACAAGGCCCTTGCATCGAGCGGCCCGCTGATGAAGAACACCGGCACCCGCCACCCCGGCGCCACACGCATCAAGTTCGGCGGCACCATAACCTATGTCGGTCGCGGCGGACGCTGTGCGGTCGGCACGGCACGCGTCACGCTGACCACGCGCATCATCTTGCCGCGCTGGAAATACCGCCGACAGGCAGGCCGCGATCTCGCTCTCGTCTGGGATACGCTGGCGGCCGACATCAAGCGCCATGAGGAGCGCCATGCGGAAATCGCGCGCAATCACGCTCGTCACATGGAAAGGACGTTTCTTGGGCTGAAGCCGGAGACGGATTGCGAGCGTATGCAGGCCCGGGTGGCCGAGGTGAGTGCCTCCGAAGTCGCAAACCACGACAAGGACCAGGCGCGCTTTGACCGGACGGAGGCAGCGAACTTCGACCGCCGAATGATACGACTGCTGCAGTATCGCCTGGACTCTCTGAAGAAAGCCGAGCGCTAGTCTAGTGCCCGTCCATAAACGGCAAGTCGCTGATATTGTTGGATTATTCTCGATTTTTCCGCGGGTAAAGCCCG